>CAYURT010000038.1:0-35109 GCA_964447215.1 uncultured Mycobacterium sp.
ATCGTGTCCGACTTCTGCGACTTCCTCTCCGGCCGCACCGACCGGTTCGGCAGGGACCTCGAGCGTCAGATGACCGCCGCGGCCGAGGAACTGGACTTCGAGCGGGCCGCCCGGCTGCGTGATGACCTCGGGGCGCTCAAGCGCGCCCTGGAGAAGCAGGCGGTGGTGCTCGGCGACGGCACCGACGCCGACGTTGTGGCCTTCGCCGGCGACGCGTTGGAGGCCGCCGTTCAGGTGTTCCACGTGCGCGGCGGCAGGGTGCGCGGCCAGCGAGGCTGGGTGGTGGAGCGGCCCAGCGATCCGGGGGACTCCGCGGGTGAGTCGGTCGACGCCCAGCTCGTTGAACAGTTCGTCACGCAGTTCTACGGCGATCAGGCCGAACTGGGCAGCGCGGCAGATGAATCCGCCAACCCCGTGCCGCGGGAGGTGCTGGTCCCCGAGTTGCCGGCCAACGCCGAGGAATTGGCGAAGTGGCTGTCTGGTCTGCGAGGTTCCCGGGTCGCGCTGCGGGTCCCGCGCCGGGGTGACAAACGGGCGCTCGCCGACACCGTCCGCCGCAACGCCGAGGAGGCGTTGCAGCAGCACAAGCTTCGCCGCGCCGGCGACTTCACCGCCAGGTCGGCGGCGCTGCAGGACATTCAACAGAGCCTCGGCCTGGCGGACTCACCGCTGCGGATCGAGTGCGTTGACATCAGTCACGTTCAGGGCACCGATGTCGTGGGCTCGCTGGTGGTATTCGAGGACGGACTCCCGCGCAAGTCCGACTACCGGCACTTCGCGATCCGCTCCGATGCCGGACGCTCCGACGACGTCGCCTCGATCGCCGAGGTCACCCGACGCCGATTCCTGCGGCATCTCAGCGACTCCGGCCCGGACACCGCGCCCCGCCGCTTCGCCTACCCGCCCAACCTCTACGTGGTCGACGGCGGCGCCGCTCAGGTCAACGCCGCCCAGG
The DNA here is from genome assembly GCA_964447215.1 of uncultured Mycobacterium sp. Taxonomy (GTDB): domain Bacteria; phylum Actinomycetota; class Actinomycetes; order Mycobacteriales; family Mycobacteriaceae; genus Mycobacterium. The sequence goes on from CAYURT010000038.1 coordinate 956, forward strand.
CGGTGCTCGACGAGTTGGGCGTCACCGATGTGGCCGTGATCGGGCTGGCGAAGCGGCTCGAGGAGGTGTGGGTTCCCACCGATCCGGACCCGGTCATCCTGCCGCGCAACAGCGAGGGCCTTTTCCTGCTGCAGCGGGTGCGCGACGAGGCGCACCGGTTCGCCATCGCCTACCACCGCAGCAAGCGCTCCAAGCGGATGACGGCCTCGGCTCTGGACAGCGTCCGCGGACTGGGGGACAGCCGGCGCCAGGCACTGGTCAGCCACTTCGGCTCGCTGGCCCGGCTTCGTCAGGCCAGTGCCGAGGAGATCACCGCGGTTCCCGGAATCGGCGCGGCCACCGCCGCCGCGGTTCTCGAGGCGCTGGCAGCGACCGGAACGGCCGCCACGGGCGCCTCCGGCGAGGACTCGGGGGAAGCGCGATGAACGAACGCCCGGCAACGTCCGACCATCCCGATATCGACGTCGTGCTGGTCACCGGACTGTCCGGCGCGGGCCGGGGTACCGCCGCGAAGGTGCTCGAGGACCTGGGCTGGTACGTCGCCGACAACCTCCCGCCGGAACTGATCGCGCGAATGGTTGACCTCGGGCTGGCCGCCGGGTCGCGCATCACCAGACTGGCGGTGGTCATGGATGTCCGCTCGCGCGGGTTCAGTGGGGACCTGGATCTGGTGCGCGATGACCTCGCCGGCCGCAACATCGTTCCCCGGGTGCTGTTCCTGGAGGCCTCCGACGACATCCTGGTGCGCCGCTACGAGAACAACCGGCGCAGCCACCCGTTGCAGGGCAACCAGACCCTGGCCGAGGGGATCGCCGCCGAGCGGACCATGCTCGAGGGCATCCGTGCTGCGGCCGACCTGGTCATCGACACCTCCACGCTGTCGGTCCCGTCCCTGCGGGTCGCGATCGAGCGGGCCTTCGGGTCCGAGACGGTCGCCCAGACCAGCGTGACCGTGGAGTCCTTCGGGTTCAAATACGGCCTGCCCATGGATGCCGATATGGTGATGGACGTCCGGTTTCTCCCCAACCCGCACTGGGTGGACGAATTGCGGCCGCAGACCGGCCAGTCCGCCGCGGTCCGCGACTACGTGCTGGCCCAACCGGGTGCCTCGGAGTTCCTGCAGACCTACCACCAGCTTTTCCGGCTCGTGGTCGACGGCTACCGCCGAGAGGGGAAGCGGTACATGACCGTGGCGATCGGCTGCACCGGCGGCAAGCATCGCAGCGTGGCGATCGCCGAAGCGCTGACCGATCTGCTCGCCGAGAGCGACCACCTCTCGGTGCGGGTACTGCACCGCGACCTGGGGCGCGAATGATGCAGCGCATCGTCGCACTCGGCGGTGGCCACGGCCTGTACGCGACGCTGTCGGCGGCACGGCGGCTGACCCCGCACGTCACCGCCGTGGTGACCGTCGCCGACGACGGCGGGTCCTCGGGCCGGCTGCGATCCGAGCTTGACGTGGTGCCGCCCGGCGACCTGCGGATGGCGCTGGCCGCTCTGGCGTCTGACAGCCCACAGGGCAGGTTGTGGGCCACCATCATCCAGCACCGCTTCGGCGGCCGTGGGGCTCTGGCCGGACACCCGATCGGCAACTTGCTGCTGGCAGGGCTCAACGAGCTGCTCGCCGACCCGGTGGCCGCACTCGACGAACTCGGCCGGATCCTCGGTGTCAAGGGCCGGGTGCTGCCGATGTGCCCGATTGCGCTGCAGATCGAGGCCGACGTCGCCGGGCTGGAGAGCGACCCGCGGATGAGCCGGGTGATCCGCGGACAGGTCGCCGTGGCGACCACTCCCGGAAAGGTGCGCAGGGTGCGGCTGCTGCCCGGCGACCCCCCCGCCACCCGGCAGGCCGTGGACGCGGTCCACAACGCTGACCTGGTGGTCCTGGGGCCCGGATCATGGTTCACCAGCGTCATCCCACACGTCCTGGTGCCCGGGCTGGCGGCAGCGCTGAACAGCACCGCGGCTCGACGCGCACTGGTGCTGAACCTGGACGCCGAACCCGGCGAAACGGCCGGCTTCTCGGTGGAGCGGCACATCCACGTGCTGGCACAGCACGCGCCGGGTTTCAGCGTCGATGACATCATCGTCGACGCCGCCCGGGTGCCCTCGGAGCGGGAGCGCGACCAGCTTCGGCGCACCGCGACTTTGCTGAATGCGTCGGTTATGTTCGCTGACGTTTCCCGACCTGGTACACCTTTACATGATCCGACCAGGCTGGCCGCGGCGCTCGGCTCGGTGCGGTCACGGCAACCGGATGCACCGGAGGCCGTGAACCTGACCGAAGCCCCGGCGAGGAGCAGACCGCGACGCGGACGGGTGGGGGAGCCTGATGGACCAGGAGGTGACGAACCGTGGCGATGACAGCTGAGGTCAAAGACGAGCTCAGCCGCCTGGTAGTCACCTCGGTCACCGCACGGCGGGCCGAGGTCTCGGCCCTCCTGCGCTTCGCCGGCGGGTTGCACATCGTGTCCGGCCGGGTGGTGATTGAGGCCGAGGTCGATCTCGGCAGCACCGCGAGACGGCTTCGTAAAGACATCCACGACCTCTACGGCTACAACGCGGTCGTGCACATGCTGTCGGCGACCGGCATCCGCAAGGGCAGCCGCTACGTCGTGCGGATCGCCAAGGACGGCGAGGCGCTGGCCCGTCAGACCGGTCTGCTCGACATGCGCGGCCGCCCGGTGCGCGGCCTGCCCGCACAGGTGGTGGGAGGAAGCGTCGCCGACGCCGAGGCGGCCTGGCGCGGTGCGTTCCTGGCGCACGGTTCGCTGACCGAGCCCGGCCGCTCCTCGGCGCTGGAGGTCAACTGCCCGGGGCCCGAGGCGGCTTTGGCCCTGGTCGGCGCGGCCCGCCGGCTCGGGGTGAGCGCCAAAGCGCGTGAGGTACGGGGCACGGACCGGGTCGTGGTGCGCGACGGGGAAGCCATCGGAACGCTGCTGACCCGGATGGGGGCCCAGGAAACCAGGCTCACCTGGGAGGAACGCCGGATGCGCCGGGAGGTGCGGGCCACGGCCAACCGGCTGGCCAACTTCGACGACGCGAACCTGCGCCGGTCGGCCCGCGCCGCGGTTGCCGCAGCCGCCCGGGTGGAGCGTGCCCTGGAGATTCTCGGCGACTCGGTTCCCGACCACCTCGCCTCCGCAGGCCGCCTGCGGGTGGAGCACCGGCAGGCGTCGCTGGAGGAACTGGGCCGACTCGCCGATCCGCAGATGACCAAAGACGCTGTGGCAGGCAGGATTCGGCGGCTTCTGTCGATGGCGGACCGGAAGGCCAAGCAGGACGGCATCCCGGACACCGAGTCGGCGGTCACGCCGGACCTGCTCGACGATCCCTGATTCGGGGTCTGAGCCCGGGGCGGCCCTATCGGACGTCGAGCAGTTCGGGCCGGTCGGCGTCCAGCGCCCAGCGGATCCCGCTGACCAGCACCCCGCCGGCGAGCCGTATTCCGGTGGCCTCCAGCACCGGGGCATAGGGGAGGCGCAGCGGCAGCCGCGCCCAGAATGGCAGCATCCCCACCGCCGCGGCGGCCAGCACCCCGTAGGCCGGCCGGGCCAGAAGTGGCAGGGGCGGAGTCAGCAGCAGAAACCTCGCCGCGTCCCGGGCGGCCGCGGTCCCGCGCAGTTCCGGTCGGAAGGCCGCCAGCCGCTCGGCGAGTTCGGCTTCGGTCTGCGGGGGGTCGGGCACGCCCAGTTCGAGGGCCACCCGGGCGGTGTCGGCGACGTAGCCGTCACGGCCCTGCTGGTCCAGCGGTGCCGCACCATAGCGTTGGTGGGCCAGCAGGAAGCTGTCCACCTCGGCGATGTGCACCCACTCCAGCAGGTGCGGGTCATCGGCCCGATAGGGCCGTCCGTCCGCAGCGGTGCCATGTACCCGGCGATGGATGCCGCGCACCCGGTCGACGGCACGCCGGGCGTCATCGGCCGGGCCGAACGTGGTCACCGCCAGGAAGGTGCTGGTCCGCTGCAGCCGGCCCCACGGATCTCCGCGGTAGTCGGAATGCTCGGCGACCCCGGCCATCGCCAGCGGATGCAGCGACTGCAGCAGCAGCGCACGCAGTCCGCCGACGAACATCGACGCGTCGGCGTGCACCCGCCGGATCGGCCGATCCTCGGAGAACCAGCGGGGCCCGGGAGCGGTGTGAATGCGCATCCGGTTCTGCGGGCCGTCCGGGCCGGCCACCTTGGCGAACAGCTGTTGCCCCAGGCGCTCCCGGACGCGGTTCAGGTCGAGGGCGGACGGTGCGGCCATGACCCGAAGGTACCCGCGATCGGCGACGCCGGGATGAACGACCGGGATGGACCACCGCGCGCTGGACGGCGATGGCCGAGGTGTTTGGGCCACGCCGCCAGGCTCCCGCCACTAGTCTTGAGCGGAATCAGTCGCGAGCAGGAGGAGACACCAGGTGACGATCCGGGTTGGGGTGAACGGTTTCGGCCGCATCGGACGCAACTTCTACCGGGCCTTGGCCGCTCAGCGAGCGGAGGGCAAGGCCACCGACATCGAGATCGTGGCGGTCAACGACCTCACCGACAACGCCACCCTGGCGCACCTGCTGAAGTTCGACTCGATCCTGGGCCGGCTGCCCGAGGACGTCACGGTGGAGGGCGACACCATCGTCGTCGGCGGCGCCACAGTCCACGCCCTGGCCGTCAAGGAGGGCCCGACCGCGTTGCCATGGGGTGACCTGGGCGTGGACGTCGTGGTCGAGTCCACCGGCATCTTCACCGACGCCCGCGCCAAGGGGCACCTGGACGCCGGTGCGAAGAAGGTGATCATCTCCGCCCCCGCCAAGGACGAGGACATCACCATCGTGATGGGCGTCAACGACGACAAGTACGACGGCAGCCAGAAGGTCATCTCCAACGCCTCCTGCACCACCAACTGCCTCGGGCCCCTTGCCAAGGTCGTCAACGACGAGTTCGGCATCTTGCGCGGTCTGATGACCACGATTCACGCCTACACCGGGGATCAGAACCTTCAGGACGGTCCACACCGGGACCTGCGTCGGGCCCGTGCCGCCGCGGTGAACATCGTGCCCACATCCACCGGAGCGGCCAAGGCGATCGGCCTGGTGCTGCCCGAGCTCAAAGGCAAGCTGGACGGGTACGCCCTGCGGGTCCCGGTGCCCACCGGCTCGGTCACCGACCTGACGGTGGAGCTGCAGAAGCCCGGCAGCGTCGAGGAGATCAACGCGGCCCTCAAAGCCGCCGCGGATGGTCCCATGAAGGGCATCCTGCGCTACTACGACGCGCCCATCGTCTCCAGCGACATCGTCACCGATCCGCACAGCTCGATCTTCGACTCCGGCCTGACCAAGGTGATCGACAACCAGGCCAAGGTGGTGTCCTGGTACGACAACGAGTGGGGCTACTCCAACCGCCTGGTCGACCTGGTCGGGCTCGTCGGCACGTCGCTGTAGCGCCCGATGGCCGCTGAAACCCTGGCCGACCTGCTGGCCACCGGCATCGCCGGCCGCGGGGTCCTGGTCCGCTGCGACCTGAACGTGCCGCTCGACGAGTCGGGCGCGATCACCGACGCGGGGCGTATCGACGCCTCCGTTCCCACGCTCAAGGCGCTCTCGGACGCCGGCGCCAAAGTCGTGGTGACCGCCCACCTGGGCCGCCCCAAGGGCGGGCCGGACCCGAAGTACTCGCTGGCACCGGTCGCCGCCGCGCTGGCCGAGCGGCTCGGCCGGCATGTCGCGCTGGCCGGCGACGTGGTCGGGACCGACGCGCTGGCCCGGGCCGAGGGGCTCACCGACGGTGACGTGCTGCTCCTGGAGAACATCCGGTTCGAACCCCGCGAGACCAGCAAGGACGAGGCCGAACGGTCTGCGCTGGCGCGGGAACTGGCCGACCTGGTCGGCCCGGACGGGGCGTTCGTCTCCGACGGGTTCGGCGTGGTGCACCGCAAGCAGGCATCCGTCTACGACGTCGCCAAACTGCTTCCGAACTACGCCGGCACCCTGGTGGCCGCCGAGACCAAGGTCCTCGAGCAGCTCGCCGCGGCCGGTGACCGCCCGTTCGCGGTGGTCCTGGGTGGTTCCAAGGTCTCCGACAAACTCGCGGTCATCGAGAACCTCGCCACCAGGGCCGACAGTGTGATCATCGGTGGCGGAATGTGTTTCACCTTCCTCGCCGCGCAGGGGTACGCGGTCGGGACGTCTCTGCTCGAGGAGGACATGGTCCAGACCTGCCGCGAACTGCTGCACACCCACGGCGACGTGATCCACCTCCCGCTCGACATCGTGGTCGCGGACCGGTTCGCCGCCGACTCCCCGGCACAGGTTGTCCCCTCCGACGCGATACCCGCGGGCAAGATGGGCCTGGACATCGGACCGGAGTCGGTCACGAGGTTCGCCACGCTGCTGTCCAACGCCCGGACCATCTTCTGGAACGGTCCGATGGGCGTGTTCGAGTTCCCCGCTTTTTCCTCCGGAACCAGGGGGGTCGCCGAGGCGATCATCGCCGCGACCGGCAAGGGCGCGTTCAGCGTCGTCGGCGGTGGCGACTCGGCAGCCGCGGTGCGCCTGCTCGGCCTGCCCGAGGACGGCTTCTCGCATATTTCGACCGGCGGCGGAGCGTCGCTGGAATACCTTGAGGGAAAGACATTGCCGGGCCTGCACGTCCTTGCGTGACATCCGGCCGACCGAGTTAGGAGTCCGGTGTCCCGGAAACCGCTGATAGCGGGCAACTGGAAGATGAACCTCAACCACTTCGAGGCCATCGCCCTGGTACAGAAGATCGCCTTCTCCCTGCCCGACAAGTACTTCGACAAGGTCGACGTCACGGTCATCCCGCCGTTCACCGACCTGCGCAGCCTGCAGAACGTCGTCGAGGGGGACAAGCTGCGGCTGACCTACGGCGCCCAGGATCTGTCGCAACACGACTCCGGGGCCTACACCGGCGACATCAGCGGGGCGTTCCTGGCCAAACTCGGCTGCACGTTCGTCGTTGTGGGCCATTCCGAGCGGCGCACCTACCACGACGAGGACGACGCCCTGGTCGCCGCCAAGGCGGCGGCGGCCTTCCGGCACGGTCTGGTCCCCATCGTCTGCATCGGTGAGCATCTGGAGGTCCGTGAGGCCGGAAACCACGTCGAGCACAATCTCGCGCAGTTGCGGGGCTCGCTGGCCGGGCTGTCCGAGGAACAGCTGGCCGCCGTGGTGATCGCCTACGAGCCGGTGTGGGCGATCGGCACCGGCCGGGTCGCCGGGGCCGGCGACGCCCAGGAGGTCTGCGGGGCGATCCGCGCGGAGCTCGCGCAACTGTCCTCGGCGCAGGTCGCCGAGGGGGTCCGGGTGCTCTACGGGGGTTCGGTCAACGCCAAGAACGTCGCGGAGATCGCCGCTCAGGCCGACGTCGACGGTGCGCTGGTCGGCGGGGCATCGCTGGACGGCGAGCAGTTCGCCACCCTGGCGGCCATCGCGGCCGGTGGGCCGCTGCCCTGACCGCGAACGGCGGCCCGCTAAACTGGCCGCATGATCCTGACCCTGCAGATCCTGCTGGTGGTCACCAGCGTGCTGGTCGTGCTGCTGGTTCTGCTGCACCGCGCCAAGGGCGGCGGCCTGTCCACCCTGTTCGGCGGCGGTGTGCAGTCCAGTCTGTCCGGGTCGACGGTGGTTGAGAAGAACCTCGACCGGCTGACGCTGTTCGTCACCGGCATCTGGCTGGTCTCCATCATCGGCGTCGCCCTGCAGATCAAGTACTCCTGACCCCGGCCGCCCGGCTCGATCCGGGGGTCCCTTCTGCCCGCCCGCACTGCGAGGCGCGGCCGTGGCGCCGATACTGGACGGGTGGCTGAACCCTTCGAAGCGAACCTGGAGCCGATCGGCGCGGTTTACCGCACCAAAGTAGGGCGCGAGGCCACCGAGCCGATGCGCCAGGACATCCGGCTGCTGGGCAGGATGTTGGGCGACACCGTCCGCCAGCAGAGCGGTGAGGAGGTCTTCGCCCTAGTCGAACGAGCCCGCAAGGAATCATTCCGGGTCCGGCGCTCCGAGATCGACCGAGCCGAACTGGCAGCCATGTTCGACGGCATCGACATCCGTCAGGCGATCCCGGTCATCAGGGCCTTCAGCCACTTCGCACTGCTGGCCAACGTCGCCGAGGACATCCACCGGGAGAGGCGGCGGGCGGTCCACGAGCACGCGGGGGAGCAGCCCCCCGACAGCACGCTGGCAGCCACCTACCGCAAACTCGACGCGGCCGCGCTGCCCGCCGAGACCGTCGCCGAGGCGCTGCGCGGCGCCCTGATCTCCCCGGTGATCACCGCCCACCCCACCGAGACCCGCCGGCGGACGGTGTTCGACGCCCAGAACCACATCACCCGGCTGATGCGGATGCGGATGCACGGATACACCGAGACCGAGGACGGAGCTCCCGTCGAGGAGGGGTTGCGCCGCGAGATCCTGACCTTGTGGCAGACCGCACTGATCAGGTTGTCCAGGCTGAAGATTCAGGACGAGATCGAGTCCGGGTTGCGCTACTACCCGGCATCGTTCTTCAAGGTCATTCCCCGGATCAACGCCCAGGTGCGGGATGCGCTGCGCAGCCGTTGGCCTCAGGCCGGCCTGCTGGAACGCCCGATCGTGCGGCCCGGATCGTGGATCGGCGGCGATCGTGACGGCAACCCCAACGTGACCGGGGAGGTGGTCCGGCTGGCCACCCGCAGCGCTGCGGAGGCCGCGCTGGCCCACTACCTCGATGAACTGTTCAGGCTCGAGGAGGAGCTGTCGATGTCGGCCCGGCTCGTCGAGGTTGACACCGCTCTGGCCGACCTTGGTGCACCCTGCACCGAGCCGGCCCGCGCCGACGAGCCCTACCGGCGTGCGGTGCGGGTGATCCGGGCGCGACTGACCGCGACCGCTGAACGGATCCTGGACACGATGCCCGAGCATGCCCTCGACCGGGGATCCTCCCCGTACGGCGACGCGGGGGAGATGCTGGCCGACCTCGGCGTCATCGCCGCGTCGCTGCGGGCGCACGGCAGCGCGCTGCTGGCCGACGACCGGCTGGCCCGCCTCGAGGGCGCCGTCGAGGCGTTCGGGTTCCATCTCAGCGGACTGGACATGCGGCAGAACTCCGAGGTCCACGAGGAGGTCGTCGCCGAGTTGCTGGCCTGGGCGGGGGTGCATCCCGACTACCGCTCGCTGCCCGAACAGGAGCGGGTGGAACTGCTGGCGCAGGAGTTGTCGACGCGGCGTCCGCTGCTGTACGACGGCGCGGACATCTCGGAACTGGCGCGCAAGGAACTCGACATCCTCAGCGCCGCAGCGGGCGCGGTGGACGAGCTGGGCAGCGAGGCCATCCCGACTTACATCATCTCGATGTGCAAGTCGGTGTCGGACATGCTCGAAGCCGCGCTCCTGCTCAAGGAGGCGGGTCTGCTTGATCTGTCCGGGCCGCGGCCCTACGCCCCAGTGGGCATTGTGCCGCTGTTCGAGACGATCGAGGACCTGCGGCAGGGGGCCTCGATCCTGGAGGCGGCCCTGGCCGTTCCGCTGTTCCGCGCGATGGTCACCGCACGTAACGACTCCCAGGAAGTCATGCTCGGCTACTCCGACTCGAACAAGGACGGCGGCTACCTGGCGGCGAATTGGGCGCTGTACCGGGCCGAACTGGACCTCGTCGACTCCGCCCGCAAGACCGGCATCCGGCTGCGGCTCTTCCACGGCCGCGGCGGCACCATCGGGCGTGGCGGCGGGCCCAGCTACGAGGCAATCCTCGCCCAGCCGCCCGGCGCGGTCAGCGGGTCGCTGCGGCTGACCGAACAGGGTGAGGTGATCGCGGCCAAATACGCCGAGCCCCGACTGGCCCACCGCAACCTGGAGAGCCTGATTGCCGCCACCCTGGAATCGACACTTCTCGACGTCGAGGGCCTGGGCGAGGCGGCCGAGGAGTCCTACCGGATACTCGACGACCTGGCCTCCCGGGCCCAGCGGGCCTACGCCGAACTCGTCCATGAGACATCGGGATTCGTCGAGTACTTCAAGGCCTCCACACCGGTCAGCGAGATCGGCGCGCTGAACATCGGCAGCCGTCCGGTCTCACGCAAGCCGACCAGTTCCATCTCCGACCTGAGGGCGATCCCGTGGGTGCTGGCCTGGACCCAGTCAAGGGTGATGCTGCCCGGCTGGTACGGAACCGGGACGGCGATCGAGGAATGGCTCGGCCAGGACGGCGACGGTGCCGGCGGGCGGATCGAGACCCTGCGCGAGCTGTACCGGAAGTGGCCGTTCTTCCGCACGGTGCTGTCCAACATGGCCCAGGTGCTGGCCAAGTCCGACATGGGGCTGGCCGCCCGCTACGCAGATCTCGTGCCCGACGAGGCTCTGCGCCGACGGGTGTTCGGCAAGATCCTCGCCGAGCACGAGCGCACCATCCGGATGCACAAGCTGGTCACCGGTCAGGACGACCTGCTGGCGGACAACCCCGCACTGGCCCGCTCGGTGTTCAACCGCTTCCCCTACCTCGAACCGCTCAACCATCTGCAGGTGGAACTCCTGAGGCGGTACCGCGGCGGCGAGGACGACGAACTGGTCCGGCGCGGAATCCTGCTCACGATGAACGGGCTGGCCTCAGCGCTGCGCAACAGCGGGTGAGGGGACCGCTCAGCGCCGGAACAGCGAGTTGACCACGCCGCGGACCGCGGATTCGGTGGCCACCAGCGGAGACATCACCGATTCGGTCACGTCGACCATGCGCTCCACGCGGTCGACGATCCCCTCCATCCGGTTGAGGGTGGCGTTCAGCGAGGCCAACGTCTTCTCGAAGTACTGCAGGGAGCTTTCCAGACCGCCGACGGCGTTGTTCAGCCCGGCCAGGCTGGTCTCCAGGTCGTCGAGAACGGTGTCGAGCTGGTCGACGGTGACGTCGGCGTTCAGCGCCGCCTGGGCGAGGGTGCGAATCCGTTCTGCGGGTGAGCGGGGTGTCGTCTTGTCAGTCATGGCTGGCCCTCAACTTTCCTGAGGCGGCTGCATCGAGCAGCCACACGGTTGCTGCGCTCCCGACCGCGCCGGCGGCCGGTACGTCTGCCGGATCCGCGCCGCCGAGGGCGGCGGCGACCGCGTCGGCCTTGGCCGCGCCGGCGACCACCAGCCAGACCTCGCGGGATCGGCGCACCGCCGGCAGGGTCAGGGTGATGCGGCGCGGCGGCGGTTTGGGAGAGTCGGGCACACCGACCACCATCCGGTCGGACTCCAGGACGGCCGGGGTGTGCGGGAACAGTGAGTTGACATGCCCCTCGCCGCCCATCCCGAGCAGGTGAACGTCGAACTCGGGTGTGGGAGAACCGGGTTCGGCGAGCTCGCCGAGCAACTCCTGGTACCAGGCCGCGCACCCGTCGAGGTCATCGCCCCGGGGACCGTCGCTGGCCGGCATCGGGTGCACGTTGGAGGCGGGGATGTCGACGTGATCCAGCAGGGCCCGGCGGGCCTGCTTCTCGTTGCGCTCGTCGTCGTCGCCCGGCACGAAACGGTCGTCGCCCCAGAACAGATGGACCCGGGGCCAGTCGAGTTGGTGTTCGCGGAGCCGCTTGAGCAGTCCGATGCCGGTGCCGCCGCCGGTCAGGACGACCAGCGCCCGACCCCGCTGTTCGATCGCCGCCGTGATCGTCTCCGCCAGCCGATCCCCGGCTGCCCTGACCAGCGCATCGGTGTCGGGATAGGTCTCGACGGCCACGGCAGGCATCCCGGTCAGGCCCCGGCCGCGTACTGGACCTTGTCGATACCGGTCAGGGCTTCGTGATAGATCTCATCGGCGTCGAGCCGGCGCAGGTCTTCGGCCAGGCACTCCCGGGTCTCCCGCCTCGGCAAGGGCAGCAGCGCGGCGGGCCGGCCGGTGCGGCTCAGCGTCGCGGTCAGTCCCTCCTGTGGCCGGCTCAGGGTTATCGTCTGCGACGGCTGCACCAACTCGACCTTCAGCTCGCCCACCTCGCGCCGGACCTGCCCGGTGACCCGGGTGGCCAGCCATCCCGCCAGGATGTCCAGAGCCGGTTCGTCCTTGAGGCCCGACACGACGGCGGAGCTGACCGGTTCGTAGGGCGGCTGGTCGAGTGCCGAGGCCAGCAGGGCGCGCCAGTAGGTGATCCGGCTCCACGCCAGATCGGTGTCGCCGTGGGCGTAGCCGGCGAGCCGCCCGCGCAGCGCGGCGAGCGGATCCTCGGCTGCGGTGGCATCGGTGATCCGGCGAATCGCCAGTCGGCCCAACGGGTCCTCGGCGGGGACCTCCGGAGCAGTGCCGGGCCACCAGGCCACCACCGGGGTGTCGGGCAGCAGGAAGGGCAGCACCACGCTGCTGGCGTGATCGGACAACGGGCCGGAGATGCGCAGGACCACCACCTCGCCGGCTCCGGCGTCGCCGCCCACCCGGAGCTCGCCGTCCAGGCGCGGCTCAGCCGCAAGCCGGTCGGCCGGTACCACCACGATGATCCGGCACGGGTGCTCGTGGCTGGCGGCCGCGGCGGCCCCGATCGAGTCCTCGACGAGATCCTCTCTGTCGGGTGCCACCACCAGGGTGAGCACCCGGCCCAGGGTGATCGCCCCGCCCTCCTCACGCAGTGAGGTGATCCGTTTGTTGAGTTCGGTGGTGGTGGTCTCGGGCAGGTCGACGATCACGGTCTGGCCCTCCTCACGGCCGTCATGGCCGCCGCCATTCGCGGCCGGACCGTTGCAGCATCTCGAAGGCGGAATCAGGACCCCAATCGCCTGACTCGTAGGGCTCCGGCTTTCCGTGCGAGGCCCAGAACTCCAGCACCGGATCCAGGATCTTCCAGGACAGTTCGACCTCGGCGTTGACCGGGAACAGCGACGGTTCACCGAGCAGAACGTCGAGGATCAGCCGTTCGTAGGCCTCCGGCGAGTCCTCGGCGAAGGCCGAACCGTAGGAGAAGTCCATGTTCACGTCGCGGACCTCCATCACGTGACCGGGCACCTTGGAGCCGAACCGCAAGGTGATGCCCTCGTCGGGCTGGACCCGGAAAACCAGCGCGTTCTGGCTGAGGTCCTCGGTCATCGTCGCGTCGAACGGCAGGTGGGGTGCCCGCTTGAACATCAGCGCGATCTCGGTCACCCGTCGGCCCAGGCGTTTTCCGGTCCGCAGGTAGAAGGGCACCCCCGCCCACCGGCGGGTGTCGACCTCCAGGGTGATCGCCGCGAAGGTCTCGGTCGTCGAGGTCTTGGAGAAACCGTCCTCGTCGAGCAGCCCGACCACATGCTCGCCGCCCTGCCAGCCGGCCGAGTACTGGCCGCGCGCTGTGGTCAGGTCCAGCGGCTGGGCCAGCCTGGTGGCCGCCAGAACCTTGATCTTCTCGGTCTTGACCTCGTCGGGGCCGAAGCTGACCGGCTCTTCCATAGCGGTGAGCGCCAACAGCTGCAGCAGGTGGTTCTGGATCACGTCACGGGCCGCGCCGATCCCGTCGTAGTAGCCCGCCCGGCCACCCAGACCGATGTCCTCGGCCATGGTGATCTGCACGCTGTCGACGTAGTGGCTGTTCCAGATCGGCTCGTAGAGTTCGTTGGCGAAACGCAGCGCGAGGATGTTCTGGACGGTTTCCTTTCCCAGATAGTGGTCGATGCGGAACACCGACTCCTCCGGGAAAACGCTGTTGACCACCTTATTGAGCTCGACGGCACTGGCCAGGTCGTGACCGAACGGTTTCTCGATCACCACCCGACTCCAGCGGCCGGGCTGCGGATCGGCCAGGCCCGAACGTTTGAGCTGTTCGCAGACGACCGGGAAAGCCTTGGGCGGGATGGACAGATAGAAGCCGTGGTTGCCGCCGGTGCCACGTTCGGCGTCGAGCTTCTCCAGCGTCTCGGCAAGGCGTGTGAAGGACGCGTCATCGTCGAAACTGCCCTGCACGAAACGGAATCCCTCGGCCAGACGGTCCCACACCTCCTGCCGGAACGGCGTCCGGGCGTGTTGCTGGACCGCGTCGTGGACGATCTTTCCGAAGTCCTGGTCGGCCCAGTCCCGCCGGGCGAAGCCGACCAGTGAGAAGGACGGGGACAGCAGTCCCCGGTTGGCCAGGTCGTAGATCGCTGGCATCAGCTTCTTGCGGGACAGGTCGCCGGTGACCCCGAAGATCACCAGGCTGCAGGGTCCGGCGATACGGGGCATCCGCTTGTCCCGCTTGTCGCGCAGCGGGTTGTGCCACCCGGCCCGGACCGGGGTGGGAACCGCACCGTGCGAGCTCATTTCACCGACCTCACTTGGCCGCGGCGTCCAGCTGAGCCTGGGTGGCGTCGATCAACTCGAGCCACGACTTCTCGAACTTGGCCACCCCGTCCTCCTCGAGCAGCCGGAACACGTCGGGCAGGTCGATGCCCACCGCCTCGAGCGCCTCGAAGGTCTGCCGGGCGGCCCCGATGGTCCCCGAGATGGTGTCGCCGGTGATCAGTCCGTGGTCGGCGACCGCCTCCATGGTCTTCTCCGGCATCGTGTTGACCGTGTCCGGCGCGACCAGTTCGGTGACGTAGAGGGTGTCGGAGTAGACGGTGTTCTTCACCCCGGTGGAGGCCCACAGCGGGCGCTGCACCCAGCCGCCGGCTTCGGCCAGCGGCGTCCATCGCCCGCCGGAGCAGAACACCTCCTCGTAGGCGGCGTAGGCGAGCCGGGCGTTGGCCACCCCGGCCTTCCCGCGCAGCGCGAGGGCCTTGTCGGTGCCGATCTGCTCCAGACGTTTGTCGATCTCGGTGTCCACCCGGGAGACGAAGAACGAGGCGACCGAGTGGATGTTGTTCAGGTCGTGACCGGCTTTCCGGGCGGCTTCGAGCCCGGCGAGGTAGGCGTCCATGACCGCGCGGTGGCGTTCCACCGAGAAGATCAGGGTCACGTTGACCGAAATGCCCTCGGCCAGAACCGCGGTGATTGCCGGCAGCCCGGCCAGTGTGGCGGGGATCTTGATCAGCAGGTTGGGCCGGTCGACGATCTTCCACAGCTCGATGGCCTGCAGGATGGTCTTGTCGGTGTCGTGGGCCAGCCGGGGGTCGACCTCGATCGAGACCCGGCCGTCCACTCCGTTGGAGGCCTGCCACTGCGATCGCAGCACGTCGCAGGCTTCACGGACGTCGTCGGTGGTGACGGTCCGGATGGTCGCGTCGACATCGGCCCCGCGGGCGGCGAGTTCAGCGACCTGCGCGTCGTAGGAGGAGCCGTGGGACAACGCGGCCTGGAAGATCGACGGGTTGGTGGTGACGCCGACAACGCTGCGGGTGTCGATGAGTTCCTGCAGGTTTCCGGTTCGGAGCCGTTCCCGGGAGAGGTCATCGAGCCAGACGGAGACACCGGCCTCGGACAGCGCGGCGAGATTCGGGTTCTGGGTAGTGGCCATTGTGCAGCTCCTGCCGTTGGGGTCAGTTGTCCACCGCTCGTTCCGCGGCGGCCGCGACGGCTTCGGGGGTGAATCCGAACTCGCGGAACAAGGTCTTGTCGTCGGCGGAGGCGCCGTAGTGCTCGATCGAGATCACCTCGCCGGTGTCGCCGACGTATTTGTGCCAGCCCTGAGCCACCCCGGCCTCCACCGCGACACGCGCCGGAACATCCGGCGGTAACACGCTATCGCGGTACTCCTGCGGCTGCGACTCGAACCACTCCATGCACGGCATGGACACCACGCAGGCCCGGATGTCCCGGGCCGCCAGCAGTGGGACCGCCGCGACCGCGAGTTGGACCTCCGACCCGGTGGCGATGAGGATCACCTCGGCCCCGGCCGCGTCCTCGCCGCCCAGCACGTAGCCGCCGCGGGCAACGCCCTCGGCGCTGGTCCCCTCCAGCACCGGCACGCCCTGGCGGGTGAGGATGAGCCCCGTCGGTCCGCTGAGTGCGGCGCGGGACAGGATGGTGCGCCAGGCGTGGGCGGTCTCGTTGGGGTCGGCCGGCCGCACGACCGACAGGTTTGGGATGGCCCGCAGCGCGGCGAGGTGTTCGATGGGCTGGTGGGTCGGGCCGTCCTCGCCCAGTCCGATCGAGTCGTGGGTCCAGACGAAGATGGGGTCGATCTCCATCAGGGCGGCAAGGCGGACCGCGGGTCGCATGTAGTCGGCGAACTGAAGGAATGTCCCGCCGTAGGGCCGGGTCGGGCCGTGCAGCACGATGCCGTTGAGGATCGCCGCCATGGCGTGTTCGCGGATGCCGAAGTGCATGGTGCGCCCGTACCAGGTGGCGGTCCAGTCCTCGGTGGAGATCGACGGCGGCCCGAAGGACTTCGCGCCCTTGATGGTGGTGTTGTTGCTTCCGGCGAGGTCGGCCGAGCCTCCCCACAGTTCGGGCAGCGCCGCCCCGGCGGCGGCGAGCACCTGGCCGGAGGCGGCCCGGGTCGCCACGGCTTTGGACCCCGGTTCCCACTGCGGAAGGTCGGTGTCCCAACCCTCGGGCAGGCGACGCTCCACCAGCCGGTCCAGGAGGGCCTTGCGCTCGGGCTCCCGCTGGGCCCACGCGTCGAACCCGGCCTGCCACTCCTCGTGCGCGGCCCGGCCGCGGGTGACCAGTTCCCGGGTGTGAGCGATGACGTCGTCGGAGACCTCGAAGCTGCGGTCGGGGTCGAAGCCGAGGATCTTCTTGGTGGCGGCGACTTCCTCGGCGCCCAGCGCCGACCCGTGCACGCCGCCGGTGTTCATCTTGGTCGGGGCCGGGTAGCCGATGATGGTCCGCAGCGCGATGAACGACGGCTTGTCGGTGACGGCCTTGGCCTTGGCGATCGCCTCCTCGATACCGGCGACGTTCTCGCCGCCCTCGACGATCTGGACGTGCCAGCCGTAGGCCTCGTAGCGGGCCGGGGTGTCCTCGGTGAGGGCGATCTGGGTGTCGTGCTCGATGGAGATCTTGTTGTCGTCCCAGATGACGATCAGGTTGCCCAGCTGCTGGGTGCCGGCCAGTGACGACGCCTCGCTGGTGACGCCCTCCTCGATGTCGCCATCGGAGGCGACCACGTAGATGTGATGGTCGAACGGACTCGTCCCGGCGGCGGCGTCGGGGTCGAACAGGCCGCGCTCGTAGCGCGAGGCCATCGCCATGCCGACCGCGGACGCCAGTCCCTGGCCGAGCGGGCCGGTGGTGATCTCGACGCCTTTGGTGTGCCGGTACTCCGGATGGCCCGGGGTCTTGGAGCCCCAGGTGCGCAGGGCCTCGATGTCGGCCAGTTCCAGTCCGAAACCGCCGAGGTAAAGCTGTAGGTAGAGGCTGAGGCTGCTGTGCCCGCAGGACAATACGAAGCGGTCGCGGCCGATCCACTCGGTGTCGCTGGGGTCGTGCCGCATGACCCGCTGGAACAGCGTGTAGGCCAGCGGCGCCAGGCTCATCGCTGTGCCGGGGTGGCCGTTGCCGACCTTCTGAACCGCGTCGGCCGCCAGCACCCGGACCGTGTCGACCGCGCGGCTGTCCAGATCGGTCCAGTCGCCGGGGTGATTAGGGCGGGTCAGGGTGGAAATGTCTTCCAGAGCGGTCACGCTAACCTCGTCTCCTGGCTCACTCAAGCCGCACCGGCTCGTTTTTGGCGGGCTGTCTCCCTGCACACCCTAAGCGGGGAACCGACCCCGCAGTACCGATTCGGTAGCACTACGGACTACCATTTCACCGGCTACTATTCGGGCTGCGGCACCGCTGTATCGAAGGCGTGACGGATGAACGTGGGCCGTCGGTGAGGAGTTGACTGCGTGAACATTCGCCAGGGCCGTGTGGTCAGTCAGCAGACCGACCCGGCACCGAAGCGGCTTCGCGCTCATCTGCTCGGGTATCTCGCGCTGACCAAGCCGCGGGTCGTCGAACTGCTGCTCGTCACCACGATCCCGGCCATGCTGCTGGCCCAGCGCGGCACGGTCGATCTCGTGTTGATCCTGAACACGCTGTTCGGCGGAATGCTGGCCGCCGGCGGCGCCAACACCCTGAACTGCGTCGCCGACGCCGATATCGACAAGGTGATGAAGCGCACGGCGGGCCGGCCACTGGCGCGGGCGACGGTGCCGCGCAGCCACGCCCTGGTTTTCGGTCTCACCCTCTCGGTGGCGTCGTTCTTCTGGCTGTGGTGGACCACCAACCTGCTCTCGGCGCACCTGGCGGCGGCGACGATCGCCTTCTACGTGCTGGTCTACACCCTGCTGCTCAAACGCCGCACGCCGCAGAACGTGGTGTGGGGCGGCGCGGCGGGATGCATGCCGGTGATGATCGGCTGGTCGGCGGTGACCGGGTCGGTCGGCTGGCAGGCGCTGGTGATGTTCGCGATCATCTTCTTCTGGACTCCGCCGCACACCTGGGCGCTGGCGATGAAGTACAAGGAGGACTACCGCGCCGCCGGCGTTCCGATGCTGCCGGCCGTCGCCACCGAACGCCAGGTGACCCGGCAGATCGTCATCTACACCTGGCTGACCGTCGCCGCGACGCTCGCGCTGGTACCGGCGGCGGGATGGCTGTACGCCGCGGTGGCGGTGTTGGCCGGAGCCTGGTTCCTGACCCTGGCCCACCGCCTGGCCGCCGGCGTGCGTCGCGGTGACCCGGTGAAGCCGTTGCGGTTGTTCCTTCAGTCCAACAACTACCTGGCCGCGGTCTTCTGCGCTCTCGCCGTCGACTCGGTGATCCCGCTGCCGCTGCTGTTCGGCTAACCACTCGAGGACTTCAGGGCAGCAGCACGACCGACCCGGTGGTGCGCCGCGCCTGAAGGTCGCGG
This sequence comes from uncultured Mycobacterium sp., assembly GCA_964447215.1. Taxonomy (GTDB): domain Bacteria; phylum Actinomycetota; class Actinomycetes; order Mycobacteriales; family Mycobacteriaceae; genus Mycobacterium. The sequence continues at coordinate 19,619 of CAYURT010000038.1, forward strand.
TGGGCTTGCTGTGACTCGGCCAGCGGGTAGCGTCCACCGACGGTGACGACGATCGAGCCGTCGCTGATCCCGTCGATCAGTTCCCCCGCGCGCCAGGCGAACTCGTCGGGAGTCTGAATGAAGTGCGCGAGGTTGGGTCGGGTCAGATAGACCGAGCCGGCGGTGTTGAGCCGCTGCGGGTCGACCGGCGGGACGGGGCCGCTGGATGCCCCGAACAGCGCGAGGGTGCCACGTACGGCCAGGCTGGCCAGGCTGGCATCGAAGGTGGATGCCCCGACGCCGTCGTAGACGGCCGCGACACCGCGCCCCGAGGTCAGCTCGAGCACCTGCGCGGCGAAGCGGGCAGGGTCGTCAGGGTATTGCAGGACCTCGACGGCTCCGGCGCGCCGCGACAGTTCCGCCTTCGCGGGAGTGGAGGTGGTCGTGATCACCCGTGCGCCGAGGCTGGTCGCCCACTGGGTGAGGATCAGCCCGACTCCGCCCGCGCCGGCATGGACCAGAATGGTCTCTCCGGCGGTGACCTTGTGGACGGACTTGATCAGGTAGTGGGCCGTCATTCCCTTCAGAAGTGCCGAGGCGATCGCCTCCGAGGGCACCGTGTCAGGCAGGTAGGCGACGAAATCGGCCGGAGCCGTGCAGAACTCGGCGTAGGCGCCGGCCGCGTTGGCCGTCACCACGCGGTCTCCGACGGTGAGCGCGGCCACGTCGCCGCCGACCGCGGTGACCTCTCCGCACACTTCCATCCCGGCCACGAAGGGCAGCTCCCGCGGATAGAGCCCGGAGCGGAAGTAGGTGTCGATGTAGTTCACGCCGATGGCCTCGGCGCGGATCAGCACCTCCCCGGGTCCGGGGGAGGGCATCGGCTTCTCGACGTACTGAAGAACTTCCGGGCCACCGGTCCGGGCTACCTCCACCGCGTGCATGTCACTATCATCCCCGGTGTGACAGCCCGATGAAGCGTGCCCGCCCGGACGTGTTCCATGCCCGCATCGTGCTGGCATCCTGTCGGGCCCTGCCCGACGGCGACGGTGATGATACCGGGCTTGTCGCTGCGCTTCGCCGGCGCGGACTGCACGCACGGTGGCTGCCCTGGGACGACCCCCGGACTGAGAGCGCCGACCTGGTGATCCTCCGTGGCAGCTGGGACTACGCCGAGCGTCTCGAGGAGTTTCTGGACTGGACGAGGCGGGTGCGCAACCTGCTCAACGCCCCGGATGTGGTGGCCTGGAACAGCAACAAGCGCTACCTCAGCGATCTGGCCGGGGCGGGAGTGCCGGTGCTGCCGTCGACCTTCGTGGCGGCCGGCGGCGGCACCCGGCCCGATCCGGCCCTGTTCGCCGGCGAGGTGGTGGTCAAACCGGCGGTGGGCGCGGGCTCGCTCGGCGCCCGTCGGTTCGTCGAGGCCGACCAGGCCGCCGCCCACGCCGCCGCTCTGCTCGACGCCGGCCGCGACGTGTTGGTGCAGCCCTACGATGCGCGGGTGACCGACGGTGAGACCGCCCTGGTGTTCATCGGCGGGGAGCAGTCGCACGCCTTCACCAAACCGCCGATGCTGCCGCCGGCCGGCCGCGAGCCGGAACTGGACGACTCGGGGACCTTCGCCCGGGAGGCTCTCTCCCCGGCCGAACCCGACTTCGAGCTCTGGGACCTCGGCCACGCGGCCCTGGATGCCGCGGCGCGTCACCTGAACCTGCCCAGAAGTGAGTTCCTCTACGCACGCGTTGACCTCATCGGCGGGCCCGGAGCTGCCGTCGTGCTGGAGCTGGAGCTGATCGAGCCGGGCCTGGGATGGCGACAACTCGGCGAGGAGGACCGGCGGCGCGCCCAGCGCGGCTTCGCCATCGCCGTCGAGTCAGCCCTGGAGCGTCTCGGCCTGGGTCCGTTGTCGCGTCGACGCCCATAGTGCGGCGGTCGCGATGGTGCACGCCGCGGCGCCGGCCACGTGCCCGATGACCAGCGCGGCAGGAACCCCGGTGCGGTACTGCACCACCCCGAGCAGTCCCTGCGCCGCCACGAGCGCCACCAACACGCCGAGCCGTCGCATGACCGGGCGCTCCGCGCGGACGGCGCGCAGTCCGGCGCCGAGGCCGATCAGCAGACTCAGGTAGCTCACCAGCAGGGACGAGTGCAGGTGGGCCAGCGTGACGATCTCGACCTCGAGGCGGGGCACCGGCCGCTCGATGCTCTTGTCCCCGGCATGCGGACCGGCGCCGGTGACCAGGGTCCCGGTGACCAGCGTCGCCGCCAGGGCCAGCGCGCTGAGGAAGGTCAGCTGACGCAGCGGAGCGGGAACCGTGGCCGTCGGGACGCCGTCGTCGGGCTCGCCGATCTTGACGTAGAGCAGAGTGGCCAGCCAGACCATCGCCATCGAGGCCAGCAGGTGAATGGCCACCGTCCACCACAGCAGACCGGCAAGCACTGTGATTCCGCCGATGACCGCCTGCAGCACCGTCGATGCCGGCATGAGCCAGGCGTAGACGAGGACCTCCCGGCGCCGGCGCGCCCGGGTGACGGCCAGCACGACGGCGATCGCGGTCAGGACGACGACGAAGGTCAGCAGCCGGTTGCCGAACTCGACCGCTTGGTGCAGGGCCGGCACCTCGGCGTGCGGGACGGGGGTGAAGCTGCCCGGGAAGCACTGCGGCCAGGTCGGGCAGCCCAGCCCGGACGCGGTGACCCGGACCGTGGCCCCGGTTACCGATATCCCGGCCTGGGTCAGGACGACCGCTGCGGCGATGACGCGCTGGACCCGCAGGCTCGGCAGCGGAAGCAGGTCAACGATGCGCTGGAACACCCGACCGACGGCCACCGCCCGATCGTAGAGGACGTCAACTACCCACCGTCGTAGGGCGAGATCAGGTGAAGCCGATAGGGAGAGATCAGGTGAAACGGAACCACTTGAGGGCTGCCGCGGCCGCGGCCGCGCCCCAGACCGTCAGCACCGCGATACCGAGCCAGTCCACCGACACGGCGGTGGCCCGGGACAACGCCTCGGTCAGGGCGCCCGCCGGAGTCAGCCGCGCGACCCAGGCCAGGGCGCTGGGCACGCCGTCGGTCTGCAGGGTCAGCGCGCCCAGGCCGGCGAAGACGAACCACAACAGGTTGGCCGCCGCCAGGACGATCTCGGCGCGCAGTGTCCCGCCCAGCAGCAGCCCCATCGCGGCGAATGCAGCGGTGCCCAGTGCGATCACCGCCGCGCCGAGCAGCAGGCCCGCGGGGTGCGGGCGCCACCCCATGGCCGCGGCGATCCCGCCGAGAAGCATCGCCTGCAGGAACACCACCGTGACCACGGCGAGTGACTTTCCGGCGATGATCCCCCACACCGGAAGCGCCGTCGCTCCAAGGCGTTTCAGCGCCCCGTAGCGCCGGTCGAAGGCCACCGCGATGGCCTGGCCGGTGAACGCCGTGGAAATCACCGCGAGCGCCATGATGGCCGGGGCGAACACCGCGACCCGGTTCGTCCCGAACGAGCCCAGCGGCAGCAGCGTCAGGCCCACCAACAGCGTGATCGGGATGAACATCGTCAACAGCAGCTGTTCACCGTTGCGCAGCAGCAGTTTCAGCTCGAGCCGGTACTGGGCGGCCAGCATCGCCGGCACCGGGCTGGGCCGCGGATCCGGACTGAACGTGCCCGGCGGGAACAGACCGCTCACGAACGCAGCTCCTTACCGGTCAGTTCGAGGAACACGTCTTCGAGGCTGCGTTGCTCGACACGCATTCCGGTGGCCAGGATGTTCAGCCGTGCGCACCAGGCCGTCACCGTCGCCAGGACCTGCGGGTCTATCGGCCCCTCGACCAGATACTCGCCGGGCGCCGGTTCGCTGACCCGGTAGCCCTCCGGGAGTGCCGCGCGAAGCAGCGACAGGTCGAGCTGCCGCGGCGCGCTGAACCGCAACTGGTCTTCGGCGCCGCTGCGCATCAGCTCGGCCGGCGTGCCCGCGGCGACTTCGGTTCCCCCGTCGATGATGACGATCCGGTCGGCCAGCTCCTCGGCTTCCTTGAGTTGGTGGGTGGTCAGCAGCACCGTTACGCCGTCGCGGCGCAGCGCGTCGATCAGCTCCCACACCACGAGCCGGGCGTGGGCGTCCATCCCGGCCGTCGGCTCGTCGAGGAAGACCAGTTCGGGCCGGCCGACGATGGCGCAGGCCAGCGCCAGACGCTGCTGCTGGCCGCCCGACAACCGCCGGTAGGTCGTGCGCGCGGCCTCGGTCAGCCCCAGAGTCTGCAGAAGCCAGGCCGGGTCCAGCGGGTCGGCCGCGTAGGCCGCCACCAGGTCGAGCATCTCCCCGGCCCGGGCCGCCGGGTAGCCGCCGCCGCCCTGCAGCATCACTCCGATCCGCTCGCGCAGGCGCGCGTTGTCGGCGGCCGGATCCATGCCGAGAACCTCGATGGTTCCCTCGTCGGGGTGGACGAAGCCCTCGCACATCTCCACCGTCGTGGTCTTGCCGGCGCCGTTCGGGCCCAGCAGGGCCAGCACCTCAGCCCGTCCGACCTCGAGGTCGAGGCCGGAGACGGCGACGGTGGACCCGTAGCGCTTGGACACTCCGCGCAGCCGCACGGGAGTCGGGGAGCCGGAGGTCACGGAGAATCAGCGTAGGCCCCGGCCGACGGGCTCGTCGCCGGTGGTTGGCGCACCGGGTCGCCGGGGGTGGCGTCGGGGGAGCGATCGGCCTCTTCGGGTTCATCCTGGCCGCTGTAGCGCTCATCGGTTCCAGGCAGGTAGCGCCAGGGCAGCCGGGTCCAGGTCACCGCGATCAGCACCAGCGCGACGATCGCGCTGGCGAGGGTGGCGTCGACGATCTGGAACACCGCGAACCGGTCTCCGTTGGCGGTTGGCCCGAAGATCCCGACGACCAGTGTCACCGCGATCGTGGCGATGCGGAAACGGGGCCGGGTGGCCCACGCGGCCAGCGGAATGATGGCCCACAGCAGGTACCACGGCTGCACGACGGGGAAGAGCAGCACCGTCGCGGCCAGCGCCACACCGAGGCCGCCCACCGGGTGCAGGCGGCCGCGCAACACCGCCAGCAACAGCCAACTCACCGTCACCGCGATGATCAGCACGCCGATGGCACGGGTCAGCGCCAGCACCGCCGTGGTGTGATCGCCCAGTCCGAGCAGAATGCCGACCTGGCCGGTGCCCAGGGCCAGCAGGGTCGGCGGCGACATCCAGCTGCGCACCACATTGGCCGTTCCCAGTGTGAAGACCCAGCCGAATCCCAGACCACTGGCCCAGCCGACCAGTCCGATCACTGCCAGCGCCAGCGACGCCGTCAACGCGCCGGCCGAGACGAAGGCCCGCAGCGTTCCACCCCAGCGGTGCGCGAGTGCCATCGCGATGAAGCCGACCGCGAGCAGTCCGGGCAGCTTCACCTGCGAGGACATCGCGATCAGCATCGTTCCGGCCACGAGCTGGCCCAGCGGCGCCCACCGAGACCAGTCCTCCCGGGACCTTGGCCAGCGTGAAGACCACGGCGCAGGCGGCACCAGCGGGCCCGGGCTGCTGATCCCGCGCAGCGCGATCTCGGTGCCCGCGAGCATCAGCCCCAGCATGAGCGCCTCGTTGTGAATCCCGGCGACGAGGTGCATGAGCAGCAGGGGATTGGCCGCCCCCAGCCACAACGCGGTCACCTCGGCGACCCCACAGCGGCTCGCCAGCCGTGGTGTGGCCCAGACGATCAGCCCGACACCGGCGAGCACCACCAGCCGGTGGCACAGCACCGCCGCGACGATGTTCTCGCCGGTGATCGCGGAGATGCCGCTGCCCAGCCACAGGAAAAGCGGCCCGTAGGGCGCCGGCGTCTCGCGCCACAGGCTGGGCACCGAGAGGGTGAAGACGTGGTCCAGGCCGAGGCCGGTAGCGGGCCCGACCTCGTAGGGGTTCAACCCGTCCCGGGCTATCTGGCTCTGCGCCAGATAGGAGTAGACGTCCTTGCTGTACATCGGCGGAGCGAGCAGGAGTGGGAGCATCCACAGCAGAAGGGTGTGGTCCAGCTGGGCCCGCGACATGCGTCGGGGCCCCAGGGCGAACCGGCCGAGCATCAGCCAGGCCAGCGTCATGATGACCGCGCCCGTGGTCGTCATGGTCAGCGACACGGTCTGAATCCGGGACGGCAGGTTGAGAATCCGCACGCCGAAGGTTGGGTCCTGGACGACCGGCCGGGCGCCGGCCCCCAGAGCGCCGATACCCATCAGCATCGTCCCGGTCGCGCCGAACACCCGGGTCCGGCGCATGGCCGTCAGCTCGACGGAATTGAGCGGGGAGCCGACCGTGCGCTCGTCGCCGTGCCATCCCGCGATCGACGAGGTCAGGGAGAGCTGGCGGCCCATTCGTGCACTGTATCGGGCCATGCCCGGACCGCGTCCCAGCGACGAGGTGAGGGCAGGCTACCCTTGCTGGACCGGTCGGGTGAATTCCAGCACACTGATGTTGTGAAATTCCCGCCCGAGTCGTCGCCCGTGCCCGTCGCGGTGTCGGCGCAGGAGGGCCGGACCCGCCGGGAGATCGTCCGGCTTCTGCTCGAGTCCGGCTCGACCACGGCGGCCGACGTCGCTCGCTCCCTGGGGATTTCCGCGGCCGGGGTGCGCCGGCACCTCGAGGCGCTTGTCGACGACGGGGACGCCGAGGCGGTTCCGGCGGCGGCCTGGCAACACACCGGGCGGGGCCGCCCCGCCCGGCGCTACCGGCTCACCGCCGCCGGCCGGGCCAAGCTGGAACACGCCTATGACGACCTGGCCTCCGCGGCGATGCGGCAGCTCCGCGAGATCGGCGGCGACGATGCGGTGCGCGAGTTCGCCCGGCGCCGGGTCGACGCTATCCTCGCCGGCGTGCCGGCCGCCGACCCCGCTGACGGCACAGCCGTCGCCGAGGCCGCCGACAGGGTTGCCGGTGCGCTCAGCCGGGCCGGCTACGCGACGACGACGGCCCGGGTCGGCGGGCCGGTCGCGGGCATCCAGATCTGCCAGCACCACTGCCCGGTTTCCCATGTGGCCGAGGAGTTCCCGGAACTGTGCGAGGCCGAGCAGCAGGCCATCTCCGAAGCGCTCGGAACCCATGTGCAACAGTTGGCCTCCATCGTCAACGGCGACTGCGCCTGCACCACCCATGTACCGCTGAACAATCCGAATCGCCCAACCAAGGAGGAGCGTCGCCCATGACGACCACACCTGAGGTTCAACCACTCAGCCAGGAAGAGACCATCGCCTCGCTGGGGCGTTACGGGTACGGCTGGGCCGACTCCGACGACGCCGGGGCCAGTGCGCAGCGCGGGCTGTCGGAGGCCGTGGTGCGCGACATCTCGGGCAAGAAGGACGAGCCGGAGTGGATGCTCGAAACCCGGCTCAAGGCGCTGCGCATCTTCGACAAGAAGCCCATGCCGGGCTGGGGATCGAACCTGACGGGCATCGACTTCGACAACATCAAGTACTTCGTGCGCTCCACCGAGAAGCAGGCGACCTCCTGGGAGGAACTGCCCGAGGACATCAAGCGCACCTATGACCGGCTGGGCATCCCCGAGGCCGAGAAGCAGCGCCTGGTGGCCGGCGTCGCCGCCCAGTACGAGTCGGAGGTCGTCTACCACCAGATCCGGGAGGACCTCGAGGAGCAAGGCGTGATCTTCCTGGACACCGACACCGGCCTCAAGGAGCATCCCGAGGTGTTCCGGGAGCACTTCGGCACGGTGATCCCGGCCGGGGACAACAAGTTCTCCGCGCTCAACACCGCGGTCTGGTCGGGAGGGTCGTTCATCTACGTCCCCCCGGGCGTGCATGTCGACATCCCACTGCAGGCCTATTTCCGGATCAACACCGAGAACATGGGCCAGTTCGAGCGCACCCTGATCATCGCCGACGAAGGCTCCTACGTGCACTACGTCGAGGGCTGCACCGCCCCCATCTACAAGAGCGACTCTCTGCACTCGGCGGTGGTCGAGATCATCGTCAAACCCAACGCCCGGGTGCGCTACACCACGATCCAGAACTGGTCGAACAACGTCTACAACCTGGTCACCAAGCGGGCCCGTGCCGAGGCCGGCGCGACCATGGAATGGATCGACGGCAACATCGGATCCAAGGTGACCATGAAATACCCGGCGGTGTGGATGACCGGGGAGCACGCCAAGGGCGAGGTGCTCTCCGTCGCCTTCGCCGGCGAGGGCCAGCACCAGGACACCGGAGCCAAGATGCTGCACCTGGCGCCCAACACCTCCAGCAACATCGTCTCGAAGTCGGTGGCCCGCGGCGGCGGTCGGGCCTCCTACCGGGGCCTGGTCCAGGTCAACAAGGGCGCCCACGGCTCCCGGTCCAGCGTCAAGTGCGACGCACTGCTGGTCGACACCGTCAGCCGCAGCGACACCTACCCCTACGTCGACATCCGTGAGGACGACGTCACCATGGGACACGAGGCCACCGTCTCCAAGGTCAGCGAGGACCAGCTCTTCTACCTCATGAGCAGGGGCCTGACCGAGGACGAGGCGATGGCGATGGTGGTCCGCGGCTTCGTCGAACCGATCGCCAAGGAGCTTCCCATGGAGTACGCGCTGGAACTGAACCGGCTGATCGAACTGCAGATGGAAGGCGCGGTCGGCTGATGACACTGCTGGCGGTCAACAAAGGCGAGCAGTTCAGTTCCTTCGAGGTCGATGCCTTCGAGGTTCCTGGGGGACGCGACGAGCTCTGGCGCTTCACCCCGCTCAAGAGGCTGCGGGGATTGCACGACGGGACCGCGGTGGCCGACGGCCACGCCACGGTCACGGTGTCCGAACAGGCCGGGGTGTCGGTGGAGACGGTGAAACGGGGCGACGGGAGACTGGGGGAGGGCGGAGTCCCCGCCGACCGCGTTGCCGCCCAGGCGTTCTCATCCTTCGACGCCGCAACGATCGTGACCATCGACCGCGGGGCGCACACCCAAGTGCCGGTGGAGATCGCGGTCGACGGCCCGGGTGCGGGCAGGACCGCATACGGTCATCTCCAGGTTCGCGTCGGTGAGACCGCCGAGGCGGTCGTGGTCATCGACCTGCGAGGCGGCGGAACCTATGCCGACAACACCGAGTTCGTCCTCGCCGACGCCGCCCGTCTGACGGTGGTGTGGATCGCCGACTGGGCCGATGACATGGTGCACGTCAGCGCCCAGCACGCCCGGCTCGGTCGTGACGCCGTGCTGCGGCACGTCGCGGTCACCCTGGGCGGGGATCTGGTCAGGCTCTCGGCGACGGTGCGCTACGACGGTCCCGGCGGCGACGCGGAGATGCTGGGCCTGTATTTCGCCGACGCGGGCCAGCACCTGGAATCGCGCCTGCTGGTAGACCATTCGCAGCCCAATTGCAGATCCAACGTGCTCTACAAGGGCGCACTGCAGGGCGACCCGGAATCCGCGGAGTCCGATGCCCGGACGGTATGGGTGGGCGACGTGCTGATCCGTGCCGAGGCCACCGGTACCGACACCTTCGAGGTCAACCGCAACCTGGTGCTCACCGACGGCGCCCGCGCGGACTCGGTGCCCAACCTGGAGATCGAGACCGGCGAGATCATCGGCGCCGGCCACGCCAGCGCGACCGGGCGGTTCGACGACGAGCAGTTGTTCTACCTGCAAGCCCGCGGAATTCCCGAGGAACAGGCTCGCCGCCTCGTGGTACGGGGCTTCTTCGGCGAGATCATCGCCAAAATCGGCCTGCCCGCGGTCCGCGACCGTCTGGCCGACGCCATCGAAAGAGAACTGGCCATCACCGAATCGAGAGTCGACTCATGAGCACACTGGTAATCAAGGACCTGCACGTCTGCGTCACCACGCCCGAGGGCGCCGAGAAGGAGATCCTCAAAGGCGTTGACCTGACGGTGAACTCGGGGGAGACCCATGCGGTGATGGGTCCCAACGGGTCCGGCAAGTCGACGTTGTCCTACGCGATCGCGGGGCACCCCAAGTACACGGTCACCGAGGGCTCGATCACCCTCGACGGTGAGGACGTGCTGGAGATGAGCGTCGACGAACGCGCCCGGGCGGGACTCTTCCTGGCCATGCAGTACCCGGTCGAGGTCCCCGGAGTGTCCATGTCGAACTTCCTGCGGACCGCCGCGACCGCGGTCCGCGGTGAGGCGCCGAAGCTTCGGCACTGGGTCAAAGAGGTCAAGGCGGCCATGGCCGACCTGGACATCGACGCGCAGTTCGCCGAACGCAGCGTCAACGAGGGCTTCTCCGGCGGTGAGAAGAAGCGCCACGAGATCCTGCAACTCGGTCTGCTCAAGCCGAAGATCGCCATCCTCGACGAAACCGACTCCGGTCTGGACGTCGACGCCCTGCGCGTGGTCAGCGAAGGGGTCAACCGCTTCGCTCAGGCCGAGCACGCCGGTGTACTGCTGATCACCCACTACACCCGCATCCTGCGCTACATCCACCCGCAGTTCGTGCATGTCTTCGTCGACGGCCGCATCGTCGAGTCCGGCGGCCCGGAATTGGCCGACGAGCTCGAGGAGAACGGCTACGTGCGGTTCACCCGGGCCGCGGCCGCGACCTAGGCGGCGCGAATGGCCGCCCCGGCGGGTGCAGAACTCGACGTCGATCGGATTCGTGCCGACTTTCCGATCCTCAAGCGCGTCATGCGCAGCGGGCACCAGCTCGCCTACCTCGACTCCGGCGCGACGTCGCAGAAGCCGCTGCAGGTTCTCGACGCCGAACGCGACTTCCTGACCACCTCCAACGGAGCCGTGCACCGGGGGGCCCATCAGCTGATGGAGGAGGCCACCGACGCCTTCGAGCAGGGCCGGGCCGATATCGCCGCATTCGTCGGCGCGCTTCCCGACGAGCTGGTGTTCACCAAGAACGCGACCGAGGCGCTCAACCTGGTCTCCTACACCCTCGGCGACAGCCGGTCCCCGTACCGGGTCGGGCCCGGAGACGTCATCGTCACGACCGAGCTCGAGCATCACGCGAACCTGATCCCGTGGCAGGAACTGGCCCGCCGCACCGGGGCCACCCTGCGCTGGTACGGCATCACCGACGACGGTCAGATCGACCTGGACTCGCTGGCGTTGGACGAGCGGGTCAAGGTGGTCGCCTTCACCCATCACTCCAACGTCACCGGGACCGGGGGTCCGGTCGCCGAACTGGTGGGACGTGCCCGGGCGGTCGGAGCCCTCACGGTCCTCGACGCCTGCCAGTCGGTACCGCACCAGCCCGTCGACCTCTCCTCGCTGCAGGTGGATTTCGCGGCGTTCTCCGGTCACAAGATGCTCGGGCCGACCGGTGTCGGTGCCCTCTACGGGCGCGCCGATCTGCTGGCCGCGCTGCCGCCGTTCCTGACCGGCGGTTCGATGATCGAGACGGTGACCATGGAGACGGCGACGTACACCGCCCCGCCGCAGCGGTTCGAGGCCGGTACCCAGATGATCTCCCAGGTGGTCGGACTGGGCGCGGCGGCGCGCTATCTCAAAGAGATCGGCATGGATGTGGTGGCGGCCCACGAGCACCGCCTGGTGGCCGCCGCTCTCGAGGGCCTGTCCCGGATTCCGCAGGTCCGGATCATCGGACCGGCGGACCCGGCGTACCGGGACTCCCCGGTGGCCTTCGTCGTCGACGGTGTGCACGCCCACGACGTCGGGCAGGTGCTCGACGACGAGGGAGTGGCCGTCCGCGTCGGTCACCACTGCGCGGCCCCACTGCACCGGCGATTCGGGATCGCCGCGACGGTCCGGGCCTCCTTCGCCGTGTACAACACCCTCGACGAGGTCGACCGTCTCATCGGCGGTGTACACCGGGCGATCGAGTTCTTCGGCGAGCGGGGAACCGGCTGATGCGGCTGGAACAGATGTACCAGGAGGTGATCCTGGACCACTACAAGCACCCGCACCACCGAGGGCTTCGGGAGCCGTTCGACGCCGAGGTTCACCACGTCAACCCGACCTGCGGGGACGAGGTGACCTTGCGGGTCGCGCTGTCGGGGGATGGCGAGAGGATCGCCGACGTGTCCTACGACGGCCAGGGGTGCTCGATCAGCCAGGCCGCCACCTCGGTGCTGACCGATCAGGTGATCGGCCAGGCGGTCGGCCCGGCGCTGCAGGCCGTCGCGGCATTCGTCGAGATGGTGTCCTCCCGCGGTTCCACCGAGGGCGATGAGGAGATCCTGGGCGACGGGGTGGCGTTCGCCGGCGTCTCGAAGTACCCGGCCCGGGTCAAATGCGCGCTGCTCGGCTGGCTGGCGTTCAAGGCGGCGCTGGCTGAGACGCGCGCGGCTACCACCGACGTCAAGGAGCACCGATGAGCAGTTCCCTCTCCGACGAGCAGATCGCCGATCTCGAGGAGGCGATGCGCGACGTCGTGGACCCCGAGCTCGGGATCAACGTCGTCGACCTCGGTCTGGTTTACGGGCTCGACGTGGCCCAGGAGGACCCCGGGCCGGTCGCCGTGATCGACATGACCCTGACCTCGGCGGCCTGTCCGCTCACCGACGTGATCGAGGACCAGACCCACGCCGCCCTGGTGGGCTCAGGACTGGTCAAGGATGTCCGGATCAACTGGGTGTGGAACCCGCCGTGGGGCCCCGACAAGATCACCGACGACGGCCGCGAGCAGCTGCGCGCTCTGGGCTTCACGGTCTGATCGGGAACACCCCCGGCGTTCCCGGTGTTGGCCCAGACATGGCTACTCAGGATCTGACCGCAGAGAACTTCAACGAGACCATCGCCGCCAACGAGATCGTGCTGGTCGACTTCTGGGCCTCCTGGTGTGGTCCCTGCCGTACTTTCGCCCCCACATTCTCCGCCACGTCGGAGAAGCACCCCGACATCGTTTTCGGCAAGGTCGACACCGAGGCTGAGGAACAGCTCGCCGCGGCGGCCGAGATCCGTGCCATTCCCACCCTCATGGCGTTCAAGAAGGGGCACCTGGTCTTCAACGGCGCCGGAGCGCTTCCCCCGGTGGCGTTGGAGGACCTGATCAAGCAGGTGCGCGAGCTGGACCTGGAAGCCGCCGCCGCCGAGCAGCCGCCGACCACCGATCTGTGAGCGCGGCACGCGATAGCGTGCAACGGTGAGCGACACCGGATTCGTCCTCGTCGAACGCCCGCGGCCGCGGGTGGCGCTGGTCACCCTCAACCGGCCGGAGCGGATGAATTCGATGGCCTTTGACGTGATGATCCCGCTGCGCGACGCCATCGTGGAGCTCAATCACGACAACGACGTGCGGGTGGTGGTGCTCACCGGGTCGGGTCGCGGCTTCTCGTCGGGGGCCGACCACAGGTCGGCCGGCGTGGTGCCGCACGTCGAGGGGCTGACCCGGCCCGCCTACGCCCTGCGCTCGATGGAGATCCTCGACGAGGTGATCCTGGCCATGCGGCGGATGCACCAGCCGATCATCGCCGCGGTCAACGGTGCGGCGATCGGAGGTGGGCTGTGTCTGGCGCTGGCGGCCGATATCCGGGTCGCCGCCGACGGGGCCTATTTCCGGGCGGCCGGTATCAACAATGGGCTGACCGCCAGTGAACTGGGTCTGTCCTATCTGCTGCCACGGGCGATCGGCACCTCCCGGGCTTTCGAGCTGATGCTCACCGGACGTGACGTCGATGCCGCCGAGGCGGCCCGCATCGGCCTGGTGTCGCGCGCGGTTCCGGCCGCTGATCTGCTCGAGGACTGCTACCAGATGGCGACCCGGATCGCCGGGTTCTCCCGCCCGGGTGTGGAGTTGACGAAGCGCACGCTGTGGAGCGGGCTGGACGCAAGTACCCTGGAGGGGCACATGCAGGCCGAGGGCCTCGGGCAGCTCTACCTGCGCCTGCTCACCGCGAACTTCGAGGAAGCGGTTGCCGCACGCGCCGAGGGGCGTGACCCGATCTTCACCGATGACAAGTAACGCCGTGAGCAGGAGAATCCCAGCGTGATCACCGCAACGGACCTCGAGGTCCGCGCCGGGGCACGCACCCTGCTGCTCGCCGAGGGCCCGGCGCTGCGGATTCAGCCCGGTGACCGGATCGGCCTGGTCGGGCGCAACGGCGCCGGCAAGACCACCACCATGCGGATCCTGGCCGGGGAGGGAGAACCCTACGCGGGCGCCGTTACCCGCAGTGGGGAAGTCGGCTACCTGCCCCAGGACCCTCGCGAGGGCGACCTCGACGTCCTGGCCCGGGACCGGGTGCTGTCGGCCCGCGGGCTGGACACCCTGCTCGCCGATCTGGAGAAGCAGCAGGTGCTGATGTCGGAGGTGGTCGACGAGTCCGAGCGGGACCGGGCGGTACGCCGCTACGGCCAACTCGAGGAGCGATTCGCGGCCCTCGGTGGCTACGCCGCCGAGAGTGAGGCGGGCAGGATCTGCGCCAGCCTCGGGCTTCCGGAACGGGTGTTGACCCAGTCATTGCGGACGCTCTCCGGAGGGCAGCGCCGCCGCGTCGAGTTGGCCCGGATCCTTTTCGCGGCCAGCGAGAGTGGCGCCGGTACGGATACGACGCTGCTGCTCGACGAGCCGACCAACCACCTCGACGCCGACTCCATCGGCTGGCTGCGTGATTTCCTCAAGGTCTACAGCGGCGGCCTGGTGATCATCAGCCACGACGTCGATCTGCTCGCCGATGTCGTCAACCGGGTGTGGTTCCTCGACGCCGTGCGCGGCGAAGCCGACGTCTACAACATGGGCTGGCAGAAATATCTCGACGCCCGCGCCACCGACGAGCAGCGCCGCCGCCGTGAACGGGTCAACGCCGAGAAGAAAGCCTCGGCCCTGCGTGCCCAGGCCGCCAAGCTCGGAGCGAAGGCCACCAAAGCCGTTGCCGCACAAAACATGCTGCGTCGCGCCGAACGGATGATCGCTGAACTCGACGCGGAGCGGGTCGCCGACAAGGTCGCCAGGATTCGCTTCCCGACACCGGCCCCGTGCGGGAAGACCCCGCTGATGGCCAAGGGCCTGACCAAGAACTACGGCTCGCTGGAGGTATTCACCGGCGTCGACCTCGCGATCGACCGTGGGTCGCGGGTGGTGGTGCTGGGCCTCAACGGCGCGGGCAAGACCACCCTCCTTCGCGTTCTGGCGGGGGCCGAAGTCCCCGACGCCGGTGCGATCGAACCGGGCCACGGCCTCAAGATCGGCTACTTCGCCCAGGAGCACGACACCCTGGACAACAACGCGACTGTGTGGGAGAACATCCGCCACGCCGCACCCGATACCGGTGAGCAGGATCTGCGGGGACTGCTGGGCGCCTTCATGTTCAGCGGCCCGCAGCTCGACCAGCCGGCCGGGACGCTGTCAGGCGGGGAGAAGACCCGGCTGGCGCTGGCCGGTCTGGTGGCCTCGACGGCCAACGTGCTGCTGCTCGACGAGCCCACCAACAACCTGGATCCCGCATCCCGGGAGCAGGTTCTCGACGCGCTGCGCAGCTACGTCGGCGCGGTGGTGCTGGTCACCCACGACCCGGGTGCCGCCGAGGCGCTCGAACCTCAGCGGGTGGTGCTACTGCCCGACGGCACCGAGGACCACTGGTCGGAGGATTACGCCGGCCTCATCGAACTGGCCTGAC
>CAYURT010000039.1:0-33951 GCA_964447215.1 uncultured Mycobacterium sp.
ACGGGCAGACCGACGCCGGGGTGCTCGCCTCGGGTCAGGTCGCCGGGATCATCGACGATCTTCCGTCGTGCGCACAGCTCATCGAGGGCATCGTCAGCGAGGCGATCAAGCACCTGCAGGCGGCGAATAGCCTGATCGACTAGTGGGTACGTTGGGCCTATGGGACTTGCGCCGGAGGGTTGGCCACAGCCGTTTCGCTCACTGATCCGGACCTCGAACAAATACCTGCTCAATCCGCTCATGCTCAGGTTGGCCGGCCGGCGGCACTGGTACGCCTCGGTGATCGAGCACACCGGCCGTCGCTCCGGGCGGCGGTATCGCACCCCGGTGGTGGCCGATCGGGTGGACGACCGGTTCGTCATCCCGCTGCCCTACGGAACCCAGGTTGACTGGGCGCGCAACGTCCTGACCGCGGGGCGGGCCAGCGTGGTCGCCAACGGCGAGACCTATCCGGTGACTGAACCGGAGATCATCGACGCGACGCAGGCGCTGCCGCTGCTGCCTCACGAACGCCGACGGACTTTCGAGCGGGTTGGGGTGCGGCGCTTTCTGAGGCTGCGGATCTCCGCGTCGTAGCCGGCGCGACGGCCGGTTGGGCCTCGCCCAAGACCCTGCTGGTGGGCGATGGCACCGCACCCACCGACCTCGAGGCGATTCGGCGCGGGTTGTTCGGCGGCCGCGACGGCGGACTGACCGACAGCGCCGCCGCAGGCGCTTCGCCGGCGGTGACCGGCGACGGGGACTGCGCTTGATCGCCGATCACCTCCAGAGCGTCGCGGACGCCCTGGCCGATAGCCCCGACCAGTTCGGCGGTCACAGCGATGGGATCCACCGGTGCCAGCAAGCGGAACGGTGCCGGCTGGCCGTAAGCAAGGGAGCGGTCGTACCCGGTCTCGATGAGCACACGCAACGCGGGCTCGACGAGTGCAGTCAGGGGCGCGGTCAGGAACTCGGTTCCGGTGAAAGCGCCGAATTCGCGGAGTGGTTGCAGCAGAGGCAGATCGGGGGTCGGAATCAGAACGTAGACAGTGTCGCTCCCGGAAAGGCGCTGCTGGTTGGCGGGGTCTGCGATCGCCGCGGCGAGTTCCCCGGGGGTCAGGCCGTTGGGCAGTTCGTCGGGGTTGCGCGAGTTGGGTGACAGGTAGCTGCCGTGGGTGTACCAGAAGCCTGCGGCGGCATTGAGCGAGGCGAGCAGGTTCAGCGGATACAGCGGGAAGTCGGCGACACCGTCGTACTGGAACGCGATGTCGACGGTGGACATGGCGGTGTCGGTGGGGGTCGGCATCCCGAAGGTGGCGTCCAGGATCGGTACCGTACCGAATGCGGCCAGACGTTCGAAGAGACCACCGTTGGGGCGATTGGGGTTGCCGATCAGGACGAAGTCGATGTCGGCCTGGTCCTCGGGGGCGAGGTCGCTGAGCAGCGCCTTCTGACGACTCGCCACCGTCGCACCCTGGGAGAAGCCGAAGATCACCACCGGGCTGTCCGGTCCGGGCCGGTAGGTGCCGACGAGGTCGCTGGTCAACCGGGTCAGCCCACTGGCCACCGACTCGTCGAGTTTGGCGCCGGTCAGACCGCCCCAGCCATTCCACGGGAACGGCCAGAACTGTGCGGTGTAGGGCACCGGCGCCGGAACGCAGTCGATCGCGCAGGACTCGGTGGTCGGTGCGATGTAGTAGTCGACGGCGTTGCCCAGGTATCCGGGGACCGACTCGGGGTTGGGCACCCCGGTTCCCGGGACGATCAGCGCCGTCGCGGTGAGGGCCACCGCCGCGGCGATCATCGTGGTGACTGCGGTGGCGACGGAGACCACGATGGTGGCCGCCACGGTGAAGACCGTCGCTAGCAGGGCCAACGCGGGCCGCACCACCGTGCGCGTCATCCGCTGCCCCCCTATAACCGCTCGATGATCGTCACGTTAGCGGTGCCACCGCCCTCGCACATGGTTTGCAGCCCGTAGCGTCCGCCGGTGCGCTCGAGTTCGTTGAGCATGGTGGCGAACAACTTGGCGCCGGTCGCGCCCAACGGGTGCCCCAGCGCGATGGCGCCCCCGTTGGGGT
This sequence comes from uncultured Mycobacterium sp., assembly GCA_964447215.1. Classification (GTDB taxonomy): domain Bacteria; phylum Actinomycetota; class Actinomycetes; order Mycobacteriales; family Mycobacteriaceae; genus Mycobacterium. Next base: position 2,061 of record CAYURT010000039.1, read on the forward strand.
TGACCCTGGCCGGATCGGCGCCGAGTTCCTTGATCCAGGCCAGCACCACCGGGGCGAAGGCCTCGTTGATCTCGACCACGTCGATGTCGTCGATGGACAGACCGGTCTTCTCCAGCGCGTAGCGGGTCGCCGGGATCGGACCGGTCAGCATCAGCACCGGATCCGCTCCCCGGCAGCTGATGTGGTGGATGCGGGCGCGCGGGGTAAGCCCGTGGTCGTCGACCGCGCGTGGGGAGGCCAGCAGGACGGCACTGGCGCCGTCGGAGATCTGGCTGGCGACCGCTGCGGTCATCCGGCCGCCTTCGCTGAGCGTGGGCAGAGTGGCCATCTTTTCCAACGAGGTCTGACGCGGGGTTTCGTCGACGGAAAACCCGTCGACAGCGATGATTTCACGGTCGAAGTGCCCACCGCCGATCGCGGCGATCGCGCGCTGGTGGCTGGCCAGCGCGAAACGCTCCATGTCCTCCCGGGAGATATCCCAACGCTGCGCGATCATCTCCGCGCCGCGGAACTGGGAGATCTCCTGGTCGCCGTACCGGGCCAGCCAGTTGCTGGATTCCGCGGTCGGAGTGCTGAAGCCGAACTCCCTGCCGACGGTCATCGCCGAGGAGATCGGGATCTGGCTCATGTTCTGCATGCCGCCGGCCAGGATCAGGTCCGCCGTGCCGGACATGATGGCCTGCGCACCGAAGGAGATCGCCTGCTGGCTCGACCCGCACTGGCGGTCGACGGTGACGCCCGGCACCTCCTCGGGGTATCCGGCGGCCAGCCAGGCCAGCCGCCCGATATTGCCGGCCTGACCTCCGATGGCGTCGACACATCCGACGACGGCGTCGTCCACGGCGGCCGGATCGACATCGTTGCGGTCGAAGATCCCGCGGAAGGCACAGACCCCCAGATCGATCGGGTGGATCGCCGCGAGCGAACCGTTGCGCTTGCCGACCGCGGTGCGGACGGCGTCGATGACGTAAGCCTGCTGGGCCATGTCGTTCTCCCTTGTCACTGCGCGCTGCCGGCGATACCGCCCAGCACGACGGCCAAATACTGCCGACCGACCTGTTCGGCGGTGAGCGCACCGCCGGGTCGATACCAGCGCACCGACACCCAGGTGGTGTCCCGGATGAAGCGGTACACCACGTCGACGTCGATGTCGGACCGGAAGTAGCCCTGCTGGATGCCCTGGTTGAGGACGTCGACCCACATCCGCCGCTGCCGCCGGTTGAGTTCGTCGATGTAGCCGAAACGCTGCTGTCCCGACAGCCGTTTGGCCTCGTCCTGATAGATGACCACCTCGGAGTGGTGGTGCTCGATCGCGTCGAACGACGCCATGAACAAGCCCTTGAACCGTTCCAGCGGGTTGGGCTCGGTGTCGATGATCTGCTGGTAACGCTCGAAGAGCCAGTCCAGGAATCCGCTGAGCACCTCGTCGACCATCTCCTCCTTGGAGGAGAAGTGGTGGTAGAGGCTGCCGGAGAGGATGCCGGCCGCGTCGGCGATATCGCGGACCGTGGTGGCCCGCAACCCGCGTTCGGCGAACATCGCCGCCGCGAGATCGAGCAACTCGGCGCGACGGCCGGCCGGCTGGGCGCTGGTCATGGATGCTGGCTCGAGACTGACAGCACCTCTCCGGTGAGGTAGCCGGAGTAGTCGCTGGCCAGGAAGGCGATGGTGGCGGCGACCTCCCAGGGCTCGGCCGCCCTGCCGAACGCCTCCCGCTCGGAGAGCCGGTCGAGTAGCTCGGCAGAGCTGGTCTTCTCCAGGAACCGGTGCCGGGCAATACTGGGGGACACGGCGTTGATCCGGACCCCGTAGTCGACGGCTTCGACTGCGCTGCACCGGGTCAGTGCCATCACGCCCGCCTTTGCCGCAGCGTAGTGGGCCTGGGAGTGCTGGGCACGCCAGCCCAGCACACTGGCGTTGTTGACGATCACTCCGCCGTGGCCGGCCTCGCGGAAGTAACGCAGCGCCGCCCGGGTCGTTCGCATCACCGATGTCAGCGTGACGTCGATGACCCGGTCCCACTCCTCATCGGTCATGTCGATCACGGGTGTCTGCCCACCGAGCCCGGCATTGTTGACCAAGACGTCCAGCCTGCCCATCCGGGCGGTGGTCGAGGCGATCATCGCATCGACCTGGGCGGTGGAGGTGACGTCGCACACCACGCTCTCCACCGGGCCGAGGTCCAGCGCAGCCAGTTCGTCACGGGTCGCAAGGAGACGTCGCTCATGGTGGTCGGAGACCATCACCGAGGCACCCTCGGCGAGGGCCCGCCGCGCGGTCGCCGAGCCGATACCGGTTCCGGCCGCCGCCGTGACGACGACGACCTTTCCGGTCAGCAGTCCGTGACCGGGTATCTCGGGGCCGGGCGAGCGCAGCGACGTCATGCTCCGCGCTCCTCCCGCGGCAGGCCGAGCACCCTCTCGGCGATGATGTTGCGCTGAATCTCGTTGGAACCGCCGTAGATGGTGTCGGCCCGGGAGAACAGGAACAGCCGCTGCCATTCGTCGAATTCGCCGTCCGCCAACACCAGCCCGTCTCTGCCACGGATCGCCATGGCCAGCTCACCGAGGTCGCGATGCCAGTTGGCCCACAGCAGCTTTGACACGCTGTCTTGCCCCGGCCGCTCTTCGTCCATGGTGGCCATGGCGAACGATCGCATCGCCTGCAGGCCCGCCCAGGCGCGGGTGAGCCGTTCCCGGATCAGCGGGTCGTCGGCCGCGCCGGACTTCTTGGCGAGCTCCACCAGTCCGGAAAGCTCACGTGCGTAACGGATCTGCTGGCCGAGTGTGGAGACACCGCGCTCGAACATCAGGGTGCCCATCGCAACCTTCCATCCGTCGCCCGGCTCCCCTACCACGAGGTCGGCGTCGGTGCGGGCGTCGGTGAAGAACACCTCGTTGAACTCCGAGTCCCCGGTGAGCTGGATGATCGGACGGATCTCCACACCCGGCTGGTCCAGCGGTACCAGCAGATAGGAGAGGCCGCTGTGACGCCGGGACCCCTTCTCCGACCGCGCCAGCACGAAACACCACTGGGCCCAGTGCGCCAGCGAGGTCCACACCTTCTGGCCGTTGATGAACCACTGGCCGCCGCGCAATTCGGCCGAGGTCGACACCGCGGCCAGGTCGCTGCCCGCCCCCGGCTCTGAGTAGCCCTGACACCACAATTCGGTGACGTCGCGGATCGCCGGCAGGAAGCGGCGCTGCTGCTCGGGTGTTCCGTAGCTGATCAGGGTCGGGCCGACCAGTTCCTCACCGAGGTGATTGACCTTGTCGGGGGCGTCGGCGCGGGCGTACTCCTCGTAGAAGGCGACCCGGTGGGCGACTGTGAGGCCGCGGCCGCCGTGCTCGGCGGGCCAGCCCAGACACGTCAGGCCGGCGGCGGCGAGATGACGGTTCCAGGCGAGTCGTTCGGCGAACGCCTCATGCTCGCGGCCGGGGCCGCCGAGACCCTTGAGCGCCGCGTACTCCCCGACCAGGTTGACCGCCAGCCACTCCCGGACCTCCGCCCGGAACTCCTCGACCGTGATCACCCCTGTAGGCTAACCTACCAAGCACTTGCTTTGTTAGGTCGGGCGACGGGAGCAGCCGATGGCCACCGGGCACCGGTTGACGACACCGGCGGTGCTGGACCGGATGGCACTTGATTTCGCCGACCACCGGGCCCTGGTCACCCCGGAGCGGACGTTCACCTTCGCTGAGCTGCGCGACGAGGTGCGCAGGGCGGCCGCCGCCATGGCCGGTGTGGGGATCGCACCCGGCGACCGGGTTGCGCTGTGGTCGCCCAACACCTGGCACTGGGTGGTGGCGTGCCTGGCGGCCCACTACGCCGGCGCCGTCGTGGTGCCGGTGAACACCCGCTACACCGCCGATGAGGCCACCGACATCCTGGCCCGGACCCGGGCGCCGCTGCTGATCAGCATGGGACGTTTCCTGGGAGCCGACCGCGCTGCCGAACTGAACCGGGCCGCACTGCCCGACCTGCGCCATATCGTGCGTGTCCCGGTCACCGAACCGGACGGGACCTGGGCGCAGTTCATGGCCGGCCCGCAGGTGCCGTTCTCCGAGATCGACGCCCGCGCGGCGGCAGTGCGCCCCGAGGACGTCTCGGACATCCTGTTCACCTCGGGGACCACCGGACGCAGTAAGGGGGTGGTGTGCTCCCACCACCAGAGCCTCTCCGGTCCGGCGGCGTGGGCCGAATGCGGTCAGCTCACCAGCGCCGACCGGTACCTGTGCATCAACCCGTTCTTCCACAACTTCGGCTACAAGGCCGGGATCCTGGCGTGCCTGCAGACCGGGGCCACCCTCGTCCCGCAGTTGACCTTCGATCCCGAAGAGGCCATGCGTGCCGTCGAGGAAAACCGGATCACGGTGCTGCCGGGACCCCCGACGATCTATCAGACCCTGCTCGACCACCCGGCGCGTCCGGACTACGACCTGAGCACGCTGCGGTTCGCGGTGACCGGCGCCGCCACCGTGCCGGTGGTGCTGATCGAACGGATGCAGAGCGAACTCGACTTCGACATCGTGCTGACCGCCTACGGCCTGACCGAGGGCGGCGGGTTCGGCACCATGTGCCGCCCCGAGGACGACCCGGTCACCGTCGCCACCACCTGCGGCCGGCCGATCGCAGGCTTCGAACTGCGGATCGACGGTGGGCCGGACACCGCTGTCGGGGAGGTGCTGCTGCGCGGACCCAACGTGATGCTCGGCTATCTCGACGACCCGGGCGCCACCGCGGAGGCCATCGACGCCGACGGCTGGCTGCACACCGGCGATGTGGGCACGGTCGACGCCGCCGGAAACCTCCGCATCACCGACCGGCTCAAGGACATGTACATCTGCGGCGGTTTCAATGTCTATCCCGCCGAGGTGGAGCAGGCACTGGCACGCCTGGACGGGGTCGCCGACGTGGCTGTGATCGGAGTCCCCGACGAAAGGCTCGGGGAGGTCGGCCGGGCCTTCGTCGTCCGGCGGGCCGGGACCGACCTCGACGGTGACACCGTGATCGCCTATGCCCGTGAGCACATCGCGAATTTCAAGGTTCCCAGATCGGTGGTGTTCGTCGACCTGCTGCCGCGCAACGCCGGTGGCAAAGTCGTCAAGCCCACGCTGCGGGGGATGCCCGTGTGATGAACCTCGACCTCGACCCGCAGACTCTTGAGTTCCGATCCGAAGTGCGGGATTTCCTCGCAGCCAACACCGGGTATTTCCCGACCGAGTCCTATGACACCGCAGAGGGATTCGCCCAGCACCGGGAGTGGGACAGGGTGCTCTTCGATGCCCGCCTTTCGGTCGTCACGTGGCCCGAACGCTACGGCGGGCGCGACGCGACCCTGTTGCAGTGGGTTGTCTTCGAAGAGGAGTACTTTCGCGCCGGGGCGCCCGGTCGTGCCAGCGCCAACGGCACATCGATGCTGGCGCCGACGCTGTTCTCGCACGGAACGCAGGAGCAGCTGGATCGCGTGCTGCCGAAAATGGCCAGCGGAGAGCAGATCTGGGCCCAGGCCTGGTCCGAGCCGGAATCCGGAAGCGACCTGGCCTCGCTTCGCTCCACGGCGACCCGGACCGAGGGCGGATGGCTGCTCAACGGCCAGAAGATCTGGAGCAGTCGGGCGGTGTTCGGCGACCGGGCCTTCGGGCTGTTCCGTTCCGATCCGGCCGCACAGCGACACCGCGGCCTGACTTATCTGATGTTCGACCTCGACGCCGAGGGCGTGACGGTGCGGCCGATCGCCCAGCTCGGCGGGCACACGGGGTTCGGGGAGATCTTCCTGGATGACGTTTTCGTCGCAGACCGCGATGTCATAGGGACCGTCGGCGAGGGCTGGCGGGCGGCGATGAGCACTGCCAGCAATGAGCGCGGGATGTCGCTGCGCAGCCCGGCCCGGTTCGTCGCACCGGCCGAACGTCTGGTGCGAACCTGGATCCAGCACGGGGCGGACCCGGCGTTCACCGACGCGGTGGCCGACGCCTGGATCAAGGCGCAGGCCTACCGGCTGCACACTTTCGGCACCCTCACCCGGCTGGCCGACGGTGGGGAACTGGGGGCGGAGTCCTCGGTCACCAAGGTGTTCTGGTCCGATCTCGACGTCGACATCCACCAGACCGCCGCCTCGATCGCCGGAGCGGGCGGCGAACTCGCCGGTAGGTGGACCGACGGCCTGCTGTTCGCACTGGGTGGCCCGATCTACGCCGGGACCAACGAGGTTCAGCGCAACATCATCGCCGAGCGTCTGCTGGGACTGCCCAAGGACGGTGCGCGGTGAGATTCGCCCTGGACAGCCAGCAGCGGGATTTCGCCGCCAGCATCGACGCCTCGCTCGGGGTGGCCGACGTTCCCGGTGCCCTGCGCGCCTGGGCCGAGGGTGACACCGGGCCGGGCCGCGCCGTGTGGAAGAGGCTGAGCGAACTGGGTGTGAGCGCACTGCTGGTGCCCGAGAAGTTCGACGGGCTCGCGGCCCACCCCGTCGATCTGGTGGTGGCCTGCGAGACGCTCGGCCGCTGGTGCGTTCCCGGGCCGGTGACCGAATCGGTGGCAGTGGCACCGGTTCTGCTCGCCGACGACGAAAGAGCCGCCGCCCTGGCCGGCGGTCAGCTCATCGCCTCGGTCGCGATTCCGCCGGGCGTCCCCCGCGCCGTCAACGCCGACTTCGCCGGTCTGGTGCTGCTGGCCCGCGACGGGAAGGTCGGCCCGGCCAGCCCCGCGGCCCGGCATGACTCCGTCGACCCGACACGTTCGCTGTTCGATCTGACCGGGACCGGCCCGTGGCGTCCGGCCGAGGTCGCGCTGGCCTACGAGTTCGGGGCGCTGGCCACCGCCGCACAACTGGTCGGCGCCGGCCAGGCGATGCTGGACCGGTCAGTGGACTACGCCAAACAACGTAGTCAGTTCGGCCGGATCATCGGCAGCTACCAGGCGATCAAGCACAAGCTGGCCGACGTGCACATCGCGCTGGAACTGGCCCGCCCACTGGTCTACGGGGCAGCTCTGGCGCTGGCCGCCCGATCCCCGGACACCGCACGCGACGTGAGCGCCGCCAAGGCTGCGGCGTCCGACGCGGCACTGCTCGCCGCGCGCGCCGCGCTGCAGGTCCACGGCGCGATCGGCTACACCGCTGAGCACGACCTGTCGCACTGGCTGCTGCGGGTTCAGGCGCTTCAATCGGCCTGGGGTGACCCGGTCAGTCACCGTCGCCGGGTCCTGGAAGCACTGGGGGCAACGCTGTGAGCGAGGAAAGGGCGCTGCTGCGCCAGACGGTTGCCGCGCTGATCGATAGGCACGCTCCACCCGAGTCGGTGCGCCAGGCCATGGATTCCGAGTGTGGCTATGACCGGCGGCTCTGGTCCATGCTGTGCGACCAGGTGGGCGCGGCAGCCCTGGTGGTCCCCGAGGAGTTCGGCGGGGCCGGTGGGGAACTCGCCGACGCTGCGACGGTGTTGGAGGAACTCGCCCGCGGCCTGGTTCCCACCCCCTTGCTGGGCACCACACTGGCCGAGCTTGCGCTCCTGGGTGCCGATCAGCCGGACCGGGAGGCGCTGGAGCGGCTTGCTTCGGGGGCGGCGGTCGGTGCGGTGGTGTTCGACCGGGACCTCGTGGTCAACGGAGACATCGCCGAGGTGGTCCTCGCCGTCGAGGACTCCCGACTGTTGCGCTGGGACGAGTTCAGCGCCGAACCGCTGGTCTCGCTGGACCCGACCCGCCGGCTGGCCCGCCTGGAGCCGGGCGGTGTCACCGTTATCGGCACCGACCCCGGCATCGGCGACAGCGCGGCGATCCTGATGGCCGCCGAGCAGGTCGGCGCCGCGGCGCGCTGTCTGGAACTCACCGTCGAATACACCAAGCAGCGGGTTCAGTTCGGCCGGCCGATCGGCGGTTTCCAGGCTCTCAAGCACCGGATGGCCGACATGTACGTGGCGGTGCAGACGGCCAGGGCGGTGGTCGGCGAAGCGATCGCACAGCCCGGCCCCACCTCTGCAGCGCGTGCCCGCCTGGCTGCCGGCGAGTCGTTCTGCGCAGTCGCCGCTGAGGCGATCCAGATGCACGGCGGCATCGCGATCACCTGGGAGCACGACATGCACCTGTACTTCAAGCGGGCCCACAGCAGCCTGCGCCTCCTCGGTCCGTTGAGCGACCAACTGCGCCGACTCGAATCCGAAGTGTTCTAGCCTGATTCGGTGGACCATCACGTCGCTGCGCGGGCCGGCATCCCGCCTTTCCATGTGATGGACGTCTGGCTGGCCGCCGCGCGCCGTCAGCAGACCCACGGCGACCTGGTGAACCTGTCCGCGGGACAGCCCAGCGCGCGGGCCCCCGGGCCGGTCCGGGCCGCTGCGGCCCAGGCACTGGCGGAGACCTCGCTGGGCTACACCGTCGCGCTCGGGATTCCCGAACTGCGCCAAGAGATCGCCCGCTGGCACGGGACCAAGTACGGGATCGACATCGGGGTGGACGACGTCGTGCTCACCACCGGATCCTCCGGAGGGTTTCTGCTGGCCTTCCTCGCCTGCTTCGACGTCGGTGACCGGGTGGCCCTCGCCACCCCCGGATACCCGTGCTACCGCAACATCCTGACCACGCTGGGCTGTGAGGTGGTCGAGCTCGAATGTGGGCCGCAGACCCGGTTCCAACCGACGGTGGAGATGCTGGAGGCTCTGGACCACCCGGTCGACGGGGTCATCGTGGCCAGCCCGGCAAACCCGACCGGTACGGTCATCGACGCCGACGAACTCGCCTCGATCGCGCGGTGGTGCGATGCCGGCGGCGTGCGGCTGATCAGCGATGAGGTCTATCACGGACTGGTCTACCCGGGAGCTCCGGAGACGGCGTGCGCGTGGGAGACATCACGTAATGCCGTTGTGGTCAACAGCTTTTCGAAGTATTTCGCGATGACCGGCTGGCGACTCGGCTGGCTCCTCGTGCCGCGGGACTTGCTTCGAGCGGTCGACCGCCTGACGGGCAACTTCTCGATCTGTCCCCCGGTGCTGCCGCAGTACGCGGCCCTGTCGGCGTTCGCCGCCGACGCGGTGGCCGAACTGGAGGGCCATCTGCACGACTACGCGGCGAACCGGGACGCGCTGCTGTCAGGGTTGCCTGAGGTCGGAATCACCCGGCTCGCGCCGGTCGACGGCGCGTTCTACGTCTATGCCGACGTCTCCGACTTCACGGCCGACTCACTGTCGTTCTGCGCCTCGCTGCTGGCGGAGACCGGGGTGGCGATCGCACCCGGCGTCGACTTCGACACCCGGCGGGGCGGTTCGTTCGTGCGATTCTCCTTCGCGGGCCCTGCCGGGGATATCGACGAGGCTCTTCGCAGGATCGGCCCGTGGCTCAACCGATGACGGGCATCGTCCTCGCCACCGGCCAGCGCGGCTAAAGCCAGGTGTCCGGGGAGGTGGCGGTCAGGAACGCCTCCAGATCGTCGCGCCACTGGGCGGGAGTGTTCTTGTCGGGCTCGATGCCGGTGTACTCGCCGCGGTAGAACAGCAGCGGCCGAGGCTTGACCGTGGGCATCTCCGACAGAGCCCGGACCCGGCCGAAGACGACGTGGTGATCACCGCCGTCATGTACCGAATCCACCGTGCAGTCGATGAAGGCCAGCGACCCGGCTATCACGGGGGACCCCAGCGGTGAGGCGCTCCAGTCGATCCCGGCGAACTTGTCCGGCTCCCGGGAACCGAACCGCGCGCAGGTCTCGCGCTGGCCCTCGGCCAGTATGTTGACGCAGAAACGGCCCGACGCCTCGATCGCCTGCCAGGATCGGGAGACCTTGGTCGGACAGAAGAGCACCAGGGGCGGATCCAGCGACAGTGCGGCGAAGGACTGGCAGGCGAACCCGCTCGGCACATCGTCGTTCGAGGTGGTGATGATGGTGATACCGGTGGCGAACTGCCCCAGCACCTGCCGGAACACTCGGGAGTCGATGGGCTCAGCCGTCATGGCCGGGCCTAGTCCGGGCGTGCGCCGACAGAGAAGTCGTGGCCCCACAGACTGACGGCGGTGCTCTCCCGCGCTATCCAGTCCGCATCCTCGACTTGCATTCCCTCGCAACCGAACTCGACGTCGAAACCACCGGGGGTCTTCATGTAGAACGACAGCATCTTGTCGTTGACGTGCCGGCCCAGGGTGGCAGACATCGGCACCTTCCGGCGCAGGGCCCGATCCAGGCACAGTCCGACGTCGTCGCTGTTCTCGACCTCCATCATCAGGTGGACGATCCCGCTGGGGGTGGGCATCGGCAGGAAGGCCAGGCTGTGGTGGCGCGGGTTGCAGCCGAAGAAACGCAGCCACGCCGGGGGACCGTCGGCGGGCCTGCCGACCAGCTGCGGCGGCAGTCGCATTGAGTCGCGCAGGCTGAATCCGAGCACGTCGCGGTAGAAGTGCAGCGCTTCGGCGTCATCGCGGGTCGACAGCACGACATGACCCAGACCCTGTTCGCCGGTGACGAACCGGTGCCCGTACGGGCTCACCACCCGGCGGTGCTCGAGGGCCGCACCGCAGAAGACTTCCAGCCGGTTACCGGACGGATCCGAAAAGCAGATCATCTCGTCGACCCGGCGATCGGCCAGCTGCGCGGCGGTCCCTTCCTTGTAGGGCACCCCTTCCACGTCGAGTGCGTCGCGCACCTGTTGCAGACCGGCGGCGTTCGCGCATTCCCAGCCCGACTCCGAGAGCCGGTCGTGCTCGCCGGGGACGATGACCAAACGCGCCGGGAAATCGTCCATCCTCAGATACAGCGCCCCGGCGGAGGAGCCCTTGCCCTCGACCATTCCGAGCACCTTCAGCGCGTATTCGCGCCAGGCGCCGATGTCGGTGGCCTCGATCCGTAAGTACCCCAGCGAGCGGATCATCCAGTGTCTCCGAGGAAGTCGATGGTCAGGCGGTTGAACTCATCGAACTTTTCCAGCTGAGCCCAGTGCCCGCATTGGCCGAAGACGTGCAGCTGAACGCGGGGGATCTGCTTGAGCGCCAGCAGGGCCCCGTCGAGCGGGTTGACCCTGTCCTCACGCCCCCAGATCAGCAAAACCCGCTGCCGCAGCTTGTAGACCTCGCGCCACATCATGCCGAGTTCGAAGTCCGCGCCGGCGAAGGACTTTCCCATCGCTCTGGCCGCGGCCAGCGACTCCGGGGTGCTGGCTATCGCGAAACGCTCGTCAACAAGTTCCTGGGTGATGAGCTTCTGGTCGTAGACCATGATCCGCAGGAAACGTTCCATGTTCTCTCGGGTCGGCGCGGCGGTGAACCTCCCCAGCAGCTTGACTCCCTCGGTGGGGTCCGGGGCGAACAGGTTGACCGACAGACCTCCGGGCCCCATCAGCACCAGCCGCCCGGCACGGTCGGGATTGTCCAGGGCGAAACGCACCGCGGTCCCACCACCCAGTGAGTTACCCACCAGCGCCGCCCGGCCGATTCCGAGGTTTTCGAACAGCCCCAGCAGGGCTGACGAACTGTAGCGGTTGTACTGCTCGTGTTCGGTGTGCTTGTCAGACAGGCCGTACCCCGGTTGGTCGACGGCGATCACGTGGAACCGCCTGGCCAGCACGGCGATGTTGCGTCCGAAGTTCGACCAGCTCGACGCTCCGGGCCCGCCGCCGTGCAGCAGCACCACCGTCTGGTCACCACCCTCGCCGGCCTCGTGGTAGTGCAGGCGCATGTCGCGTTCGCCGGCGCGTACGTCGGCGAACCGGGACGTCGAATCGAAGGTGATTTCCTGCTGCGACTCCGCTTCGCGGATGAAGGACGTCATCGGGCCGACAGCCTCAGACCATCGTGTCGCCGATGGGCAGACCGAACTCGTGGTTGCCGTACATCACATAGGCACGCTCGGCGTCATTGGCCGCGTGAACCCGGCCGGCGTGCGCGTCACGCCAGAATCGTTGCAGTGCTTGGTCGTTGTTCAGAGCGGTCGCACCGGCGGCCTCGAAGAGCCGGTCGATGGAGGCGATCGCGCGGCCGGTGGCGCGCACCTGGTCGCGCCGGGCCCGGGCTCGCAGTTCCATCGGGACCTCCTCGCCCGCACAGAGCAGCGCGTACTCTTCGGCAAGGTTCCCGCTCAGCTGCCGCCACGCCGCGTCAATATCGCTGGCAGCTTCGGCGATGCGGACTTTGGCGAACGGGTCGTCCTTGGCCTTCTCCCCGGCGAACGCGGCCCGGACCCGCTTGCCCTGGTGTTCGACGTGCGCGGCGTAGGCGCCGTAGGCCATCCCCACGATCGGGCTCGAGATGGTGGTGGGATGCATCGTTCCCCAGGGCATCCGGTACACCGGCGCGGTGTTGAGCTTCAACCCGCCGGCACTCCCGTCGTTCATCGCGCCGTAGGACAGGAACCGGTGACGCGGGACGAAGACGTCCTTGACCACCAACGTGTTGCTGCCGGTCCCCTTGAGGCCCACCACGTTCCAATCGTCCCGGATCTGGTAGTCGCCCAGCGGCATCAGGAAGCTGCCGAAATCAACCGGCCGCCCGTCCTTGATGACCGGGCCGCCGACGAAGGTCCAACTGGCGTGGTCACATCCCGAGGACCACAGCCAGGTCCCGTTGACCAGGTACCCGCCCTCGACGACCGTTCCGGCGCCCATCGGGGCGTAGGAGGAGGAGACCCGGACGGTGGGGTCGTCAGCCCAGACGTCCTCCTGGGCCCGCTGGTCGAATTGCGCCAGATGCCAGTTGTGCACCCCGAGGATGCCACCGGCCCACCCGGTCGATCCGCAGGCGCTGGCGATCCGGCGGACCGCCTCGAAGAACAGCGTGGGATCGCACTGCAGACCGCCCCACTGCTCGGGTTGGAGCATCTTGAAGAAACCGGCCTCGTCGAGATCGGCGATGTTCTCCGCGGGCAGACGACGCAACTCCTCGGCGTGCGGGGCGCGTTCGGCAAGCCGCGGCAGCAGGTCGTCGATGGCGGCCAGGACGGTCTGAGCGTCGCGCTGCTGGATGGACGTCACGGCGTTCCTCCCGGGTCACGGTACTGCGGTTCAGACTAGAACACGTTACGATTTGTGTCGAGAAAGGCAAGCGCGTACCTGCTAGTTCATCGGTTTGTCATTTCTGTAACCTGTTCTAGTTACTGAGAGGATCGGTCGCTTCGTGGCCAACGCCGACCCGCCGGCAACCGCCGTGGTGCACCTCGACGGCAAAACCCACACCGTGGTCTGGCCGCGCGGGGAAAAACTGCTCGACGTGCTGCTCGCCCAGGGAATCGACGCTCCGCACTCCTGCCGGGAGGGGCATTGCGGGGCGTGCGCGGTGACCAGGATCACCGGCGAGGTCGAGATGGAGGCCAACGACGTCCTCGAGGCCGACGACCTCGCCGATGGGCTGATCCTGGCGTGCCAGTCGCTTCCGCGGTCCGACGAGGTCGAGGTCAGCTACGACGACTGAATATTCGCGGGAGACTTCTGCAGAGTGAACTGGCCGAGGTTGGTATAGCCCTCACGGAAAAGGCGGACGCAGCCGTTGAGGTACTTGTCGTAGCGGTCGTAGACCTCCTCGGACTGCACCGCGATCGCCTCCTCCCGGTGGGCCTCCAGCGCCGCGGCCCACCCCTGCAGGGTCTTGACGTAGTGCGGTCCGATCTGGTGGACCCGGGTCACCTCGAAGCCGGCCGCGGTGGCTTTGTCGACCACCATCGGCACTGACGGGAGCCGGCCGCCGGGAAAGATCTCGGTCATGATGAACTTGGCGAACCTGGCCAACTCGAAGGTCATCTTCAGGCCGAGTTCCTTGCCGTCGGCCATGTTCACCGCGGTGATCGTGTGCAGCAGCATCGCGCCGTCGTCGGGAAGCGCCTCATAGGCCATCTCGAAGAAAGCGTCGTACCGATCGTGGCCGAAGTGCTCGAAGGCGCCGATCGAGACGATCCGGTCGACCTTCTCGTCGAACTCCTCCCAGCCCTGCAGTCGCACCTCCACGTTTCGGCTGGTGGGAACCTTCGCGAGCTTGGCCACGGCGTATTCGCGCTGCTGTTCGCTGAGGGTCAGCCCGATGACGTTGACGTCGTACTTCTCGATTGCCCGTTGCATGCCGCCACCCCACCCGCAACCGATGTCGAGCAGGGTCATTCCCGGTTGCAGGCCCAGCTTGCCCAGCGCGAGGTCGAATTTCGCGTTCTGCGCCTCGTCGGTCGTCATGTCGTCGCGCTCGAAATAGCCGCACGTGTAGCCCATCGTGGGACCGAGGAACAGTTCGAAGAACTCGTTGGAGATGTCGTAGATCGACTGCATCTCGTCGTACTTCGGCGTCAACCGCGCCATACGTCCCTCCCATAGCCGGCGGTCGTACAGACACCGCCGAAACCGGTATGCCAGCCGACACGGGGTCGCCGACCCTCCCACAAGAGTAGCGGCTGGCGATGCAGCGAGGGCAAACCCCCGGTCAGCGGGGCAACCCGAGCAGTCGCTCGCCGGCCATGGTGAGCAGGATCTGCTCGGTCCCGCCGGCGATGGACAGGCATCGGGTGTTCAGGAAGCTCTGCACCGCGTCGTTGCCGACGACTCCAGACCCCGCCGAGACGTCCATCCGGAACTCCTCGAGGGACTGCCGGTAGCGCACGCCGATCAGTTTGCGCGCGCTGGCTTCCGCGCTGGTGTCCCTGCCGCCGACCGCCAGTTGCGCGATCCGGTGGTCGAGCAGGGAACCGACCTGGGCGGCCACCAACAGCCTGCCCAGCCGGACGGTCAGGGCAGGATCCGCATCGGCGGAGGGGAGGCTTTTCAGCAGATCCTCCATTGGATTGCCCAGTGCGGTGCCGTGAGCCATCGCTACGCGTTCGCTGGCCAGCGTGCTGCGGGCCAGGCGCCAGCCGTCGTCGACCGGGCCGACCACCATCGCGTCGGGAACGAAGACCTCGTCGAAGAAGACCTCGTTGAACAGGTCGTCGCCGGTGATCTCGCGCAGCGGACGGATGTCGATGCCCGCCGATCTCATGTCGACGAGGAAGTAGGTGATCCCTTTGTGTTTGGGCACATCGGCGTTGGTGCGAGCCAGACAGACCCCCCAGTCCGCCCGGTGCGCCGCCGAGGTCCACACCTTCTGACCGGTCAGACGCCAACCGCCCTCGGCGCGAACGGCTTTGGTTCGCAGCGAGGCCAGGTCGGAACCGGCCTCCGGCTCGCTGAAGAGCTGGCACCACACGATGTCGCCGTTCAGTGTGCCCGGGACGAAACGGGCGATCTGCTCGGGTGTGCCGTATTCGAGGATGGTGGGGACCGCCCACCAACCGATCACCAGGTCCGGTCGCTCCACCCCGGCGGCGCGCAGTTCCCGGTCGATCAGCAGCTGCTCGGCCGGGGACGCCTCCCGCCCCCAGGGCCGGGGCCAGTGCGGAGCCAGCAACCCGGCCTCGGCCAGTTCCCGTCGGCGCTGGTCGGCCGGCAGGGCGGCAACCGTGGCCACCGCCGCGCCGATCTCCGGCCTGAGATGCGCCACCGAATCCAGGTCGATGCGCAGTTCGCGGCGCACGCCCGAGCGGGTCAGCTCGGTCACCCGGCGCAGCCAGCGGTCGAGCCCACCGAGAATCTGCCCGATCGCGTAGGCGCGGCGAAGGTAGAGGTGCGCGTCGTGCTCCCAGGTGATGCCGATACCTCCCAGCACCTGGATGCAGTCCTTGGTGTTGGCGGTCGCCGCCTCGATCCCGGCTGCCGCGGCGACCGCCGCCGAGATCGCCAACTGCGCGCCGTCACCGTCGGCCACCGCGTCGGCGGCGTCGGCGGCGGCAGCGCTGACCTGCTGGGACCGCAGCAGCATCTCGGCGCACAGGTGCTTGACGGCCTGGAAGCTGCCGATCGGCCTGCCGAACTGCTCGCGCACCTTGGCGTAGTCGGCCGCGGTCTTCAGCGCCCACTCCGCGACCCCGGCCGCTTCGGCCGCCAGGACCACCGCGGCGAGGTCGACGAACCTCCCGGCCGACACCTCCAGCCGGGTGGCCGGTACGGCATGGAGGTTGACCCTCGCCAGGGGCCGGGAGAAATCGGTGGCCGCCAGCGCCACCACCTCCACACCCGGCGCCGTGGAGTCCACCAGCAGCACTCCGTCCTGGGCCGGCAGCAGGATCAGTCCGCTGCCGTCGGCGCCCAGCACGTAGTCCGCCGAACCGCTGACCAGTCCCGATTCGCTCCGCAGATCGGCGGACAGCGCCATCCCGGCGGTCAACTGACCCGACGCCAGGGCGGCCAGCGTCCCGGGGTCGGTGAGCACCATCGTGGCCAAGGCGGTGGTGGCGACCGGCCCCGGGACGAGCGCACGGGCGGATTCGGCGACCATCGCGCACAATTCGACCGCCGAGCCCCCGGCACCGCCGTTTTCCTCGACGACGGCGATACCGAACAAACCGAGGTCGGCCAATTGGCCGTACACCAACTGCGCGGGGGCGGGATCGCCGCTCTCGACGGCGCGGACGGCCGCGGTGGCCCCGGCCCCGGCCGCCCAGCTGCGCACTAGTTCGCGAGCGGCGATCGTTTCGTCGGTGACGGTGGCGGACAACGCGCCTCCTCGGGTGCGGCAGGGGCGGACGGCTTCCGCCGCCCACTAGAACGTGTTCTAATAGTGCCAGTGATCGTGAGTCAAGTCGACCACGCCCCACGCGTCAGGAGGGAGCCACCCCGGTGTCCTCACCAGCGCAAAAGAGGTCAGCTCCGGCTACCGGGACCCAACCGCGCGAGGTGATGCCGGTTTCGGTGCTCACCGAGTCCGACCTCGGATCGGAGGCCCAGCGCGAGCGGCGCAAGCGCATTCTCGACGCGACGCTGGCGATCGCCTCCAAGGGCGGCTACGAAGCGGTGCAGATGCGGGCGGTGGCCGAGCGCGCCGACGTCGCGGTCGGCACGCTCTACCGGTACTTCCCGTCGAAGGTGCACCTGCTGGTCTCTGCCCTGGCCAGGGAGTTCGAGCGCATCGATGCCAAAACCGACCGCGCGACCCTGGGCGGGGCGACCCCTTACCAACGGCTTTCGGCGATGGTCGGCAAGCTCAACCGGGCCATGCAGCGCAACCCGCTGCTCACCGAGGCGATGACGCGAGCCTACGTTTTCGCCGACGCCTCCGCGGCCGGCGAGGTCGACCAGGTCGAGAAGATCATCGACAGCATGTTCGCCCACGCGATGGGCGACGGCGACCCCACCGAGGACCAGTACCGGATCGCGCGGGTGATCTCCGACGTCTGGCTGTCCAACCTGCTGGCCTGGCTCACCCGGCGGGCCTCGGCCAACGATGTCAGCAAGCGGCTCGATCTGGCCGTGCGGTTGCTCATCGGCGACGAGAAGATCCTCTAGGTCGCACTGCGGCGGCCTAGGCTGAAACCGTGCCGACCGTCGACCTCAACGCCGACCTCGCCGAGGGCTACGGGGTGTGGGAACTCGGCGACGACGACGCGATGCTCGGCATCGTCACCAGCGCCAACCTGGCGTGCGGATTTCATGCCGGCAACCCGATCGGGCTGGCTCGGACCTGCCGAACGGCCGCGTCGCGCGGCGTGGCGATCGGCGCCCAGGTCGGGTATTTCGATCTCGCCGGCTTCGGCCGTCGCCGCATCGAGGTGGCCCCTGCTGAACTGACGGCCGATGTGGTGTACCAGATCGGGGCGTTGCAGGCGCTGGCCCGGGCTGCCGGTTCCACGCTCGGCTACGTCAAACCCCATGGTGCGCTGTACAACACGATCATTACCGATCGCGAACAGGCACGCGCGGTCGCGGCGGCGGTCAACTCGGTGGACCCGGGACTTCCGGTACTCGGGCTCGCCGGATCGGTGTTCTTCGATGAGGCCGGGCGTTTGGGCCTGCGCACGGTGGCCGAAGCCTTCGCCGACCGCGCCTACCGGCCGGACGGCACCCTGGTGCCCCGAAGCGAGCCCGGTGCGGTGCTGCACGACCCCGACGAGATCGCCGAGCGGGTCCTGTCCATGGTGACGACCGGACAGGTGACGGCCGGCGACGGCTCAGTGATCGATGTGGCGGTGGAATCGGTGTGCGTCCACGGCGATTCGCCCGGAGCCACGGTGATCGCGGCCGCCGTTCGAAAGCGCCTCGTCGACGCGGGCGTTGATGTGACGGCATTCAGCTGATGCGGCTCAGACTCGGCAGGCCCGATCTGGACGATTACGCCCGCCGCTTCGACTCCCCCGCCGCCGGAGAAGGCTCCGCCGTCACCGTGATGTGGCTGGGGGTGGCGACACTGCTCATCGACGACGGCAACTCCGCGGTCCTGACCGATGGTTTCTTCTCCCGGCCCGGCCTGCGCGACGTCGCGCTCCGGCGGCTCCGGCCATCGGAGGAACGGATCCGGTCCTGCCTGTCGCGCGCCGGGATCGGCAGGCTCTCCGCGGTGCTGCCGGTTCACACCCACTACGACCACGCGCTGGATTCGGCGGTGGTCGCCGAGATGACCGGCGCCGCGCTGATCGGCGGCGAGTCGGCGGCCAATATCGCCCGTGGCCAGGGGATGGCCGAGGACCGCATCATCCCGGCCACCCCCGGCGTGGAGATGACGCTGGGCGATTTCGGGATCACCGTCATCGAATCGCGGCACTGCCCACCGGATCGCTTTCCCGGGGTGATCACCGAGCCGGTGGTCCCGCCGGCCCGGGTGGGCGCCTACCGGTGCGGTGAGGCCTGGTCGACACTGGTGGAGCATCGGCCGAGCCGTCGGCGGATGCTGATCGAAGGCAGCGCGGGCTTCCGGCCCGGAGCCCTGCGGGGCCACCGGGCCGAGGTGGTCTATCTCGGTGTCGGTCAACTCGGGATGCAGTCGCGCAGCTACATCGAGCAGTATTGGGAGCACTCGGTGCGCACAGTCGGCGCCCGCAGGGTGGTGCTGATCCACTGGGACGACTTCTTCCGCCCGCTCAGCGCGCCGGTTCGTGCGCTGCCCTTTGCCGGGGACGACCTCGACGTGACGATGACGGTCCTGGGCGAACTCGCCGACAGGGACGCGGTGGCACTGCATCTGCCGCGGCTGTGGCAGCGCGACGACCCCTGGTCGTGAAGGCGTCCGGTCAGCGGCGGCGCTGGCGGGCGATCTCGGCGAGCACGACGCCGGCGGCGACCGCCGCGTTGAGGGACTCGGACTGCCCGGCCATCGGGATCGACACCACCTCGTCACAGGTCTGACGGACGAGCCGGGACAGACCTTTGCCCTCCGAACCGACGACCAAGACCAGCGGTCCGGTGCCGTCGAACCCGTCGAGACTGGTTTCACCCTCGGCGTCGAGGCCGACCACCCGCACACCCCGGGCCGCCCAGTCCTTGAGGGTGCGGTTCAGGTTGGTCGCCCGGGCGATGGGGACCCGGGCGGCCGCCCCGGCGCTGGTGCGCCAGGCCACAGCGGTCACCGACGCCGATCGGCGCTGCGGGATCAGCACTCCGCTACCGGCGAAGGCGGCCACCGAGCGCACGATCGCGCCGAGATTCCGCGGATCGGAGATGTTGTCCAGCGCCACCAGCAGAGCGGGCGCCGGACCTTCGGTCGCGGCGGCCAGCAGATCGTCGGGGTGGGCGTAGGCATAGGGCGGCACCTGCAGCGCTATCCCCTGGTGCAGTCCGTTGGCGCTCAGCCGGTCGAGGTCCGAGCGCGGGACCTCCAAGATCGGGATCCCGCGGTCGGCTGCCAGGGTCACCGACTCGGTGAGGCGCTCGTCGGCCTCAGCCCCCAGAGCCACGTAGAGGGCGGTGGCCGGGGCATGGGCGCGCAGGCACTCCACGACCGGGTTGCGTCCCAGCACCGTCTCGGTCTCGTCGGTCGGCTTCGCGGGCCGACGGGCCCGGCTCGCTGCGCGTCGGGCGGCCGGGTGACCGGTTCGGAGATGGGCCGGCGGTGTCGCCCCGCGGCCCTCCAGACCACGGCGGCGCACCCCACCGGAACCCTTCGTCGGGCCCTTCTTGGTGCCCTCCTTGCGAACGGCTCCGCGTCGACGCGAGTTACCGGCCATTAGTCGCACCTCCGTCGAGCAGGGCCCACTGCGGGCCGTCCGCGGTGTCGGTCACCTCGACACCGGCCGCCTTGAGCCGGTCCCTGATCTCGTCGGCCTGTGCCCAGTCGCGGTTTCGGCGCGCCTGTTCGCGGCGGGCCAGTTCGGCATCGACCAGGACACCGACCGCGGACAGCGCGGCGGAGGTCTCGTCGCGGGTCTCCCAACGCTCATCGAGGGGGTCGCAGCCCAGCACCGACGTCATGGCGCGAATCTGACCGGCCATCTCCAGCGCGACGGCGTGGTCACCGGAGTCCAGGGCGCGGTTGCCGTCGGCGCGCGCGGCGTGCACCTCGGCCAGCGCCGCCGGGACCGCGAGGTCGTCGTCGAGGGCGGCGGCGAACCTCTCCGTCCATCTCGTCGGCCTGACCGCACCGACCCTGGACCTGACCCGGTGCAGGAACTCCTCGATCCCGGCGTAGGCGCGGGCGGCGTCGCGCAACGCGGTCTCGGAGAACTCCAGCATCGAGCGGTAGTGGGCACTGCCCAGGTAGTAGCGCAGTTCGGCGGGGCGCACGCGTTGCAGCACAGCGGGAACGGCCAGCACGTTGCCCAGCGACTTGCTCATCTTCTCGCCGCCCATGGTGACCCAGCCGTTGTGCAGCCAGAACCGGGCGAAACCATCTCCGGCCGCCCGGGCCTGGGCGATCTCGTTCTCGTGGTGTGGAAAAACCAGATCCATTCCGCCGCAATGGATGTCGAACTGTGGCCCCAGGTACTCGTGCGCCATCGCCACGCATTCGGAATGCCAGCCGGGGCGCCCGCGGCCCCACGGGGTGGGCCAGGAGGGCTCACCCGGTTTGGCGGCCTTCCACAGCGTGAAGTCGCGCTGGTCCCGCTTACCCGCTCCGGCGCCCTCGCCCTGGTGGACGTCGTCGATCCGGTGCCCGGAAAGCCTGCCGTACTCCGGGAAGCTGAGCACGTCGAAGTAGACGTCCCCAGCGCCCGGGTAGGCGTGGCCGTTGTCGATCAGGCGCTCGATGAGCTCCACGATCTGGGTGATGTGCCCGGTCGCCCTCGGCTCGGCTGACGGCGGCAGCACGCCGAGCGCGTCGTAGGCGGCGGAGAAGGCGCGCTCGTGGGTCGCCGCCCATTCCCACCACGGTCGTTCGGCCTCGGCCGCCTTGGTAAGGATCTTGTCGTCGATGTCGGTGACGTTGCGGATGAACGTGACGTCGTACCCGGTGGCCGTCAGCCATCGCCGCAGCACGTCGAAAGCCACGCCGCTGCGCACATGCCCGAGATGGGGCATTCCCTGGACGGTCGCGCCACACAGGTAGATCGACACCTTGCCCGGGTCCAGTGGTGCGAAGTCGCGCACGGTGCCGGTGTAGGTGTCGTGGAGGCGCAGTCCGGACGCTGCGGTGGTCACGGCGCGAAAGCCTACCGGGAACCCTCGACGACCAGTGCCGTCGCGATGGCGGCCATGCCCTCGCCACGGCCGGTCAGCCCGAGGCCGTCGGTGGTGGTGGCCGACACCGACACCGGGGCGCCGAGCACCTCCGAGAGCAGCCGCTGGGCTTCCTCACGGCGCGGGCCGATCTTGGGCCGGTTGGTGACCACCTGGACCGTGGCGTTGCCGACCGTGAACCCACCGTGGGCGAGCAGTTCGCTGACGTGGCTGAGCATCTGCGTCCCGGTGGCGCCGCGCCAGCGGGGATCATCCACCCCGAACACCGTGCCCAGGTCCCCCAGCCCGGCCGCTGAGAGCAGCGCGTCGCACAGGGCGTGCACGGCGACGTCGCCGTCGGAGTGCCCGGCACAACCGTCGGCGCCGTCGAACAGCAACCCCAGCAGCCAACAGGGCCGGCCCGCTTCGAAAGGGTGGACGTCGGTGCCCAGACCGACACGCGGCAGCGGCGCGGTCACGGTGCCAACACACTGCGCGCCAGGCGCAGGTCCAGGGGCGTGGTGATCTTGAACGCGAGTGCATCGCCGGTCACCGTGTGCACCGGGATCCCGAGGCTTTCGACCAGAGCGGCGTCATCGGTGGCCGTCGATGTGGCGGCCCGGCGGTAGGCCCGGCGCAGCAGATCGGCCTCGAAACCCTGCGGTGTCTGAACCGCGCGTAACCCGGCCCGCTCCGGGGTGCCCAGCACGACCCCGTTGGCATCGACGGCCTTGACGGTGTCGACGACCGGGATCACCGGGATCACCGCGCGCAGACCGTCATCGAGCGCGGCGACCACCCGCCGGATCTGCGCCGGCGGGGTCAACGGGCGGGCGGCGTCGTGCACGAGCACGAAATCGGCGTCGCCGAGCGCCTCGAGCCCACGGGCGACGCTGTCGGGGCGTTCCGCTCCCCCGACCACCACGCGGGCGCGGCCGCCGAGCAGTTCATCCGCCCGGTCCACCAGGTCCTCGGGCACGGCGACGATCACCCGGCCTACCACGCCGGATTCGAGCAGGCCCGCCACCGCGTGCTCAAGGATGGTCCGCCCGTGCAGTTCGACGAACGCCTTGGGGATGCCCGCTCCGAGCCGTTCGCCACCACCGGCGGCCGGTACCAGCGCGGCCGTGTCCGACACCCGAGTCCCGGTGATCAGGACGCGGCGGCCAGAACCTCGTCGAGGATGATCGCGGCCTTCGCGTCGTCGGTGTTCTCGGCGAGCGCCAACTCTCCGACGAGAATCTGGCGGGCCTTTGCGAGCATCCGCTTCTCACCCGCCGACAGTCCGCGCTCCTGATCACGGCGCCACAGGTCGCGCACCACCTCGGCGACCTTGTTGACATCGCCGGAGGCCAGTTTCTCGAGGTTGGCCTTGTACCGGCGGGACCAGTTGGTCGGCTCCTCGGTGTGCGGGGCGCGTAGCACCTGGAACACCTTGTCCAGGCCCTCCTGGCCGACGACGTCTCGAACTCCGACGTACTCGGCGTTCTCGGCGGGCACCCGCACGGTCAGGTCTCCCTGGGCGACCTTGAGGACGAGATATTCCTTCTGTTCACCCTTGACGGTCCGGACTTCGATCGCTTCGATCAATGCGGCACCGTGATGCGGGTAAACAACGGTGTCTCCGACCTTGAAAATCATCAGATTAGAGCCCCTTTCGCTCTCCATGTTAACACGGCCCGGAACTGGGCGCGGGACAACGGTGCAGGTCAGGGGCACCGCAGATGAACGGCAGGGCTTGACATCACGGCGATTCCGTGCACGATGCCGGCCCGGTGACCGGCCACCGTGGCCGGTGGGGCGCGGATCGGCGCAGTCCGCTACCGCAGGGGCGGGACGGCCACTACTGTACGTAGGCACATCTTTCCGATCTCAGCAGGAGGCCGCTGTGAACCGCTTGACGAACCGCCTCGCCGCCGCGACCTTCGGCCTGGCCGCCTGCGGCCTGGTCCTCACCGGCTGCGGCACCGGTCAGGTCACCCAGACCTCCAGCCAGGAGTCGGGGGTCAACGGGACCGCTGCCAACCTCAAGGACATCGCGCTGCGAAACGTCCATCTGCAGGCGGTTCAGACCAGCGACTTCCTCGAGCCGGGCAGCGAGGTGGAACTGATGTTCGTCGCGGCGAACAATTCGCCCGACGTCAACGACACCCTGCGCTCCATCACCTCCGAGGTCGGGAACGTGACGATCACCGGAAGCGGCGCCGTACCGGCCGGCGGGGCACTGATCGTCGGCTCACCCGACGGGCAGGACACGGTGACCCCGGCCGGCGACGTCAAGCCCACCAGCGCGGAGGTCACCCTCGACGCTCCGATCACCAACGGTCTCACCTACAACTTCACCTTCGACTTCGAGAAGGCGGGCAAGGCCACGGTCGCGGTGCCGATTTCGGCTGGGGAGTCCGGCCGCCGGCAGTAGTCGCGGCATCCGCCGTATCGGCCGCTGTCACAGGCACCGGTTAACGTTCCCGGCGTGGCAAGGGCCAGATCTCAGTACCGCTGCTCGGAATGCCGGCACGTCACCGGCAAGTGGCTCGGCCGTTGCCCAGAGTGCGGGTCCTGGGGAACGGTCGAAGAGATCGCCGCTGCCGCCGGTGCGACCGCGGTCGGTTCCGTCCCGTCCGCCCCGGCCGTTCCGATCAGTTCCATAGATCCCGACCGCACCCGCCACATCAGGACCGGGGTCGGCGAGCTCGACCGGGTACTCGGCGGCGGCATGGTGCCTGGTTCGGTGTGTCTGCTGGCCGGGGATCCCGGTGTCGGGAAGTCGACGCTGCTGTTGGAGGTGGCGCACCGCTGGGCGCGGGCGGGAAATCGTGCGCTCTACATCTCCGGTGAGGAGTCGGCGGGCCAGATCCGGATGCGCGCCGACCGGACCGGATGCAGTCACGACGAGGTCTACCTGGCCGCGGAATCCGATGTGCGCACCGTCCTGGGGCATATCGACGCGGTCAGCCCGGGTTTGGTGATCGTCGACTCGGTTCAGACCATGTCGCACGGCGAATCCGACGGCGTCGTCGGCGGAGTCACCCAGGTGCGCGCGGTGACCGCGGCCCTGACCGCCGCGGCGAAATCCTCAGGCGTCGCAATGGTGCTGGTCGGTCACGTCACCAAGGACGGAGCGATTGCCGGCCCCAGGTCACTGGAACATCTGGTGGATGTGGTTCTGCATTTCGAGGGCGACCGCAACACCACGATCCGAATGGTTCGTGGGGTCAAGAACCGATTCGGCGCCGCCGACGAGGTCGGCTGTTTTGTGTTGCACGAGAACGGTATCGAAGGTGTTTCCGACCCGTCAGGTCTGTTTCTCGACCAGCGCGCCGATCCGGTTCCGGGAACCGCGGTGACGGTCACGCTGGACGGCAAACGGCCGCTCATCGGCGAAATCCAGGCGTTGCTGACCGCGCCGGCTCACGACGGCGCGCCGCGCCGGATCGTCGTCAGCGGCATCGACCAGTCCCGGGTCGCGATGATCACCGCCGTGCTGCAGAAGCGCGCCGGCATCCCGGTCGGAATGCTGGACATCTATCTGTCCACCGTCGGCGGCATGCGACTGTCGGATCCATCCTCCGATCTCGCGGTGGCCGCCGCGATGGCCTCCGCGGTGACCGGCAAGCCGTTGCCCGCCAACGCGGTGGTGTTCGGCGAGGTGGGCTTGGCCGGCGACCTGAGACGGGTTCCCGGGATGGACCGCAGGCTGGGCGAGGCAGCCCGCCTGGGCTTCACCGTCGCCGTGGCACCGGCCGGTCTCACCGGGGCGCCGCCCGGCGTGCATGTACTGGAGTCGGCCACGATCAACGATGCGTTGCGGGCTGTGCTCGCACTGTCCGAATCTCCACCGGCTCCCGCGCCGACCATCGGGCGGAGTCGAGAAACCGGTCGCTGACCGCTGGCGGTCAGCCGGCCGGCGCCGGAAGTGGCTCTTCGACCACCGGCGGGGGCAACTCCTCGGCCGGCGGTGCGGGAGGCTCGACCGGTGCGGGCGGAGGTGTCTCAGTCAGCGAGAACGGGACCGCCGCCGATCGCAGGTTGCCGAGTTGGACGACCAGGTTGTAGGTGCCCGGGCCGATCGGCTCACGCGGCAGCGGGCACTGCGGAGCCGAACCCATGCCGGTCCAGGTGACCTCGGTGGTCACCTGTTCGCCGGGATTGAAGGTTTTGACCAGGGTCTCGTTCGAGGGGGCACAGTCAAGGTTGGACCAAAGCCGTTGGTTGTCAAGGGAGTACACGTAGGCGGCGAGGACCGCGGCACCTACATCGCGCTTGCAGGCGACCAGCCCGATATTGGTGACAACCATGGTGAACTTCGGTTGGTCGCCGATCACATACTGCGGCGCGTTGGTGATGCCCTTGATGGCCAGGCTGGAATCCGGGCAGTCGTCGCCGGCCTGCAGCACCGGCGGCGGTTCGACCGCCGACGTTGGGGTGGGAGTGGGTTCTGGACTCGACTCCGCAGGTGGCACCAACGGAGTCTTGTTCTCCGGCTGGGGGATCTGGGACTTCTGCGCCGATTCGGTGGCGGTGCCGGCGGTGGTTTCGGAGGTCCCGGAACCGCTGAACAGCATGATCGCGACGCCCACCACGAGCGCGATAACCAGCAGTGCGATACCCAGCGCGAGTCCCCTGCGCCGCCAGTAGATTTGCGGAGGCAGCGGGCCGTGGGGTTCAAGATCCAGCACGTTCTTACGGTAAAGCCAGGTCAACGACAATCGGGCGACCCGGTGCGGCGTGTCGCCTTGCTTAACCGGCTAATCCTCCGGCGGATCGCCGATGTCTCCGATGGTTTCGTGCACGACCACCTTGCCGTCGGCGAGCCGGTAGATCGCGCCGACGATTGCCAGTTCGCCGCGTTCCAGCCTCTCGGCGACCAGCACCGACCGGGCCAGCAGTTGCGCGGCCGTCTCCACCACATGCCGGACCTCGAACTCGTCGACACGGGTGAGCCCGTCACGCCGGCCGAGCACGACCGACGGCGTCACCCGCTCGACCACGTCGCGCACGAACCCACCGGGGACCTTCCCGTCGTCGAGTGCGGCGAGAGTGGCCGAGACCGCTCCGCAGCTCTCGTGTCCGAGCACGACGATCAGCGGGACGTTGAGCACGCTCACCGCGTACTCGATGGAACCCAGGACCGCGGAGTCGATGACATGGCCTGCGGTCCGCACCACGAAGACATCGCCCAGCCCCTGGTCGAAAACGATCTCCGACGGCACCCGGCTGTCGGCGCAGCCGAAGACCATCGCGGTCGGACGCTGCCCGGCGGCCAGGCGCGCCCGGTGCTCGGCGCTCTGGCTGGGGTGCTCGGCACGACCGGTGATGAACCGCTCGTTACCCTGCCTGAGTGCCCTCCATGCTTGCGCCGGCCTGGTGTTGGACATGGCCCGTATTGTGCACTGTCGCGGTGGCGCCGGTTCGATGAGCATCGAGCCCGGCGGCCTCGTCCGGTGGTACGCCACCGCGCGCCGCGACCTGCCGTGGCGCCAGGCCGGGGTAAGCGCCTGGCAGATCCTGGTCAGCGAGTTCATGTTGCAGCAGACCCCGGTGGCCCGGGTGGCGCCGCTCTGGGTCGACTGGGTGCGCCGGTGGCCGACCGCATCGGCCACCGCCTCGGCCGGGCCCGCCGAGGTGTTGCGGGCCTGGGGCAAGCTGGGCTACCCGCGCCGCGCCAAGCGGCTGCACGAGTGCGCGACGGTCATCGCCACCGAGCACGGCGACGCCGTCCCCGACGACGTCGACACGCTGCTGGGCCTGCCGGGGGTCGGCGCCTACACCGCGCGGGCGGTGGCTTGTTTCGCATACCGGGCGCCGGTGCCCGTGGTGGACACCAATGTGCGCCGGGTGGTCGCCCGCGCAGTGCACGGCCGAGCAGATGCCGCGAACCCGTCGCCGGTGCGCGACCATGCCGAAGTCGCGGCCCTGCTGCCCGAGGACGGCTCGGCGCCGGAGTTCTCCGCCGCGCTGATGGAACTGGGCGCGACGGTGTGCACCGCACGCTCGCCGAAGTGCGCGATGTGCCCCCTGGAGCACTGCGCATGGCGGGCGGCCGGTTACCCGAAATCCGACGCACCGCCCCGGCCTGCTCAGCGCTACGCCGGAACCGACCGCCAGGTCCGCGGCAGGCTGCTCGACGTGCTACGCGGGGCGACGGCGCCGGTGGAACGTGCCCAGTTGGACGTGGTCTGGCTGACCGACACAGCACAGCGCGACCGGGCGTTGGACTCGCTGCTCACGGACGGTCTGGTGGAACAGACCGCCGACGGCCGGTTCGCGCTGGCGGGCGAAGGCGACGACGCATGCCGGACACGGGGGACGGTGAGGCGACCCAGATGAGCCCAGATGAGCCCAGGTGAGCCCAGGTGAGACTCAGGTGAGCTCCGTCAGATCCCGGAGGAAGGTCTCGACGGCCCGCCGGTATTCCACGGGAGCGTCATCGTGCACCAGGTGCCCCGAGCCCGGCACCCGGACATAGCTGGCTCTGCGCCCGGCCAGTTCCGCCATCCGCCGCATCTGGCCGGGCGGCGCCACCGAGTCCCCCGCCTCGATCAGCAGGACCGGTGCCCGCACGGCCCGCCACTGCTCCCAGAAGTCGCGGGTCCCCCACTCCGCAGCGATCTGGACCCACCGCGAAGGATCGCCATGCAGCCTCCACCCCGTCTGGGTGCGGTCAAAGGCCTCAAGGAAATACCGGCCGGCTACGGGTCCGAACTCGGCGAAAACCGCTTCCGCGGAACCGAACTCATCGGGAAGCGCGTGCAGCCAGGGTTCCCACGCGCCGACAGTGCGGCCGACGAAGTCCGGCGCCATGTCCTCCACGACCACGGCGCGGACCAGCTCGGGACGGTCGGCTGCAAGGCACCAGGAGTGCAGCGCACCCATCGAGTGGCCGATGAGCGCCGCCGGGGTGCCGAGGGACTCGACCGCCTCGGCCAGCCCGGCGACGAAACGCTCGGTGCTGACCGGACCGGCATCGTCGACGTCGCGGCCACGGTGCCAGGGGGCGTCATAGGTGTGGACCGACCCGAGTCGGGACAGCCAGCTCACCTGGCCGGACCAGGTGCTGCCGCGGCCCATAAGCCCGTGGACGAGCACCAGCGGTCGGCCGGTGCCGCCGCGGTGGGTCAGCGCTTCGGCGGTCACCAATCCATCTTGCGCGGTGAGCCGGTCCGGTGACACGGGGCGGTAGCCTTGGGCCCATGTCCGTGGTGAAGATCAATGCAATCGAGGTGCCGCCCGGCGCCGGACCGGAATTGGAGAAGCGGTTCGCCCACCGCGCCCACGCGGTCGACAACCAGCCCGGATTCCTCGGGTTTCAGTTGCTGCGCCCGGTCAAGGGCGAGGACCGCTACTTCGTCGTCACCCAGTGGGAGTCCGAGGAGGCATTCCAGGCCTGGGCGTCGGGGCCCGCCATCGCGGCGCACGCCGGCGAGCGGGCCAACCCGGTGTCGACCGGAGCCTCGCTGCTCGAGTTCGAAGTCGTGATGGACGTTGCCGGGTCCAGCGCCGAGGCCTAGGCTCCGCGCGGCGCTGGCGCTCGTCGCCGTCACGGCCGCCGCCGCGCTTCCGGCCACCGGTTGTGCGCCCGCGCCCTCTCCGCACGCCAACGCCGGATCGCAGATCGAACTGAACACCCCGCAGGGTGTGCGGGCCAAACAGGTCATGGACATGCTCAACTCCGAGTGGCCTATCGGCACTCACAGCGTGGCGACGCTCGCGGCGCCGGACATGGTCGAACCGATCACCGCCACCCTGGATGCGATGTGGTCTGACCGGCCGTACACATTGAAACGGGTGGACATCGGTGCCGGCTCGGCGCGGCTTCATCTGGTCAACTCGTTCGGCGCTCAGCAGAGCGTCGAGTTACGCACCGACGCGCAGACCATGGTCAGCCGGTTGGCGGTCGACATCGAAGAGCCCACCATCGAGTCCTGGCAGGACATCGACGCCGCACTGGGCCGCAGCGGAGCGCGCTACTCCTGGCAGGTTTCCAAGGTCGACAATGGTGAATGCTCGAAGATCGCGGGCACCAATACCGACGAATCCCTTCCGCTTGCGTCGATCTTCAAGACCTATGTGCTCTACGCCGTCGAGACCGCCGTCAGGGACGGCAGGATGCGCTGGGAGGACCCGCTCACCATCACCGCCGAGTCCAAGAAACTCGGATCGTCGGGGTTCGACAAGCTGCCGCCGGGAACGCAGATCACGGTCCGGCAGGCGGCCGGGAAGATGATCGCCACCAGTGACAACATGGCCACCGACCTACTGATTGAGCGGTTGGGCACCCGCGCGGTCGAACGGGCGCTGGCCGAGGCCGGCCACCACGACCCGGCCAGCATGACGCCGTTCCCCACGATGCGGGAGATTTTCGCGGTGGGCTGGGGCAACCCCGACGTTCGCGAGGAGTGGAAGTCGGCCTCACCGGCCGACCGCGCTGTCCTCCTGCGCGAAGCCAGTGCGCGGCCGTATGACCCGGATCCCGAGCGCACCCGCTCCCCGGGATCGGCCTTCGGGGCGGAGTGGTACGGCAGCGCAGAGGACATCTGCCGCGTCCACGCCCGACTCCAGCGCGACGCGGTCGGTCCCGCCGCCCCGGTCCGCGCCATCATGTCCGAAGTGCCCGGTATCGACCTGGACCGCGCCCAATGGCCCTACATCGGCGCGAAGGCCGGCAACCTGCCCGGGGACCTGACCTTCAGTTGGTACGCCGAAGACCGGACCGGGCAGGCATGGGTGGTCAGCTTCCAGCTGAACTGGCCGCGCTACCACAGCCCCAATGCCGGCGGCTGGGTGATGACGATCATCAAGCAGGTCTTCGAGATGCTGCCCCGGTACCGCTAGCGGCCGTACCCCCGCCGCCGATGTGCGAATCCATCCGGTCGCCGCGGCGATTCGCGGACGAAACCGCACAGTCGCGGAAGGTGCAGCGGTGCATGCCGTCGGCGGGCGCCCCGGCTACTCGGTCGTCGCGGTGGCGCTGGCCAGGTCAGGCTCGGCGGTCTCCCGCCGGGGTCCGCCGGTGAAGGTGAACCTGGCGTCCTCGCCGGGGCCTTCGCCGTCCCAGTTCTCCACGTCGACGGTGACCAGCTGACCGGGGCCGATCTCCTCGAAAAGGATCTTCTCCGACAGCGCGTCCTCGATCTCGCGCTGGATGGTCCGGCGCAGCGGCCGGGCCCCCAAAACCGGGTCGAAGCCGCGCTTGGCCAACAGAGCCTTGGCCTTGTCGGTGAGCTCCATCTCCATGTCCTTGCCCTTGAGCTGCTTGGACACCCGGCCCACCATCAGGTCGACCATCTCGATGATCTCGTCCTGGGTGAGCTGGTGGAACACGATGATGTCGTCGATGCGGTTGAGGAACTCCGGGCGGAAGTGCTTCTTGAGCTCGTCGTTGACCTTCTGCTTCATCCGCTCGTAGTTGTTCTCCCCGCCGCCCTGGGTGAAGCCCAGACCGACCGCCTTGGAGATGTCGGAGGTGCCCAGGTTCGAGGTGAAGATCAGAACCGTGTTCTTGAAGTCCACCGTGCGGCCCTGGCCGTCGGTCAGCCGGCCGTCCTCGAGAACCTGCAACAGGGTGTTGTAGATCTCGTTGTGAGCCTTCTCGATCTCGTCGAAGAGCACCACCGAGAACGGCTTGCGGCGCACCTTCTCGGTGAGCTGACCGCCCTCCTCGTAGCCGACGTACCCCGGGGGTGCGCCGAACAACCGGGAGGCGGTGAAGCGGTCGTGGAACTCACCCATGTCGATCTGGATGAGGGCGTCGTCATCACCGAACAGGAACTCCGCCAGCGCCTTGGACAGTTCGGTCTTGCCGACGCCGGACGGGCCGGCGAAAATGAACGACCCGGAAGGACGCTTGGGGTCCTTCAGTCCGGCGCGGGTACGGCGGATGGCCTTGGAGACCGCCTTGACGGCGTCCTCCTGACCGATGATCCGCTTGTGCAGCTCGTCCTCCATGCGCAGCAGGCGGGTGGTCTCCTCCTCGGTCAGCTTGAACACCGGGATGCCGGTCCAGTTGCCCAGAACCTCCGCGATCTGCTCGTCGTCGACCTCGGAGACCACATCCAGATCACCGGCTCGCCACTGCTTCTCACGCTCGGCCCGCTGAGCGACGAGTTGTTTCTCCTCATCCCGCAGCCGGGCGGCCTTCTCGAAATCCTGTGAGTCGATCGCCGACTCCTTCTTCCGACGGGCGTCGGCGATCTTCTCGTCGAACTCGCGCAGGTCCGGCGGGGCGGTCATCCTCCGAATCCGCATCCGGGCGCCGGCCTCGTCGATGAGGTCGATCGCCTTGTCCGGCAGGAACCGGTCGTTGATGTAGCGGTCGGCCAAGGTCGCGGCGGCCACGACCGCGGCGTCGGTGATGGAGACGCGGTGGTGGGCCTCGTAGCGGTCCCGGAGGCCTTTGAGGATCTCGATGGTGTGCGCGACCGTGGGCTCACCGACCTGCACGGGCTGGAACCGGCGTTCCAGGGCGGCGTCCTTCTCGATGTATTTGCGGTACTCGTCGAGCGTGGTGGCGCCGATGGTCTGCAACTCGCCCCGGGCCA
>CAYURT010000040.1:0-33238 GCA_964447215.1 uncultured Mycobacterium sp.
CGGCGACAACGTCACCACCTACGGCGAACCCTGGAACATGAACTAGCGCGGACGGCATCGCCTCCGACGGCCAATCAGCCTGCCTGCGAGTCTTTCCCGCCGACGGCGTCGCGGATCTCGGTGAGTAGCCGGGTCTGCTTGTCCTCGGCGGACTCTTCCTCCTCCTTGGTCCCGCGGAACTTGCTGTAGGGCAGAACCACCAGGAAGTAGACCGCCGCGGCGACCAGCAGGAAGTTGATCGCCGCCGAGAGCAGGACGTTCAGGTCGATGGTCTGGCCACCCCCGATGGCGATTTTGAGGATGCCGTAGGAGGCGTCGTCACCGGCTCCGATCCGGTCGATCAGCGGCTGGATGACGCTGTCGGTGAATTTGGTCACCAGCCCGGTGAACGCTGCTCCGATGACCACAGCGACGGCCAGGTCGACGACGTTGCCGCGGTCGAGGAAATCGCGGAATCCCTTCAACACGTGTGATGCCCTCTCTAGTTTCGTCTTTGTCTCGTGGTTCCGGCGGATTTGATCGCCCGGATCGCGCCGAAGCCTAGCGCGCCGGCCCAGGGGGCTACCGTGTGATCAGTGGATCGCCAGGGTCACATTGTGCGCCAGGCTGGCGCCGGCCAGGGCAGCGGCGGCACCGGCCGGAAGTGCCACCAGCACAACTCGGTCCTCGCCGGCCCTGGGCTCCGCCGTCACCAGGACCACCACCGCACTCGCGGCCACCACCAGGGGCCGGACCCCGGCAGCCTCGCCGGCCGGCGTCCCGGGCACGGCGAGGACATCGACCACATCGCCGGGGCGGATGACGTCGAGCACGGCATCATCAGCCAGGCGCAGTGGCACCACCCTGGCGTTGGGGCCGACGCTGAGTTCGGCCAGTCGCGAACCCAGCACCCGCGCGTCGGTGAGCACCTCGCCGCGGCGGACTGGGCCGGCGACGGTCGAGCCCAGCAGTGCGCTCACATCGTGTTCGGCGCCATCGGGAAGGTTCGCGGTCCAGCGCTGCTCCCGTCGAAGATGCTCGGAGCTCAGCTTGACACCCGGGGCCAGGTCGGAGGCGGCCACGACGACCGCCGACTGGCCGCCAGCCGGGTCGGGCCGCAGCGCCAGGGCTGCGGCGAGCAGCACCAGCAGTCCGGAAGCGATTCGCCGAGCCAGCACTGTACGTGTGAAGTCAGGCCGGAGTGCCCGCGAAAGCCGTTCACGCACAGTCCTATCCAGAGGGCCACCCATACCGGGCCAGGCTAGGTAGCCACCCGCCCGGTGATAAGTCGGCGGTCTCGCGGCTGTGGAGAACCGCTATCCGGCCGGTGCGGCGGCCGGGCTGCTCGACCCCGATGTCGTAGGCGACGAGGTGGATGAGGGTTGCGAACCGGAGGAGTCGCTCTTTGTGCCTGAACCCCCGGACGCGGGGGACTTCGCCCCGGTGTCGGAGGTCCCCGACTCGCCCGAAGACCCCGATGCGGGCTTGCCCGATTCCCGGCTGTCAGTCCGGTAGAAACCACTTCCCTTGAACACCACGCCGACGGAGTTGAACAGCTTGCGCAGACGTCCGGAGCACTCGGGGCAGGTGGTCAGTGCGTCATCGGTGAACGCCTGTACCGCATCGAACTTGTGGTCGCATGCGGTGCAGGAATAGCTGTAAGTCGGCACGTGAACCTCCGAGGGGCTGGTCTGTTGGCACTCTAACGTCCCAAGTGCCAAAACCGCTATCGGCGCCCGGTCATTCCCCGATCGGCGCGCGACCGCCCAGCGCGACCAGTCCGGCCTCGGGGGCCAGCGCGTGGGTCATCAGGACGTCGTGCGGTTCGCGGGGCAGCTCCTCGACGATCTCGCTGTCGCGGACCACGGCCACCAGCCGGCTTCCCGGTGCGCACAGCGCCAGCGAGCGGTCGTAGAAGCCGCCGCCACGGCCCAACCGAACGCCGGCCCGGTCCACCGCGAGAGCGGGAACCAGGATTACCTGGATTCGCGCCACCTCACCGGCGGGCAACCACGGCCCGGCGGGTTCACGTAGGCCGAATCCGGCCTCGACAAGCCCGCCGGGAGTCCCGGCGGTGTAGCGGCCCCACATGAGGGGAAGGTGGTCTCCGTCGGAACCGATGCGGGCCACCGGAAGCAGCACCTCGTCGCACAACTCGGCGAGCCGGTCCAGCAGTGCGGTTCCGCCGGGCTCGGTGCCGACCGGCAGGTAGGCGCAGACCGCGGGCGCGCCTCCGACCACCTCCTCGAGATGGTCGGCCAACCGCCGGGCCTCCTCGGCGCGGACCGCCTCAGGCACGGCGCGGCGGGCGGTGATCAGCGACGCCCGGATCTCGGCTTTGGACGCGTCGGACACGGTGTCCACCCTGTCAGTGGCAAACGACGCCCATGTGCTCGGGGTGGGGCTCCGGGCCGGATAAGGTGTGGTGGATGAGCACTCCCCAGGTATCGGTGCCGCGCACGGCGATCGTGCCCGCGGCCGGCCTGGGCACACGCTTCCTGCCGGCCACCAAGACGGTTCCCAAGGAGCTGCTGCCGGTGGTGGACACCCCCGGCATCGAACTGGTCGCCGAGGAGGCCGCCGAGGCCGGTGCCGAACGTCTGGTGATCGTCACCTCCGAGGGCAAGGACGGCGTGGTCGCCCACTTCGTCGAGGATCTTGTCCTGGAGGGGACGCTGGAGGCGCGCGGCAAGAAGGCGATGCTCGCCAAGGTCCGCAGGGCGCCGGCGCTGATCAAGGTCGAGTCGGTGGTTCAGGCCGAGCCGCTGGGACTCGGCCACGCGGTGGGGTGCGTGGAGTCGGTGCTCTCCCCGGACGAGGATGCCGTCGCGGTCCTGCTGCCCGATGATCTGGTGCTTCCCAGCGGTGTGCTCACCACGATGGCCAAGGTGCGCGCGAAGCGCGGCGGAACCGTGCTGTGCGCCATCGAGGTCGAGCCCGACGAGGTCAGCGCCTACGGTGTCTTCGACGTCGAGGTCGTGCCCGACGCGGTCAACCCGAATGTGCTGAAAGTCAACGCCATGGTGGAGAAGCCGTCGGCGGACGAGGCGCCGTCGCGGTTCGTCGCCGCCGGCCGCTACATACTCGACCGGGCGATCTTCGATGCCCTGCGCAGGGTGCGGCGTGGCACCGGTGGTGAGATCCAGCTGACCGATGCGGTGGAGCTGCTGATCGAAGAGGGTCACCCGGTTCACGTCGTGGTCCATCGCGGTGCCCGACACGACTTGGGAAATCCGGGCGGCTATCTGAAGGCTGCGGTTGACTTTGCCTTGGATCGGGAGGATTACGGCCCCGAACTGCGCCAGTGGCTGGTCCAGAGGCTGGGCCTGGCGGATCAGACCGGACGGTAAGGCCGGTCGCGACGAGGCGGGCGCAGGTTCAGGGCTGTGGCAGAAAGGCGCACTGTGCGTTCGGTGGAGGAGCAGCAGGCCAGGGTTGCCGCCGCGGCGGTGGCACCCCGGCCGGTTCGGGTACCCATCGCCGAGTCCCAGGGGCTGATGTGCGCCGAGGACGTCGTGACCGAGAAGCCCATGCCCGGATTCGACCAGGCCGCCATCGATGGGTACGCGGTTCGCAGTGTCGATGTGACCAACCGTGGAGACGATCAGGCCGAGGTCGTGTTGCCGGTGATGGGGGTCATCGAGGCGGGCGCCCGCACACCGAGCAGGCTCCAGCCCAAACAGGCTGCGCGGGTGCAGACCGGTGCCCCGATGCCCACACTCGCCGATGCGGTGCTGCCGCTGCGCTGGACCGACGGGGGTCAGTCCCGGGTCAAGGTGCTGCGGGGGGTTCGCTCGGGAGCCTATGTCCGCCACACCGGCGACGACGTGCAGCCCGGGGACGTCGCGGTACGGGCCGGCTCGATCATCGGTGCCGCTCAGGTCGGTCTTCTGGCGGCGGTGGGCCGCGAACGGGTGCTGGTGCATCCCCGGCCCCGGGTCGCGGTACTCAGCGTCGGCGCCGAACTGGTCGACATCTCCCGCACCCCGGGGAACGGACAGGTCTACGACGTCAACTCCTACGCGCTGGCCGCGGCGGCGCGCGACGCCGGAGCGGAGGTGCACCGGGTCGGGATCGTGAGCACCGACCCCAAAGAACTCCGTGAGGTGATGGAGAGTCAGCTGAACCGGGCCGAGGTGGTGATCATCGCCGGCGCGGTCGGCGGTGCCGCGGCGGACAACCTGCGCGCCGTCCTGGGGGAGTTCGGTGCGATGGAGGTCACCCGGATCGCCATGCATCCGGGTTCGGTGCAAGGCTTCGGTCAACTCGGCGCCGAGGGGGTCCCGACCTTTCTGCTTCCGGCCAACCCGGTCAGCGCCCTGGTGGTCTTCGAGGTGATGGTGCGCCCGCTGATACGGCTGTCGCTGGGCAAGCGGCAACCCATGCGCCGGGTCGTCCGGGCCAGGGCGCTGGCCCCGATCAGCTCGCAGGCGAACCGACAGGGGTACCTGCGCGGACAACTGCTCCGGGACGAGGACAGCGGGGAGTACCTGGTGGAGGCGATCGGCGACGCCCGGGCCGGGTCCTCGCATCTGCTCGCGTCGCTGGCGGAGGCGAACTGCCTGGTGATAGTGCCGTCGGAGGTCACCGAAGTCGCGGCCGGCGATTGGGTCGACATCGCATTTCTGGCCCAGCGGGGCTGACGCCGGACACCGCCACCGGGACTTCGACGTGAATCTGTGGGGTAGTGCGTCCGCGCATCCGGGATGGCCCAAAACGGTAGGGCCGCTGCGGGTTCCGGCAGGGGCTGTCCGGTTGCGGCCGGTCCGGATGCGAGACGGCGGCCCCTGGAGCGCCATCCGGCTGGCCCAGCGTGAGCATCTTGAGCCGTGGGAGCCGGCCGCTGAACTGGATTGGACTGCCCGCCATGCTATTTCGGCCTGGCCGGCGATGTATTCGGGCCTGCGCTCCGAAGCCCGCAGAGGCCGGATGCTGCCCTATGTCATCGAGGTGGACGGCAGGTTTGCCGGTCAACTCACGATCGGCAATGTGGCTCATGGGGCGCTGCGGTCGGCGTGGGTGGGTTACTGGGTCTCGCGTGATCTGACCGGCGGCGGGGTGGCCACCGCGGCGCTGGGACTGGGAGTGGACCACTGCTTCGGTCCGGTTCGGCTGCACCGGGTGGAGGCCACCGTCCGGCCGGAGAACGCCGCCAGCCGGCGGGTGCTGGCCAAGGTCGGGTTCCGCGAGGAGGGCCTGCTGAAGCGCTACCTGGACGTCGCCGGCGGCTGGCGCGACCATCTGCTGGTGGCTCTCACCGCCGAGGAGGTGGAGGGGTCGGTGGCCGCGGCGCTGGTCCGGCGCGGCGCCGCCGCCTGGCGTTGAAGGATCCGCCGCCCGACCAACCGCACCCCTGTTAACAATGTGACACGTGTTACTGGTGGTGCTTGTTTTCCATGAATTACACGTGTGTAATTGGCTCGGCGCGCCGTCATGGAATACGGACGTCACGGATCTAGCCTGGTCGGGAAAGGAGCAGGCCGCATGCCAAGCATCCCCCAGTCATTGCTCTGGATTTCACTTGTGGTGCTCTGGCTCTTCGTTCTGGTGCCGATGCTCATCAACAAACGCGACACCGTCCGGCGGACCAGCGACATCGCCCTGGCGACCAGGGTGCTCAACAGTGGCCGGTCCCGGCTTGCCCGCCGCGGCGGTCCGGCCACCGGTCACCGGCACGATCCGCACTGGCAACGTGACGAGGCCGAATTGGACGACGACTTCGACGCCTACGAGGCCGAGGATTACGAACGGGAAGTTCGCGAGGCGGTGCGGGAGGCCAGTGTCCGCAGCCATACCCGCTCGGTGATGGTGGTCGCCGCGGTCACCGAGGAGGTGACGGCACCGGCCGACCCGGCCGAACCCGACTATCTCGACGTCGACGTGGTGGACGACAACTCCGGCGCACTGCCGGTGGGCGCCGGTATCCAGGACAGCCTTTTCAGCGAGGCCGGCGAGGTCGGGCAGTCTGGCACCTTCGGGGACGCTGACAGACCCGAGCCCGCCGAGACGATTATCGAGACGACGGCCGGGATGGTCACCGAGGCGACTGCCGAGGTGATGGACGACGCGGTCGCCGAAGCAGCCGGGCCGGAGTCCGATGCGGGAGTGGCAGATACGGGAGTTCTGGGCGAAACCGCGGACGAGTACGAGTACGTCGATGACACCTCCGGCCTGGAGGCCGAAGAGGAGCCGTTGGTGACCCCGTCAAGTCGGCGCCGTCGACTTGATTCGAGCACCGCGGCCGCGGTCAGCGCACGTAAATACCGCTTCCGCAAGCGCGTCCTCACCGCGATGGCTGCGGTCATGGTGATCACCGCCGCGCTGTCCTTCGCGGTCAGCCCCACCCTGTGGTGGGCCTGTGGCGCGACCGCCGGCGTCACCATGCTCTACCTCGCCTACCTACGCAGGCAGACCCGTATCGAGGAGCAGGTCCGCCGCCGCCGGCAGCAGCGCGTGGCACGGTCCCGCATCGGGGAGGGCCTCGACGGTGCCGGTGCCTACAACCGGGATTCAGACGTGGTTTCGTCGCGCCTCCGGCGCCCGGGTGCGGTGGTGCTCGACATCGACGACGAGGACCCGACCTTCGAGCACCTCGACGAGGTCGCCTACAGTCGGCGCTACGACCTGCCGCGGGCATCCGGGCAGTAGGGCTGGTAGCCTCCTACCCGTCCAAGGGGCTATGGCGCAGTTGGTAGCGCGACTCGTTCGCATCGAGTAGGTCAGGGGTTCGATTCCCCTTAGCTCCACATTCCAAGCTTCACATCTCCGGCTCTGCTGCGCGTTGCCCGCGGTGCGTGAAACCGCTGAAAAAACACGGTTTCACCACCTGCACACCACTTATGTGACTGCCATCACCTTCCATGATTCCTGGGATGTCGGTTCGGCCGGAGGGTCGATGTCCGTTATGGTTTCGTGATGCTTCGTTATCTTTCCGTGATGTTGCACCGTGAAAAGAGGCGGGCGCTCTCCGCGCTGGCCGCGACCGTCGCCGCCCCCACGGCCCTGGTTTTCGCGGCCGGCGCGGGTGCGGACCCGGGCGTGATCACCGAGCAGGCCGGCCCCGCTCCGGAGGGCATCGCGGCGCCGGTTGCCCATGTCCCGGCACCCCGCTTCCTGCCGCCCGGAGACGCCCCCGAAGCTGGGCTTCAGGTCAAGACCATCCTGGCTGCCCGCGCCGTCAGCGAAGCATTTCCCGAGATCACCACCATGGTCGGCGTCCGGCCGGATGCCAAGCCGTGGCATCCCACCGGCCGCGCGGTCGACATCATGATCCCCAACCCCGGCAGCGCCGAGGGTCTCGCACTGGGCGACGCCATCCGGGACTTCGCTCTGGCCAACGCCGAGCGTTTCGACCTGCAGGACGTCATCTGGCAGGGCATTTACCACACCCCGGCCGGGCCCCGCGGCTCCGGCTACGGCCACTACGACCATGTTCACATCACCACCCACGGCGGCGGCTTTCCCAGCGGCGGTGAGGAATACCCGGCGCCCTGAGGGCGGTCAGGTGGCGCTGCGCTCGTCGCTCTCCAGCGCCTCCAGGACGGCCACCCGGTCGATACGCGGCCCGCTGACCGCCGCCTCGGTGCTGCCCTTGCGCAGTAATTCCCGAAGCAGCGTCTGGTCGTAGTCGGCGGGGTCGGTGGAGTCGATGAAGTCCTCGACGAGGCCGATGAAGCGGTCCGGGTCGTCATGGTGCGGAAAGTGCCCCGACCCGGCGAAGATCTCCAGGCGGGAACCGGGCATCGCAGCGTGCGCCATCCTGGCGTGGCTGACCGGGATGACCACGTCCTGGTCACCCCACACCAGTTGCACCGGCACCGACTCGGTCAGATAACAGCGGTCCAGCATCGTCACCACCTGGCCGCGCCAATCCACCACCGCGCGCAGCGTGCGGGTGAAGGCCGACGACGCCGTCGGCTCGGGCAGGTCGGCCAGGATCCGCAACAGGTTGGGGATGTCCCGTCCGGGGCCGCTGGAGCCAAGGACCGCGCCCACCATCCGGCCGGCGGTCTGCAGAGCGGGGAGGACCAACGGCAGCCGGAGCAGCGCCAGCGCCTCACCGCCCATCGGCAGTGAGGCGAAGCGCAGCGCGACGTTGACGTCGCGGGTGACCCCGCCGGCGCCCACCAGGATCAGCCGATCCACCAGTTGCGGGAACTGGTAGGCGAACTGCATGGCGACCCCGCCGCCCAGAGAGTGCCCGACGACGGTGACCTTCTCCACGTCGAGCACGCTGAGCAGGTCGCGCATCCCGTTGGCATAGGCGGCGACCGAGTAATCCGCGCGCGGCTTGTCGGACTGGCCGTGGCCCAGCAGGTCAGGGGCGATCACGGTGAACCGCTGCGCCAGCCGGGAGTGCACCGGGGCCCAGGCGGCCGAGTTGTCGCCGATGCCATGGATCAGCAGGAGCGCCGGTCCGGAACCGGCGATCCGATAGGCCCGCCGGTAGCCGTGGATGGTCGCGAACCGCAGGACCGGTTCAGCCATCGGCGCCGGCGGAGCTTCCTGGTGCGCCATTTCAGTGATACTGGGATGGTAAGCCCCACCGGCATGGCTCTCCACTCGAGCGGCCCGCGTGGCGGTGCTACTCATTGTCCCCGCCGGTGGCCAGGGTCGGGTCGACCGACGAGACCGAGCGCGCTTCGCGGGCGCCGGGCCACACCCAGTCGCGCACCTCGGGGATGTCGTCGCCGTGCTCGCGGGTGTACTCCCGGGCGGCGAGTCGCTTGTCCAGCATCTGCTGGCGCAGGCCGGCGTAACCGGATCCCAGGGACGGCACCCGGTCGATGACGTCGATGACCAGGTGATAGCGGTCGAGGTCGTTGAGCATCACCATGTCGAACGGTGTGGTGGTCGTGCCTTCCTCCTTATAGCCGCGCACGTGGATCCGGCTGTCGTTGCTGCGGCGGTAGCTGAGCCGGTGGATCAGCCAGGGGTAGCCGTGATAGGCGAAGATCACCGGTTTGTCGGCGGTGAAGATCATGTCGAACTCGCGGCTGGACAGGCCGTGCGGATGCTCGGACTCGTCCTGCAGTCGCATCAGGTCCACGACGTTGACGAACCGGACCTTCAGTTCCGGCAGGTGCTCGCGCAACAGATCCGCGGCGGCCAGCGCCTCCAGCGTCGGCACGTCCCCGGCCGCGGCCAGCACGACGTCAGGCTCGGTTCCGGGCCGCTCGGTGCCGGCCCACTCCCAGATGCCGACCCCCCGGGTGCAGTGTGCGATCGCCTCGTCCATGGTCAGAAAATTGGGGTGCGGTTGTTTGCCGGCCACCACGACGTTGACGTACTGACGTGATCGCAGGCAGTGGTCGTAGGTGGACAGCAGCGTGTTCGCGTCCGGCGGCAGGTAGACGCGGACCACCTCCGCGCTCTTGTTGACGACGTGGTCGATGAAGCCCGGATCCTGGTGGGAAAAGCCGTTGTGGTCCTGCCTCCAGACGTGGCTGGAGAGCAGATAGTTCAAGCTGGCTACAGGCCGCCGCCAGGGAATGTGGCTGGTCACCTTCAGCCATTTGGCGTGCTGGTTGAACATCGAGTCGATGATGTGGATGAACGCCTCGTAGCAGTTGAACAGCCCGTGCCGACCGGTCAGCAGGTAGCCCTCCAGCCAGCCCTGCATCTGATGTTCGGAGAGCATCTCGACCACCCGGCCCGCCCGGGCCAGGTGCTCATCGACCTCCGCGGAGAAGAACTCGGCGTTCCACTGCTTGTCGGTCACCTCGAACACCGCCTGCAGCCGGTTCGAGGCGGTCTCGTCCGGACCGAAGATGCGGAAGTTGGCCGGGTTCAGTCGCACCACGTCGGTCAGCCACTGGCCCAGCACCCGGGTCGCCTCGGCAACCGTGGCACCCGGCGCCGGGACGTCGACGCCGTAGCCGCGGAAATCGGGCAGCCGAAGGTCTTTGAGTAGCAGACCGCCGTTGGCGTGCGGGTTGTCGCTCATCCGCAAGTGGCCTGCCGGGGCCAGTGCGGCGATCCAGGACTGCAGCCGTCCGTCGGCGTCGAACAGTTCGTCGGCGCGATAGGAGCCCATCCAGTCGGCCAGCACCTGCAGGTGCTCGGGGGTGTCGCGGGCACTGGCCAGCGGAACCTGATGAGCCCGCCAGGAACCGGTGGTCTTCTTGCCGTCGATGTACGCCGGTCCGGTCCAGCCCTTGGGGGTGCGGAAGACGATCATCGGCCAAGCCGGCCGGCGTTCGTCCCCGGCCGAGGCGCCTGATTTGATCGCCGCGATCTCGTCGAGCACCTCGTCGAGCAGTGCGGCGAACCGCTGATGGGCGCCCGCGTGGTCGGCGGAGTCCTCGTCGGTCACCTCGAAGAAATGTGGGGTGTGACCGTAGCCGATCATCAGGGCGCGTAGTTCGTCCTGCGGAATACGATCCAGCACGGTGGGATTGGCGATCTTGTAGCCATTGAGGTGCAGGATCGGCAGCACCACGCCGTCTTTGGCGGGGTGGATGAACTTATTCGAGTGCCAGCTTGTTGCCAGCGCACCGGTCTCGGCCTCGCCGTCGCCCACCACGGCCACCACCAGCAGGTCGGGGTTGTCGAATGCCGCGCCGTAGGCGTGCGACAACGCGTAGCCCAGTTCGCCCCCCTCATGGATCGACCCCGGCGTCTCCGGGGCCACATGGGAGGGGATCCCGCCGGGGAAGGAGAACTGCCGGAACAGCCGCCGCATGCCCTCGGCGTCCTCGGTGATGTCGGGGTAGTACTCGGAGTAGGTGCCCTCCAGGTAGGTGTTGGCGACCAGGCCGGGGCCGCCGTGGCCGGGGCCGGCCAGATAGATGGTCGATTGGCTGCGTTCCCTGATCGCCCGGTTCAGGTGGGCGTAGAGGAAGTTCAGACCGGGGGTGGTGCCCCAGTGGCCGAGCAATCGCGGTTTGACGTCGTCGCGGGACAACGGGCTGCGCAGTAACGGGTTGTCCAGCAGATAGATCTGACCGACGGACAGGTAGTTCGCCGCGCGCCACCATCCGTCGAGAGCGGCGATCGTTTCGCCGGTGACCGGTGCGTCCGGTCCGGACCGCCAGGGCGCCGCAGTGTGCAGTGTCATGGTCGTATTGAACTCCGTCATGCGACTGCGTGCTCGGCTCTGAGCCGGTGTTCACGTCGACTTCGTCGCTCCCGCGACCGAAGGCTCCGGAAAAGTCCCAGTTCGGGAGTGTCCGCCGTGTCCATAACTGGCGTGTACCGCAGGCCCCCCGGCTCAGTCTCCGATCGTCACCGGGCCGACATTCCAGATCTCGTCGCAGTATTCCGCGATGGCGCGGTCAGAGGAGAACTTGCCGCTGAAGGCGGAGTTGAGGATCGACTTGCGGGTCCAACCGGCGGTATCCAGCCAGGTACTGCTGACCTCGGCCTGGCTGCGGAGGTAGTCGGCGTAGTCGGCCAGGACGAGGAAGGGGTCGTGATCGGTCAGATTGGCCACCAGTGGTGCGAACACCGCGCGGTCGCCGCCGGAGAACTCACCGTCGGCGATCATCTGCAGGACCGCGGCCAGTTCGGGGTTGGTCTCGATGTAGTCGCGGGGCCGGTAGCCCGCCGCCTTGAGGTGGTTGACCTCATCGACCGTCAGGCCGAACAGGAAGAAGTTCTCCGCGCCGACCTCCTCGCGCATCTCGACGTTGGCGCCGTCGAGGGTGCCGATCGTCAGTGCCCCGTTCATCATGAATTTCATATTCCCGGTTCCCGAGGCCTCCTTGCCGGCGGTGGAGATCTGTTCGGAGAGGTCGGCGGCCGGATAGATCAGCTGGCCGTTCTGGACGTTGAAGTTCGGGATGAACGCCACCTTCATGAACCTGTTGACCGACGGGTCGTGGTTGACGGTGTCGCCAATGGAGGTGATCAACTTGATCATCAGCTTGGCCATGGTGTAACCGGGTGCGGCCTTACCACCGAAAATGTATGCCCTGGGCGGGATTTCGAGTTGTGGGTCACTCTTGATCCGGTGGTAGAGGGTGGCGATATGGAGCGCGTTGAGGTGCTGTCGCTTGTATTCGTGGATCCGTTTGACCTGGACGTCGAACAGCCAGTCGGGGTTCAGGTCGACGCCGGCATGGGCGCTGACGTAATCGGCCAGCCGGGACTTGTTCTCGCGCTTGACCGCCCGCCAACGGCTCTGCAGCTCGGCGTCGTCGGCCAGCGGCGCGAGTTCGCGCAGCCGGTCCAGGTGGGTCAGCCATCCTTCGCCGAGGCGCTCGTCGAGCAGCGTGCGCAGGCCGGGGTTGGCCAGCGCCACGAAACGTCGCGGAGTCACGCCGTTGGTCTTGTTGGAGAACCGTTCCGGCCACATCTCGTGGAAGTCTTTGAGCACGGTGTCTTTGAGCAGTTCGGAGTGCAGCGCGGCGACCCCGTTGACCGCATGGCTGCCGACGGTGGCCAGGTGCGCCATCCGGACTCGTTTCTCGCCCTCCTCCCCGATGATCGACATCCGCCGCACACGGGCGTCGTCGCCGGGGAAACGCAGCCGGATCTCGTCGAGGAACCGGCGGTTGATCTCGTAGATGATCTCCAGGTGCCGGGGCAGGAACCGGGCGAACATCGGCAACGGCCAGGTCTCCAGCGCCTCGGGCAGCAAGGTGTGGTTGGTGTAGGCCAGGGTGGCCACCGTCAGGTCCCAGGCCTGGTCCCAGTCCAGGTCGCGTTCGTCGATGAGCAGCCGCATGAGCTCCGCCACCGCCACCGAGGGATGGGTGTCGTTGAGCTGGATGGCGACCCGGTTGGGCAGTTCGGTGACCGGGAGCCCGGCGAAATCCTCCAGCAGATGCAGGATGTCCTGCAACGAGCAGGAGACGAAGAAGTACTGCTGAAGCAGCCGCAA
The DNA here is from genome assembly GCA_964447215.1 of uncultured Mycobacterium sp. Taxonomy (GTDB): domain Bacteria; phylum Actinomycetota; class Actinomycetes; order Mycobacteriales; family Mycobacteriaceae; genus Mycobacterium. The sequence goes on from CAYURT010000040.1 coordinate 12,806, forward strand.
CTGCTTGCCGACCTCGGGCTCGTCGTTGGGGTAGAGCACTTTGGTCACGGTTTCGGACTGCACCTGGTCCTCCACGGCGCGGTAGTAGTCGCCGGCGTTGAACGCATCCAGGGCCAGTGACTCGAGGGCGTGGGCGCTCCACAGGGTCAAGGTGTTGCAGGTGTTGACGCCGTAGCCCTGGATCGGGGTGCCGTAGTAGACGCCCTTGACCTGACGTTCGGGAATCCACCGAACCCGGTACTCGCCGCGGTCGTCGGTGAAGGCCTCGGTGTGCCCGCCCCAGTTGACGACGTAGTTGAGCTCGGGTTTGGCGATCTCCCACGGGTTTCCCTCGGCAAGCCAGTTGTCGGTGCCCTCGATCTGCCAGCCGTCGCGGATCTGCTGGTCGAAGATGCCGAACTCGTAGCGGATTCCGTACCCGATCGCCGGCCGCTGCAAGGTCGCCAGCGAGTCGAGGTAGCAGGCGGCCAGCCGTCCCAGGCCGCCGTTGCCCAGACCGGGTTCCTCCTCGCAGGCCAGCACCTCGTCGTAGTCCTGGCCCAGATCGGCCAGCGCCGCCCGCACCTCGTCCTCGATGCCCAGGTTGAGCAGGTTGTTGCCCAGGTGCGGGCCCAGCAGGAACTCCGCCGAGAGGTAACAGGCCACCTTCCGGGAGAGGTCCAGGTAGGTCTGGGTGGTCTCGATCCAGCGCTGCTGCATCCGGTCCCGCACCGCCAGAGCCAGTGCCCGGTAGTAGTGCTTGGGCTCCAGGAAGGCCGCGGGGCGGCCCAGCGAGTAGCGAAGGTGGTCTTCGATGGCCTGGCGCAGGTCCGCCGGGGTCATGCCGGTGCGGACCTCGGTCGCGGCGCTGCTGAGACTCTGGACGGCGTCGCTCATGGTCGCGGTACCCCGATTCGCCTGGTTGGTGGCTGCGAGTATCGCACCGGCGCGATCCCATCGGGACGGTAATCGCTGTCCGGCAGATGAACTCCGCCGGTCTGCTCACCCGGCCGGTTCTCCCAGTTCGATGCGTTCGGGCCGGCTGTCCGGCGCGGCGCCGCCGGGCGGGGCGCCGCAGCCGCCGAGCACCTCGACGCCGCGCGTCGCGGTGCTGGCGTTCTGCGCCCGGAACACGGCATGGACCCCGTTTTTGACCAGTGTCGCGCTCCGGCTCCGGAATCCGGTGGCGTCGGTCCATCCCGATGCCCTCAACCGGGCGATCACCGCGGCGATCTGGGTGTCGGAGACCTCCGAACTTGCGGTTCTGTCATAGGCGATGCGCATCTGCCCCCGGAACTCCGGGCCGTCGCCGCACGGGCCGGGCCAGAACCATGCTTCGCGCACCGGCGACGGCAGCGCGGCGGCGATCTCCCGGGCCGCGGTGACCACCTGCGCCCTGGCCTGCTCCGGGGGGAGCGTAGGGGTTTCCCGCTCGGACATCGGCACCTCGCATCCTGGGATCGCCGCGATCAGCATCGCGGCGATCAACGTTCGTATCGCCGGGGTCATCGTCGCTCGGGGATGTTCGTGTGCGAGTGCCCGGTGGCGGCCGGCCGCAGCAGTTCCGGGTCGGTGATCGGGTTGGCCCAGTTCGGTAGGCCCAGCGCCGAGGCGACCCGTCCGACCACACTGCTGCGGTGCGGTGCGGTCATCCCGTGCTCGCCCAGCAGAGCGCCGTCGCCGGCGGCGATCCCCACGATGCTGTACAGCGATTCCGAACCCGGATCGAAATACCCGGTGTGGTCCGCCCACGGCTGCCTGCCGATCCCCGGCATCTCAGCCTTGAATCGGGTGGAGCCGAATCCGTCCGCGGCGGGGTCGGCGCCGAGGCCGATCTGAACGCCGACCGGATCGATTCCGGCCGAACCGCCCCGGATCCCGGCCAGGTAGGTGACCGGGTCCCCGGAGGCGGAGCCGACATAGACCCGGCCACCCCGGGGAAGCCCGAAATCGGCAGCCGTGCCGGCCAGGTCGGTACCCGGGCAGCCGACGAGGACGACGTCGTCGGCGGGCATCTGGAATCCCGCCGCGGCGTTGGCCACCGTGGTCGAACCGTAGGAGTGGCCGACGACGGTGGTGTGCGAATCCCGCTGCGCCGTCACGGCCAGCGCCCGGAGGTCGCCGGCGAGCAGCGCACCACCCGTGCGGGCCAGACCGGGAAGCGCCACCCGCGGGTCGAGCAGGCTGTCCGGCGCGTCGTAGCCCATCCACGCGACCACCGACACCGGTTCGGCGGGCTCGGCGGCCACCGTCATCTCGTTGAACACGTTCGACACGCTCATCTCGCCGAGCCACCCCGAGGTGACGTTGTGGGCGGTGCCGGGCACCAGTACCGCGGTGTGGGCGGCGGTGTCCGGGTTGCCGACGGCGATCGCCGCCCGGCCCTGACCGCCGAACGCCTTCGGTTGGTAGAGCAGCAGCAGCACCCCGGCGCCGGTGCGCAGGCCGTTGAGTTCCAGGGCCTCCCGGACCGCGTCGGCGGCGGTGCCGTGGTCGCCGGCGAGTACGGCCCGGTTGGCGCGGTCCCGGTCGGCGACCGGGATGCCGTCGAGGTTGCCGAGTTCGGCGGCCCGGGTCGCCAGCAGCGCCTCGCGCTGGACTGCGCTCTGCGAATCCCACCACCGCTTGACCTCCGCGGGCGGGCGGTCACCTCCGGGTACCGCAGGCCCGGCCGGTGTCCGCGGCACCGGCGCCGCGCCGGACTGTCCCAGCGCTCGGGTGAGTTCGGCATCGAGGGCCTCGGCATCGTCGATCAGCCCGTCCAGGCCCAGCTGCAGTGCCGTTGCCGTCTCCGAACCCGCGGGCATCACGACACCGGCGACTCGGTCGATGTCCAGATGCGCGGCCCGGACCCCGGCCTCCAGCACCCGCAGCCGTGCCTTGATCGCGGCGATCCGCTCGGCTCCCGGTGCGATCGCCCCAGCGATGGCCAGCGTCTGATCGGCCTGGAATCGGAGCTCGACCCCGGTCTGCCCGACGACCTCCCGGGCGCGTTCGGACGCCGCCCCTTCCCAACCGATTTCGGTGACGGCGGCCAGAACGTTCGCCGCTGCCACGACGGATTCGGCATGGCCGGCCGCGGCATCGGCCACCGCGCGCACCGCCTGCGGGTCCCAGCGTTCGATATCGGCCAGGCGCAGGCTCACGACGGGCCGAAGAGTCGTCGGGTGTTTCCGGCGTCCATCTCGGCGGCGGCCAGGGCCGCCGCCCGCAGGGCGTCGCCGTGTTCATCGACGCGAGCCGCCAGTGCCGCCGCCGTCTCTGTCCACCGCTGGGCCGCGGCGGCCAGTGCGGGCCGGGAATTCCCGATCCAGCCGGACACGACCGACTCCGCGGCGTCGCCCGGTTGCCCGGCCAGCAGGGTCTCGGCGCGGGCCCGGCATTCGAGGGCCAAGGCCGCGAGCACTTCCGGGTCGACGTTCACTGGACTGCACCTTCCGGGAATCGGTTGGCGGGGAAGCTATGCGGGCCCATCCGACTCGGCAATTCGGCGTCGCCCGGGTTGTGGAATTGGCAGGATTGCGGCCATGTCTCAGCCCTTGCGAAACCTTGGCGTCCTGGCCGTCGCCGCCGTCGCCGCCGTCGCCGTTATGACCGCGACCGCGTTTCCGGCCTGGGCTGCGCAGTCGATCACCCTGACCTGGGTCCGGCACGCGCAGTCCACCGCGAACGCCGAGGGGGTCATCAGCGCCACGGTGCCCGGTCCCGGACTGACCAACCTGGGCGAGGCTCAGGCCGAGGCGATCGCCGCGACTCTGGCGCCCAACGCCTACGACGGCATCTACGCCTCGGACATGGTCCGCACCCAGCTCACCGCCGCTCCGCTGGCCGCCGACCTTGGTATCGCCCCGGTGGTGGTCGGCGGGGTCCGCGAGATCGCAGCCGGAATCCTGGAGGGCCTTCCCGGAACCACCGGGATCCTCTACGCCCTGGCCGGTCTGGGCTACATCGCCCCGGCGGCGGCCTGGGTGCTTGGCGCCCGGGTGGTGCCGGGGATCTTCGGCGAGGACGGCAACATCTTCGACGCCCGGGTCGACGAGGCCGTCGCCACCGTGTACGCCAGCGGCGACACCAACCCGGTCGTGTTCTCCCACGGCGGCACCATCCAGGCCTGGACGCTGATGAACGTCACCAACCCGGTGCTGCTCCCGCCGCTGGAGAACACCGGCGTGGTGGTGATGACCGGCAACCCCGAGGACGGCTGGACCCTGCAGAGCTGGGAGGGCACGCCGGTCGCGGCCGAGCCGAATCTGGTCACCAAGCTCTTCATGAACTTCAGGGACCTGGTGGTCGCGCCGCAGACCGCGGTCTACAACATCGGCCAGGCCCTGAAGTACGAGAACTGGTACCCCTACGGAAGCTCCCTGCCGGCCCTGCTCACCGCCATCGGAGACGGCATCGTCGCCGTCGCCACCGCGGCGGTCGACTTCGTCGTTTCCAGCGTCCGGGACATCGCCGAGGCGATCATCCCGGCCCCGTCGGCGCCCACCCCCGTGAAAAGGTCCGCCCCGACAACCCCGGCCGCGGCGATCAGCCCCCTTGCGCGCTCCGGCCCCGCTCTCGCGGTCAGGCCCGAGCGCACCCGCCGTGCGGCCGCCCCCCGGGCGGGCGCGCAGGCCCCGGTCCGCGCTGGGGTGCGGCCCGCGGCCGCCCGGCCCGATCGTGCCCGGGCCGGCGCCGAGACCGATCGTGGCCGGGCCGCCCGGGTCACCGGTCGCGGCCACGGCGGCGCGGCGGTCTGAGCCAACCGCCCCGCCCAAGCGTCGCCGTTGGGGAGGCGTGGTTGAGTGTTCGGGGGCGGCCTGAGCGGGTGCCGACCCGAGACCGGCCGACAGTGGCCCCGAACGAAGGATTCAGCATGCTCGCCCGGATCGCCCGGATCGCCATCGCCGCGCCGTGGCGCGTACTGATGGGGGCCGTCCTGCTGGCTGTGGCTGTCGGCGCTTTCGGCATACCGGTGGCCGAGAAGCTCTCGCCGAGTGGATTCCAGGATCCCAACTCTCAGTCGTCCCGGGCTACCGCCACGCTGACCGAGAAGTTCGGCGCCGGCGACGTTCCATTGGTGTTGGTCGTGACCGCGCCGGACCGGTTCGACAGCCCGGCCGCTCGCGCGGTGGCCACCGGCGTCATCGACGAGCTGCGCCGCTCCGGGTACGTCGCGAACATCACCTCGGCCTGGACCTCGCCGCCGGCGGCGGCCGCGGCGCTGGTGAGCGCGGACGCGAAAGCGGGTCTGATCCTCACCGGGGTGGTCGGCTCGGAAAGTCAGCAGCAGGCCTACACCGAGGAACTGGCCGACCGGGTCACCGGCGAACGTGACGGGGTCACGGTGCGCGCCGGGGGAACCGCCATGGTCAACCTGCAGATCACCGAGCAGTCCAAACGTGACCTGCTGGTGCTGGAGGCGATCGTGGTTCCGCTGAGCTTCCTGGTTCTGATCTGGGTGTTCGGCGGGCTCTTCGCCGCGGCGTTGCCGATCGGGGTCGGCGTGATGGCGATCCTGGGCTCGCTGGCGGTGCTGCGGGCGGTCAGCTTCTTCACCGACGTGTCGATCTTCGCGCTGAACCTCGCCACGGCGATGGGCCTGGCCCTGGCCATCGACTACACGCTGCTGATGGTCAGCCGCTACCGCGACGAACTCGCCGACGGCACCGGCAGGCCGGAGGCCATCACCACGATGATGCGGACCGCTGGACGCACCGTGCTGTTCTCGGCGGTCACCGTGGCGTTGTCGATGGCGGTGATGGTCGTGTTCCCGATGAACTTCCTACGCTCCTTCGCCTACGCCGGGGTGGCCACCGTCGGCTTCGCCGCCACCGCCGCGATCCTGATCACCCCGGCGGCGCTGATGGTGATCGGCGACCGGCTCGATGCGCTGGACGTCCGGCGCGCGCTTCGCCGGCTCTTCGGCCGTCCCGAGCCGACCCCCCGGACGGTAGAGGAGCAGTTCTGGTATCGCTCAACGAAGTTCGTCATGCGCCGGGCGATCCCGATCGGCCTGGCGACGGTGACGGTCCTGGTGCTGCTCGGAGTTCCGTTCCTCGGCGTCCGTCCCGGCTTCCCCGACGACCGGGTGCTGCCGGCCTCGGCCTCGGCCCACCAGGTCGGCGATCTGCTGCGGGCCGACTTCGCCATCGACTCCGACTCCGAGGTGCCGATCGTCATCCCCGACTCGGCCGGACTCGACGCCGATGAGGTCAGCCGGTACGCCGCGGACCTGTCGCGCGTTCCCGACGTCACCTCGGTGTCGGCCCCGTCGGGCACCTTCGTGGGCGGCAGGCTCACCGGGCCGCCGGTGGCGGCAACCGGGGAAGCGGGGGGCAGCACCCTGCTGACCGTCGCCAACACGCTTCCGCTGTTCTCGCCGGCGTCAGAGGCGATGCTCGACGGATTGCACGGTGTGGAGCCACCGGGCGGCCGTGCGGTGGAGTTCGCCGGTCTGGCGCAGACCAACCGTGACAGCGTCGATGCGATCACCTCCCGGTTGCCGTTGGTGCTGGGCCTGATCGCCGTCATCATGCTGGTGCTGCTGTTCCTGCTCACCGGCAGTGTCGTGCTGCCGGTCAAGGCGCTGATCCTCAACATGCTCTCGCTGAGCGCGGCATTCGGCGCGGTGGTGTGGATCTTCCAGGAGGGTCACCTCGGCGGACTGGGCACCACCGCGACCGGAACGCTGGTGGCCAACATGCCGGTGCTGCTGTTCTGCGTGGCCTTCGGGTTGTCGATGGACTACGAGGTTTTCCTGGTGTCGCGGATCCGGGAGTTCTGGCTGGACTCGCCGCGCGACGACGCGGCCAACCAGGAGAGCGTGGCGCTGGGACTGGCCCGCACCGGCCGGGTGATCACCGCCGCCGCGCTGATCATGGCGATCACCTTCGCCGGGTTGATCGCCGCCCAGGTCTCGGTGATGCGGCTGTTCGGGCTGGGGCTGACCCTGGCGGTCCTCATGGATGCCACCCTCGTGCGCCTGGTGCTGGTCCCCGCCTTCATGAAAGTGATGGGGCGCTGGAATTGGTGGGCGCCGAAACCGCTGGTCAGACTGCATGATCGGATCGGAATCAGCGAATCGGTCCCGACCCGGCATACTGGTTAGGTGACTGCCGACCCACCGACCAGCGTGATCGCGGGAGTGCAGGGCGCTCTGCCGCCCTACCGCTATTCGCAGTCTGAGATCACCGAGAAGTTCCTCTCCACCTTCCCTGCCCTGGCCGAGCACGAGGAGTTGCTGCGAAGCCTGCACAACTCGGCCAAGGTGGGCCACCGCCACCTGACCCTGCCGATCGACAAGTACGCCGGGCTCACTGACTTCGGCGAAGCCAACGACCTGTTCATCGACAGCGCGGTGGATCTGGGCGCTCAGGCGCTGTGCGCGGCTCTCGATGAGGCGGGACTGGAACCGTCGGATGTGGACCTGGTCGTCTCCACCACCGTGACGGGCGTGATGGTGCCGTCGCTGGAGGCGCGGGTGGCGGCCCGGGTCGGACTGCGCCCAGACGTGCGTCGGGTGCCGATGTTCGGTCTGGGCTGTGTCGCCGGCGCGGCCGGTGTCGCCAGAGTGCACGATTACCTGCGCGGGGCTCCCGACGGTGTCGCGGCGCTCCTCTCAGTGGAACTGTGTTCGCTGACCTTTCCCGCGCTGACCGCCTCGATCGCCGGCATGGTCGGCAGCGCGCTGTTCGGAGACGGCGCCGCCGCGGTCGTCGCGGTCGGTGAGCGCCGGGCGGCGGCGCTCGACGCTGCCGGGCCCCGGGTGATCGATTCGGTGAGCCACCTCTATCCCGACTCGCTGCGCACCATGGGCTGGGACGTCGGCTCCCGCGGGCTGGAACTGGTGCTGTCCCCCGACGTGCCCGAGGTGGTGAGCCGATACCTGCGTGACGATGTCACCGGGTTCCTCGGCCGCCGCGGTCTGGGCATCGACGACGTGCGCACCTGGGTCAGCCATCCCGGTGGCCCCAAGGTCATCGAGGCCATCATCGACAGTCTCGACCTGCCCTCCGACGCGCTGGACTACACGTGGCGTTCGCTGGCCGACGTCGGCAACCTCTCATCATCCTCGGTTCTGCACGTGCTGCGCGACACCATTGCCGGGCGTCCCGCGGCCGGTCCGGGGCTGATGATGGCGATGGGTCCAGGTTTCTGTTCTGAACTCGTTCTGCTGCAATGGAATTGATCGGCCGACATTGTCTGTGACATGGTATCTGCTGCTGATCGCGGCAGTCGGGTTGGAGCGGGTGGCCGAAATCGTGGTCGCCCGGCGCAACCTTGCCTGGAGTCTGGCGCAGGGCGGCATGGAGTTCGGCGCCGCTCACTACCGATTCATGGCAGTGCTGCACACCGCGTTCCTGGTCGCCTGCGTGGCGGAGGTGGTGCTGCTGCACCGTCCGTTCATCCCGGCCCTGGGCTGGTCGATGCTGGTGATCGTGCTCGCCGCGCAGGCGCTGCGGTGGTGGTGTGTGTCCACCCTGGGACGGCAGTGGAACACCCGGGTGGTGGTCATCCCCGGAGCGCCCAGGGTCAGCGGCGGACCCTACCGTTTCTTCTCCCATCCCAACTACGTTGCCGTGGCGGCCGAGGGCATCGCACTGCCGCTGGTGCACTCCGCCTGGATCACCGCCGTGGTGTTCACCGCGCTCAACATTCCCCTGATGGTCACCCGCATCTCCACTGAGAACGCCGCGCTGGCGAGGTTGTCATGATCGACCTCCTGGTCGCCGGCGGCGGCCCCGCGGGCCTGGCCACCGCCACGCATGCCGCACAGGCCGGACTCGAAGTCGTGGTGCTCGACCGTCGCGGCGGCCCCATCGACAAGGCCTGCGGTGAGGGGCTCATGCCGCACACCGTCAGTCAGTTGCGCAAGCTCGGCGTCGAGCCGCACGGCCACCCGTTCCGTGGCATCACCTATCTCGACGCCACCCGCCGGGTCGAGGCGGATTTCCGGTCCGGCCAGGGGATCGGCATGCGCCGCACCGCGCTGTCCGACGCGCTGCGCCAGGCCGCGACCGACGCCGGGGCGCAGGTGCTCCGAGCCGAGATCGGCGCTGTCAGTCAGGACGCGACATCGGTGCGGTGCGGTGATCACCGGGCCCGCTACCTCGCGGCCGCCGACGGCCTGCATTCGCCGATCCGCCGCTCGCTCGGGCTGAATCTGCCCAGCCACGGCCGGCGGCGCTGGGGAATCCGGCGCCACTACCGGATCGAACCGTGGAGCGACACCGTCGAGGTGTACTGGGCTGCCGAAACCGAGGCCTACGTGACCCCGGTCGCCGACGACTGCATCGGCGTCGCGGTGCTCACCTCCAGCCAGGGCAAGTTCGACGATCAACTGGCCCACCATCCGGCACTGGCGGCCCGGCTGGCCGGTGTTGAGCACGGCTCCGACCGGGCGGCCGGACCGCTGCGCCAGCGGGTCCGCAGCCGGGTATCGGGCCGGGTGATGCTGGTCGGTGACGCGGCCGGATATGTCGACGCGCTCACCGGGGAGGGCCTGGGCATCGCGTTCGGCGGTGCCGAGGTGCTGATCGACTGCGTCCTGGCCGATACCCCGCAGGACTACGACCGCCGCTGGCGGCGGATGTCGAGGCGCTACCGGCTGCTGACCGCCGGGCTGCTGCAGGCCAGCGGCCACCGGCCGCTGCGGTCGGCGATCGTGCCGGCCGCGGATGCCCTGCCGGTCGCGTTCCGCTCGATCGTCAATCTGCTGGCCTCATGAGCGACGGGCACGGCCGTTCGGACCTTGCCGCCAGATTCGGGCACGACCCCGGGCTCGTCGCCGTGCGGGCCGAGGGACTGGCGAGGATGAACCTGTTCACCGACTGCTCCGCAGAGCAGATGCATGTCGTCGCCGAACGGCTCGGCCCCCTGCGGGCCTCCCGGGGTCAGATCCTGATGCGGCAGGGCGAGCGGGCGCTGTCGTTCATCCTCATCCACTCGGGCCGCGCTGAGGTCCGCCGGGCCGGTGACGACGGCGAGGTCGCCATCGACGAGGTGGCCGCCGGCGCGATCGTCGGCGAGATCGCGCTTCTACGGGACCGCCCCCGCACCGCGACAGTCACCGCCACCGAGCAGTTGTCCGGCTATATCGGCGACGAGAAGGCCTTGGCTGCGATCACCGATCTGCCGGGTGTCAGTGAGCGGCTGCTGACCACCGTGCGTCAGCGGCTGGCTGCTTTCATCACCCCCGTGCCGGTTCTGCTCGCCGACGGAACCGAACTGCTGCTTCGGCCGGTGCTCCCCGGTGACAGCGAGCGTTCCAACCAGCCCGCGGTGGAGTTCTCCGCCGACACCCTCTACCGCCGCTTCATGTCCACCCGGGCTCCCAGTCCGGCGCTGATGAACTACCTGTTCCAGGTCGACTACGTCGATCACTTCGTGTGGGTGCTCGTCGACGGCGTCGACGGGCCGGTGGTCGCCGACGCCCGATTCGTCCGGGACATCTCCGATCCGGCGGTCGCCGAAGTCGCCTTCATCGTCGCCGACGGCTATCAGGGCCGCGGGATCGGCGGACTGCTGATGGACGCGCTGGTGATCGCCGCGCAGGTCGAGGGAGTGCGACGGTTCACCGCCCGGATGCTTGCCGACAACCTGCCGATGCGGTCCATCCTGGACCGCTACGGCGCGCAGTGGGATCGTGACGAACCCGGTGTCGTCACGACGGCCTTCGACGTCCCGGCATCGGACAAGCTACGTCTCGACCCGGTCATTTGCGACGAGATTCGTTCGGTGACAAGGCAAGTCGTGCGCGCCTCCGGATAGGGCTCAGGCCGTGATCTTCGTCTCCGCGTTGATCACCCGGGAGGCGGCCCGGACCGCGTCCTCCTGGCCTGCGGGGGCATCGGCGTTGAGTTGCAGCACGAACAGCGAGCCGTCCGCGCCGGGGATCACGACAGTCTCCTGGGCGATGTAGCGGCGCTCCTCGTCGCGCAGATAGGAGCCCTGGAACTGAATGGCGTCGAATCCGCTCACGGTGATCGGGTTGACCTCGCCGTCGGGCTGGTAGCCGGGAAGGTTCTGCAACATACCCGGCGCATACTCCAGCACCTTGGCGGCTTCGACGTCTCCGGTCAGTTTGGTGACGATGGCGGTGACGAAGGGCGGGTCGTCGGGATCGGTGGCCTTCTCGTAGACGATGGCACCGTAGGCCCAGTCCGGCTTCTGGGCGCCGGCCCCGCGCCATTCCGGCGGGATGGGGAAGTCGAACGTGGGCGTTCCCGGCTCACCGCGCTCCACCGGGGCCTCGATGATCTTCTTCTCGGTGACGTAGTCGGCGATGGTCATGTTCGGCCCGCTCGAACCGTCCTGGTCGGCCACAGCATTCGCCGAGGTCTGCGCGGCACTTTGACTGGTGTCGCTCTGGGTGGTCGTGGCACTGCACCCGGCCAGTGCGACGGCTGCCGCCACAGCGCACAGTCCGCCGGCCGCCGAGAGTTTTCCCATGGAGTGCGCTCTCTTTCATCTCGTCGCGGCGGACCGAGCGCCGCGTGGCGTTCGTAGCCTAGTGCCGATCGGCGCCGAATTCGACCGTACGGGCAGGCGGTAGGTTGGAGTGATGGCGAAGATGGGAAAGGCACTTGTCGGTACCGGCCTGGCCACCGTGGCGGCGGCCGTCTCGGGCAGCATTGCGAGCCGCGAGGGGGTGCAGGGCTGGTTCACCACCATTCGCAAGCCCCGCTACGTGCCCCCCAACGCGGTGTTCCCGGTCGCGTGGACAGCGCTGTACGTCGACATCGCGGCGACCTCGGCCGCGACGATCACCAGGTTCCGGGAACAGGGTCGGACCGACAAGGCCCGGGCGTACACCGTCGCTCTCGGTGCCAACCTCGCCCTGAATGCGGGCTGGAGCTGGGTCTTCTTCAAGATGCACAGGCTCGGGCCGTCGACGCTGGCGGCCGCGGCGCTGGCCGCCAGTAGTGCCGACCTGGTGCGAAGGGCCGCCGACGCCGATCCCAAGCTGGGCGGGGCATTGCTGCCCTATCCGCTGTGGTGTGGATTCGCCACGGTGCTCTCCGCGGACATCTGGCGGCTCAATCGCTGATCCCGTCCCCGCCAACGCGGTTGGGTAGATTGACCGCGATGGTCAGGCGGGTGGTCGCGGCGGGCACTGTGTGCACTGTGGGCGCGGTGTGCACGGCACTGGTGTCGGGTTGCGCGTCGGGTTCGGATGGCGATGTCAGCGCCGACATCGGCAAGGTGTCGGAGCTCAAGGGCGGTTTCGGACCGGGGTTCGAGGTCACCGAGGTGGCGCCCACCGGAATCGACCCGGCCGTACTGGCCGGCCAGAAACTCCCCGACGGTATCGCCTTCGACCCGGCCGGGTGCGCCCAGTTCGCCGCCGGGCAGTCGGTGCCGCCCGGCACCGAGGGCAACATGGCTGCGGTGTCCGCCGAGGGCGAGGGCAACCGCTTCGTCGTCATCGCGGTGCAGACCAGTGCGGCCATTCCGGTCATCGAGCCCGGATCTGATTGCCGCAAGGTGTCTTTCGCCGGCGGTGCCACGCGAGGGACGGTCGAGGTCGTGGATGCCCCACGGATCGAGGGCGCCGAGACGTTCGGGGTGCACCGCGTGGTTCAGACCGTGGTAGCCGGCACGCCACGGGCAGGTGAGGTGTACAGCTACTCCGCCCATTTCGGGGACTTCCAGGTGATCGTGTCGGCGAATCCACTGGTCACGCCGGATGAGCCACCGGTTCCGGTCGACACCGAGCGGGCTCGCGACCTGCTCGTGGCCGGGGTGCAGGCGGTCCGCGGCTGAGCAGTCAGCGGACGCCGCGCGGCCTGAACTGGATGCTGATCCTCGGACCCGCAGCCCTGGGATCCTTGGGCACCGCGTGTTCCCAGGTCCGCTGACAGGAGCCGCCCATGACCAACAGGTCGCCGTGGCGCTGCGGCAGCCGCAGCGAGGGGCCGCCGCCGCGCGGGCGCAGCGCGAAGACCCTGGTGGCTCCCAGGCTGACGACGGCGACCATGGTGTCGGCGACCGCGCCCCGGCCGCGGGTGTCACCGTGCCAGGCCACGCTGTCGGACCCGTCGCGGTAGAGGCAGAAACCCGCGGTGGTGAACTGCTCGCCCAGTTCGCCGGCGTAGATGTCGTTGAGCCGCCGGCGCAGCCGTGAGATCGACGGATGCGGCGCAACCGCGGTGGGATCGCCGAGGTCGCAGAAACTGACCAGGCGGGGCACCGCAACCACGCGGTCGTACATCCGGCGCCGCTCGGCGCGCCACGGTACCGCGGCCGCCAACTCCGGCAGCAGACTGTCAGCGCGTTCGCCGCCGGCGTCCACCCAGGCTGACCGCCACTCGATCCAGGCGCCCGACCCCAGATCGCGACGCTCGCAGTGGTCGAACAGCGAGCCCTGAACCGGAGCGGACACCCCGACAGGGTATCGCACACGCGTTCGAATCCGCGAGATCCAGGTTCATTCGCGATACGGTGCTTGCCGTGGCTGGCCCCTTCGGTGTGGACTCCGAGGTCGGGGTGTTGCGTTCGGTGATCCTGCACCGGCCGGGCGCGGAACTGAAGCGGCTGACCCCGCGCAACAACGACGCCCTGCTCTTCGACGGACTGCCGTGGGTTGCCCGGGCCCAGGAGGAACACGACCAGTTCGCCGACCTCCTCAGGTCGCGGGGTGTGGAGGTGCTGCTGCTGGCCGACCTGCTGGTCGAGGCGCTGAGCAGTGGCGCGGCCCGGATGCAGGGGATCGGCTCGGCCGTCGATCCGCGTCGCCTGGGAGTTCCCTTGGCGCAGGAACTCTCCACGTATCTGCGCGGCCTCGATGCGGCGGATCTGGCCCATGTTCTGGTGGCCGGGATGACGTTCGCGGAGCTGCCGTTCGGTGGACTCGGGGACGCCTCGCTGGTGCGGCGGATGCATGACGGTGGCGACTTCGCCATCGACCCGCTGCCGAACCTGATGTTCACCCGCGACTCGTCGTTCTGGATCGGGCCGCGCTTCGCGATCACCTCGCTGGCCATGCCCGCGCGGGTCCGTGAGACCGCGCTGACCGACCTGATCTACGCACACCACCCGCGTTTCCTCGGGGTCCGCAGGGCCTACGAGTCCCAGACCGCGCCGGTGGAGGGCGGGGACGTGCTGTTGCTGGGGCCGGGGGTGGTGGCCGTCGGTGTCGGCGAGCGCACCAGTCCGGCCGGGGCGGAGGCGCTGGCCCGCAGCCTCTTCGACGACGACCTCGCCCACACCGTGCTGGCGGTGCCGATAGCTCAGCAGCGCGCGACCATGCACCTGGACACGGTGTGCACGATGGTCGACACCGATGCTGTGGTGATGTATCCCGATATCGTCGACTCGCTGTCGGCGTTCACCCTCACGCGGAGTCCCGGCGGAGTGCGGATCAGCGACGAGGAACCGTTCGTCAGCGCCGTCTCCCGCGCCATGGGCATCGACCGGCTCCGGGTGATCGACACGGGGCTGGACCCGGTCACCGCCGAACGCGAGCAGTGGGATGACGGCAACAACACCCTGGCGCTCGCGCCGGGGGTGGTGGTGGCCTACCGGCGCAACACCGAGACCAACGCACGTTTGGCCGACGCGGGTATCGAGGTTCTGGCGATCGAGGCCGCCGAACTGGGCACCGGACGGGGCGGGCCGCGCTGCATGTCGTGCCCGGCGGCGCGCGACCCGATCTAGGCCGGGCGGGAACGCTGGGCTAACGCCAGCTCGGGAGCCAGATCTGCATGTTCCAGGTGGCCTGCGTGATCGGCAGGCCCGTCAACACCGGGAACAGCCAGACGAAGTTGGTGATCACCAGCGCCACATAGCAACTGACCACGACCAGGCCGAGGGTTCGGCGCTCGGCGTTGCGTGTCGGCTGATAGAGGATGTCGCCGAGGATCAGCGCGATGGCCATCACCAGGAACGGCGCCATCGGCACCGCGTAGAAGAAGTACATCTGCCGGTCGATCCCGGCGAACCAGGGCAGCCAGCCCGCGCAGTAACCGGTCAGCACCACCGCGTAGCGCCAGTCTCGGCGCACGAACGCCCGCCATGCGGCGTAGCCGAGCACCGGCACCGCCAGCCACCACAGCGCCGGTGTGCCGACCAGCATCACGGCTTTCACACAGGAAGCCGGACCGCAGCCCGCGACGCCTTCGTCGTCGATGGCGTACAGCACCGGGCGGATCGACATCGGCCACGTCCAGGGTTTGGACTCCCAGGGGTGATGGTTGCCGGCCGAATTGGTCAGCGTGGAATGGAAGTGATAGGCCTTGTAGGTGTAGTGCCACAGCGAACGCACCGCGTCCGGTGGCTGATACCAGTGTCTTTCGCCGATCGACTGCCCCACCTCGTGGCGTCCGACCGCGGTTTCCGAGGCGAACCACGGACCGTAGGACAGCAGGTAGATGGCCACCGGAATCAGGCCGAAGACGTAGGCGGCCGGCCCCACGTCCCGGCGCAGCACCCCAGCCCACGGCCGGGGAACCCGGTAGGCGCGGCGCGCCGCGACGTCCATCGCCAGCGACATCAGACCGAACGCGGCCACGAAGTACAGCCCCGACCACTTCGTCGCGAACGCCAGGCCGAGCAGAACGCCGGCGCCGAACCGCCACCACCGCACTCCCAGCCGCGGCCCCCAGGGGGTTTCGGCGATCCGGCCCTCCAGCAGGGCGTGGTGCATCCGCTCCCGGACCTCGTCGCGGTCGACCATCAGGGCGCCGAACGCCGCGACCACGAAGAGTGTCAGGAAGCCGTCCAGCAGCGCGGTCCGGGCCGCGACGAAACTCACCCCGTCGGCGACCATCAGCAGCCCGGCGACGGCGCCGATCAGGGTGGACCGGCTGATCCGCCGGACGATCCGGACCACCAGCGCCACCAGGATCACCCCGAAGACGGCGCTGGTGAACCTCCAGCCCAGACCGGTGTAGCCGAAAAGGCCCTCACCGAGGGCGATCAGCTGCTTGCCCAGCGGTGGATGCACCACCAGTCCGAAGCCGGGGTTGTCCTCCACGCCGCCGTTGCTGAGCACCTGCCAGGCCTGGGGGGCGTAGTGCTTCTCGTCGAATATCGGGGTGCCCGAGTCGGTGGGTGAGCCCAGATTGAGGAACCGTGTCACCGCCGCCAGCGCGGTCACCACCGCCGTCGCCGCCCAGCCCGCCGCCCGGTCCATCGGGCCGAAGTCCGGGGCGGGAACCAGGGGGCCGGGGCTGATCACCGGCGCGGCGCGGTCAGGGGCGACACGGTCGTCGGTCGGGGCGGACATCGGTAGTGATCGTAGGCTCATCGCCGTGAGAACCGGCCGCCTGATCCTGGCCGCGACGCCGCTGGGGCAGCCCGCCGACGCCTCGCGCCGGCTGATCGAGGCGCTGGCCACCGCCGACGTGGTGGCCGCCGAGGACACCCGACGGCTCCGGAGCCTGGCCCGCTCGCTGAACGTCACGGTCGGCGGGCGGCTGGTCAGCCTGTTCGACCAGAACGAAACCGCCCGGGTGCCGGCCCTCGTCGAGGAGATCGGCTCGGGCGCCGAGGTGCTGGTGGTCAGCGACGCCGGGATGCCGCTGATCAACGATCCCGGCTATCGCCTGGTGACCGCATGCGTCGCCGCCGGGCTCGCGGTCACCTGTCTGCCCGGCCCCTCAGCGGTCACGACCGCGCTGGCCGTCTCCGGGCTGCCGGCCGACCGTTTCTGTTTCGAGGGATTCCCGCCACGCAAGCCCGCCGCCAGACGGGGATGGCTGGCCGCTCTGGCCGCAGAACCGCGCACCGTGGTGTTCTTCGAGTCTCCGCGGCGGCTGGCGGGGTGTCTCGCCGACGCCGCCGCGGTCCTCGGCGGGCCGCGGCCGGCGGTGGTGTGCCGCGAGCTGACCAAGGTGCACGAGGAGATCCGCCGGGGAACGCTGGCCGAACTGGCCGATTGGGCCGCTGAGGGGGTTTTGGGGGAGATCACCGTGGTGCTGGCCGGCGCATCGCCGCAGGAGGCGGCCGTGGACACCGAGGCTCTGGTGGCCGAGGTGCTGACCCTGGTGGGCCGGGGTCTGCGAGTCAAGGACGCCTGCGCGGCGGTGCTGGAGTCCCGGCCGGGCGCGATGTCGCGCCGCGAACTCTATGACGCCGTGCTGCGCTCCCGGGGAGGCTGAACACCGGGTACCCCGATGATCGGTGCGGCCTTGTCCAGGCACTCCTGCCACTCCGCGTCCGGATCGGAGTCCACGGTGATCCCGCCGCCGACACCGAGTACGGCCCGGCCGTGTGCGTCGAACTCCACCGTCCGGATCGCCACGTTGAGTTCGCATCCCGCTGCCGGGGACGCCAGTCCCACCGTGCCGCAATAGACCCCGCGCCGTCGCGGCTCCCACCCGGCCAGCAGCTCCCGGGCCCGGGCCTTCGGGGTCCCGGTCACCGATGCCGGCGGGAACGCCGCCGCCAGCAGATCTCGGTTGGTGAGGGTGGCGGGCACCCGGGCGGTGACCGTTGATACCAGATGCCAGACCCCGGGGGCAGGGCGGACGGTGAGCAGTTCGGGGACCGACACCGTGCCGGTCTCGGCGACCCTGCCGAGATCGTTGCGGACCAGGTCGACGATCATGATGTTCTCGGCGACGTCCTTGGCCGAGTCCAGCAGCCGCTCGGGAGCGGCGTTCAGCGGCAGGGTGCCTTTGATGGGGCTGGAGCTGACAACCTGGCCGTGCCGGCGCAGGAAGAGTTCGGGCGACAGCGAGGCGACCGCTCCCCATCGCCCGGCCAGGAACGCGGCGCGGGCGGGGGCGGTCCGCGACACCGCGGAGGCGAAGAACTCCAGCGGCGAGCCGTCGACGGCGCCGGCGAACTGCGTGCACACGCAGGCCTGGTAGATCTCCCCGGCCCGGATCGCCTCGAGGCAGGAGAGCACCCCACTGCGATGCTCGGCGGGATCGGGCATCCGCCAGTCGATACGGCATCGGCCGGCGACGGGCTCGGCGCCGAGGGCCGCGACCAGCCAGTCGGACATGCCGGTCCCGGAAAGGCTCTCGTACCACCACAGGCCGGACCGATCCAGGCGCAGGACGCAATCGGTCCAACCGCCGGCGGCGGCGGGGATGCGGGGCGGCTGACCGTCCGCGCCGGGATCGGGATAGGACAGGTAGCCGATCCAGCCGCCGCCCACCACATCGGTGCGCCGGCCGGACGGCACCGCGAAGACTCCGGCCGGATCGCAGTCCACGATCTCGACGCTGGGCGCGATCACCGCCGCCGCGCCGAACCAGTCGCCGACCAGGGCGGCCGGCGGGGCCAGGCCGTGGCGGCACGCACCGGCGCCGACCGCGCGCAGCACATCGGCGGCCTCGCCCAGCCTTCCCAGCGGCTCGCTCAGCATCGCACCAGCCTGCGCCCTCACCCGACTAGTGGGCCTCGTAGCGGGGAAACACCGCTCGCGGCGCGGGCAGTGGGGTGCCCGCGCCGATGCGGTCGGCCAGCGCCGCGAACGTCCGGCGGGCCTTCGGCTGGCCGAGCAGGTCCAGCAGCGCCGCCGCCGAGTCGGGCATCACCGGCTGCAGCAGGATCGCAGCGGTTCGCACCGTCTCCAGGGTCACGTAGAGCACGGTCCGGAACCGCTCCTGGTCGGCCGGGTCACCGGACTTGCGCAGCACCCACGGCTGCTGAGCCGAGAAATACCGGTTGGCCGCGCCCAGCATCAGCCAGATGGACTCCAGTCCCTGGTGCATCGCCTGCTCGTCGAACGCCTCACGGACCCGGCTCAGCATGCCTTCGGCGATCGCCAGCAGCTCGGCGTCCGCGGAGCCCAACGGACCCGGTTCGGGCACCGCCGCGCCGAGGTTCTTGTTCACCATCGACAGCGACCGTTGCGCAAGATTGCCCAGTTCGTTGGCCAGGTCGGTGTTGATCCGTCCGATGATGGCCTCTTCGCTGTAGCTTCCGTCCTGCCCGAAGGGCACCTCACGCAGCAGGAAGTAGCGCACCTGGTCGACCCCGAAGTTCTCCACCAGTGCCACCGGGTCGACCACGTTGCCGACCGACTTGCTCATCTTCTCGCCCCGGTTGTGCAGAAAGCCGTGCGCGAAGACCCTGCGCGGCAGCGGGATTCCGGCCGACATGAGGAAGGCCGGCCAGTACACCGCGTGAAACCGGATGATGTCCTTGCCGATCATGTGCAGGTCGGCCGGCCAGTACTTCCGGTAAAGCGCCGATTCGGTATCCGGATAGCCCGCGCCGGTCAGGTAGTTGGTCAGCGCATCGACCCAGACGTACATCACGTGCGCGGGGTCGCCGGGGACCGGCACGCCCCAGTCGAAGGACGTCCGTGACACCGAGAGGTCGCGAAGGCCGCCCGAGACGAAGCTGACGACCTCGTTGCGCCGCACCTCCGGGGCGATGAAGTCCGGGTTCTCGGCGTAGTGCGCCAGCAGGCGGTCGGCGTAGGCCGACAGCCGGAAGAAGTAGGTCTGCTCCTCCGTCCAGGTGACCGGCGTTCCGGTCTCGGTGGCCAACCGGGTGCCGTCGGGACCGGGCGAGGTCTCGGCTTCGGTGAAGAACCTCTCGTCGCGCACGGAGTACCACCCCGAGTAGGTGTCCAGGTAGATGTCGCCGCGCTCCCGCATCGCCTCCCAGATCGCCGTCGACGCCGCGTGATGGTCGGGGTCGGTGGTTCGGATGAACCGGTCGAAGGAGATGTTGAGCAGCCCGTCCAGACGCTGGAACTCATCGGAGTTCCGGCGGGCCAGGTCCGCGGTGGGAATGCCCTCTGCGGCCGCGGTCTGCGCCATCTTCAGGCCGTGCTCGTCGGTGCCGGTCAGGAAACGGACGTCGAAACCGTCCAGCCGCTTGAACCGGGCGATGGCGTCGGTGGCGATGTACTCGTAGGCGTGCCCGACGTGCGGCGCCCCGTTGGGGTAGGCGATCGCGGTGGTCACATAGAACGGTTCGCTCATATCGACCCTCACCCTATGGTGTTGGGCGTGGGATCCAAGCGCGCGGATCGGGCGGCACCGCCCCCTCCCGAGCCCCTGACGCCGCTGATCGACGCCCACACCCACCTCGACGCCTGCGGCGCCCGCACCACCGGCCAGGTGAGGGCGGCCCTGGACCGCGCCGAGGCCGTCGGCGTCGTGGCGGCGGTCACCATCGCCGACGACCTGGACTCGGCCTGCTGGGCGGCCACCGCCGCCGGGTGGGACGACAGGCTTTACGCGGCTGTCGCGCTGCACCCCACCCGGGCCGGCGCACTCGACGAGCACGCCCGCGCCCGGATCGAGGAACTGGCCGCCCAACCCCGGGTGGTGGCCGTCGGGGAGACCGGGATGGATCTGTACTGGCCGGACCGGCTAGAGGGCTGTGCCCCCCCGGAGCGGCAGCGTGAGGCGTTCGCCTGGCATATCGACCTGGCCAAACGGACCGGAAAACCGTTGATGATCCACAACCGCGACGCCGACGACGCCGTGCTGGACGTCCTGCTGGCCGAGGGCCCCCCGGAAACGGTGATCTTCCACTGTTTCTCCTCCGGCCCGG
>CAYURT010000041.1:0-19646 GCA_964447215.1 uncultured Mycobacterium sp.
ACGGCGGGGCCACCACCACCACCATCACCGTCACCATCGACCCGAGTCCATCGCCACCGGCCGTGGTCTGATCGCCCGCCCCGACTAGCTCTGAGGTACGCCGGTGAGGTTCACCCCACTGGCGGCGTCGAACACCTGGACCCTCGCGGCGTCCAGCGCCAGATCCACCGGCCGGCCGGTGGCCGCCTGCGAATCGGCGGAAACCCTCGCCACGAAGCGGTTCTCACCGACACCGGAGTCGGCGAGTTCGGCCAGTTGATCCGAGCGTGCGCCGGTTCCGGTGAAGTACACGTACTTGTCGGCGCCGAGGGACTCGACGAGGTCGGCGTTGACCCGGAAGGTCAGCGACTGCGACCGCTGGTGGGCGTCGATCAGTGCGGCGTCCTCGAAGTGCTCGGGTCGGACACCGACAACCACCTGGGCGGCCCGGTCATGCCGGGCCAGAGCATCCCGCGTCCGCGGCGCGAGGGGCAGCTCACCGAAGGGCAGACGCAGGCCGGCCTCGCTCGGGGTGGCCGGGAAGAAGTTCATCGCCGGAGAACCGATGAAGCCGGCCACGAAGAGGTTGGCCGGACGGTTGTAGAGCTCCTCGGGGGTGCCGACCTGCTGGGCCTGCCCGGCCCGCAGCACCACCACGCGGTCACCCAGGGTCATCGCCTCGGTCTGGTCGTGGGTGACGTAGACGGTGGTGGTGCCGAGACGCTTCTGCAAGCCGGCGATCTCGGCGCGCATCTGCACCCGCAGCTTGGCGTCGAGGTTGGACAGCGGCTCGTCCATCAGGAACGCCTTGGGGTTCCGGACGATGGCACGGCCCATCGCGACCCGCTGACGCTGGCCGCCGGAGAGTTGGGAGGGTTTGCGGTCCAGCAGCGCGGTCAGGTCCAGCACGTGGGCGGTCTGCTCGACCTTCGCCGCGATCTCGGCCTTGCCCAGCTTGGCCAGGGTCAGCGGGAAGGCGATGTTCTGCCGCACCGTCATGTGGGGGTAGAGGGCGTAGGACTGGAACACCATCGCGATGTCGCGGTCCCGCGGGGCCTTCTCGTTGACCCGCACTCCGCCGATGCGCAACTCCCCGGAGGTGATGTCCTCCAGTCCGGCGATCATGTTCAGCGTGGTGGACTTGCCGCAGCCCGACGGTCCGACGAGGATCACGAACTCGCCGTCGGCGATGCTCAGCGAGAGGTCGCGCACCGGTGTCGCCCCATCGGGGTAACGCTTGGTGACGTGGTCCAGGACTATCTCGGCCATACCCGGTTACCCCTTCACCGCGCCGGAGGTCAGGCCGGCGACGATTCGTCGTTGGAAGATGAGGACGAACACGATGATCGGGATGGTGATCACCATCGCCCCGGCCGCGATCGAGCCGGTCGGTTCCTCGAACTGGGAACTGCCGGTGAAGTTCGCGATCGCCACCGGCGCGGTGATCGCCGCCTTGGTGGCGGTCAGCGACAGGGCCAGCAGCAGGTCGTTCCAGGCGAAGATGAAGACCAGGATGGCCGCGGTCACGATGCCAGGCGCGGCCAACGGTGCGATCACCCTGCGGAAGGCCTGCCACGGCGTGGCGCCGTCCATCTTGGCGGCCTTCTCCAGATCCCACGGGATCTCGCGGAAGAACGCCGACAGGGTGTAGATCGCCAGCGGCAACGCGAAGGTGATGTAGGGGATGATCAGGCCCGGCCAGGTGTCGAACAGGCCGATCCGGCGCTCGATGTTGAACAGCGGTGTCACCAGGGAGATCTGCGGGAACATCGCGATCAGCAGCGCCGCCCCGACGAGCACCTTCTTGCCGGCGAAGTCCAGTCGGGCCACCGCGTAGGCCGCCATCCCCCCGACCACCACGGCGATCGCGGTGGTGATCAGTCCGATGCCGATGGAGTTGACCAGCGCCGAGGAGAAGATGTCGCCGGTGAAGATGCCCCGGTAGTTGTCGAAGGTGATCTGCGAGGGAATCAGCTTGCCGTCCTTGACTGTTGAGGTCGGCTTGAGCGACAGACTCAGGATCCACGCCACCGGCAGCAGCGCGTAGACGAGCACCGCGGCGTTGACGACGGTCCAGCCGGTGACCTTGCGGCTTGTGGCGGCCATCTCAGCGGGCCTCGCCGTCCGCACCGGGGGCCGAAGCGCCGAACAACCTGATGTAGATGAAGGCGATGACGGCCACGCACAGGAACACCAGCACGCTGATCGCCGAGCCGAGGCCGAGGTTGAAGGCCTTGAAAAGGTTGTCGTAGCCCAGGATCGACACCGACCCGGTGTCGTTGGATCCGCCGGTGAGCACGTAGATGTTGTCGAAGATGCGGAACGCGTCGAGGGTGCGGAACAGCAACGCCACCAGGATCGCCGGCTTGATCAGCGGGATGATCACCCGGGTGAGCCGGGTCCAGGCGCCGGCCCCGTCGACCTCGGCAGCCTTGAGCAGATCGTCGGGCACCAGTGCCAGCCCGGCCAGCAGCAGCAGCGCCATGAACGGCGTGGTCTTCCAGACCTCGGCTCCGATGATGACCGCCAGGGAGGGAATCTGCTGGGTCAGCGGAGCACTGCCGTCCGGGAGCAGGTTGGCCAGGTAGCCGGTGCCGGGCGTCCAGGCGTAATACCAGCTGTAGGAGGCCGCGACGGTGACGATCCCGTACGGGATCAGGATCGCGGTACGGACCAGGCCCTTGCCGAAGATGGTGCGGTGCATCACCAGCGCCAGCGCCAGCCCCAGCGCGAACTCGATGGCCACTGAGATCACCGTGATGATCACGGTGACGAAAAATGCCGTCCACCAGTACTTGTCGGTGAGGATGGTGGTGTAGTTGGCCAGACCGACGAAGGCGGTGTCGGCCGGACTGGCCAGGTTGTAGCGGTGCAGGCTCAGCCAGAAGGCGTAGAGGATCGGATAGCCGGTGACGGCCAGCATCAGCACCACCGCGGGGGCGATCAGCAGATAGGCCAGCCGGCGCTGGGCCCTGCGGTCGTCGGTGCGGCTCGCGGCTGACGCCACTGTCACGGGATCAGCCCCCGCCCGTCGATGGCGCGCTGAACCTCGGCGGCCAGTTCGTCGGCCGTGCGCTCCGGGTCGATCCCGGTGATCGGCGCCAGTGTGGCCGAGATCAAGGTGGACATCGCCTGATAGTTCGGGGTCGCCGGGCGAACGGCCGCGTTGGTCAACTGGTCACGGATGATCGCGTACTGCGGGTACTTCTTCTGGAACTCGGGATCGTCGTAGAGCGAGGCGCGCACCGCCGGCAGGCCGCCCTCGATCGAGGTGTAGCGCTGGTTGGTCTCGTTGCGGATGCACCGAACGGCCTCGAAGGCCTCGGCGCGGCGGCGGGTCGTGGCGGCCACCGCGAGGTTGAGCCCGCCCAGGGTCACCCTGGCCGGCTGACCGGGGATGACCCCGGGATAGGGCGCGAACCCGAAGACCTCCTTGCTGGCGCCGAAGGCGATCTCGAACTGGTCGTCACTCGGCGAGAAGGTGCCGACGTCGCTGATGCTGTCGGCCAACTCAGGCCTGTTGTCCAACGGCAGGAACGGCACCCCGCCCTTGACCGAGTTCTCCAGCATCGAGGCGAACACGAAGGGCCAGTTGACCTCCAACGCGGCGTTGCCCTGCTCAAGCGCCAGCCGCGCGGTGCCCTCATCGGTCTGGGTGATCGACGGATCGGCGCCCGGCGCGGTCGCCACGGCCTTGATGATCTCCAGCGCCTTGACGGTGGCTGCGCGGTGCTCGGGGGTGTCGACGAGGGTCACGGTGGACCCGTCCTCGGAGAGAACACGGCCGCCAGCGCTCTCCAGCAGCGTGTTGAACCACACCACCAGCCCCTCGTACTGCTTGCCCTGGACGGCGATCCAGCTCGGCCCGCCGGCGGCGTGCAACCGGGTGGCCTCGGACACCATCTGGTCCCATGTCGACGGCGGCGGCGACACTAGATCAGGCCGGTACCACAGCATCTGGGTGTTGGTGGTCACCGGCGCGGCATAGAGCCGGCCCCGCCACCGCGCGGTCTCCAGCGGCCCTGGCAGTGTGTCGGCGGCGGCGTCGGCCTCGGCCAGCCCGGCGGGGTCGTCGGACAGCGGAAGGGCCCAGCCGGCCTCGGCGAACTCCGCGGTCCACACCACGTCGAGAGCCATGATGTCCAGCGTGCGGTCGTTGCCGGTGATCCGGCGGGCCAGTTGCAGGCGCTGGTCGTCGGCGCCCTTGGGAAGGCTGAACTGCTCGATGCGGAACCGCCCGCCGAGTTCCTCGTTGCAGCGCTGCGCGACGGCGGTGAAGGTCGCGGTCTCGCTCGCCGGGGTGTAGAGGCTGATGGCCCGCTCCCCGCCGGTGCTGTTGCACCCGGCCACCGTGAAGACGACCAGCGCGGCCGCCGAGGCGCGCCGCCCCGCAGCACCGACACCCCTCACCACGACCGCCTCCCGTCCGCACCGCACTGCGGGTACTGTAGCCCGGCCGCGCGCCGAACCCGGGTTAGAGCTTCAAGCGTCCCAGCATGTCCCGGGCCCGCTCAGCGTTCTGCGGATCGCACAGCACGTCATAGCGGCCGGCCACCAGTTGCATGGTGGAACTGAAATCCCTTGTGCCCTTCGTCATCGCGTAGGGAATCGAGGAGGTGATCAGGCCGAAAACGACGCCGGCGATCACACCGGTCAGCAAAGCCTGAGCCGGGTTGTTGGTCAGCAGCCCCAGGACCAGGCCGATGAACACGCCCAGCCACGCACCGCTGAGGATTCCGCCGCCGAGCACCTTGGGCCAGCTCAGCCGTCCGGTCACCCGCTCAACCTGCATCAGGTCGACGCCGACGATGGTCACCTGCTGTACCGGGAACTCGTTGTCGGACAGGTAATCGACCGCTTTCTGCGCCTCGGCGTAGGTGGGATAGGAGCCCACCGGCCAGCCTTTCGGCGGGGTCGGCAGCCCCAGTGCCGGCCGGCGTGACGGCCCGCCCGGGCGCAACGGACCCGCCCCCGCGCTCTGCGGGGGCTGGAACGGACTGGTCATCGTGTGCTTCTCCTTCTCGTCGATCCGGTCGTCGGGATCGTCGTCGGTCGTCGGTCCTCGGTCTTCATGATCGCTGGCCGCCGGTTCCCACGCCAGGATCCCAGCATGGCAGCTGCCGGCGGCGGACTCGCCGAGAAGCACCGCAGGGCGGGACGATCCGCCCCCTCAGGCCGGCGGCGTGAAGGGCCCGGACCGGCGGGGCATCCCGGCCGCACGGCCCTTGGCCGCCACCACCAGCGCCATCTTCCGGCTGGCCTCGTCGATCATCTCATCGCCCAGCATCACCGCGCCGCGGGATCCGCCGGCCGCGGAGGTGTGCCATTGGTAGGCCTCCAGGATCAGTTCGGCGCGGTCGTACTCGTCCTGGGCGGGGGTGAAGATCTCGTTGCCCGCGGCGATCTGATCGGGGTGCAGCACCCACTTGCCGTCGTAGCCCAGAGCCGCCGACCGGCCGGCGACCCGCCGGAAGGCCTCCAAATCGCGCACCTTCAGATACGGGCCGTCGATCGCGGCAAGCCCGTGGGCCCGGGCGGCGATCAGGATTGTCATCAGGACATGGTGGTAGGCGTCCCCGGTGTCATAACCCGACGGCTGTTCGCCGACGACCAGGGTGCGCATGTTCAGGCTGGCCATCAGGTCGGCGGGGCCGAGTACCAGTGCCTGCATCCGCGGCGCGGCGGCGATCGCGTCGATGTCGGTGAGCCCGCCGGCGTCCTCGATCTGAGCCTCGATCCCGATCCCGCCCACCGGCAGCCCGTGACTGAGTTCCAGTTGGGTGAGCAACAGGTCCAGCGCGCGGACATGGTCGGCCCGGGTGACCTTGGGCAGCACGACCACATCGAGATGCGCGCCGGCCCCCGAGACCACGTCGATCACGTCGGTGTAGGTCCACGGTGTGGTCCAGTCGTTGACCCGGATCCCGCGCAGTTGTCCCGACCAGCCCGGCCCGGCCAGCGCGGCCGCCGCTGCGGTCCGTGCCGCGGACTTGGCATCCGGGGCCACCGAATCCTCGAGGTCGAGGAACACCTCGTCGGCCGGCAGCGTTTTGGCCTTCTCGATCATCCTGGGATTGCTGGCCGGAACCGAGAGGCAGGTGCGCCTCGCTCGATTGGCGGGTCGATCGGTCTGCTTCACGCACCGACTCCTACCCTTTGTGTCATGGCGTCGGTGAACAGGGTATACGCGGCGCGACTGGCCGGAATGGTGGTGCTGGGCCCCGACGGCGAATCCCTGGGCCGGGTACGCGATGTGGTGATCAGTATCAGCGTCGTGCGCCGGCAGCCGCGAGTTCTGGGCCTCGTGGTCGAACTGCTCACCCGGAGGAGGATCTTCGTTCCGATCCTGCGCGTGACGGCGATCGAGCCCAACGCGGTCACCTTGACCAACGCCAACGTTTCGCTGCGCCGTTTCGAGCAGCGCCCCGGTGAGGCGCTGGTGCTCGGGCAGGTGCTCGACACCCGGGTTCGGGTCGACGACCCCGAGCAGGAACAGCTCGCCGGGATCGACGTCGTGGTGGTCGACCTCGCCATCGAGCAGACCCGCACCCGCGACTGGGTGGTCACCCGGGTCGCGGTGCGCAGCCAGCGCAGGCTGGGCCGCCGCGGACCGGTGGCGGTGGTGGACTGGAACACCGTCGCCGGACTCACCCCATCCGGTCTGGCGATGCCCGACCAGGGCGTGGCCCAGCTGCTGCATCAGTTCGAGGGCCAGCGCCCGATCGAGGTGGCCGACGCGCTGCGCGACCTTCCCGCCAAGCGCCGCACCGAGGTCGTCAAGGCCCTCGACGACGAACGGCTGGCCGACATCCTCCAGGAATTGCCCGAGGACGACCAGAGCACGTTGCTGCTCCAGTTGGACACTGAACGCGCCGCCGACGTCCTCGAGGAGATGGATCCCGACGACGCCGCGGACCTGCTCGCGGTGCTGGGCACCGACGAGGCCGAGACGCTGCTGAGCCAGATGGACCCGGAGGACTCCGAATCGGTGCGACGGCTGCTGAGCCACTCCCCCGACACCGCCGGCGGACTGATGACCTCCGACCCGGTGGTGCTGGCCCCGGACACCACCGTGGCCGAGGCACTGGCCCGGGTGCGCGACCCCGACCTGACCCCCGCGCTGGCCTCGCTGGTCTTCGTGGTGCGCCCGCCGACCGCCACGCCGACCGGCATCTACCTGGGCTGCGTGCACCTGCAGGCGCTGCTGAGGGAGCCGCCGGCCAACCTGGTCAGCGGCATCCTCGACGTCAAGCTTCCGCAATTGAGCCCGGAGACGACGCTGGCGTCGGTCACCCGCTACCTCGCCGCCTACAACCTCGTCTGCGGCCCGGTCGTCGACGATGAGAACCACCTGCTCGGCGCGGTCACCGTCGACGACGTCCTGGATCATCTGCTGCCCGCCGACTGGCGGGAACGCTTCGAGGAGACCATCGACCCGGTCGCCGGCGCCAGGGGGGCCACGTGAGGGAGCCGATATGAGCGACAACGCCCGGCTGGACACCCCGCGCACCTCCCGGCGCCCGACGTTCAACGTCGACCCGGAGGCGGTGGGCCAGTTCAGCGAGTCGATCGCCCGCTTCCTGGGCACCGGGCGGTACCTGTTCTGGCAGACCGTCGTGGTGGTGGTGTGGATCGCCCTGAACCTCTTCGCGGTGAGCCTGCGCTGGGACCCCTACCCGTTCATCCTGCTCAACCTGGCCTTTTCCACCCAGGCGGCCTATGCCGCGCCGCTGATCCTGCTGGCGCAGAACCGCCAGGAGAACCGGGACCGCGTCTCACTGGACGACGACCGCCGCCGCGCCGAGCAGACCAAAGCCGACACCGAGTTCCTGGCCCGCGAGCTGGCCGCGCTGCGGCTGGCGGTCGGCGAAGTCGCCACCCGCGACTATCTGCGGCGCGAACTCGACGAGATCCGGGAGCTGCTGGAGGCCGGGGTGGCCGGCACGCCGGGCGCGGAGGACAAGGCCGGTTCGGCCCGGCGATCCAGAAAGGGTTAGCCGATCAGTGGCGATTGCCTGACGCAGGGACGGGATGACTAGGTATGGTGGCCGTGTTCACAAGACCGATCTTTTAGCTGTTGAGGATGGACGAGTGGGAATGAGGCACCGGGTCAGCCGGGTGGTGCGGACCCCTGCGTTCGGAATCGCAGTGATCACCCCGGTGGTACTGGCGGGCGCCGCCGCGGCCGGCCCGGGGCGCTCGGCCGTCGATGCCGACGTCACCCCACTGGCCGCCGTCCAACCGTCGGCCGAGCAGTCCATGACACCGGGCGCCGCGGTGGTCGCGGTCGCCAAGACCCCGACCAACCTGCGGTTCGCCGGGACCACGCTGTCCCCGCCGCCGCCGGCGGCGGTGGTCAACGCAGTCGGCGGGATGCGGATCCCCGGCATGGCCCTGTCGGCCTACCGGCAGGCCGAGCAGAAGATGGCCGCGACCGCCCCCGGGTGCGGAATCAGCTGGAACCTGCTGGCCGCGATCGGCCGCATCGAGTCCTCCCACGCGAACGGCGGAGCGACCGACTCCCGCGGCACCGCCATCCGGCCGATCTACGGTCCGGTTCTGGACGGATCGCTGCCGGGCAACGAGATCATCGTGCAGAGTAATCAGGGCGGCCGCGCGGTCTACGCGCGAGCGATGGGCCCCATGCAGTTCCTGCCCGGGACCTGGTCGCGTTACGCCTCCGACGGCGACGGAGACGGCAGGGCCGACCCACAGAACCTCTTCGACGCCAGCCTCTCGGCGGCCCGGTACCTGTGCAGCGGCGGGCTCAACCTGCGCAACCAGTCCCAGGCGCTGACCGCGGTCCTGCGCTACAACAACTCGATGGCCTACGCCCAGAACGTGCTGGGCTGGTCGTCGGCGTACGCCACCGGCGTGGCCCCCGTCGACCTGCCCACGATGACCGGGCCGATCCCCGCACTGGGCAGTCCGCATCACACCGCCGCAGAGGGGTTCCCCGAACTCGGGCCGGGGATGCACGGCATGCCCGACCCGCGCAACGCGCTCTCCATGCTCGACCTGGGCACCACGACGGTGGCCGGTCAGCTGATCGTGCCGGGCCCGGGCGCCGGACCGGAGAGCCTGCCGTCCGAGCACGGCTGCCAGGTCATCTGCATGGCGTCCCAGCTGCCGCAGGAGACCGCGGCCCAAAACCTGCCGCCGTGGATGATGCCGGGCGGCGTGCCGCCGTGGATGCAGCCGCCCGCCCAGCCGGCTCCGCTGGGGGCTCCGCCGGGGCCGGTCGCTGCCGCCCCGCCGCCGGCCGCCCCGCCCGCCGACGCGGTCCCCGTCGCTCCCCCTCCCGGTCTGCCCGGTCTGCCGCCGCCTCCCGGCGCTCCGCCGGCGATGCCCCCCGCGCCCGGCGCTCCGCCGGCGATGCCCCCCGCGCCCGGCACCCCGCCGTGGATGGCTCCCGCCGCGCCGCTGCCTCCGCCACCGGCTGCTGAACCGGTCGTCGACGCGGGTCCGGCGCTGCCGCCGGTCTACGGCGCACTGCCCGGCCCGGCCAGCTGAACCGGCCCCGGCCACCGCGGGCGCCGCGCCGCCGCGCCCCACATCTAGACTCGTCAACGATGAGCAACACGGAACTTCGCACGTCGATAATGGCAGCGCTGGCCAAGGTCATCGACCCCGAACTGCGCCGGCCGATCACCGAACTGAACATGGTCAAGGAAGTCACGGTCGGCGACGACGGCGCCGTGCACGTCGGTGTCTACCTCACCACGGCGGCCTGCCCGAAGAAGGCGGAGATCACCGAGCGGGTCAGCGCGGCGGTCGCCGACGTGCCGGGCACAGGGGCGGTCACCGTCGAACTGGACGTGATGAGCGACGAGCAGCGAACCGAACTGCGCAAGCAGCTGCGCGGCGACGCTCCCGAACCGGTCATCCCGTTCTCCCAGCCAGGATCGCTGACCAGGGTCTATGCCGTCGCCTCCGGCAAGGGGGGTGTCGGAAAGTCCAGCGTCACAGTCAATCTCGCCGCGGCACTGGCGGCACGAGGCCTGTCGGTGGGAGTGATCGACGCCGACATCTACGGCCACTCGGTGCCGCGGATGATGGGGACCACCGACCGGCCCACCCAGGTCGAGTCGATGATCCTGCCCCCGGTCGCCCACGACGTGAAGGTCATCTCGGTGGCGCAGTTCACCCAGGGCAACGCCCCGGTGATGTGGCGCGGCCCGATGCTGCACCGGGCGCTGCAGCAGTTCCTCTCCGACGTCTACTGGGGCGACCTGGACGTGCTGCTGCTTGACCTCCCGCCCGGCACCGGCGACGTGGCGATCTCGATCGCCCAGTTGCTCCCCGGGGCCGAGATCCTGGTCGTCACCACACCGCAACTCGCCGCGGCCGAGGTCGCCGAACGGGCCGGCGCGATTGCATTACAGACCCGCCAGCGCATCGTCGGCGTGGTCGAGAACATGTCCGGCCTGCTGATGCCCGACGGCACCACGATGTCGCTGTTCGGGGAGGGTGGTGGCGCGCAGGTCGCCGAACGGCTGACGCGCGCGATCGGCGCCGATGTGCCACTGTTGGGCCAGGTGCCGCTGGAGCCGGCACTGGTTGCCGCGGGCGATTCCGGGGTGCCGCTGGTGCTCTCGGCACCGGAATCAGCGGCCGGGGCGGCGCTGCGCGGTGTGGCCGACAAGCTGGCCTCCCGCCGGCGCGGGCTGGCCGGCATGTCGCTGGGGCTGGATCCGGCCGGCCGCTGAATCGGAGCTGACCGCCCGCTCAGGTCGCGTCGGCGTCGAATGGGGCGCCGGCCCCTCCGGCCGCCGGTGGAGCCTGGTTCGGCTGGGGCTGGGGCTGAGGTTGGGGTCCGCCGGGGCTGTGCGGCTTGGCCTGCGGTTTGTCGAAATCCCCGGTCAGCCACGAGTCATCGCCGTCGAGCAGG
Organism: uncultured Mycobacterium sp.; assembly: GCA_964447215.1. Taxonomy (GTDB): domain Bacteria; phylum Actinomycetota; class Actinomycetes; order Mycobacteriales; family Mycobacteriaceae; genus Mycobacterium. The sequence goes on from CAYURT010000041.1 coordinate 10,871, forward strand.
TGCTTGGTCAGCGCTGCCCGCGGGGTCATCCCGCGCAGCTTGCGCAGTTCGGAGATCGGTTCGCGAAGTTCGTCGAACTCCGGCCCGAGCTCGTCACGCAGCTCGCTGGTGGCGCCGCTGAGGTAGTCGCGGGCTCTGCGGGCGGCGCCGGCGGTCCAGCGGATCGCACCGGGGAGCCGCTCCGGGCCCAGTACCACCAGGCCGACGACGACCAGCAGCAGCATCTCGCCCCAGCCGACGTTGGCGAACATGGGCTCAGTCGCTGTCCGGGGCCGGGTTCACCGTCAGGGTGACCTTGCGGCCCTCCCGCAGCACCTCGATCGGCGAGTCCTTCCCGACAGGCAGCTGCCGCACCGCGACGACGAACTCGTCCGCGTCGGCGACGGTGCGGTCCCCGACCTTGACCACCACGTCGTTCTCCTTGACGCCGGCCTTGTCCGCCGGCCCGCCCGCCTTGACGTTGGCCACCTGGGCTCCCGACGCCAGGTCGTTGCTGACCGACCGGGCCGAGAGCCCGAGAGTCGGGTGGGCGATCTTCCCGTCCTTGATCAGCGCCTCGACGGTGGCTTTGACCTCGTTGACGGGAATCGCGAAGCCCAGACCGCTTGCGCTGTCGGACAATGACTTTCCGGCGGTGTTGATGCCGATGACCTCGGACTTCATATCGATCAGCGGACCACCGGAGTTGCCGTGGTTGATCGAGGCGTCAGTCTGCACCGCATCGATCACAGTGTCGGTGTCCGACCCCTCGCCGGACAACGGAACCGGGCGGTTCAGAGCGCTGATGATGCCGGTGGTGACGGTGCTGCGCAGACCCAGCGGGGCTCCGACGGCCATTACCTCCTCGCCCACCCGGAGTTTGTCGGAGTCGCCGAGGCGGGCCACGGTCAGCTTGTCGACGTTGTCGACCTTCAGAACCGCGAGGTCGGTTTTGGGGTCTCGACCGACCAGATTGGCCGGAACCTCTTTGCCGTCGTTGAACACCACCCGCATCTTGAACTTGCTCGGGCTGGCCGCGGCCTCGGAGATGACGTGGTTGTTGGTGACGATGTAGCCGCGGCCGTCGACCACCACCCCTGAGCCCTGCGAGCCGGACTCGTCGCTCTCGGTCTCGATGGTGACCACCGAGTCGGCCACCGCGGCAGCCACCGCGGCGAACCGCCCGGCGGGCACCTCGGCGCTGTCCGACGTCGAGAGAGTGACCTTGGAGGTGGTGAACGCCTCCACCACCTCGGCGGTCTTGCGACCGACCCATCCACCGACCAGTCCGATCAGCAGAGCGGAGATGGCCAGTACGGCCAGCGCGGTGTAGGAGACCCGCCCGCCGAACAGGACGTCACGCACACCGAGCTTGCCGGTCGGCGCGGCGACCGCGACGGGGGCGGGCCTGGCCAGCGCGGGGTTGCCCAGCGCGACGCCGGCCGCAGGATCACGCCAGGGATCGTCGGGCTCCTCGGCGCCGGACGGGCCGGCGGCGAGCGCGGCGGCGTCGACGGGGTGACGCTGCAGGGAGTCGGCACCCGGGTGCGGCCGGCTGAACGCTTCCCGCAGCACCGGGTCGGCCGGCTTGTCGGCGGGAGTGAAGTCCTGCGCGGAGCGGTACCGGGCCGGCCGGACCTCCTCGCCGACGAAGGACCCCTCCACGCCCTGCGGCCTGCCGAATGCGCGGGTGGCCTGGGGGTCGACCGGTGGACGAGAGACGGGACGCGGCGCGAGGCGGGGCCCGCTGCCGGAAGTGTCCTTGTTCGGACTCACACAACACCCCTATTCACGGCGTTCGACGTTCGGCAGGGCGCGCGTCGACGCGCCGCTCATGGCTGGACTTACTGGGCCCAAGCCTACCGGCGCTTGCGCCAACCGCGCGTTTCCCGGTCTTTCGGCGGCGCCGGGGGCGGCGGCGCCGGAGGCTCGTCCGGGGCCTTCTCCGGGATCTGGGACAGCAGGCCCATCAGAGTGCTCGGCATGCTCACCGGCCGGGATTCGCGCAGCGCCGCGCGGGCCTGCCCCTGGGCGTCCACCTCCGCCGCGCACTGGGGGCAGGCCGCCAGGTGGCCCGCGGCCCGCAGGTGAGCCTTGAACGGAAGCTCGCCGTCGACGAAAGCGGCGACCGCCTCACTGGAGAGGTGGTCGGTGGAACTGAACTGCGGGGCGGCGCCGACCGAGGCGGGGTCCACCGAGACGAAGTTGGACGGGAACCGGGAAATCAACCGGCGGAAGGCGCCTTCCGGGTCGACCATGGCCCACACTCCTCTCGCGTGGCCGCGTGGCCACCGGCCGCCCCTACGGCTGAAGTCATCACAAGCGAACGTCTCCACATCGAATGTAGCGCGGAAACCGGTCCATGACATGCCACAACGCTCAGAGGCGCGCCGCGCGCGGCGATCAGGAGCGACGCGGGCGACCGGCGGCCGCCGTCAGGCGGTCCACGCCTCGGCGCCGTGGTGGCCGTTGGCGGCCAGGTGGTCGCGCAGCGCCTGCCGTCCCCGATGGATGCGGCTGCGCACGGTGCCCAGTTTCACCCCGAGGGTCGTGCCGATCTCTTCGTAGGAGAGGCCTTCCACGTCGCAGAGCACAACGGCGGCGCGGAACTCAGGCGGCAGCGAGTCCAAGGCGGCCTGTAGGTCGGGACCCAGGCGTGAGTCGTGGAAGATCTGCTCAGGACCCGGCCGTTCGGAGGGCACCCGGTCGTAATCCTCGGGCAGCGCCTCCATCCGGATGCGGGCCCGCCGCCGGACCATATCGAGGAACAGGTTGGTGGTGATGCGGTGCAGCCAGCCCTCGAAGGTGCCGGGCTGGTAGTTCTGCAGCGAGCGGAACACCCGGATGAACGTCTCCTGGGTGAGATCCTCGGCGTCGTGCTGGTTGCCGGAGAGCCGGTACGCGAGCCGGTAGACCCGATCGGCGTGCTGCCGCACCAGTTCGTCCCAGGACGGCATCATCGAACGGTCACCGGTGGCGTCGAACACCGCCGTGCCGTGCAAATCGCCGGAGTCGGCCGCCTCGGATCGCGGGTCCCGGGGAACCTGATCCGTGGTTAGGGCGGCGGTCTGGGCGGTCAACATGACGGTCGTCGGATCCTCCTGGTTCGCAGGCGCCGGCTGCGCACTGTCTCTGGTGTCAACAACAGCCAGCAGCGGGTCATTCCCGGACCGTGGCCTCATCTGCTTCATGCTCGTCACCGTTCCCTACCGCCGTGAGGAACCCCTATGGGCAAACTATGTGTCGCCTGAGAAATATTCTCGCAATACGCCTCGAACAGGGGATATGTCATAAACAGGTAATTTCTCAGCAATCCCTTAAGGGGTGCCCGCCGGCGGCTGGTGGCCGCGGCGGGGTTAACCCGCGCCGGAGCGTCGGTGCTCTACGCTGCACAGAATGTCCATTGACGAAACCGGTTCGGCCCGGGCACGTCGCGCCGAGCGGATTCTCGACCACGCCGAGGCTTCGATCTCCGAGGACGGCATCGTGGCGGCGGCCCGCGAACGGGCTCTCGACGCCGGCGCCGGTGCGGTGTCACCGGCCGTGGGCGCCCTGTTGAGCATGCTGGCCCGGCTGTCCGGTGGCCGGGCGGTCGTGGAGGTCGGCACCGGGGCGGGAGTGAGCGGCCTGTGGTTGCTGTCGGGCATGCGCCCCGACGGGGTGCTCACCACCATCGACATCGAACCCGAGCACCACCAGCTGGCCAAGCAGGCCTTCGCCGAGGCCGGGATCGGTCCCGGTCGCACCCGGCTGATCGCCGGGCGGGCACAGGAGGTGCTGACCCGACTGGCGGAGGATTCCTACGATCTGGTGTTCGTCGATGCCGCCCCGCAGGATCAGCCGCACTTCGTCGGCGAGGGGGTACGGCTGCTGCGCCCGGGCGGCGTGATCGTCGTGCACCGCGCCGGACTCGACGGACGCGCCGGTGACCCGGCGGCCAACGACGCGGACGTGGCCGCGGTCCGGGAAGCGGCCCGGCTGATCGCCGAGGACGAGCGGCTCACCCCGGTCCTCATCCCGCTGGGCGACGGCCTGCTCGTCGCGGCCCGCGACTGACCGCGAGGCTTCGGCAGCCCGATGGAGGCACTGACCGGGTTCGGCCTGGCCACCGCCGCCGGCCTGAACGCCTACATTCCGCTGCTGACGATGGGCCTGCTGGGCCGGTTCACCAACCTGGTCACCCTGCCGCCCGGCTGGGCGTGGCTGGAGAACGGCTGGGTTCTCGGCATCGTCGCGGTGCTGCTGGTCATCGAGGTGGTCGCCGACAAGATCCCGGCGCTGGACTCGGTCAACGACGCGGTGCAGACTCTGGTCCGGCCCACCGCCGGCGGAATCGTCTTCGGATCCGGCACCGCGGCGCAGACGGCCGCGGTGGCCGATCCGGGTGAGTTCGCCCGCGCGGGCCACTGGGTGCCGGTGGCCCTCGGCGTGGTCACCGCTCTGGTCGTGCACCTGACCAAGACCGCGGTGCGTCCGGCCGCCAACGCCGCCACGGCCGGACTGGCCGCCCCGGCGCTGAGCACCGCCGAGGATTTCACCAGCCTGAGCCTGACCTTCATCGCGATCCTCGTCCCGGCGTTGGTCCTGTTGGTGCTCGTCGCGCTGGTCTGGGCGGCGATCCGGCTGCTCCGCCGGCGCCGGCGACGGCGCGGGGGCCTGTCCACCGGGCCACCCCGGCACGCGGATCCCGAGCCCCCCGAACCGCTGTCGAACTAGGGCTGCCTCAGGGCGGCCGGAGAGCTTCCACGTCGGGGGCCGGCCGGGCCGTCAGACCCAGGAACCCTTGCCCACCGTCACCACGCCGCCGGCGCTGACCGCGAACCGCTCCCGGTCACGCTCGATCTCCACCCCGACCGTCTCGCCGGGCCCGATGACCACGTTCTTGTCCAGGATCGCCCGGCGGACCACCGCACCGCGACCGACCCGCACACCGGGCATCAGCACGCTGCCCTCGACGATCGCCCCGTCGTCGACGACCACCGAACTGGACAGCACCGAACCACGCACCGAGGCCGCCGAGATGATGCTGCCGGCGCCGACCACCGATTCCTGGGCGCAGCCTCCGTTGACGAACTTGGCCGGTGCGAGGTTCTCCGACTCCCCGAGGATGGGCCAGCGCTTGTTGTAGAGGTTGAACACCGGATGCACCGAGACCAGGTCCATGTGAGCGTCGTAGAAGGCGTCGAGAGTCCCGACGTCGCGCCAGTAACCGTGGTCACGTTCGGTGGACCCCGGCACCTCGTTGGCGTTGAAGTCGTAGACCGCGACCTTCCGCTCGGCCACCAGCCGGGGAATGATGTCCCCGCCCATGTCATGGTCGGAGTCGTCGGCCTCGGCGTCGGCCTTGATGGCGTCGATGAGGACCTTGGTGGTGAACACGTAGTTGCCCATCGAGACGAAGGTCTGATTGGGGTTGCCCGGAGTGCTGGGCGGGTCGACGGGCTTCTCCACGAACGCGCGGATCTGGCCCGAGGCGTCGGCGTCGATGCAACCGAACGCGCTGGCCTCCGACCGCGGCACCCGGATCCCGGCGACGGTGGCCCCGGCACCACTTTGGATGTGGTACTGCACCATCTGCTCGGGGTCCATCCGGTAGACGTGGTCGGCTCCGAAGACCACGATGTAGTCCGGATCCTCGTCGTAGATGAGGTTGAGCGACTGGTAGATCGCGTCGGCGGAGCCGGTGTACCAGCGGGGGCCGAGGCGCTGCTGGGCCGGCACCGGGGTGATGTACTCGCCGGCCAGCCCCGACAGTCGCCAGTTCTGCGAGATGTGCCGGTCCAGCGAATGCGACTTGTACTGGGTGAGCACACAGATCCGCAGGTAGCGAGCGTTGACCAGATTCGACAGCACGAAGTCGATCAGCCGGTAGGCGCCCCCGAACGGAACCGCCGGCTTGGCCCGGTCCGCTGTGAGCGGATAGAGCCGCTTGCCCTCACCCCCGGCCAGGACGATGCCGAGCACGTGCGGCAGCTCCCTCATGCAGCCAAACCTATCCGGCGAGGGTGTCCAGAGCCAGCTAAACAGCCTTGCCCAACCACCGCGCGTCGCGGGAAGCACGCACTACCGTCTGGGGTATGCGGGTGGCGATGATGACCCGGGAGTACCCGCCCGAGGTGTACGGCGGGGCCGGCGTGCACGTGACCGAACTAGTCGAGCGCTTGCGCCTGCTCTGCGACGTCGACGTGCTGTGCATGGGGGCCCCGCGGGCCGGGGCGGCCGCCCAGCAGCCCGACCCGGTTCTGGCCGATGCCAATCCCACGCTGGCGACGCTGTCCGCCGATCTGCGGATGGCGCGCGCCGCGGCGGGCGCGATGGTGGTGCATTCGCATACCTGGTACACGGGCATGGCCGGACATCTCGCCGCGCTGCTGCATGACATCCCGCATGTGCTGACCGCACACTCTCTGGAGCCGCGCCGACCCTGGAAGGCCGAGCAACTCGGCGGCGGCTACCGGGTCTCGCTGTGGGTGGAGCGGACCGCGGTGCAGGCCGCCGACGCGGTCATCGCGGTGAGTTCGGGCATGCGCGACGACGTCCTGACCGTCTATCCGCAACTGGATCCCAACCGCGTGCACGTGATCCGCAACGGGGTGGACACCGAGGTCTGGCATCCCGTCGATGCCGACGCCGACCCCGAGGACTCGGTGCTCACCGAACTCGGCGTCGACCGCTCCCGGCCGATGGTGGCCTTCGTCGGCCGGATCACCCGCCAGAAGGGCGTCGCACACCTCATCGCCGCCGCCCACCGGTTCGACCCGGAAGTTCAGTTGGTGCTGTGCGCGGGAGCGCCGGACACCCCGGAGATCGGCGCTGAAGTCAGCGCCGCGGTCTCTGAACTGGCCGCCCGGCGGCCCGGCGTGTTCTGGGTTCGCGACTTTTTGCCGGTCCACGAGATCCGTGAGATTCTTTCGGCAGCAACGGCATTCATCTGCCCGTCGGTGTACGAACCGCTCGGAATCGTCAATCTCGAGGCGATGGCGTGCGCGACGGCGGTGATCGCCTCGGATGTCGGCGGCATCCCGGAGGTGGTCGACGACGGAGTCACCGGCACCCTGGTCCACTACGACCCCGCTGACCCGCGCGGTTACGAGGCGCAACTCGCCGAGCAGGTGAACGCATTGGTGCGCGAACCCGGCCGGGCCGCCGGTTACGGGGCGGCCGGCCGGGTTCGCTGCATCACCGAGTTCTCCTGGTCCCGGGTCGCCGAGCAGACCCTGGAGATCTACCGGAAGGTCTCCGGGTAGGCCTAGTTCACCCCGGACACGGTCGAGTGCGGCTGCAGACTGTCGACCTCGCTGAGCCCGATGCACAGCCCGGTGTTGTCACCGTTACAGGGGATGCCGTTGATCTCGGGCAGCTGTCCGAGCTTGGCCGGATCCGATGAGGTGATGGAGCCGGTCTGCAGATCGGCACCCTCCGGGTTGATCGGATTCGGCGTCGTCGCCGTCACCTCGGTGGCCGCCACACAACCACCGGTGGCGGCGTCGATCACATCACCGACCGGGCAGGAGGCCAGCGGCACCGAGGACCCGACCGGGCCGCCGAGAACGGAGAGGGCCGGAACGGTCAGCGCCGAGAGGGCGAGCGCGCCGGCCAGGGCGATACGCGTGTTTCCAATAGTCATCTTCATAGTCAATCCAATGTCATTCATCGCGGGATTCGGCCAGCGGACCCAATCAGGGCCGGGCCCGAGCCTCCATTCGGCTCTACCCATACGACGCCCGGTCAGCTACCGGCGTCCTGACTCCACGGTACGCCCGGGCCACCGGAAACCCAACCAGAGGTGAGCACGAACACAACTCCGGGTGAACACCGGGACACCACACCCCCGGGCCCTGGGGCATCCGCCCAGTTCAGCTGGTTACACCCTTGAGTTCGTCGCCAAGGGCCGCGGCCTCTTCGGGGGTCAGTTCGACGACGAGACGGCCACCACCCTCCAGTGGCACCCTCATCACGATGCCGCGCCCTTCCTTGGTCGCTTCCAGCGGACCGTCACCGGTCCGCGGCTTCATCGCCGCCATCGAGTGCTCCCTCCAAATCCGGGCAGGCTCGCCAGCATCGCCGGAGCCGCCTTGATTCTAGTGTCGATCATTCTTCCTCATCAGCCGCCCGGGGTTTGCGCGACCCGATTAACCCTCACCCAGCACTCCGCCAGGTGATCGTCGACCATCCCGGTGGCCTGCATCAGGGCGTAGGCGGTGGTGGGGCCGACAAACCGGAATCCTCGTCGCCGGAGGTCGCGGGCCAGGGCGGCCGACTCGCGAGTTTGCGAGGGAACCTCGGCCATGGCGCGGTAGAGCGGGCGGCTCGCCGGGGCGAACGACCACACCAGCTCAGAAAGATCGGTACCGAGATCGACGACGGCGCGCGCGTTGGCGATCGTGGCCTCGATCTTGGCCCTGTTGCGCACGATCCCGGCATCCCCCAGCAGCCGCCGAACATCATGATCGGTGTAGGACGCCACAGTCTCGATGTCGAACCGGTCGAAGGCCCGCCGGAAGTTCTCCCGTTTGCGCAGGATGACCAGCCAGGACAATCCGCTCTGGAAGGACTCCAGGGCGATGCGCTCGAACAGTTCGGTGCGCCCCCGCACCGGCCGGCCCCACTCCCGGTCGTGGTAGTCGCGCATCAGCGCCGCATCCGGTCCCTGCCCCGCGGCCGCCGCCCAGTCGCAGCGCGCGCGGTCGTCCCCGGGGCCGACGACGGTCAACGCTGCGCAGCGCGGGGGGCCTGGCCGTCCCCGTGCCCGGAGCGCACCGGTCCGGCGTCGCCGCGTGTCGCGGCCAGTTCGGCG
>CAYURT010000041.1:19746-30193 GCA_964447215.1 uncultured Mycobacterium sp.
CGGCGTCGCCGCGTGTCGCGGCCAGTTCGGCGCGCAGTTCGTCCAGTTCGGCGCCGAGCCGGTCCAGCACCCAGTCCACCTCACTGGTCTTGTAGCCGCGCAGCACCTGGGTGAACTTGACGTCCGCGACGTCCTGGCCGGTCACTCCCGACACCGGCAACATGGTGGCGGTGGTGGACCGGGGAAGCGGCGGCAGCGGCTCGCCACGGCCGAACAGCAGGCTGGCGATGGCGAACAGCACTGCCGACACCAGGACCAGCACCGCCAGGTACAGCAGGATCAGAGTCACGGTGACGATCCTGCCCTAGCTGTACCCGGCCCGCTGACACGTAGCCGGTCGCGTGCTCAGATCAGCCCGCGAATCGGCGGCCGATCGTCCAGCGACACCGGAGAGCACCGGGTCCGGTAGCCCTCGCCGTCGGGAAGGAACTGGGTCAGTCCCAGCCCCGAGTCGGGCAGGCCGCAGCGGCTCAGCAGGGTGGCGATCACCTGGCGGCTCATCACGCCCAGATCGCTCAGCGGCCGGTTCCGGTGCTTGCGGACACCGAGGTTCACCTGGGCGATGGCGTCCAGTCCGAGCTTGTCGTAGGCGTCGACGAGGATTCCGATGTCGACCCCGTATCCGGGTGCGAAGGGAACCGAGGTCAGCAGCTCGCGGGTGCCGGCGTACTCACCGCCCAGAGGTTGCAGCACCCAGCTCAGCTCCGGCCGAAGTGCGGTGAGCAGCGGGCGGGCCACCAGTTCGGTGATCCGGCCGCCACCGTTGGCGTCCTCGCTGTGGCCGACCCTCAGCGGGCGCCGATAGAAGCCCTTGACCAGGTGCACACCCTCCTGGGTCAGCAGCGGCCCCAGCAGGCCCGGCACGAACATCGGGTCGGGGTCGATCAGGTCGGAGTCGATGAACACGACGATGTCTCCGGTGGTGGCCGCCAGCGAGCGCCACATCACCTCGCCCTTTCCCGGCAGCGGCGGGATGTCGGGCAGCACCCCGTCGCGATGGACGACCCGGGCCCCCGCGGCCGCCGCCAGCGCGGGGGTGTCGTCGGTGGAACCGGAGTCCACAACCACGAGGTCGTCGACCAGCCCGCCCAGCATCGGCCGGATCGTCGCGACGACCGACCCGACTGTGGCCGCCTCGTTGAGTGCGGGCAGCACGACCGAGACGGTGCGGCCGCGCTTGGCGGCCTCCAACTCCGCGTGGGTCCACTCGGGCCGGTCCCAGCTGCGCCTCGACAGCCACCGCCGGCCGGTCAGCGAGGCGTCGGTCAGTCCGGTCATCGGGGCGCCTCCTGTCTCATGCCAGACCCCGCACGGTGCGGGCGGGCGGGCGCTCTCCCCGGACGGCGGCGACCATCTCCAGAACCCTGCGGGTCGGGCCCACCTCGTGCACCCGGAACATCCGGGCCCCGTCGGCGGCTGCCAGCGCAGTGGCCGCCAGGGTCCCCTCCAAGCGCTCTTTCAACTCCACACCCAGAGTCTCCCCGACGAAGTCCTTGTTGCTCAGCGCCATCAGGACCGGCCATCCGGTGTTAACAAGGTCTTTCACGTGGCGCAACAAAGTCAAGCCGTGGAAGGTGTTCTTGCCGAAGTCGTGGGTCGGGTCGACGAGGATGCCGTCACGCCGCACCCCCATCGACACGGCACGCTCGGCGGCGGCGGTGACTTCGGCGATGACGTCGTCGACCACACCGGTCAGGGTGGTCCCGTAGTTGACCCGGAACGGCCTGGTCCGCGGTTGGGCCCCGCCGGTGTGCGAGCACACCAGACCCGCCCCGAACTGCGCGGCGACCTCCGGCAACGCCTGATCGTGACCCGCCCACGTGTCGTTGATGATGTCGGCGCCGGCCGCGCAGGCCAGCGCGGCCACCTCCGATCGCCAGGTGTCGATGCTGATCAGCTGATCGGGGTAGGCCGCACGCACCCATTCCACGAACGGCACCACCCGGGCGGTCTCGGCCGCGGCGTCGACCGTCGATCCGGGGCCGGCCTTGACACCGCCGATGTCGATGACGTCGGCGCCCTCGGCGACCGCCCGGTGCACCGCCTGCTGCGCGGCGTCGTCGCTGAAGGTGGCGCCGCGGTCGTAGAACGAGTCGGGGGTGCGGTTGACGATCGCCATGATCAGGGCACGGCCCTCGGCCACCGGCCGTCCGCAGAACATCGCCACCCCGACAGTATTGCCGAGTCAGCCGCCGTCGCCGGGGGCGCAGCAGGCGAGTGCGGCCTCCACGTCGGTGACCACCGTGAGCCGGTCCAGCGCGGACTGCGCGACGTAGCCGGTGCTCACCAGCGAGACCAGCCAGTTGCGCAGCCCGTCGTAGTGGCCGGACGGATCTAGCAGGACCACCGGCTTGTCGTGCATGCCCAGAGCGCCTGCCGTCCAGGTCTCGAACAGCTCCTCGCAAGTGCCGATCCCGCCCGGAAGCGTCAGGAAGGCGTCGCTGCGGTCCTCCATCACCTGTTTGCGTTGCCGCATGGTGTCGGTGACGACCAACTCGTCGGCGTCGATGTCGGCCAGTTCCCGGTAGACCAGAGCCTTGGGGATGACCCCTACCGTGCGTCCACCCCGGGCGCGCGCACCGGAGGCGGCCGCACCCATGGCCGAGACGTTGCCCCCGCCGGAGACCAGGGTCCAGCCGCGCTCGGCGACGCGTTCGCCCACCGTGCGGGCGAGGTCGAGGAGCTCGGGGTGGCGCGGGCTTGACGCACAGTAGACGCACACCGCCCACTCGTCAGGCTGTCGGGGTCGCACACCGCAAAACCTAGACCAGAGCCGCCGCCGGACACCTAGAGTCCGGACTATGCCAGCCCCGAACAGGCCCGCTGCTGCGTCGCGCCGCTGGTCCGATTGGCCCGTCATCAGCCGACAGGTTGGGGAGAGGGTGGCCGACCTCCTGGGCGAGGCGGCCCAGGGTGGCCGGCCTGCCGGTGTGGCACTGCTCGGCAGCGAAGGGGTCGGCAAGACCACGGTGGCCGGCCACGCCGCTACGCGGCTGGGCCGGGGCGGCCCGCTGTGGGTGGTCGGCACCGCGGCCCGATCCTCTGTGCCCTTCGGCGCCTTCGCCTCACTGATGGATCTCGATGCGGTCGGCAGGCCGGCGGAGCTGATCCGGTCGGCTGCGGATTCGATTCTCGCCCAGGCCGATTCCGCGCCGATCATCGTCGACAACGCGCGACTGCTCGATCCTTTGTCGGCCAGTCTGGTGTACCGGCTGGCCCAGCAGGCCACCGTCCCCCTGATCGTGACGGTGCGCACGGTGCTGCGGGTGCCGCAGGTGGTCGCCGCGCTCTGGCAGGACGGCCTGCTGCTCCGGGTGGACGTCGACCCGCTCGACGGCGCCGAAACAGCGGAGTTGGTGGATGCCGCCGGCGGCGGAGATCCGGGCACGCTGTACCGCCGCAGTGCCGGCAACCCGCTGCATCTGAGGCTGCTGATGGCCACCGGTGGGGCCGAGGAGACACTCGCTGCGGCAATCGACCGCTACCTGGTCGGTCTGGACCACCAGGCGCGTGAGGTGCTGAGTCACCTCTGCGTCTATGAGCCACTGTCCCGCGCCGACCTGACGGCGCTGACCGGCGATGCGGCGGTCGAGGCGGCCGCGGGCGCCGGAACCGTGCAGTTCTACGGCGACATGGCCTACAGCGGCCACCCGCTGTATCTGGAGCGGCTGGCCGTCAGGCTCGACCGGGAGCAGGTGCAGCGACTGCGCGGGGCGGTCGCCGAACAACTCGCCCGACGGCCCACTCGCACGGTGTCCGACCGGTTGGGCCGGGTCCTGCTGACCCTGCAGAGCGAGGGCTCAGTCGAGCCCGGGTCCGTGGTCGCCGCCTCCCGCGAGTCGTTGCGGCTGGGCGCCCTGGGGCTGGCCGAGCGACTTGCCCGCGGCGCCCTTGAGCGGGCCGAAGACCTCGACGCACGGCTGTCGCTGAGCCACGCACTGGCCTGGCAGGGCCGTGGCCAGGAGTCCGACGCCGTTCTGGCCGCCGTCGATGAGGCAACCCTGTCCGAGGACCAGATGATGGCCTGGGCGTTGCCCCGGGCGGCCAATCAGTTCTGGATGCTCTCCGAACCGGAGCGGGCGACGGTGTTCCTGCAGACCGTGCGGGCGCGGGTGCAGGATGCGTCGGCCCGCAGCACCCTGGACGCGCTGTTGGCGACCTTCGCGATGAACGCCGGCAATGTGCGCCGCGCCGTCGAGGTCGCCGGAGACGTGCTGGCGCGGCCGGACGCACCGGAGACCGCGGTGGCCTGGGCGGCCAGCGCAGCGGCACTCTCGTGCGCCCGGATGGGGCGGCTGGCCGAGGTCGGACCGCTGCGGGAGCGGGCGCTGGGCGCCGAGCACCCCGGCCTGCTGCGGTTCACCGTCGGCCTGGCCGAGACGACATCGCTGGTGATGGCCGGACGGACCGACGCCGCTCTCGAAACCGCCCGCGCCTTCACCGATTTCGCCGAGTCTGCGCAACCGGGCCGCGCCATCGGCGACGTACTGCTGGCCCGGGTACTCCTGGCCCGCGGTGACGCCGGCGCGGCCGCGGCGTTGCTCGCCCCGGCGGCGGCCACCCTGGATCGGACCGGTTACTCCTGGGGCCCGCTGGCGCTGATGCTGCTGACCACGGCCTTGGCCCACCAGGGTGAAATCGCCGAATCGGCCAAGGCGCTCGCCCGGGCCCAGTCTCGGCACGGCACCAAGTCGGCGATATTCGCGCCGGAACTGGGCATCGCCCGAGCCTGGCGGCTGGCCACCATCGGCGACCGGCCGGCCGCGATCACCGCCGCCCGCGACGCCGCCCGGATGGCCGAACGGGCAGGCCAGTACGCGGTCGCCGTGCAAGCCTGGCATGAGGCGGCCCGGCTGGGTGACCGGCGGGCGGCCGCCGGGCTGGCCCAGGTCGCAGCCCATGCCGACTGCGCCTACACCTCGATGGCCTCGGCCCATGCCCGGGCACTGGCGGCCGGCGACCGGTCGGGCCTCGCCGCCGCCGCCGCCGAACTGGCAGCAGCCGGATTCGCCGGCGCCGCCGCCGACGCGACCCGTCAGGCCGAGGCGGCCGACTGATCACCGGCGTGGCACGGCCATCCACCCGCACCTACCAGTGATGCGGATCGTTCAGCGCCGCAACACATGAGGACGGACCGGGTATCGGGGTGAGTTGGGCGGCGCTCAGGGCGAGGCCGAGCCATCCCTCCGGCCTGCTCAGGGGCAGCGGCGGGGGCGCCGTCTCCTCGCTGACGGGCGCGAAACCGACCCTGCCGTAGAAGTCCGGATCGCCATAGGTGATGACCACGTCGACGCCGCCCGCCCGCAGGGCCTGCAAGGCGTGGCTCAACAGACGCTGCCCCACGCCCATTCCCTGCCGTGCGGTCGAAACCGCCATGGGTGAGAGCAGGAACACCACGCGACTGTCCCGCGGGTAGCGCAACCGGGTGAAGATGGCGGCCCCAACCAGCACCCCGTCGTCCTCGGCGGTGACGACCTCAATGTCCCTGGGGTCGGTGCCCTCCAGCAGACCGTGCACCAGGGAGCCGATCGCGGCACCCTCCTGCTCACCCTCAGCGTCGGAGAAAACGGCGGTGAACAAGGCGACGATCCGTTGGTCGCAGCCACCGCCACGGGTCGCGAACCTCACCGCGCCGGGCCGCCCAGGTAACGGCGCAGAGTGGCGGTGACGGCGGTGATCTGGGCCAGCGCCACCCGCTCATCGCGGCGATGGGCCAGGTTCGGGTCGCCGGGTCCGTAGTTGACCGCCGGGATACCCAGAGCGGCGAAGCGTGCCACGTCGGTCCAGCCGTACTTGGCCCGCACCAGACCGCCGGCCGCGGCTACCAGCGCGGCGGCGGCCGGCTGGTGCAGACCGGGCAGCGCCCCGGGCGCGGCGTCGGTCTGCACGATATCGACATCGAGGCCGTCGAACACCTCGATCACGTGTTCCAGCGCCGCCTCCGTGGCGCGGTCGGGCGCGAACCGGAAGTTGACCGTCACCGAGGCAGTGTCGGGGATGACATTGCCGGCCACTCCGCCCTCGATCCGTACTGCCGAGAGGCCCTCCCGGTAGGTGCAGCCGTCGATGTCCACCACCCGGCCCTGGTAAACCGCCAGCCGCTCCAGGACCGGCGCGAGCTTGTGAATCGCGTTGTCGCCCAACCAGGATCGCGCCGAATGCGCTCGCGTCCCCGATGCGGAGACCACGGCCCGCAGAGTGCCCTGACACCCGGCTTCGATGTAGCCGCCGGAGGGCTCTCCCAGGATTGCGATGTCACCGCGCAGCCAGTCGGGTAGCTCACGCTCGATGCGGCCCAGCCCGTTGGCGGTGGCCTCGATCTCCTCACAGTCGTAGAAGACCAGCGTGAGGTCGTGGACAGGCTGGGGGACGGTGGCGGCCAGATGCAGGAACACCGCGTCGCCGGACTTCATATCCGAGGTGCCGCACCCCCAGAGGTGGTCGGCGTCGCGACGGGCCGGAAGGTTGCCGCCGACGGGCACGGTGTCGAGGTGGCCGGCGAGGACCACTCGGGATGACCGGCCCAGATCACTGCGGGCCAGGACGGCGTTGCCGTTGCGCAGCACCTCCAGGGAGGTCTGCTCCCGTAGAGCGGCCTCGACCTCATCGGCGATGCGCTGTTCATCGCGGGAGACACTCGGGATGTCGACGAGCGCAGCGGTCAGCGCGATCGGATCGGCATGAAGGTCCAGCACGACTTCCGAGGCTAGTCGGTCAGCCCTGTCACTCGAGAAGTACGGTGGAGCACCGTGACCTCCGCTGCGGGCCTGGGATTGGCCACCATCACCGATGACGGCACCGTGCTGGACGCCTGGTTCCCGGAGCCCGAACTAGGGGCCTACAGCCCGTCGGGCACCACCCGGATCGCGCCCGACGACGCTCCCGACGCGCTGAACGCGTTGTCCGGGCCGGACGCTGACCGCGGTGTGGAGGTCGTGCCCATCAGGACCGTGGCGACACTCGCCGAGAAGCCTGCCGACACCTACGACGCCTACCTGCGGCTGCACCTGATCTCCCACCGCCTGGTCGAACCGCACGGGGTCAACCTCGACGGCGTGTTCGGTGCGCTCACCAATGTGGTGTGGACCAACTACGGGCCCTGCCGCATCGAGGGCTTCGAGGAGGTGCGCCTCCGGCTTCGCCGCCGCGGCCCGGTGACCGTCTACGGCGTGGACAAGTTCCCCCGGATGGTGGACTACGTGGTGCCCACCGGTGTTCGCATCGCCGACGCCGACCGGGTTCGCCTCGGCGCGCACCTGGCGCCCGGAACCACCGTCATGCACGAGGGATTCGTGAACTTCAACGCCGGCACCCTCGGCACCTCGATGGTGGAGGGCCGGATCTCGGCGGGCGTGGTGGTCGGTGACGGCTCCGACGTCGGCGGTGGCGCCTCGATCATGGGAACGCTGTCCGGCGGAGGCACAGAGGTGATCTCAGTCGGCGAACGCTGCCTGCTGGGCGCGAACTCCGGGCTTGGCATCTCGCTGGGCGATGACTGCGTCGTCGAGGCCGGTCTCTACCTGACCGCGGGCACCAAGGTCACAACGGCCGACGGAACGGCGGTCAAGGCGAGGGAGCTCTCGGGGGCGAACAACCTTCTGTTCCGACGCAATTCGGTGAGCGGCGCGGTCGAGGTGGTGGCCCGCGACGGCCGGGGCATCACCCTCAACGAGGCGCTGCACGCCAACTGACACCCCGCGGCGGTGCGGTTTCATCCCCGACTCGCCGGGACGGCCGTATCAATCCGCACGGTCGCGGCTAGCCCAGCTCCTTCTTGAGTACCTTGCCCATGGCATTGCGGGGCAGGGAGTCCACGATCCGAACCTCCCGGGGGCGTTTGTGCGCCGAGAGTTGTTCGGCCACGAACGCGATCAGCTCGTCGGGCCGGGCCTGCCCGACCACGAACGCCACGATCCGCTGGCCCAGGTCTTCGTCAGCCAGGCCGACGACGGCGACCTCGGACACCCCGGGGTGGCCCAGTAGGGCGGTTTCGATCTCCCCGGCTCCGACCCGGTAGCCGCCGGTCTTGATCAGGTCGACCGACTCCCGGCCGACGATGCGATGCGTCCCGGTGGGGTCGATGACGGCGGCGTCGCCGGTGCGGAACCAGCCGTCGGCGGTGAACGACTCCGCGGTGGCCGCCGGACGGTTGAGGTAGCCCCCGAAGATCGTCGGGGTCCGGACCTGGAGACTGCCGATGGTCTCCCCGTCGTGCGGCACGACTGCGCCGTCCTCGGCGGCCAGTCGGGTCTCCACGCCGGCCAGCGGCAGCCCCACCCAGCCCGGGCGGCGCTCGCCGTCGGCGCGGGTACTCACCGTGATCAGCGTCTCGGTGCACCCGTAGCGCTCCACCGGGGCGTGGCCGGTCAGCTCGGTCAGCCGGTCGAACACCGGGACCGGCAGCGCGGCGCTGCCCGACACCAGCAGCCGGGCCCGGGAAAGGGCCCTTGCGGCCGTGGGATCGGCGGCCACCCGCGACCACACCGTCGGAACGCCGAAGAACAGCGACCCGCCGCTCTCGGCGGCCGCCGCGTAGGCCTGCGGGGTGGGCTTGCCGGTGTGCACGAACCGGTTCCCGATCCGCAACGACCCCAGCAGGCCCAGGACCAGGCCGTGCACGTGGAACAACGGCAGGCCGTGCACGAGGACGTCCGCGGCGGTCCAGTGCCACGCGTCGGCGAGTGCGTCGAGGTCCGCCGCCAGTGCCGCCCGGCTGAGCAGGACGCCCTTGGGCGGTCCGGTGGTGCCCGAGGTGTAGATCACCGTCGCGAGACGGTCCGGGTCCGGCTCGGGGTGGCGGTGCCAGGACCGGGCATGCCGGCGTACCGGAACGTGAAGCAGGCCGCCCGGGTCCTCGGGCGGCTGACCCAGCCAGGCCTGGGCGCCGGAGTCGGCGAGGATGTGGGCGCGTTCGGCCACCCCGACATCGGCCGGAACCGGGACGAACGGGACCCCGGCGATCAGACAGCCCGTCACCGCCAGCACGGTCTCCACGGTGGGAGTCGCCAGCACCGCCACCGAGGCGGCGCCGCCGACCCGTTCGGCCACCGCGGTCGCCGCCCCGAGCAGGTCGCCGCGCGAGAGCCCCACCCCGTCGATGCGCACCGCGTCGGCCAGGTCTGCGCCGCCGGCAACGGACGCCGGGTTCAGCGAGGCCAGCAACACGCGAGTGACGCTACTCCGTCCGTCCCGGCGCGTCGTGGTGCAGATGCGACGGATGAGGTTTCTGTGCAGTTACCCTCGGCCTATGTCTGGTGGACGAATCGGCAGGTCAGCCGCCGCCGTGACGGCCCTGGGCGCCGTCGCGGTGGTCAACGCGCCGCCGGCACTCGCCGCGCAGCCCTGGAACGGCCGTTACGAGATGATCGCCTACACCACCGAGCGTGGCGGGACCAGCCCTGCCAGCAGGCTCTACGAGGCCGACATCAACGGCGCCTTCACACTGTCCACTACCTGTTCGACAGCCACCTGTGTGGCGGTGGCCACCGGCCCGAAGCCGTCCAACCCGACCGTTCCCAACCCGCTGCGCTACGTGTGGACGGGTTCGAACTGGACCGCCAGCTATGACTGGACCTACAACTGCCCGCTGTCCGACGGCTATCACAAGTCGCGAAGCCCGGCCTCCTCCTGGGTCTTCTACGACCCGCAACCGGACGGGTCACTGAAGGGCACCTGGCACACCGACGTCGCCGACGGGCCCTGCCGGGGAAGCATCATCACCCCGGTCGCCGCCTTCCCGGGGTAGTCCGCCGTGCGCTGCCGATCTTCCCGCCGAAGCGGTGCTCTGCTGGCCGCGCTGGCCGTGCTCGCCGCCATGTTCAGCCCGGCGACGGCCTCGGCCGCCCCGAGTCCCTGGAACGGGCGCTACCAGATGGTCACCTACGCCTCACAGAAGGCCGGCACCAGCCCCGCGGCCCGCCAGCGCGAAAACGACTTCGGCGCCGCTTTCACCCTGGCCACGGTCTGCTCCGGCGGCCGGTGCGTGGCCACCGTGGTCGGCGGCCCGCCCCCCGGCAACCCGACCGTCCCGCAACCCGCCCGGTTCACCTGGAACGGCTCGGAGTGGGCCACCAGCTATGACTGGTTATGGGACTGCTATCTGGGTGAGGGCTACCAGAAGCAGTGGGCGCGCGCCACATCGTGGACCTATTACGCGCCGCGCCCGGACGGGACACTGCGCGGAACCTGGCACACCGACATCGCCGAGGGGCCCTGCCGGGGCAGTGTCGTGATGCCGGTCGCCGCTTTCCCGGCCTGAGCGGAGTTTCCGGAAAGATTCCGGTCTTCGGTAACGCCGGGGCCTTCGGTGCCGATGAGACGTCTGTGAGGCCGGCTGGGCGGTCTCGACTCGTAGGACGGTAAGGGGTCCGGAATGGGTGTTGTCGGGCGTGGGCTGGCGGGGCTGTTCGCCGCGGTGATGTTGGTGTTCTCCAGTGCGGGTGTCTCG
>CAYURT010000042.1:0-10938 GCA_964447215.1 uncultured Mycobacterium sp.
TGCGGCGGGGTCGAAGCGCTCGTTGAGGCGCAGGTGCAGCGGGGCCGAGACGAACACCGTGGTGCCGATGGCGACCGCCTCGGCGGCAGCGCCCGCCCACGGTAACCACCAGGCCAGCCCGGCGGGCGGGGCGAGGAGGAACGCCAGCACACAGACGCCCTCGACGGCCATCAGCGGTCCGACCACCCACGAGATGCGATGGCGGTGTTCGGTTTCGAAGCGGGTGAACTCCGTGTCGGAGACGAACCGCATCAGCGGGTAATGCACGACCTGCACGATCCAGATCGCCCCGAACATCCCCACCGAGCCGACCACCTGAGCGATGGCGGCGATCTCGGCGATCCGCGGGTTCACATCTGCACCTCGGCTACGACCGCGAAATGATCGCTGGCCCAGACCCCGTCGGCCGCGGCGTCACCGGCCAGCCCGCAGCGGTGCACATGCCCGGCGCCGGGCCGGCGTGGGGTGGAGACCATCACGTAGTCCAGCCGCCGGTGCGGATGGATGGCCAGGCGGGGGACCAGCGGGTTGGCCGCCGACCAGGTGTGCCCCGGACCGGTGTTGCCCGCCGCACTCCACGCGTCGACCAGGGTGAAACCCGGGATCGTCCCGGCGGACAGGCCGGTGGCGCGCCGGTACTCCTCGGACTCCGGGGTGCAGTTGAGGTCCCCGGCCAGGATCGCCGGCAGTGACTCCCGCCGGCTGGCCTCGTCGCCGAGCACGTCGGTCAGATGACCCACCAGCGCAGCCAACTGGGCGCTGCGCCGCGCCGACTGCTCCAGTCCGTGCTCCAGGTGAGTGCCGGCCGCGACGAACGGTCCGCCCTCGTCCTCGGGGCGGTCCACCCTGGTCACCAGGACATGGCGCCAGGTCGGCTCGCCGTTCTCGTCGGGCAGCGGACGCAGCAGCTCGATGCTCAGCGGCCAGCGGGAGAGCACCGCGTTGACCACCCAGTAGGGGGCCTGCGGGTAGCGGTCGAACCCGGCGAGGTCGGCGGCGGTGACCGCGTGCAGGCCCAGCTCCTCGCCGAGGCGCGCGGCTTGGGTGGCGCCGTCGGGCTCGACCCAGGATTCCTGCAGTGCCAGCACGTCCGGGGCGGTGCGAGCGATCCAGGACCGCAGCGCGGCGTGCCGGGCCGACCAGTCGCCGGCCCGGCCCTGGACGTTCCACGTCATGATCCGCATCAGTCCATCCTGCGCGATGGGGAGGACCCCACGTGATGACTGCAGTAAGGCTGCATTGCAGCTAAAATGCAGGCATGGTTGCTGTGACGGTCCGCGACGTGCCCGACGAGGTTCGCGACGAGCTGGCTGCCCGGGCCGCTCGTCAGGGTCAGTCGCTACAGGAGTACCTGCGCACCCTGCTGATCGGGGTCGCGCAGAAGCCCACCGCGGCCGAGGTGCTGGCCCGGGCCCGGGTCCGGGCCGCCATGGCCGGCGTGCGCCTGGACCCAGCCGCCACCGTCGCCGCCAAGGATGCCGATCGCCGGTGAGCGCACCTCGGGTGGTGTGCGATGCCTCGGCGGTGGTCACCGCATTGCTGGACTCCGGCGACGCCGGCACGTGGCTGGCCGGGCGTCTGGTCAAGGCCGAGTTGAACGCTCCGGAACTGCTGCTCTTCGAGTGTGCGAACGTCATCCGTCGTCACGAACTCGGCGACGTGATCAGCTCCTATCACGCCGCCCAGGCCCACGCCGACCTGCTCGATCTCCCGATCGAGCTATTCCCGTATGAGTCATTGGCTGAACGGGTTTGGCAGCTTCGCCGCAACCTCACCAGCTACGACGCGGCCTACGTGGCGTTGGCCGAGACCCTCGACGTCCCACTGATCACCGTGGATCGCCGTTTGGCGCGGGCGCCCGGAATCGGCTGTCGCGTAGAGATTCCCCCCGCCGCGGCGGGCTGAGCCGCCGCTACCGCAGCTTCACCAGCCGGGTGGTCGAGGTCTCATCGAGTTCCACCATGTCCGAACGTGAACGCAGGAAGTCGCTGAAGGACTTGAAGCCCAACGCCTTCTCCGAGAACGACGGATCCATCCGCTTCATCTGCGCCTTGACCTCCGAATTGTGCAGCCACTCGTCGTCGTCCTTTTCCAGGCCGATCTGCAGCGCGCGTTTGAGCAGCGCGGTGGCGGCGGTCTGCGGATCCGGGGTTGCCGGATCGGCGGACTTCTTGGTCCGCGCGGACTTCTTGGCGTCGGCGGCCGGAGCTTCCGATATCGGTACCCCGGGAAGGGAGTCATAGATCAGAAAGTCGTCGCAGGCCGCCGCCAGCGCGCGGCTCGATGACCCGGCCACCCCGATGCCCACCACGTAGCGGCCGAGCCGCTTGCACCGCTGCGCCAGCGGGATGTAGTCCGAATCGCCGGCCACGATCACCACATGGGTCAGGTCAGGGAGCCGGAACATGTCCTCCACGGCGTCGACCGCCAGCCGGATATCGGCGCCGTTCTTGCCATAGGCCGCGGCCGGAAAGAGCTGCACCAGATCAACCGCCCGGCCGACCAGCTGCTGCCGGTACTCGGCGTTGACCTCGGCCGACCAGTCCGCGTACGCCCGGGTGAGCACCACGGTGCCGAACGAGGACGCGAAGTCCAGGATCGCGCCGACATCGACCCGGGAGCGGGCAAGCCGGGCCGACTCCAGGCCCTTGGCCTTGTCGCGCTGAAAGGAGTTGCGGCCGTTGACCTGGTCGTAGCGGGAGATCACGATGTTGTCGAAGTCGAGGTACACCGCGACACGGGTCGCACCGGAATCGGTCATCTGCCCCAGTCTGCTCTCTGTTGGTCCCATGTTGCGCCGTTGCGCTCGGGTCGCATCGACGCTACCGGTCGCCCTCACCACAGGACGTCGTGACGCTCCATGACCCCGTATCCCTCGCGCAGCTTGATCCCGGCGATGGTTCCGGTGAACGTTCCGAAGGGCTGACGGTACTTGCTGTCGATCAGGACCATCCGGTCGTGACGCGCCCGCTCGGACTCAGCGTGGAACTCGAGTTCGCCGACCCGGGACAGGTCCGCGGCGAAGCGGACCGGGCCGACTTCCTGCGGGACACCGTCGACCCAGAGGGTCCGTTCGGAATCGCTGGGTGAATCATGAACCCCGTCAACGAGATTCCAGGTCAGCGCGGCGCCGTCCTCGGCTATGCCGCATCCTGCGCTCCACGACCACCGGGTGACCCGGGCATGATGGCCGGCCGACTCGTCGACCAGGCCCGGTGAGTCCAGGGCGATGCCGTCGACCGTGCCGGTGACCCGTACGGGTGTCTTGCGGGTCCAGATCAGGTGCTTGCCGTGCCGGGAGACCACCTCGACGGGGTCACCGGCGCGCTGGTAGGTGACGTCGATGCCGTCGAACCGCGCCGAGGTCTCGTCAAGGCGGACGATCGGCCGCAGGGCCGCCCGTTCCCGGAACGCGCCGGTGCTGCGGTTGTGGACGGCGAAGAACGCCTGATACGCGCCGCCGATCCGGGCGACGCCGACGCACATCTGGGCCTCGGGGCCGTAGACACCGAGGTAGCGCCACTTCTTGAGCGGCCGTAACCCGCGGAATAGGGGCAGTCGGCCGACGTCGAGCGGGGGGTTCGCCGGACCGCGCCAGGGGATATCCATGTCTTCAGCATGCCCGCACGTGTCGGACGTGCCTTGAGCGGGGATTCGACGATCCTCAGGTCGCGGCGACCGTTCAGGCCTATCGTCGGGAGTCGCAAGAAGCGACGCCCCTGACATCGCCGGTGACGGTGACGTGACAGCCGAGGAACGCCGATGAAACCTCTGATCTCCACCGCACTGGCCGCACTGCTCACCATCGCCGCAAGTGGGTGCGCGGCGAAGGACGACGCAAAGGTTCCCGCCGCCACGGACTTGATCGGCACCTGGGCGCAGTCCGGTGCCGGCTACGAGGAGGGCAAACCCGTCACCTGGAAGGACCAGACGCTGGTGGTCGAGGCCGCCGAGGGGCAGGCCTTCACCGGCTTCAAGGAATACGCCAACGAGGGCGAGGACCCGCAGAAGGAGGTCGTGAACGGGGCCATCGGGGTCAACGGCGACATCCGCATCACCGACGAGGACGGATTTTTCGTCGGCCGGTTGGTCGACGGAAAGATCCAGGGCCAGTACATCGAGGTCAAGGAGGGCGAATCCCAGGTCCTCAACGTGGAACTGGCCCGTAAGTAGACGCCTCCCGGCGCCTGGCCGGACAGCGGTTTAGGAAGCCATAATGGAAATATGGCGGGTAACGTGAAACGTCTCGGCGGGGCCTTGTCCGGTGTCTGCCTGGTCGCCCTCTGCGTTGCCGGCTGCAGCGCCGCCGCGACCGAGGGCGCGCGGGCCCAGGAGCCGGCGGTCACCGGGTCGGACGCGCCCGCCGTCTCCGCCGAGCAGCGGCAGCAAGCCCAGCAGCTTGCCGAGGAGGCCGAGAAGATCATGCTTGACCCCAATTTGCCTCCGAGGGAGAAGTACCCGCAGGCGCTGGGGATGTTCCGGGAAGCCCTCACCATCGACCCCGGCAACGCGTTGGCGCAAGAGGGCATAACGCTGATCGAGGATGTCTACCGGAGCATGGGCCGACCCGTCCCGCAAACCGCCTGATCCTTCTGCCGCCTATGCGATGGCCGCCAGCACGGCATTGGCGAGATGCCACGGCCCCGAGAGTGTTTGTGGGGGTGACGGTTTGACGCGGCCGGTATCTTTCCTGGACTGTCCGGCGACGGCTTCGCCGCATCCCGCCGTCCTACCAGGGTCGCAAAGCCCCGACTGCTAATGTGCAGCGTGCCCGAACGGGAGTGAATTCACGGGGCGAGGCGCGACGAAGGGGGTCTTGTGCCCGAGGGCGATCGGAAGGCCGTCGCGCTTCGCCGACCCACCGATGCGGGCTCCCGCGGACCGCTGAGCGCGGCGGCCACCTGGTCGCGACTGCTGATCGCCGTCACCGCCGTCGTCGCCGGTGCACACCTCATCGGACTGCCGGCGCTGTCCGCGCCGGCCGTCGTGATTCTGGCCGGGGCCGGGCTGCTGGCCGGGCTCCCGCACGGCGGGGTCGACCACCTCATGGCGATGCGGCTGGCGGGCCGCAGCCTGGTACCGGTGGTCGTGGTCTATGCCGGCCTGGCCGGGGTCGCGTGGTTCGTCCTGCGGTGGGGCGGCCCGGCCGCACTGGTCGCTGTCATCGCGCTCAGCGCGCTGCATTTCGGTCTGGGGGAGTTGGAGTTCACCTCCGAACTGACCGGGTGGCGGCCCTCCGCACTTCCGGCGGTCGCTCTCGTCGTCGCCGGATCCGGTGCGGTGCTGCTGCCGCTGGCCCGCTCCGGCGAGGAGTTCAACCGGGTCGCCACCGCCGTCTCCCCGGGACTGGCCCGGTTGATCGCCGCTGAGCCGGTCCGGACCGCAACCCTGCTGGTGTGGCTGACCGCCGCGGTCATCGCGGTCACGGTGGCTCTGATGAGCAAACATGTTTCCGCCGCCGTCGATGTTGTGCTCATCGGACTGCTCGGCATGATGGCCCCGCCCCTGGTCGCCTTCGCGGTGTGGTTCGGCGGATGGCACGCGGTGCGGCACTGCGCCCGCATGCTGACCTTGGAACCGGGCTGCGCCGCCCTGCTGCGGGAGGGCCGGACCCGGGCGGCGTGGCGGCGGCTGGCCGGGCTCGCCGCGCCGATGTCGGGCGCCGCGCTGCTGATGGTGCTCGCGCTGGGTGTTTTCACCGCGGTCGCCCCCGACCCCGCGGTGATTCTCGCCGAGGTGTTGCGGCTGCTGCTGGCCCTGACCGTGCCGCATATGGCGATCGTCTGGTGGCTGGACCGGCAGCGGGAGCGCGTGGGCTAGCGTTCCGCGGCCGGTGGGCCGCTCGCCGTCGGTCAGCCGACGAAGGCGCGAACCACTATCCCGTCTTCGATGACGATGTTGATGCGGTCTTCCCGGTAGTCCTTGGTCACCGGAAACCACTCTCCGTCGCGGGCGACGACCCGCACGGTGAACCCTTGCTCGGCCGCCACCGCCGCTGCGTTCGTCTCGCCCACGCCGACCAGCACGTCGGTGGAGCTCGAATCAGCGGGGTCAGTGGAATCGCCCGGTTTGTCCGGGGCGGTGAAGCGGGTGGTCCTGCCGACCGAACCGCCGGCGGCCTCGTGGCGCGGGGGGAGCCGATCGGGCCGCGCGACATCGGCGCGCCTGCCACTGCGTGTCGTCCCCTCGACGGTCGAACCGTCTTGCGGGCCTGCCGTACCGCCCCGATCGACACGGTCGGCGTTACCGGTCGCCGGCGAGACGGCCCAGCAGAGAGTGGCCACCACCGCCGCGGTGGTGGCCCGGGCAGTCAGGCTGCGGGCACGCACCTGTGCGAGCCTAGTGACCTGCTGTGCCGCGGTCCACGGGCGCATCCCCGGCACCGGACCGGTTTGGCAGACTGACGCCCGTGCCGTCCCCTGGTCAGCGCCCGGATCGCCGGGCTGTCCGCCCCGCGCGCCCGCGAGGGGGCAGGGGCGGTCGCCTGACACGCTGCCTGCGCCTGGCGCTGATCACCGCCCTTGCCCTGCCGGCGGTCAGCGGCTGCGGCAGCGGCGATGACCCGCAGGCCGCCGCGCCGCCGCCGGGGGTCATCCCGCAGCCGGCCTCGGTCGAGTGGCCGGATGCCGCGGGTTTCGAGGTGAGTCCTCAGACCCGCATCCTGGTCTCGCCCGGCAACGACGCCGCCCTTCGGGTCGCCCAGATGCTCGCGGGGCTCATCGGCAGGTCGGTCGCCGAGCAGCCCCCCGATGTTGGGCAGCTCAGCGGAGGCGGAACCCGCGACTCGATCCAGCTGGCCTTGACCGGCGACGACCTCGGCCCGGAGGGCTACCGACTGGAGGTGACCGACGAGCGCGTCATCATCGCCGCGCAAACCCCGGCCGGGCTGTTCTACGGCGTGCAGTCGCTGCGGCAACTGCTCCCGCCGTTCCTCGAGTGGGATGGCGTGCTGCCGGGCCAGGGCGGCCCGGTGACCGCCCCGGCCGTGCGGGTCACCGACCGGCCCCGATACCCGTGGCGGGGGGCGATGCTCGATGTGGCCCGGCACTTCCTGGGAGTGCCGGACGTGAAGCGGTTCATCGACTATCTGGCGCTGTACAAGATGAACCGGCTGCACCTGCACCTCACCGACGACCAGGGCTGGCGGATCGAGATCGCCTCGTGGCCGAAGCTCGCGGCCGAGGGCGGCAGCACCGCGGTGGGAGGCGGTCCCGGCGGCTACTACACCCAGGCCCAGTACCGGGAGATCGTGGACTACGCGGCCGAACGCTTCATCGCCGTCGTCCCGGAGATCGATCTGCCGTCACACATCAACGCCGCGCTGGCCGCCTACCCGGAACTGAACTGCGACGGGGTGTCCCCGCAGCCCTACACCGGCATCGAGGTTGGGTTCAGCATGATCTGCCCCGACACCGAGGCCACCTCCCGGTTCGTCTCCGAGGTCTTCGGCGAGCTCGCTGCGATGACGCCCACACCGTGGCTGCACATCGGCGGCGACGAGGCCGCGATGATGACCGACGAGCAGTACGCCCGATTCGTCGAGCGGGTACAGGACGTGGTCGCCGGTCTGGACAAGACGGCCGTCGGCTGGGACGAGATCGCCCGCGCCGAACTGAAACCCGATGCCATCGTTCAGCATTGGCGGCCCACCAACGTTCCCGCGCTGGCCGTCGAGAAGGGCGCCGCGGTCATCCTCTCGCCGGCCGACCGGATCTACCTGGACCAGAAATACACCGAGCAGACGCCGATCGGCCTGAACTGGGCCGGCAACGTCGGCGTTCGCGAGTCGTACTCGTGGGATCCGCTGACCAAGTTCGAGGGCCTGCCCGAGCAGTCGATCCTCGGCGTCGAGGCGGCGCTCTGGTCGGAGACGCTGGTGACGATCCGCGACTTCGAGTACCTGGCCTTCCCGCGCCTGCCGGGAGCGGCAGAGATCGGGTGGTCCCGCGCGGCGGACAGGCAGTGGGAGAGCTACCGTCACCGGCTGGCCGCACAGGCGACCCGGTGGTCGGCGATCGGGATCAACTACTACCGCTCACCGGAGGTCCCGTGGCCCTAGGTGTGGCCGGACGGGTCGGTTCTGCCGCAACCGGGACCGCGAGCCGGCGCGGAGTAGTCTCGGCGCGGTGACCAGCGCGCCACCGCCGACCGATCCCGGCGACGACGCGGACAGCCTTGAGAAGCTGGTCTGTTACGACGATTTCCACCGGGTGGCCAAGGCCCGCCTCGACCCGATGGCCTACGACTACTACCGCTCCGGGGCGCTGCGGGAGTGGACCCTGGCCGAGAACGAGAAGGCCTGGCAGCGCTGGGTGTTCCGCCGCCGCTGCCTGGTCGACGTCACCGACGTCGACGTCGGCGTCACGGTACTCGGCCAGCGGCTGAGCCTCCCGATCATGGTGGGTCCGACGGCCTTCCACCGGCTGGCCGACCCCGAAGGTGAGGTTGCCACCGCCCGGGCCGCCGCCGCGGCCGGAACGGTGATGGTCGCCTCCACCCTGGCCACCGTGCCGCTGGAGGACGTCGCCGCGACGGGTGTGCCCAGATGGTTTCAGCTCTACGTCTTCGCCGACCGGGGGCTGACCCGCGAACTGGTGGACCGCGCCGTCGCCGCGGGCTACACCGCGCTGGTTCCCACCGTCGACACCCCGACGGTGGGCATCCGGTACGCCGACCAGCGCAACCGGTTCGTCCTGCCGCCGGGTATGGAGATGGCCAACGTCATGCACACCCTGGACCCCGCGCTGGCCCGGTCCGGCTCCGCGCTGAGGGCCTTCAGCGCGCAGTTCGACCAGTCGCTGACCTGGCGCGACATCGAGTGGCTGGCGGGACTGAGCGACCTGCCGGTCCTGCCCAAGGGAGTGACCCATCCCGAGGACGCGCGCGCGGCGCTGGACGCCGGGTCCGCCGGGGTGATCGTGTCCAACCACGGCGGGCGCCAACTCGACGGCGACCCCGGCACCGCCGATGTGCTCGCCGAGATCGTCGCCGCCGTCGGTGACGCCGGGGTGGTGCTGGTGGACGGCGGCATTCGCAGCGGCACCGACGCCGTGAAGGCGCGGGCGCTGGGGGCCGCCGCAGTCCTGGTCGGCCGTCCCGTGCTGTGGGCGCTGGCCGCCGGCGGGCAGGCCGGGGTCGAGCGGATGCTCACCCTGCTCCGCGAGGAGGTGGCCGACGCGCTGCGCCAACTCGGGGTGCCGCGGTTGGTTGACCTCGGTCCCGGCGCCGTGATGCCGCGGCCCTGAACGCCCCGGTCTACCGCGATCGGTCGAGTGCACCTTCCGCCGCGTCACCGTCAACCGGCTGCACCCCGTTCACCACCGTGTGGACGTAGCGCATCTTGTCCAGCACCGGCCCGGGCAGGGTGAACGGGTAGAGGTCGGCCTTGCCCATCGAACGGTTGACCATGTTCATCGACCAGGACAGCGGCAGCCACATCTCGATCAGGGTGTCGAACGCGCTGGGCCCCGGCACCCGCCGCTCGTAGGTGCCGCCGGCCGGGGCCAGCCCGAAGGAGGCGGCGGTGTCCAGGGTGCTGCGGATGTGCAGATAGTGGGCGAAGGTCTCGGCCCAGTCCTCGGCGGGATGCATGGTGGCGTAGGAGGAGACGTAGTCGGACTGCCAGCCCGCCGGCGGGCCCTGGCTGTAGTGGCGGTCCAGCGCCGCCTGGTAGTCGGCCGCCGGGTCGCCGAAGAGCGCGATGAAACCCTGCAGTGCGTTCGGGTCGGGATCGACGAGGCGGTAGAAGTAGTAGTGGCCGATTTCGTGGCGGAAATGTCCCAGCACGGTGCGGTAGGGCTCGTCGAGTTCGACCCGTAGCTGCTCGCGGCGCACGTCGTCGCCCTCGGCGAGGTTCAGGGTGATCACGCCGCTGTCGTGACCGGTGAACACCGGTTCGCCGTCGCTGGAGAGCAGGTCGAAGGCCAGCCCGTGCGCCGGGTCCTGCTCGCGTCCGACGATCGGCAGCCTCAGCTCGTGAAGCTCGGCGATCAGCCGGCGCTTGGCGCTCTCGGCCTCGGCGAAGGCCGGCAGCGCCACGGTGTCGGTGTCGCTGGGCCGGGTCCGGGTGAGCGCGCAAGAGGTGCACAGCCGGTGCGTCGGCTCGAGCGGTACCAGCCAGTTGCATTCCGCCAGTGTGCTGTTCGCGCACAGTTGGCATGATCGGGAGTCGACGGTGCCGTCGTGGCCGGCCCCTCCGCCCGGTTCCAGGATCAGCAGGGCCATCGCCTCCAGGGAGAACCCGACCGGGCTGTTGCAGCCCAGGCACATCGAGTTCTCGAACGCCAGATGCTGCCCGCAGTTCGGGCAGGTGAAGTCACGCACCGGAGTCATCCTGCCGTAAGGCCCTCATGGCTGGTCCCGTTCGCCTGCGCGGCGGAACAGCTCGGCGGGCCGGCCGCCGGTGCTCTCCTGCATGACGCCGGTGCCCACCACGAGGGGTTTCATCGCCCGCCGGAAGGCGAACCGGTCCATCCCCTCCTCGCCGAGCACGGCCTCGTGAACCCGTTGCAGCTTGCTGAGGGTGAACCGGGGACCCAGCAGGCGTTCCGGATCGGGCTCGGCCGCGTAGCGGGCCCGCACGTACTCCTTGGCCAGCCGCACGATCTTCGGGTGGTCCCAGGACAGCTCGCCGGGACGGTCGACGGGAGCCAGCCGGGTCCGGCTCGCGGTACCCGTTCCCAGCGACTTCAGCTGTTCGGGGCGCACAACCGCCACGTGGGCCACCGAGATCACCCAGTCCCGGGGGTCGCGGAAGGGGTCGTCGAACACCTCCAGCTGGCGGGGGCGCACCCCCCGGACGCCGAGCTTCTCGCTCAGGCAGCGCTGGACGGCCTGCGCCAGCGTCTCGCGCTCGCGCAGAAAGGTGCCCGGCAGGGCCCACTTGCCGGTGTCCTCGCGGGCCATCTCCGCGACCAGCAGCTGCCGGCGGTCGAGGTC
>CAYURT010000042.1:11038-22380 GCA_964447215.1 uncultured Mycobacterium sp.
TGCCGGTGTCCTCGCGGGCCATCTCCGCGACCAGCAGCTGCCGGCGGTCGAGGTCGACGGTCAGCAGCGCCGTGTCCACCGCGACGGTAGGCCGCGGAAAGTCATGGAGTTTTATGTCAGACCCCTGCCTTATCCTTGTGCTGAATACGTCTGTCGCCCAGACGTACTGCCCTGATCGTAGCCCCATCAGCGCTATGGACAAGAGTAGAACTTTGTGCTAGATTGCAATAAGTCGGCACGCCGGGGGCGTCATCGACGGGGGTGGAATCAGAAACTACGTGAAATGGGGGGATACGCGATGACCGACATCAATATCAACACCAGCCATGACGTCTACGTCCTGGGGGACACCGACACCTGCGGGCGCACCGACATGCTGACGGCCGCGGCCGCCGAGCAGGGGTCGGTCATCGGGCGGAGGTTCGCGTTCGCGGCGGGCGAGGCCTCCGCGGCCGACGACCTGTCCACCGTCGGCGCGGTCGTCGAGGCGCTGGCCCACGCCGTCGCCACCCGCACCGATGTGTGGGTGCCGTTCTGGCTGCAGGACCTCTCCAGGGAACAGCATCTGCGGGCCCTCCACTTCACGCTGCGGCGCCACGGGCTGCACCTGCTGCTCGGTCAGCGTCTGACGCCCTGCCCGGAGGAGGGTGGTCTCAATCAGCTGGACGCCGCCGTGCGCGCGGAGATCGGAAGCCTCTACGCACTCGACGACGCCGTCATGGCCGCCGCCGGCCTGCAGGCCCTCGGCCCGGAGATCGAAGCCGCGCTGGCCGCCGCCGCTGCCGAAGCCGCTGCCGAAGCCGCTGCGGATCCCGGGCCCCGTTCCGGCTGGCCGCGTCGCGAGCCGCTGCTGAGCACCGCGCAGACCGCCGCCCTGCTGGGAAAGTCGGCGGCCTGGGTCTCCCGCGGGCTGCGTGAGAAGACCTTTGTCTACGCCGACGGCACCGCCGTCACCCCGATGCGGCAGCCCAACGCAAACGGCCACGCCTTCACCGTGCCGATGGTGCAGGCGATCGCTCTCTCGGCCTACCGCCGCGGCACGCTCGACGCGCTGCGCCTCGAGGGGGCGTTGGCGGAACTGGCGGGCAGCGCGCGGTAATCCCGGCGCGCCCCGCGAACTCCGTCCACCGAAACCGCCCTGAGGAGGCAACCATGAACAACGCTATGAACCAACCAACCTGGGAACACGACGACCTCGTGCACGGCTACTGGGTCATCCCCGGCCGGCTGCTGGCCACCGAGTATCCGGGCCACAAGAACGCCGAGCAGGCCAGGCGCAAGCTCGCCGTACTGACCGGCGCCGGGGTGAACTCCTTCGTCGATCTCACCGAGCCCGGGGAGACCACCTGGGACGGCTCGCCGATGGTGCCCTATGAGGCCTTGCTGGGAGGGCTGAACTACCGGCGCCTGGCCATCCCGGACCAAGGTGTGATCGCCGACGAGGGATACGACGAGATCCTCGGCCACATCCGGGCCGAGCTCGACGCCGGACGGGTCGTCCTCTTGCACTGCTGGGGCGGAAAGGGCCGCACCGGAACCGTCGTCGGCTCCTGGCTGATCGACACCGAGGGTCGGGGCTACCCCGAGGTGATCGACCGCATGCAGGAACTGCGGGCCGGCAGCCGCAAGGCCGGCCACCCGGTCCCGGACACCGAAGAGCAACGACGTGTCCTGCGCCGTCGCGCCTGGCGAAGGGTGGCCTGACATGAACTGGTTCGAACAACTCACCGGGTTCGTCGAAGAGGGCGGTGAAGAGGGCGGTGAAGAGGGCGGTGAAGAGGGCTATGCCACGACCCAGAGCCGTCTGCGGGTCGAGGGCGACGAGCTGGTCTCGACGGTCAACGGCGAGCGGTACGGCATCGGTGAACTCACCCTGCCAACGCTGGGCGAGCTGCGTGCGCGGGTCGATCCCGCACGAGGGGTGCGCAGCTCGCTCAGCGTCCTGGTGGGCGATGTCCGCGAACTGCACGCCGACCCGGCCTACGAGGGTGCGCTGTTCCAGGTGGCCTCGCAGTTCAACCTGCTGGAGATGGTCCACGAGCGGATCACCCCGGAGCAGGGCGTGGCCCGGTACGCCGGCGATCCCACCCAGGGACCGGCGTGCGCGATCGCCGCCGGGGCCGGGACCATCTACCGCAACTACCTTGTGCCGGTGGGCGATGGCATCGGCCAGACCAGCGGTCGCCAGCTCGACACGCTGGCGGGTGTGGGCGCGGGGCTCTCTGAGGCCATCGGGCTGCCCGTCGAACGTCTGTGGCGGATGCAGAACGGCTACGCGTTGTGCACATCTGAGGGTCTGGCGGCGATCGACGTCCTGCTCGACGGCGCCGGGGAGGACCACCTCGACGGGCTCCGGCAGCGGCTGGCCATCGGCCTGCACCGCGACGTCGAGGTCACCGGCGCCACGGGACAGCGGCGGCCGCGGGTGTCGCAGGCGTACTGCTCGGCTCTGCCGGTCGGCTACTCGTCGCTGCCGCACTATTCGTGGGAGCGGTTCGGCCGCTTGGTGTTACAGGCCGCCTATGAGGCCACCCTGCTCGCTGCGGTCGAGCAGGCCGCCGCGGGCGGCTCCAACAAAGTGCTGCTGACCCGGCTCGGTGGGGGAGCCTTCGGCAACGGCGACGGATGGATCAATGACGCGATCGACCGCGCGGTGGGGATCGTCGCCGACGCCGGACTGGAGATCGTCGTGGTGTGCTTCGGCCGGGTCGACCCCGGGGTGCGGGCGCTGGTCGATCGGTGGTCGTAGCGCACCGGCTCGGCTCACCGGTTGGGCAGATCGCGAAAGGGCGTGCCCCGATCGGGCGCTTCTGCTACTTTCTCACCGATTTTTCGTCGAAACGCTCGCCCCTCACCGTGTAAGGACCCGAATCCCCATGGAAGCACTGACTCGTCCCGCCCTCGCCGTCACCGCGGCCACCGCAGTAGCGCTCGGTTCGGCGCTGACTTCGGCGCCGCCGGCGCTCGTGGCGACGCCCTCCGCGCTGCCGATCTCGTCGGCGGCCGTCACGCAGAACGTCATGCTGGCCGGGTTCATCGCCGATCTCTACAACCAGATCCAGCCGGCCGTGGCCCAGGTCGTCGACGACGTCAGCGCAGTCATCGGCAGCGTGCCGCTCATCGGGCCGCCGATCGCCGACCAAATCGACATCCTCTACACCTACGGCCAGCAGCTGGTCGGCGGCACCGTCTACTGGGTGGACGATCTCGTGACCCCGCTGGTCGACGGTAACTTCTGGCCGATCTCGGGCGATCCGGGCAACTACCTCGCCGGTGCCCTCAACTCGACGATCGACTGGGCCGGGGGATTGGTCGACACCGCCGTCGGGTTCGTCCAGGCCGAGATCGACTATCTGTTCGGCTGGATCCCCAACATTCCGAACATCATCAACGACGTCATCAACTCGATCGACAACATCATCGGCTGGTTCAACATCCCGAACATCATCAACGAGGTCGTCAACGCGGTCGAGAACGTCATCGACTGGATCATCGGATGGATCCCGGGACCGCTGGCCGCGGTCGAGGCGCCGGGCGCTGCCGCAGCAGCGGTCGCCACCGTGCGCGGATCGGTCGCGGAGCGGCCCGCCGCGGCGCCGGCCGCGGCTGAGACCCCGGCCACCGCGTCCGGTGCCGCCGCCGAGGTTGCGCCGGCCACCGGTCCCGCCGAAGGGTCTGCCAAGCCCGCCGCGGCTCCTGCCCCTGAAGCGGTGACTGCCGGGGCTGACAAGCCGGTCGCTACGGAAGCGCCGGCCGAGCCCGCCGCCGAGGTCACCGTTGCGGTCTCCACAGCGGTCGCCGCCACGGAGGGTGAGGCCGGTGCTCCGGCTGCGGCCGACACACGTCGGTCGTCGCGCTCCGAGTCGGCTGCCGGCGCCGCCGACGGAGCGGCCGGTGCGGCCAAGCAGTCCCGCGCGCAGGGCCGTAGCTCGACTACCTCCAAGGCCGCGCGATCAGCTGAATAAGACGACCGCGCCGGCACCGTCGATTCCGGTCCAGTGAACCGGCGGTGCCGGCTTGGCCGTACCTAGCTGTCGTGACCTAGCCGGCCGCCCACTGTTTGGCGGCCTCAAGTTCGTCCATGCCGAACACCGCCACCTCGCCGGGGATCATCCAGCCCAGCGCGTGCATGGTGTGGGCGACCCACTCCTTGTCTGAGACCACCGCGGTGCGCTTGAACGCGCGAATGTGCTTGAGGGTGCTGAAGCCCTGCTTGAAGTCGGCGAACAAACCACCGGGACCGAACCCCTCGTAGTCCGGGCCGATGACCTCCACAAAACGGATCTCATCGGAGTCCAGCATCCGGTCCAGGGTGGGTTTGAACTGGTCGAAATCATCAGCGGTGACCCGGCCCGAAATGCGGATGCCGTTGACACCGGCGGGCATACCCTGCAGTTCCTCGATCATCACAAACCTCCACTGCCGACGTTAGGCCGGTGCGCGGTCGGCGGCCAGGGCCGTTGGTCACCGACTTCGGAGCGAGCCAGCGCGCACTGCGGCTGCGACATGGCCACCGCCTCTCAATCGGGTTCCGGGTAGGGGAACTCGGTTCCCGGCGGCAGCCAATTCCCTTGGATTTTCCTGTCATAGATGTACCAGGGAGTCCCGTCGGCGAACTGCGCCGGAGACGTCTGCATCAACACCCAGAGACAGAAATGCGCCGCCAGCGTGACGGGAATCAGGTTGACGCGGTTGTCGCGGAAGAACCCCGCCATCTCGAAGTCGTCCGGGTCGGGCCGGCGCAGATCGGCCTGCATGGCCGTATCCACCTCCCCGGGGATCAGTTCGGCCACCGCGATCCTCGGCGCCAACTCCATCTGCAGGCTGCGACTGACCGATCGGAGCGCATGCTTGCTCATGCAGTACAGGCCCAGTCCGGGGAACGTCTCCCGGGCCGAGCGGGTGGAGAGGTTGAGGATACGTCCGCCTTCGGGCATCAACCCGGCCACACCGGCGGCCAACCGCGCCGGAGCCACCGCCATCAGGCACAGGGCCGCAAGCATGGATTCGCTGCTCTGCTGGGTCAGTGCGCCCACCGGCGTCACCGCCCCCGCACCGTTCACCAGAGCGGCAACCGGTCGCCCGTCGGCGGCGCGACGGATCTGCTCGATCCCCTCGGCGATTCCGTGGGCGCTGCTGAGGTCGGCGCTGATCCCCGTGTAGCCGGTGGCGGGCGGATCACCCTCGCCCGCCGCGGAATTGGTATGCCGGGCCAGGCCCACCACCTCACGTCCCGACGCCAGCAGCAGCGTCACCAATTCCTTACCGATACCCCGGCTGGTTCCGGTCACGACTACGACACCGGGCGGAAGCGTCTGCATCGCGGTCACTTGTCTCTCCGGGATGGCACGGGCATGACCGTACGCCCGTGCACCGGACGGGTCGTGGAAGGGCCGCGTTTGTCGGTGGTGGCCACTAGGGTGAGCAAAGCGGAGTGGAACATGCTGATATCGCCGGCGAGGGATGCGATGAGGTCGACGGGAAGCCCGACGAGCGCGGTGGGGCAGGCACTGAGGGGCCCCTTCCCGGTCGCGGTTGCGCTCACCACGGTCGCGATCTTCACCGCACCGGCAGCCCACGCCGACGACGGCTGGGTCGCGGTGGCCAACTCGCCCAACCGCGAACAGCAGGACTGGGCGTACGGGCCGGACCGGGCGACCGCCGAGGCCGCCGCCCTGGCCCAGTGCACGCTGCTGCAGCAGGCCACCGACTGCCGGGTGCTCGCCGCGAGTCCGGCATGCATCGCCACCGCGTGGGACGCCTCCCAACCCCTCAACCAGATCTACGCCAACGCGGCCGATGGCCCCGATGCCGCGAGAGGCGGAGCGATCGCCGCAGCCGGTCCCTACGCCAACGACGTTCAGGTGCGCTGCACGTGGTGGCCGCGCGATCCGCCCGGCCCGCTGCCGCCGGACACCACCCTGACGTGACGGGCGCGACGTCGGGCGCGAGCCCTCACGTCCAGCCGTCGATCGCCGCGAACCCGGCGGTCTCGCCCGCCCAGTCGTAGGCCCACGCGGCGACGCCATGCGCGGTGAGCAACTGGACCCTGCAGAACAGCCCGTGGCTGGTGCCCTCGATCTCGTCGAGGGCGTTCAAGGCGGCGGGCAGCGACTGCGCCTCGAGGGCGACGGTGAACCCTGGGATGTCCGCACCGGGGCCGATCACCGCGGCCGGCCACCCGTACCCGGTGTCATAGAGCGCGCCGGTGATGAAGTCGGGGCTGGGCCCGCCCTCGACCCAGGGGGCCAGGGCGGGCCAGCGGCCGTGGCCGGGCATCAACGTCCCGTAGACGAACAGATGCCGGACCATTACGGGACGATCCCGTCGACGTAGGAGTGGTCGGCGTCGTGCAGCGGCACGTGGTTGCCGCCAACCACCAGCGGCCGGCGGGTGCGGCCGCCGACGTAGACCTCGGCGCTGATGTCGCGGCCGTTCTCCAGGGTGCACCGGCCCCAGAACTCTTCGCGGGTGTAGGCCCTGCCCTCCCATCTGTCGACCTTGCGCAGTCCCTCGGGGTGTACCGCCAGCACCGGGCAGGCCTCGACGTGCCCGGTGCGCCTGGCGATGGTCGCCACCACCGAATTGTCGCTTTGTCGTCGGCCGCCACTCCAGACCGCCTGGGCGTCGGTGATTTCCGCCTGCAGCATCACCGCGTCGATGCCGAGCAGTTTGGCGGGGTTGGCGTTGGACCCGTAGGCCAGGATGAACACCCGACCGCCCAGGTCGATCTCCTCCTCGGTGACGGTGTCGGTCCATCCGTCCTGCCCGGCCGGCACCACCCGGTGCACGTGGTCACCGGCCAGCCGCCACGAGCAGTCCGGGCGTTCGCCGGGGTAGGGGATGTGATCCCAGAAGCCGACCGGAAGCCGCGTCCAGGCGCTCATTCGATGACCTCCTCGGCGTCGGCTTCCAGGTCGACGACCTGCAGGCGCACGCCCTGGTCGCGGGCGGCACCGATTTCGGCGTCGGTGATCGCACACCCCCGGTAGCGCAGCACCGTCACGTCGTAGCCGGCCAGTCGGCGGTAGAGGTGTGTCTTGAGTTCGGCGCCGTCGGCCCCGGTGTTGAGCACCGGCTCCAAGCCGCCGTCGCGCATCAGGAACCCGGCGAACAGGTTGGCCAGCGGGGCGTCGAGGAACACGTCCATCGACGGTCCGCCCCGCCAGGTCTGAATCTCGCCATTGATGAGATTGAACAGGTTGCGCGGGTTGGTGCGCCGCCCGAAACCCCAAATGATCGCGTGGGCCATCTTTTCCATTGTTTTCCCTCCCGGCACCGCCTCCTGGGGTGCCTTACAGTAAGTCCAACGAATCAGAAGCGCCGTGACTGGACGTTTTTGGGTCGGGGGGCCTGATGGAGCGAAATTCCGAGGCGCAGACTCGCGAAATGCGCCAGTTGATGATCCTGGCCTTCTTGTGCGGGTTCCTGCCGCGCCGACCGGAGCCCGCCGAGATCAAGTACTGCCTCTACCCGAACTATCCGGGTGCCGGTGAGGAGGCCGTCCATCGCCGTTTCAGCGAGGACATGGACGGGCTGCGCCGCGCTGGCCTGATCGTCTACGAAGACCTGCGGCCCTCACGGCGGGTCACGCTCACGCCGCCGGAAAAGGATCCCGGCTTGTATCTGACCCTCGAGGAGCACCGGGCGCTGGGGGAGGCCCGCCACCGGCTGGGCTGGAAGCCGGCGCCCGGCCCGTTCAGCGGGGAGGCCGGAACCGAGAAGCTCGCCTACGTGGTGCGGGCGCTGCGGCTCGTCGAAGAGGGGATCAGCGAGGTCGCGGATCTCGCCGAGGCCCTCAAGGTGCGGCCCCGCAAGATCCACCAGATCCTGGACCGCCTCGACGGGGTCCGCCCCGCTGCCGACGCACTCGCCGCGTTGATGATCGAGCGCAACGCCGTGAACCGGCGCCCCGAGGCCGCCCACGTGCGATACGGTCCGGCCGATCGTCCGCTGTCGGGGCGTGGGCTCGATGAGATCGGGTTGTTCGCCTACAGCCGCGAAGAGGTCGACGACCGCTTGGCACTGATCGACGCCGCCCTGGCCGCCGACCCCGGGGCGCGTGATGCCGCCGCGCTGGGCTCGGCGCGCAGCAAGCTGGCGGCTTGGCGTGAGCGCCTCGAGCGGGCATGACCTCAAGCGGGCATGACTTCAGGCCGCGCTATCCGCGCGCGGTGTCGCTGAAGATCGCCAGGAGTCGCTCAGAGCCGGGAGAATCCCCACCCCCGCCCCGGCCGCGGGGGCGGGAAGCCCCCGCCCCCGCGGCCTACCATCGGATGCCATGGAGATGCCGTGGCAGCCGCCACCCCCGCCACCCCCGCCGCACTACCGACCCGAAAAGGCGCGGTCGCGGTGGCTTCCGGCTGCCATCATCGGCGCTGCCATCGTGATCGCCGCCGCATTGCTGGCCGGCTCGATGATCCTCAAAGACGACCGCCCCGTCCCCGCCGCGGAGGCCGCGACGACCACCTGCGAATCCTGGGCGCAAACCCGATCGGCATTGCGCGCGGTCCCGCCGCTTCCGGATGGCTGGACCTGGCGGACCCCCAACATCGACCTGCTGATCAAGTTCCAGAACGGTCCGGTCGCCTTCGCGCTGGACCGGTTCGAGCCGGAGATCAACCCCGATCCCGCCGATGTGGCCCAGGCGGCACGGGACTATCTCACCGCCCGTCGGGCGCAGATGCGCTCGCTGGCCGACCGTAGCTACCGGGCCGCCGACGGGGCCGCCGTCGACGCCGCCCTGGCCCGCCTCAACCAGCTCTGCAAGATCCCCACCGGCAGCCGCCCTGCCTGACCGGGCGGTGGCCCCACGCCGCGGTTACCCGATCTTCGGGGTGTAGCCGTTGGGGTTCCATGTCCCGGGCGTGCCCGGGACCGGGCTGCAACTGACCTTGTTGACCTTGCAGCTGGTGCCGGGATAGCCGTACCCGGTGCAGACCTGGTTGACCGCGGTCGGCGCCGGATGGTCCCAGGAACAGCCCACCCCTGGACCGCTGAGCATCACGCTCACCAACAGTTCGATCATGTCGTCCCCCCTCGTGGAATCTGTCTAGCAGCGCACACCGACACGGCACCGCGACCTGGGAAAATCGCGAGCGTGATGAGACCTGGGCCGCACCATTAATTGAAGTGTGTGCGACACCACTCCGTGAATATCCCGGTCGGAACAAGTAAAACTAAAAAATGTACTTGAACTGGTCATTTGCCAAAATTGGCAACCGAATTTGTACACCGAAAAGCGAAAGACACGCAGGTCTGATGGGTTTCTGATAATTGAAATTCCGCTATTAGCATTTAGCGCTATGAAAAAGATTGCGCTAGCGACGATTACCGCCGCGCTGATCGCAAACTCGTCAGCGATCGCCTCGGCCGTTCCCACGGTCGGGATGGGCGGTCTGGTCCCCAACGCGAGGGCCCTGGCGGACTACATCATGTCCACCTATCCCGGCGTGCAGTCCATTGGCGGCGTGCGCGCGGACTCGCGCCCCGATCACCCCAGCGGCCGGGCCCTGGACATCATGATCGGCTCCGATATGGGCCTCGGTGACGCCATCAACGCCGACATCCAGAGTCAGGCCGGACGCTTCGGCGTCGAGTACACGATGTGGCGGGTGGCCAACCACTTCAACCACGTCCACGTCACCGTCTCCTGAGCCGGCGCGGCGAGGTAGCGGCGGGGTACTGCTAGGGCGCCGTCACGAAGTCGATCAGTTCCTCGACCCGCCCGATCAGTTCGGGTTCCAGGTCGGTCCAGTCGCGCACGGCGGCGCGGATCCGGCGCCAGGCGCGGGCAATGTCGGACTGATCGCGGTGCGGCCAGCCCAGCGCCTGGCACACCCCGTGCTTCCAGTCGGTGCCGCGCGGCACGGTCGGCCAGGCCGTCAGACCCAGTCGGGCGGGTTTGACGGCCTGCCAGATATCGACGAACGGGTGACCGACCACCAGGGTGTGCGCACCGCCGGGTCCGCGGCGCACCGCCTCAGCGATCCGGGACTCCTTGGAGCCGACGA
The DNA here is from genome assembly GCA_964447215.1 of uncultured Mycobacterium sp. Lineage (GTDB taxonomy): Bacteria > Actinomycetota > Actinomycetes > Mycobacteriales > Mycobacteriaceae > Mycobacterium. The sequence continues at coordinate 21,052 of CAYURT010000042.1, forward strand.
CCAAGTGGTCGACCAGTACTCCCAGCCGTCGTCGCGGGCCGGGGCGGAACTCGGCGACGATGTCGGCCAGGTCGTCGACGCCGCCGAGGTACTCCACGACGACTCCCTCGACGCGCAGGTCATCACCCCAGACCTGTTCTACGAGCTCGGCGTCGTGGCGGCCCTCGACGTAGATCCGCCCGGCCAATGCCACCCGCGCCCGGGCGTCGACTTTGACCGAGCCCGACTTCGTGCGCCGGGGCCCCGAGGTTGGGGTTGCGGGAGCGGTCAGGATCACCGGGCGGCCCTCGACGAGGAAGCCGGGACCCAGCGGGAACACCCGCACCGTTCCGTGGCGGTCCTCCAGTTCGACACGCCCACCCTCGATCCCCACGACGGCACCGACGAAGCCCGACTGCGGGTCCTCGACCACCAGGCCGTTCTCGGCGCAACACGGTGTCGAACGGACCTTGCGGGAACCGTGCGGGTTGTTGGCGAGGACGTCGGCGCCGTAGCGATCGGACACGCGGCGATCCTAGGCCGGTCTGTGCGACGATCGGGGATGCGCGCACGCGGGTGTCGCAGCGCGCAGTGCCCGACTACAAAGCGGGGGAGCTATGACCGTTCGGTGGCGAGCCACCTCCGCGGCGGTAGCCGCGATGGCGTTGGGCGCTGGGATCAGCGTCGCGGCCCTCGGCAGCGCCGGTCCTGCCCTCGCCGAGGGCATTGATCCCGCCGACCCGACGGCCCCTGCCGCCCCCTGCCCGGGCGGACCCGGTCCCGTCGGTCCTCCGGGCGTGACCGACGTTCCCAGCGCTCTGGGAGCCTTGATGAGTATGTGGCAGCAGGCCCGTACTCCATCGGCCGGGCAGTTCGCCGGACCCGGTGCCCCCTGGTCCGGCCCGTCAGCGGCGGGCTGAGGCGCCGGCGGCGGTGCCGCCGGGGGCTTTGGCTGCTGCCCGCCGCGCTGCCGCGGAAGAGGATCGGTTGATGGTGATGCCCGGGCCCGTCTGGACAACGGTCGCGGTGTCTTGGCCGACGGACCCGGCGACGGCCAAAGGTCCGGGACCGGCCCGCACCGTGTTCTCCTCCAGGTTTCCTCGACCGCTGCTGAGCGCGCTGAACGCGGCGTTGAGGTAGCCGTCCGAACTGGCGTCCCCGCCGGCGTGGACGAGGTTGTAGTCGCCTCCGATCTGCGCGGCGGCGTTGCCCGTCCCATTGGCCGCGCGGACGACGTTGCCGGTGCCGCCGAACTGCGCCGCGGCATTGGCGGCACCGTTGGTCGCATAGACCAGGTTGCCGGTGCCGCCGAACTGCGCCGCGGCGTTGGCGGCGCCGTTGGTGGCGTAG
>CAYURT010000042.1:22480-29234 GCA_964447215.1 uncultured Mycobacterium sp.
GTTGCCGGTGCCGCCGAACTGCGCCGCGGCGTTGGCGGCGCCGTTGGTGGCGTAGACCTCGTTCTCACTGCCGCCGAGTTGAGCCGCTGAATTCAGAGTTCCGTTACTGGCGCGGACCAGGTTGTCGTTGCCGCCGAGCTGAGCCGCGGCGTTGAGGAAACCATCGGCGGCGACAACCTGAATCCTGTTGCCGCCCAGACTGACAGCTGCAGTGAGTGTGCCGCCCTGGGTGAATGTTCCGGCGATGATCTCGTTGTCGGACCCACCGACGTTCACCGCGAGATTAAGTCGCCCTTCGGCGAAGACACGGTGCCCGAACACCGTTCCATCGCCGAAGAGGTTGATCGCCACGTTTCCCAGGCCGCCCCCGGCGATCGCTTCGGACCCGGCCGCCGCCGTCGTGCCGAGCGAAATGTTCGCCGCGACATTCGCTGTGTCGGAGGCCAGGGCCCTACCGTTCGCGCCGACCTGCAGGGCCACCGTCAAAACTCCATTCGATACCGCCGAGGAGTCCGGCCCGGCGGCGAAGGCGAGACCGAGCAGGCCCTCCGCCTGGGCCCCCGCACCCTGGCCGATCGCGACCGCGATCCCCAACGGACTGCTGGTGCAGCGTCCCGGGTCGGTGCTGAACCCGAACAGTGCCGCGCAGGAACCTTGCGCCGTTGGTGCCCCGCTCACGGTGGTGACTCCGAACAAGCCGGTGGCCAGCGTTGCCGTCGTCAGCATCGTCGCCGCAGGCTTCCCGACCATCGGCATGCTCCTGTTCAGCGACCTGGTGTTTCGAATCCCCGGAGTGGTACGACCGTCGCACGGCGCCGCTCGTCAGGCAACCGATCCGGTGAAATCGGCGTTGACAGGCACTAGGGTCGGGACGTCAGCGGGCAAAGCCGAGGCCTGCGCCGCAGGGGGAGATACATGAGTAAGCCGAACGCCGGCGAGCAGGTCCTGGACTTCCTGTACACCACCCAGCTGCAGGTTGACGACCAGTGGGCGGTCCGCGCCGCCGACGGCTTCACGTGGTGGGCTGCCGAGAACGCCCAGGTGGTGGAGATCATCGGTGAGGACACCTCACCGGATGCCATGACCGGGTATCTCGTCAGTGTTCGTACTGAGATGCTCTCGGGTATCGAGTTGACCGACGCTGCGTTGAACGAACTCAATCGCGGGCCAATGAAATTCGCGTCGATGGCCGGCCCGGTGTATGACTCCGGCACCGGCACGGTGAGCCTGTGCACGCTGGCCCGCGTTCATGAGGAGATCGCCGAGTGGATGGGAATGCTGCTGAGCACCGCGGCGGTACTGCAACTGGCTGAGTCGCATTTCTTCGGCGCCCAGATGGCCGAACACCAGGGCGCGCATGTGGCCGTCAGTGGTCATCCGGAGCGTGGCGTGCGCCAAGAGCCCGATGAGATGATTCACGCCGCCGCCCGTATTTTCAGCAGGGAGAACCGGGAACCGTTGCGGCTCAAAGAGTCCGACTTCGCCGAGACCGTCGAGCAATTCATGATGGCCCCGCCGTCGATGGGTGCCAGCGCGGGCGGGTTGGGACTGACCGTCGAGTTCCCCTTCGGCGACATCACGTCGCTGTGCCAGTTCATCGGCGACAAGGAGCATCCGCTCTACGGCAACGGTCTGCTGATCCTGCAGCGCTTCCCGCACCGGGCTCCCACCGAGGCCGACGGCATCCGGCTTGCGCTGGAGTTCAACCGGCAAGACCTCACCGAGATGCCGGCCGGTTACGGATTCGGCAGCTATGTCTATGTCGACGACATGTTGTGTTTCAACGGGTTCATCCCCAATCTGCTGTTGCGCGAGGGGCTGCTGCCCAGTCTGTACTTCTCCTGCGCCACCAGGGCGCTGTCGATGTCGCTGCGACTGCTCGGCCAGGGCTGGGACTAGCGAAGCTGGGGCCTCAGCGGCCGTCGGGGTCAGGCCGCGCCGCGACTCGCGCGGGCGCTCGTGCGGGATTTGGTCTCCGGGGAGCCCTCAGCCGTGGCTCGCACCGCGGAGGTCTCGGTGGCCGCCGCCGGTGCCGGCGGCTGGGCGCGCAGGCCGGAGCGGGCGGACTGGCGGACAGCCCGCGGGGCGGGTCCCGCTTCGGTGACCTCGGCTGGGGTGGCGTCCGCCGGCTCAGCCGTTGCCGGCTCGACCTCTGCCGGCTCAACCGCTACCGACTCAACCTCGGCCTGGGTGAGCGCTGCGGCTTCCGTCGACTTCGGCTGCGCTGCCACGACCTCGGTGCCGGTTGCCGGTGCCGTCGGTACGGCTTCCACCGCCGGCGCGGATGCCGCCGCAGCACGGGACCGTGCCGCGGTGGCCGCGCCCGCTGCGGGCGGCGCCGCTGCGGCGAACCCGATTGGAGGCAGCGGCGGGAAGAAACTGGCGATCCAGGCGATCTCGTTCTGGATGAACGTCGAGATCCCGGTCTGAATCCCGAAGGTCAGAGTCGGCAGCACCAGGTCGAACTGGCCGTCGACCAGATAGGCCAGGGCGAAGGCCACCGACTCGGCGAACGGCTGCCAGCCGCTGTAGATGATGTCGGCCTGGGGTGCCAGCAGGCCGATCGGCCAGGGCAGCCATTCGGTGGCCCAGGCGAACACCTCGACGCCGTACTCCACCCAGGGCTGCACGGTGAAGTAGGCGTTGATGATCCAGTCACCGGGCGTCTCGCCGACCGCTGAAGCGGTTGAGGCGGCGGCCCGAACCGGCTGTGTTAGCGGGGTCAGGGCCGCGCTGAGCTGAACGGCGGGGGAGACCATCGCGGGCACCGACGGGCTCGCCGCCGTCGGGACGGCAACCGTGGCGACCAGGGCGGTGCCCGCCGCGGCGGCGAACAGGCCGGCGGCGAACCGGGAGCGGGCGGACACCATCATGGGGGAACTCTCCTGGGCGGTGTTTGCTGGCGGCGGACACCTCCACTGTAGGTGGTTGGCGGCAAAGTGCAGATCCGCGACGCGCCCCACGGCAGCTCAGCGCCTGTTAGCGGACGCCTTCGCTCTCCATAAGCCCGATGCAGGTGCCCAGCTGCTGGGGGGTGCAGGGAATCCCGTTGACCGATGGCAATTCGTCGATTCCGCCGCCCACCGTCGCTCCGGTGCCCGGGGCCACCGGCGGGGCCGCCGAATCCCCGCCGGTGCCGCCGCTGACGCAGACCCCGTCGAAGTCGCTGGGAACGGTGCCGTAGGGGCAGGCCGAGGCGGGCGCGGCCGTCGCGCACAACCCGGCGCCGATCAGAACGGCACAGACTCCACCGGCGAGGAGAGTTTTCACCCCGACAGCCTAGCCCGCGGGTCACCGGATTGGACCTCGGGAGCGGGCGGCTGATTCGACGCCAGCCACGCCAGTGCGGCAACGACCAGGGCGGTAGTGCCCACATCCAGGGTCGGCTGGATCACCGGCGCGAAACGCGGGGAGTGGTTGACGGGTATCTCCTCGGCGACACGGCCGGCTGCCTCGGCAGCGCGGTAGGTCTGCGGGTCGGTCCCGCCGAACAGCCAGAAGCTGTACGGCGCGTCCACTCCGCGGGCCAGATCGCTGAAATCCTCGCTACCCAGGACCTTTGGCGGGTCGATCATCACCCCCTCGCCCAAGGCGCCGGCGAACGCCTCAGTGACCCGGGCGGTGACGGCGGCGTCGTTGTCGGTCAGCGGGGCCTCCTCGCAGATGTCGATATCCGGTTCGCGTGGGCAACCCGACGCCGCGCACTCGGCGGTGACGATCCGGCGGATGGCGGCCAGCAACGCCGAACGCGTTGCCTGGCTGTAGAACCGGATATTGATCAGCAACTCGGCCCGGTCGGCGATGATGTTGGCCTTGGTGCCTGCGTGCACGCTGCCGACCGTCAGCACCGCCGCCTCGCCGGGGTCGATCTCGCGGGCCACGACGCCCTGCAGTCTCAGCACGATCGCCGCGGCCAGCACGACCGGGTCCACCGTGGTCTGCGGCATCGAGGCGTGCCCGCCGCGGCCGTAGACGGTGACCCGGATCGAGGCCGCCCCGGCCAGCGCCGGGCCGGCGACGGCGGAGAGCCGCCCGGCCGGCAACGGCGCCACGTGCTGGCCGAGGGCCACGTCGACCGGTCCGGTCAACGCGGCAAGGCCGTCGGCGACCATCCCGCGCGCCCCATCAATGGTCTCCTCGGCAGGCTGGAAAACCGTGATCAGTGTTCCCCGCCAATGCTTTTCGCCATCGGCCAGTAGCTGTGCCGCCCCCAGCAGACAGGTGGTGTGCATGTCGTGGCCGCATGCGTGCATCACCGGACCCTCGGACTCGGCGCCGACGGGGGTGCCCACCGCGGTGCTGGCATAGGCCAGTCCGGTGTCCTCCTTGACCGGCAGTGCGTCCATATCGGCGCGCAACAGCACCGCCGGTCCGTCTCCGTTGCGGAGAATGCCCACCACCCCGGTGCCGCCGACGCCGGTGGTCACCGCGAAACCGGCCCGGCCGAGACGGTCGGCGACTGCGGCGGCGGTGCGGTGCTCCTGATGGGACAGTTCGGGGTTGCGGTGCAGGTCGCGGTAGAGGTCTTCCTGCCAGGGGCGAACCTCGTCGGCGGCTGCCATCACGGCGGTGACGGCGGTGTTGGGTCGCACGGCTTGCAGTATGCCGTCACCTCAGCGTGGACTGTCGGCCGGCCTGGCTCAGTCGAAGAGATCGTCGAAGCCGACGGGGCGTGGCCGATCAGCCAGCTTGGCGACCACCCATTGGTTCAGGGAGACGCGCTGTTCGGCGGCTTCGACGGTGAGGCGGGCGTGCAGCGCGCGCGACGTGCGGATCAGGAACCGGCCGCTGTAGAGATGGTCGGTCAGCGAGTCCGGCGGCGGCTGGCCCGCCTCGGCCAGCTCGGCGATCCGCTCCGCGACGATGCCTTCCATCGCCGTGACCGCTTCACCCGCGGTACCGGCCCGCGTGTAATAGCCGGGGAATTCCGAACACCGGGCCGTGTACTCAAAGGATTCGGGATCCCACTCGGCGCGGTAGGTGTAGTTAGGCGTCACAGCGCTCATGATGGAGGGCGCGATGCCGGCACGGCTGCCGGACCACGGTATGCCTGTGCACAAAGCGCTATCGCCGGCAATAGCGACTTTCGAGAAGGCACAGGCCCTCTCGACGGCCGTCGGCCCCGGCGAGCGCCGCATATGCTCGACGTGTGCGGACCCCACGACTGCTCTCGGTGAATGTCGTTGCCGACCTGCACCACGGGGCCGACTGGACGGGCTCTTACAAGCGCAGCGGAATCGACAAGCGGCCCGTCGACGGTCCGCGGCTGCTGGCAGGTGACGCGGTGGAGGGCGACGCGGTCATCAACACCGTCCACCACGGCGGGCCGTGGCAGGCGGTGTACGCCTACGCGCGTGAGGACGCCGACTTCTGGGCCGAGCAGCTGGGCATCGAGATCCCCAACGGTCGCTTCGGCGAGAACCTCACCACCGCCGATGTCGATGTCTCCGGTGCGCTGATCGGTGAGCGCTGGCGGGTCGGCGAGGCCGTCCTGCAGGTGACGCTGCCGCGGATACCGTGCCGCACCTTCGCCGGCTTCTGGGGCCGGCCCGACCTGATCAGGACGTTCACCGCAGCCCGCCGACCGGGGGCCTACCTGAGCATCGTCGAGGAAGGCCGGGTACGCGCGGGCGATCCCGTCGAGGTGATCGAACGGCCCGCGGTGGCCGCCAGCATCGCCCAGGCCTTCGCCTGCAAGACCGGTGACCGGACCGATCTGGACCTGCTGCGCGCCACGGCCGACCTCGAACCGAATTGGCGGACCTGGCTGGACCGCCTCGGGGACTGAGCCGCCGGGCACGCCCGGCGGTGCGGACGGAGCGTCGCGCGCGGGTAGCGTCGGTTCGGTGAGGATCGGGATCTTCGGCGGCGCGGTCAATGACGGAACCCTCGACGACGTGGTGGCCGAGGCCGCTGCCGCCGAGCGCGACGGGTTCGCCGCCTACTGGGCCCCGCACATCTTCGGTCACGACGCGCTGACGGCCCTGGCGGTGGCCGGCACGAAGGTGCCTCGCATCGAATTGGGAACCTCGGTGGTGCCCACGTTCCCGCGCCACCCGCACGCCATCGCCCAGCAGGCCCACACCGTGGCGGCCGCGTCGGGCGGCCGCTTCACCCTGGGCATCGGGCTGAGCCACAAGGTCGTCATCGAGAACATGTTCGGCCTGAGCTACGACCGTCCGGTGCGACACCTGCGCGAGTACCTCAGTGTCCTGATGCCGCTGTCGCGAGGTGAGCCCGCCAACGTCGACGGCGAGATGTACCGGGTGCACGCCGCGGTCAACGCCAAGGGCTCCGACGGATTCGGCGTGGTGGTCGCCGCGCTCGGCGAGCAGATGCTGCGGGTCACCGCGGCCCTGGCCGACGGCACGCTGACCTGGTGCACCGGACCGGTGACACTGGCGGAGCACACCATCCCCACGATCACCGCCGCGGCCGAGGAGTTCGGCCGGCCCGCCCCGCGTGTCATCGCCGCGTTGCCGGTGTGCGTCACCGCCGACGTCGAGGGCGCGACGGCACGCGCCGCCGAGCTGTTCGCCGCCTACGGGGCCCTGCCGAGCTACCGCGCGATGCTGGACCGTGAGGGTGTGGCGGGTCCGGCCGACATCGCGATCATCGGTTCGGCCGGGGCGGTGCAGGACCGCATCGGTGCGCTGGCGGAGATCGGCGTCACCGACTTCGCCGCGGTGGAGTTCGGTGGCACGCCGCAGGAGGCCGCCGACACCCGCGAAGCTCTCACGCGGCTGCTGAGCTA
>CAYURT010000043.1:0-28953 GCA_964447215.1 uncultured Mycobacterium sp.
ACACACACACAGAACGCCCCCCGGACCACAACCCGGGGGGCGTTCCCCATTCCCGGGCGGTAATTCCCGAAAAGGCTTCTCTCTTCCCGCGTTATGGTGAGCGCGATTTGCTTCCCCATCGAGAGTCGGTCCCGATGCTGTCAGTGCTGCCTGGCCTCACCGCCGCCGGCGTCATTGTGTGCGCCGTGGTGAGCATCATCCGGCCGGCGATTCGCCCGCTGCTCTGGTCGGTTCTGGCACTGACGGTTCTGAACCTGGCGCTGGCCCCCTTCACGAGCGGTGAGTGGTCGTATCAGCGAGCCGAGGCGCCCGCCTACGATCAGGCCCTGATGAGCGGGGATTTCAGCGCCCTTGACCAACTGACCGCCGATCACGACCGATTCCGGCTGCACAAGATGATCGCCGTCGCGGCCGGCCTGCTCGGCGCGATGGCGGCACTGGCCACTGTGGGATTGCGGGCCGACCGCGGAGCGGTCAGGGCGCGAACCCCCATCGCGGTCGCGGCCGGGTTGGTCGGCGTGGTGTCCCTGGCCGTCCTGACCCTGTTCGGGATCGAGACGGGGTAGGCGGCGTTTGCGATGGCCTCCTGTCGTGCCGTCGTGAAGAATGGGCGCAATGACGAAGACTCCCCTCAACGGCCTCTCCGACATCCGAGCGTTCTTCCACACGAATACGGTTCCGCTGTACTTCATCTCGCCGACCCCCTTCAATCTGCTGGGGATCGACCGCTGGGTGCGCAACTTCTTCTACCTGTCCTACTTCGACTCCTACGAGGGTCGTCACCCGCGGGTCTTCGTGCCGCGACGGCGTGATCGCAGGGACTTCGACTCGATGGGGGATGTCTGCAATCACCTTCTGCGCGACCCGGAGGCCCTCGAGTTCATCGCCGGCCGGGGCCGCGGCGGGAAGGCCTGCTTCGTCATGCTCGACGAGGAGGCGTACGCCCTGGCCAAGGACGCCGGCCTGGACGTGATGCACCCGCCCCAGAACATCCGTCATCAACTGGACTCCAAGGTCGTGATGACCCGCCTCACCGATGCTGCGGGTGTCCCGAGTGTTCCGCACGTGATGGGCCGGGCGGACTCCTATCAGGATCTGCTGGCGCTGTCGGAGGGTGCGGGCCTGGGCGACGACCTGGTGATCAACGTCGCCTACGGCGCCGCGGGCAGCGGCACCTTCTTCATTCGCGGTCAACGGGACTGGGACGAGTGCGCGGCGAATCTCGTCGCCCAGCCCGAGTTCAAGGTCATGAGGCGCATCCGCAACGTCGAGGTGTGCCTCGAGGGCACGGTGACACGCCACGGCACGGTCGTCGGACCGCCGATGACCAGCCTCGTCGGCTATCCGGAACTGACCTCGACCAAAGGGGGATGGTGCGGCAACGACATCTGGCGAGAAGTCCTTTCGCCGGCGCAGACGCACACGGCCCGGGAGATGGTGGGCAAGGTCGGCGACGTGCTGAGTGAGCAGGGGTACCGGGGCTACTTCGAGGTGGACCTGCTGCGCGATCTCGACTCCGGCGATCTCTACCTGGGTGAGGTGAACCCCCGGCTGAGCGGAGCCAGCCCGATGACGAATCTGACGACCGAGGCCTTCGCGGATATGCCGTTGTTCTTGTTCCACCTGCTCGAATATCTCGACGTGGACTACGAACTGGACATCGGCGAGATCAATGCCCGGTGGGAGCGCGGCTACGGCGAGGACGAAGTCTGGGGCCAGATGATCATCTCCGAGACCGCCCAAGACATCGAGATCTTCACCGCCACCCCCGCGACGGGAATATGGCGGCTGGACGAGGCGGGCCGCGTGAGCTACGTCAGGCCGGCTCAGGACTGGTCCTCGGTCAACGACGAGTCCGAGGCGTTCTACATGAGAGTGGCCGCACCCGGTGACATTCGTTGCGAGGGTGCCCAACTCGGTGTGCTCATCACGCGGGGCCACCTGCAGACCGAGGACTATCAGCTCACCGAGCACTGCCGGCACTGGATCGACGGGATCAAGGCCAGGTTCGTCTCGACACCGCTCTCCCCGGCCGCGCCGCTGGTCTCGCGGCTTGTCGCTCGCGCGTGATCGGGGCCGACCCGGTCCCCGTCCCTGCGGGGATCACGTTGGGAAACTGGATGGCGCCACCGTACTCGAGGTGGTCGTTCCAGCATGTCGAGGATTTCCTGCCGACCGCCGTCATCTCGCGCGGGACCGGACCGGTCGCCGTACTGCCGGCGGACGCCGAGCCGGTCGCCGCTGTTCGGCTCACCCGGGCCGACGGCCGGACCAGCTCGGTGGCAACGGTGATGGAGGACACCGGGACCGACGGCTGGGCGGTCGCTCACCGCGGGAGGATGGTGGCCGAGCAGTACCGCCACGGTCTCACACCCGACACCCGTCATCTGCTGTTCTCGGTGAGCAAGTCGATGGTGGGCGTGGTCGCCGGCGCGCTACACGGTGATGGTGTCCTCGATGTCGAGGATCCGGTCACCGAATACGTTCCGGCCCTGCGGAACTCCGGCTACGCCGGGGCGACGGTCCGCCAACTGCTGGATATGCGAACCGGCGTGGTCTTCTCCGATGACTACGGCGACCCGCATGCCCAGATCCATGCCCTGGACCAGGCGTTCGGCTGGGCGCCCCGCAGTGGCCCCTCGGTGCCGGCCACCCTGCGCGACTTCCTGATGACGTTGGCCGAGGATGCGCCGCACGGCGGGCCGTTCGAGTACCGGTCCACCGACACCGATGTGCTGGGCTGGATCTGCGAGGTCGCCGCCGGCCAGCGGATGCCCGAACTGATGTCGGAGGTGCTGTGGAGCCGCCTGGGCGCCTACCGCGACGCCACGATCGGTGTGGACTCCGCCGGCACCGGGATGTTCAACGGCGGGATCAACGCGGTCCTGACCGACCTGATCCGGTTCGGCTCGCTGTTCCTGCGGGAGGGGGTCTCCCTGACCGGACAGCAGGTTCTGCCCATGGAGTGGATCGCCGACACACTCACTGGTGGCCCGGACTCCCGAGCCGCCTTCGCCGACTGCCCGGCCGACACCGGTATGCCGGGCGGGATGTACCGCAACCAGATGTGGGTGCCCTACCCGGGCGACGACGTATTGCTGTGTCTGGGGATGCTGGGCCAGATGGTCTACATCAACCGCCCCGCGCAGGTGGTCGCCGCCAAGGTGTCCACCCAGGAGCATTCACCGGACCCGCACCCACAGTTGAACACCCTGCGGGCGTTCGACGCCGTCGCGGACGCACTCGGCGGCGCGGCGGTCTAGACCGCGGCGGTCCGCGCCGACTCCAGCGCCAGCAGGGCCTCCTTGCGGCCCAGCCCGCCGGCGTATCCGGTCAGCCCGCCGGAGGAGCCGATCACCCGATGGCACGGCACGATGATCGCAATCGGGTTGCAGCCGTTGGCCATGCCTACCGCGCGCGCCGCCCGCGGTGCGCCGATCTGTGCGGCGATCTGGCCGTAGCTGCGGGTCTGGCCGTAGGGGATGGTCCTCAGTGCCGTCCACACCCGGCGTTGGAACTCGGTGCCGGTGAACTCCAGGTCGACATCGAACTCGGTGAGTGCGCCCGCGAAGAAGGCCCGCAGCTGCTCGGCGACATCGGCGAAGGCGTCGGGGCCGGCAGGTTGCCAGCCGGAGCGGTCCGGCTCATGGGCCTGCCCGGCCATCCGCAGATAGCGCAGGGTCGACCCGGTGCCAGCCAGCGTCAGGTCGCCGACCGGGCTGGGGATGGTTCGGAACCGCATCGAACCACTGTCGCATGCCGCTGGTGCCGGCGGGCTCAGGGGCCGCCGACCAGGCTGGCGATCCGTACCCGCTCGGGGTGGCCGCGCAGCCGTACCGGTCTGCCCAGTCGCCAGAACCGCTGTTCACGCTCGGAGGCGGCGGCGACGGCCGCCGCGGAGGCCAGCGCGCGGCTGGGCGCGGAGCGGGCCAGCTCCGCCAGTCGCGCCGCCTCGTTGACCGGCTCGCCGATCACCGTGTACTCGAACCGTTCAAAGGCGCCGACGTTCCCGGCGACCACCTGGCCGGCGGCCACGCCGATGCGGGCCGGGCAGTCGGGCACCTCCAGCTTGAGCCGTCGCGCGATCGCACGGGTGGCAGCCAGTGCGCTGTCCTCAGGGTTGTCCAGCCCCGCCGGCGCGCCGAAGACGGCCAGGGCGGCGTCGCCCTCGAACTTGTTGACCAGGCCGCCGTGGCGGTCGACCTCCTCGACGATGACGGCGAAGAACTGGTTCAGCAGATCGACAACCTCGATGGCCGGCCGGGTGGTGACCAGCTTGGTCGATCCGACGACGTCGACGAAGACCACCGCGACGTGACGCTCCTCGCCGCCGAGGGTGGGCTGGCGCAACTCCGCGGCGGCGGCGACCTCCCGTCCCACGTGGCGGCCGAAGAGGTCCCGGACCCGCTCACGTTCGCGCAGGCCGTCGACCATCGAGTTGACGCCGCGTTGCAGCTCCCCGAGTTCGGTGCCGTCGAAGACCACCACCCGGGCGTCGAGATCGCCGTTCTCGACCCGGCGCAGTGCGGCCCGAACCACCCGGACCGGTGTGGCGATCAGCCAGGACAGGGTCCACATCAGAAGGAAGCCGACGACCAGGCTGATGCTGGAGGAGATCATCACCGCGATCGCGAGCTGGGTCTCGGTGAGGTTGTGAAGCAACAGCGAGAACAGGGCGATCAGCCCCACCCCGATCATCGGCACGCCTGAACTGAGCAGCCACACCGTCATGGTCCGGCCCATGATGCCCGGAGCCAGCCGGTGCGGCGGATTACCGGCGGCCAGCGCCTGAGCGGCCACCGGGCGCAGCGCGAACTCGGCGAACAGGTAGCAGGTGGTGGCCACCACCACGCCGCCGAAGGTGATCGTGATCGCCAGCCGGGGAATGAAGGTGGTGTCATACCGGCCGTAGAGCGCAGCCAGCCCGATCGCGCCGAGACCCCACAACACCATGTGTGTCACCGCGATCCGCCACGGTGTCAGGAAGGTGTTGCGCTGGTCGGCGGGCGTCGGCAGGCGGCCCTCGATCGCCCAGCGCAGGTCGTTGATGGTCCGGGCATGGATCCACCAGGTCCCGACCGCCGACGCGGCCGCCACGTAGAGGGGCGCTGCCGCGAACGGCAGCCAGTGCGGGACGTCCCGATACACACTGGGCTCGGGGAAGGCCACGCCCACGAGCACCAGCACGATCCCGATCGCGACGAGGTTCACCGCCGAGATGAACAGGGTGAGGATCAGCTGGATCCGCAGTCGGCGCCGCTCGGGGCTTTCCGAAACCCGGCCCAGCAGCAGCGACCCGTAAGCCCCGGTCTTGGACAGCCGGCCGCTCTGGCGGGTGAGCCGCTCGAGCACGCGGCCCAGCCGCTGGGCCAGGGTGGGACTGGAACTCCGGGAACTCATGGTGGCGTCAGCCTAATTCGACGGGCGCCCTCACAGCGCGGTCGCGCTCATCCCAACCGCCGCCCCGCCACGTTCTAAGCTGGGCCGGTGCGACTCGTGATCGCCCAGTGCACCGTGGACTACGTCGGACGACTCACCGCTCACCTTCCCTCGGCCCGGAGGCTGCTGCTGATCAAGGCTGACGGTTCGGTCAGCGTGCACGCCGACGACCGGGCCTACAAACCGCTGAACTGGATGAGCCCACCGTGCTGGCTGAACGAGGAAGCCGGGATGTGGGTCGTGGAGAACAAGGCCGGCGAGCAGCTGCGGATCACCATCGAACAGATCGAGCACGACTCCAGCCACGAACTGGGCGCCGATCCCGGCCTGGTCAAGGACGGGGTGGAGGCCCACCTCCAGGAATTGCTCGCCGAGCACATCGAACTGCTCGGCGCGGGCTACACCCTGGTCCGCCGCGAGTTCATGACCGCCATCGGACCCGTGGACATCCTGTGCCGTGACGAGCGGGGTCGGTCGGTGGCGGTGGAGATCAAACGCCGCGGCGAGATCGACGGGGTCGAGCAGCTGACCCGGTATCTCGAGTTGCTCAACCGTGACGCGCTGCTCGCCCCGGTGAGCGGGGTCTTCGCCGCCCAGCAGATCAAACCGCAGGCCAGGACGTTGGCCGAGGATCGCGGAATACGCTGTCTGACATTGGATTACGATGTGATGCGCGGTATGGACGGCGACGAATACCGGCTGTTCTGATGGCCGGCCGCAAGCCGCCGCGGCGTGACCCGCGACGTCGACCGGTCGGGCCGCCGCGGCGGACGGAGGCCGGACGGGACGGTTTCGACTACGAGGTGGTGACGGTCCCGGCGGCCCGGGCCGTCAATGGATACCGGTGCCCGGGATGTGATCACGAAATCCGGGCCGGCGTCGCCCACGTGGTCGCCTGGCGGGCCGACGGCGACGGGGAGGACCGGCGGCACTGGCACAGCGCGTGCTGGGCGAACCGCGCCAACCGGAGCCCGACCCGCAGGTGGTCCTGAGGGCGGCTAGTGGGTGGTGTCGGCCTTCTCGACGAGCTCGATCAGGACTCCGCCGGCGTCCTTGGGGTGGATGAAGTTGATCCGGGAGTTCGCCGTCCCGCGCCGCGGGGCCTCGTAGACCAGGCGCACGCCCTGCTCGCGCAGCTGCCGCGACATGGCGTCGAGGTCGGCGACCCGGCAGGCGAACTGCTGGATGCCGGGCCCGCGCTTGTCGAGGAACTTCGCGATGGTGCAGCTGTGGGCGTCCTCGAGCGGGGCCATCAGCTGGATCTGGGCGCAGCCCGCGTCGGCGCCGGGCACTGCCAGCATCGCCTCGCGGATGCACTGGTCGGTGTTGATCTCCTCGTGAACGAGGATCATCCCGAGGTGCTCGTGGTACCAGGCGATCGCGGCGTCGAGGTCCGGGACGGCCATGCCGACGTGATCGATCGCCGTCACCAGGGAGCTTGCCAGCACCGGCCGGGCGTCGATGTGTTCGGTGGTCATACCCAACGGTAACCTGACACCCGAAAACACGTCAGGCCGGTCGGCTTTCACGGCCGGCCGCGAGCGCCGGGAGTGGTCATGACAACGTCGGTCATCGTTGCTGGAGCGCGGACGCCGATCGGCAGGCTGATGGGGTCGCTGCGCGATTTCTCCGGCAGCGATCTGGGTGGGGTGGCGATCAGGGCGGCGCTGGAGAAGGCCGCTGTTCCGGCAGCCCTGGTCGATTACGTGATCATGGGTCAGGTGCTGACGGCCGGCGCCGGGCAGATGCCGGCCCGGCAGGCCGCCGTCGCGGCCGGGATCGGCTGGGACGTGCCCGCGCTGACCATCAACAAGATGTGCCTGTCCGGGATCGACTCGATCGCCCTGGCCGACCAGCTCATCCGCGCCGGGGAGTTCGATGTCGTGGTGGCCGGCGGCCAGGAGTCCATGACCAAGGCGCCGCACCTTCTGATGGACAGCCGTGCGGGCTACAAGTACGGCGACGTGACGGTGCTCGACCACATGGCCTATGACGGCCTCCACGACGTGTTCACCGATCAGCCGATGGGTGCGCTGACCGAGCAGCGCAACGACGCCGACAAGTTCACCCGGGCCGAACAGGATGCCTACGCCGCGGAGTCGCACCGCCGGGCGGCGGCGGCCTGGAAGGACGGGGTTTTCGCTGATGAGGTTGTGCCCGTGCGTATCCCGCAACGCAAGGGTGACGACATCGAGTTCCTCGAGGATGAGGGAATTCGCGCCAACACCACCGCGGATTCGCTGGCCGGGCTCAAGCCCGCGTTCCGCAAGGACGGCACCATCACGGCCGGGTCGGCGTCGCAGATCTCCGACGGCGCCTGCGCGGTGGTGGTGATGAACAAGACCAAGGCCGAGCAGCTCGGGCTGACCTGGCTGTGCGAGATCGGTGCGCACGGTGTGGTGGCCGGGCCGGACTCGACGCTGCAGTCCCAGCCGGCCAACGCCATCCGCAAAGCGGCCGAACGAGAGGGGATCGCCGTCGGGGACTTCGACGTGATCGAGATCAACGAGGCTTTCGCCGCTGTGGCGCTGGCCTCGGCCCGCGAACTGGGCGTGGATCCGGAGACGGTGAACCGCAACGGCGGGGCCATTGCGATGGGCCACCCGATCGGGATGTCCGGTGCGCGCATCACCTTGCACGCGGCCCTGGAGCTGTCCCGCCGCGGCGGCGGCTACGCGGTGGCCGGGCTGTGCGGGGCCGGCGGCCAGGGCGACGCCCTGGTTCTGCGAGCCGGATAGTTTGCTGGAAGGGGCTGTGATGTTCGTCATAGCCGTCTTCGTGACAGACTTGACCCCGTGACCCGCCCCCGTCCCAACGTCGCGCCGGTGATGTCCGGCGCGGTCGACCTGTCCGGTCTGAAACAACGCGCCCACCAGGGGTCCGGCGGTTCCGGCCCGGCCGGCGTCGAGATCACCGAGGCCAACTTCGAGTCCGAGGTGCTGGTGCGCTCCGGTGAAGTCCCGGTGGTGGTGCTGCTGTGGTCCCCGCGCAGCGACGCCTGCGTCACCATGGCCGACTCGCTGGCCGCCCTGGCCGCCGCGGACGGCGGCACCTGGTCGCTGGCCACCGTCAACGTCGATGCCGCGCCCCGCGTCGCGGCCATCTTCGGCGTCGAGGCGGTGCCGACCGTGATCGCGCTGGCCGGGGGCCAGCCGATCTCCAGCTTCCAGGGCGTGCAGCCGGCCGACCAGTTGCGGCGCTGGGTCGACTCGCTGGTGTCGGCGACCGCGGGAAAGCTGGGCGGGGCGCCCGGCGACGGCGAGGAGGAGCCCGCCGACCCCGCGGTGCTCGCCGCCCGGGAAAAGATGGACGCCGGCGACTTCCCCGGCGCGGCGGCGGCCTACCAGGCCGTCCTCGATGCCGACCCGCAGCACGCCGAGGCCAAGGGGGCGCTGCGCCAGATCACCTTCCTGCAGCGTGCCACGGCTCAGCCGCCCGACGCCGTGGCCGGCGCCGACGCCGCTCCCGGGGACATCGAGGCGGCGTTCGCCGCGGCCGATGTGCAGATCCTCAACCAGGACCCCGCCGGGGCCTTCGACCGGCTGATCGCGCTGGTGCGCCGGACCTCCGGCGATGAACGCACCGCGGTCCGGACCCGGTTGATCGAGTTGTTCGAGCTGTTCGACCCGGCCGACCCCGAGGTGATCGCCGGCCGGCGCAATCTGGCCAACGCGCTGTACTGACCGGCACGTGCGGGTCTGTTGTCAGACCGCGCCGCGATCACGGGGTCGTATCGCCGACCGTCTCCATGGACGTTCCCGACGAACAACCGCTCGAACGGGCCGACTCAGTCAGCCGGCTCGAGCCAGATCGCCGAGGTCGGCGGCAGCACCAGCCGGGCCGACGCAGGCCGGCCGTGCCAGGGATCGCCGACCGCGGCCACCGCACCCAGATTGCCGATGCCCGAGCCGTCGTACACCGTGGCGTCGCTGTTGAGCACCTCCCGCCAAGACCCGGCCCGCGGCAGGCCCAGCCTATAGTCGGCGTGCTCGACACCGGCGAAGTTGAACACGCACGCCAGCACCGACCCGTCGGCGCCGAAGCGCAGGAAGCTGAGCACATTGCTCGCCGAGTCGTTGGCGTCGATCCAGGAGTAGCCGGCCGGAACGCTGTCCAGGCTCCACAGCGCCGGGCAGCGCCGGTAGACGGCGTTGACGTCGGTCAGGAAGCGCAGGATCCCGGCGGAGAAGCCGGACTCGCCGAGCTGGAACCAGTCCACCCCGCGAGCCTCGGACCACTCGGCGCGCTGGCCGAACTCCTGGCCCATGAACAGCAGCTTCTTGCCGGGATGCGCCCACTGGTAGGCCAGCAGGCTGCGCAGGCCGGCGGCCTTGACGTGGTCGTTGCCCGGCATCCGCTGCCACAGGGTGCCCTTGCCGTGGACCACCTCGTCGTGGCTGAGCGGCAGCACGAAGTGCTCGCTGTAGGCGTAGAGCATGGAGAACGTCATCTCGTGATGGTGGTAGCTGCGATAGACCGGATCGCGGCTGAAATAGCCGAGGGTGTCGTGCATCCAGCCCATGTTCCACTTCATCGAGAACCCGAGCCCGCCCAGATTGGTCGGCCGGGTCACGCCCGGCCAGGAGGTGGACTCCTCGGCGATGGTGACGATCCCCGGCGCGGACTTGTGCACCGTGGCGTTCATCTCCTGGAGGAACTGCACCGCGTCGAGGTTCTCCCGGCCGCCGTAGGCGTTGGGGGTCCAGCCCCCCTCGGGGCGCGAGTAGTCCAGATAGAGCATCGAGGCCACCGCGTCCACCCGCAGTCCGTCGACGTGGAACTCTTCGAGCCAGTACAGCGCGTTGGCGACCAGGAAGTTGCGCACCTCCGGCCGGCCGAAGTCGAAAACGTAGGTGCCCCAATCCAGTTGCTCGCCGCGGCGCGGGTCGGAGTGCTCGTAGAGGGCGGTGCCGTCGAACCGGCCCAGCGCCCAGCCGTCCTTGGGGAAGTGCGCGGGGACCCAGTCCACGATCACCCCGATCCCGGCCCGGTGCAGGGCGTCGACGAGGAATCGGAAGTCGTCGGGAGTGCCGAACCGCGCCGTCGGCGCGTAGTAGGACGTCACCTGATAGCCCCAGGATCCGCCGAAGGGGTGCTCGGCCACCGGGAGCAGTTCCACATGGGTGAAGCCATGGGCCAGCACGTAATCAGTCAACTCGGAGGCCAGTTCGCGGTAGCTCAGGCCGGGCCGCCAGGACCCGAGGTGAACCTCGTAAGTGCTCATCGGCTCCGACACCGGGTTGAGTTCGGCGCGGTGGTTCATCCAGTCGGCGTCGTCCCACCGGTAGGCCGAGGCGAATACCCGTGAGGCGGTGTGCGGGGGCACTTCGGTGGCGAAGGCCATCGGGTCCGCGCGGTCGGTGACGTTGCCGTCGGCGCCGTGCACCCGGAACTTGTAGAGGCCGTCGGCGGGGAAGTCGGGCCAGAACAACTCCCACACCCCCGAGGATCCCAGTGAGCGCATCGGCGCGTCGTGGCCGTCCCAGCCGTTGAACTCGCCGATCAGACTGACGCCCTTGGCATTCGGGGCCCACACCGCGAAGGCGACCCCGTCGACGTCGCCGTCGGCGGTGGAGAAGCTGCGGGGGTGAGCCCCGAGGATCTCCCAGAGTCGCTCGTGGCGTCCCTCGGCGAACAGGTGCAGATCGACCTCGCCGAGGGTGGGCAGGAAGCGGTAGCCGTCGGCCACAGTGTTCGTGAGGGGCTGGCCGTTGCCGCCGGGGTAGCTCACCGCCAGCCGGTAGTCGACGAGGTTGGTCATCTCCAACTCCACGGCGAACAGACCGGACACTATGTGGGTCAACGGGTATCGGCGTCCGCCGATCAGTGCGGTCACCTCCCGCGCATGCGGGCGCAGCGTGCGGATGACGGTGTGGCCGGGGTACTCGTGGGCGCCCAGGATGGAGTGCGGGTCGTGGTGCACCCCGGCCAGCAGCCTGGCCAGGTCCCCCGGGTGCGGGGCCAGTTGGCCGCCGGTCACCGCCGGCTCATTCCCGGCGCAGCAGCCAGGGCCGCTGCTGCTCGGATACCGGCGGCATGTTCAGGATGTGCGCCACCGCGCGGACCGGATCGAGCCGGACGTAGTTGGACTGGCCCCACTGGTACTCCTCGCCGGTGATCTCGTCGCGCACCCAGTACCGTTCGTAGGGCTCCATCCCGAGCGCGCCCATGTCCAGTCCCACGGTGCCGGTCTCGGCGCCGAACGGGTTGAGGTTGACCACCACCAGCACGGCGTCGCCGGTGGCGGGGTCGAACTTGCTGTAGGCCAGCAGGGCGTCGTTGTCGACGTGGTGGAACCGGATGGTCCGCAGCTGGCACAGCGCCGGGTGGGACCTGCGGATCTCGTTGAGCCGGGCCAGGAACGGCTCCAGCGAGTGCGCCCGGTCCAGCGCGCCCGCGAAGTCGCGGGGCCGCAGTTCGTACTTCTCGGAGTCCAGGTACTCCTCGCTGCCCGGCCGTACCGGAACGTGCTCGAAGAGTTCGTAGCCGGAGTAGACGCCCCAGGACGGTCCCATGGTCGAGGCCAACACCGCCCGGATGGCGAACATGCCCGGACCGCCGTGCTGCAGGCTCTCGTGCAGGATGTCGGGAGTGTTGACGAACAGGTTGGGCCGGGCGTAGTCGGCGTGCTCGGCGAGCTGGCGGCCGAACTCCTCCAGTTCCCATTTCGCGGTCCGCCAGGTGAAGTAGCTGTAGGACTGGGTGAAGCCGAGTTTCGCCAGCCCGTAGAGCCGGGCCGGACGGGTGAACGCCTCGGAGAGGAACAGCACATCGGGGTGTTCGGCCTTGACCTGGCCGATCAGCCAGATCCAGAAGTCCGGCGGCTTGGTGTGCGGGTTGTCGACCCGGAAGACCTTGACGCCGTGGGCGATCCAGTGACGAACCACACGCAGGATCTCCCGGTAGAGGCCCTCGGGGTCGTTGTCGAAGTTGAGCGGGTAGATGTCCTGGTACTTCTTCGGTGGGTTCTCGGCATAGGCGATGGTGCCGTCGGGCAGCTCGGTGAACCAGTGCCGGTGCGCGGTGGCCCAGGGATGGTCCGGTGCGCACTGCAAGGCCAGGTCCAGTGCGATCTCCATGCCTTGTGCCCGCGCCGCGGCGACGAAATCGTCGAAGTCGTCGATGGTGCCCAGTTCGGGGTGCACCGCGTCGTGGCCCCCGGCGGCGCTGCCGATCGCCCAGGGCGAGCCGACGTCGCCGGGCTCGCAGGTGACGCTGTTGTTGCGGCCCTTGCGGTGCACCGTGCCGATCGGGTGGATCGGCGGCAGGTAGACCACGTCGAAACCCATCGCCGCGATCCGCGGCAGCGCGGCGGCGGCGGTGGCGAAGGTGCCGTGCACCGGCACCCCGCCGGCATCCCGGCCACCGGTGGAGCGCGGGAACATCTCATACCAGGCGCCGCAGCGGGCCAGCGGCCGGTCGACCCACACCCCGTACTGGACTCCGCGGGTCACCAACTCGCGCAGCGGGAACCGTTCCAACAATTCGCTGACGTGGTGGGACAGCGCCGGGGCCGCCCGGGTCAGCGGGTCCCCGGACGCGGCCAGTGCGGACGAGGCCGCCAGCAGCGGCGCGCGCTCGGCGCGCGGCACCCCCGCGGCGGCCCGCTCCAGCAGCGCCGCGCCCACCAGCAGGTCGTTGTTCAGCTCTTCCTCGCCCTGCCCGGCGTCCAGCTTGGCGTTCAGGGCGTGCCGCCACGTGGTCAGCGGGTCCCCCCAGCCGTCGACCCGGAAGGCCCAAAGCCCGACCCGGTCGGGGACGAACTGGCCGTGGAACACGTCGGGAGTCCGGCCGGGTGACATCGGGAACTGCTGCGGCTTGACCCGGTTGCCCGGTACCGGCAGCTGCCCAGGCTGCGGGTAGACCGGGCCCAGGTAGCGCACCACCAGGGTGGCCGCCACCGAGTCGTGGCCCTCCCGCCACACCGTCGCGCGCACCGGGACCACCTCACCGACCGCCGCCTTGGCCGGGTAGGTGCCGCAGGACACCACCGGCGCCACGTCGTCGACCTGTATGCGACCCGGCACCGGAAGCCCTCCTCATCGACGCGCGGCCTGTGTCGGCCCAGGTTCACACGGTAGTGCGTCGGGCCCGGCCGGCGGGCGCAACCGTGGTCGGCGCGACGGGCCGATCCTCAGTAAGGTCAGCATCCGTGAAAGCCCTCCGTCGGTTCACCGTCAGCGTCCACCTGCCCGAGCGGTTGTCCGCTCTGGACCCGCTGTCGACGAACCTGCGGTGGTCGTGGGACTGGGACACCCAGGACCTCTTCGAGAGCATCGACCCGCAGCAGTGGGCCCGGATCGGGCGCGACCCGATGGCCATGCTCGGCGACGTCAGCCCGGAGCGGCTCGACGAACTGGCCTCCGACGAGGGTTTCCTGGACCGGCTGGACCGGGCGGCCGCCGACCTGGACCGCTACCTCAACGAGCCGAAGTGGTACCAGCAGATGCAGTCCGAGCGCGACGGCGGCGGCGCCGTGCTGCCGACCGGGATCGGGTACTTCTCGATGGAGTTCGGGGTTGCCGAGGTGCTGCCCATCTACTCCGGCGGGCTGGGAATCCTGGCCGGCGACCACCTCAAGGCCGCCTCCGATCTCGGGCTGCCGCTGATCGGGGTGGGCCTGAACTACCGGTCCGGGTACTTCCACCAGTCGCTGACCGCCGACGGCTGGCAGCACGAGAACTACCCGTCGCTGGATCCGCAGGGCCTGCCGCTGCGGCTGCTCACCGGGCCCGACGGCGTTCCGGTGCTCATCGAACTGGCCATGCCCGAGGGACGTACGCTGCACGCCCGGGTGTGGGTCGCACGCGTCGGTCGGATACCGCTGCTGCTGCTGGACTCCGACGTGCTGGAGAACGACCACGACCTGCGGCACGTCACCGACCGGCTCTACGGCGGCGATCAGGAGCACCGCATCAAACAGGAACTGCTGCTGGGCATCGGGGGACTGCGTGCGATCCGGGCGTTCAGCGAGATCGAGGGGCATCCCGCACCGGATGTGTTCCACATGAACGAGGGCCACGCCGGGTTCCTCGGGCTGGAGCGCATCCGTGAGCTGATGGCCGGTGAGGGCCTGGACTTCGACACCGCGCTGACCGTGGTGCGATCCAGCACGGTGTTCACCACCCACACCCCGGTGCCCGCCGGGATCGACCGCTTCCCGGTCGGGCTGGTGGAGCGCTACTTCGGCGAGGACGCCGACGGCGGGCTGGTGCCCGGCGTGCCGCTGCGGCGGGTGCTGGCGTTCGGGGCCGAGGACGGCGGTGACCTCGACGGCGCCGGCAAGTTCAACATGGCGCACATGGGTCTGCGGCTGGCCCAGCGGGCCAACGGGGTGTCCCGGCTGCACGGTGAGGTCAGCCGGGAGATGTTCACCGAACTCTGGTCGGGCTTCGACGCGCCGGACGTGCCGATCGGCTCGATCACCAACGGTGTGCACGGGCCGACCTGGGCCGCTCGCGAGTGGCTGCAGCTGGGTCGGGAGCTGGCCGGTTCCAGCGATGCGCTGCGCGAGTCGGCGGTGTGGGAGCGGCTGCACGAGGTGGACAACGGCCACATCTGGTGGATCCGGTCGCAACTGCGGGCCAAGCTCATCGACGACGTCCGGCGCCGGCTGCACAGTTCCTGGCTGGCGCGCGGGGCCATCGAGGCCGAACTCGGCTGGATCGCAACGGCATTCGACCCGGGGATCCTGACCATCGGCTTCGCCCGGCGGGTTCCCACCTACAAGCGGCTGACGCTCATGCTGCGTGACCCCCAGCGGCTGGAGGAACTGCTGCTCGACGAGCACCGCCCGGTGCAGCTGATCGTCGCGGGCAAGTCGCACCCGGCCGACGACGCCGGCAAGGCGCTGATCCAGCAGATCGTCCGATTCGCCGACCGTCCGGAGGTGCGCCACCGGATCGCCTTCCTGCCCGACTACGACATGTCGATGGCGAGGCTGCTGTACTGGGGCTGCGACGTCTGGCTGAACAACCCGCTGCGCCCGCTGGAGGCCTGCGGCACCTCCGGGATGAAGAGCGCGCTGAACGGCGGCCTGAACCTGTCGATCCGGGACGGCTGGTGGGACGAGTGGTTCGACGGCGAGAACGGCTGGGAGATCCCGACCGCCGAGGGAGTCGGCGAGACCCGCCGCGACGACCTGGAGGCCGCCGCGCTCTACGACATCGTCGCCGGCGCCGTCGCGCCGAAGTTCTACGAGCGCGACCATGACGGGGTTCCCACCCGCTGGGTGGAGATGGTCCGCCACACGCTGGAGTCGCTGGGCCCGAAGGTGCTGGCCTCGCGGATGGTGCGGGACTACACCGAGCAGTACTACGGGCCGGCGGCCGCCGCCCTGGACCGGATCCGCGAGCCCGTTGACGGCCACCGGTTCGCCAAGGCTCGTGAACTGGCCGCCTACCGGCGGCGGGTGTGCCAGACCTGGCCGCAGGTGCGGGTCACCGACGTCGACAGCGCCGGCCTGCGCGGCACCCCGCTGCTGGGTTCGGAGCTGACCCTGACCGCCACCGTCGCGCTGGCCGGGCTTGCCCCCGACGAGGTGGTGGTGCAGGCGGTGCTGGGCCGGGTGGACGCCGAGAACGTCCTGCAGGACCCGGAGTTCATCGACATGGCCCATGTCCGCTCCGGGGAGGGCGGAACCGAGATCTTCACCGTCAAGACCCCCCTACCGGCGGCCGGTTCGCTGGGCTACTCGGTGCGGGTGCTGCCGCACCACCCGTTGCTGGCGACGGACAGCGAACTGGGACTGGTGGCGCTGGCCCGGCAGGACGACTAGGAGACCGACCGGGGGACCACTGTCGGGGGTTCCCGGATCACGGGTAGGTTTCGAGTCGGTAACGAACCTCGGTGTGAAGATCGGTGTGGCAATGGCAGTGCGTGGTGCGGTTCTCGCGGTGGCCTCGGTGGCGGCGACGGTGACGATGTTGGCGGCCGCGGGCCCCGCATCGGCCGAACCCGAGCCCGCGGCGCCCGACGGCCCGCCGCCGGCGGTGGCAGCGGCGCTGCCCGATGCGGCCGCGCCGGACCCCGAAGCGGCCGAGGACGCCCTCGCCGTCGCGGCGGTGGACTCCAGTCCCGAGGAGGTCACCACCGCACCGGACGGGTCGAGGCTGGCCATCTCCGCCCGCGATGAGACCCAGGAGCCGATCGCCCCGCTGACCACCGCCATCTCCACCCGCGAGTACGCCGTCGGCGGGGTGTTCAACGGCAAACTCGAGGGTGCCGGCGCGGAGCCGGAGGGCGTGTTCGAAGTCGGCTACCAGATCGGCTGCGGGATCGACATGCTCGGCTCCAACGGCGTCTCGCTGACCGGGACCGCCGGCGTCAGCCCGTCGATCGGTTTCATCGGGCTGGACTTCCCCAACGTGGTCGCCGACGGGATCCTGCCCGGTATCGCCGGCACCTTCAACGGCGCGGTCACCGTCGGGCTGAAGCCCGGGGTGATCAACGTCGTGCCGGTCACCAAGAAGGAGTACAAGGGCGATGAGCCCTGGGTGTCGATCAAGAACTTCCGGGTCAAGATCGACGGCTGTGTGGGGGAGTCGTTCATCCGCTCCTACGCCACGCTGACCAAGTCCACCGACGAGGGCGAGGCGATCCTGTCCTGGTACGGGGTCACCAAGGCGGTCTAACGGAACCCTGCCCCGAGTGTGACGCCACGGCGACGCTCAAGGCCGGGCGCCGCCCTGGCGTCACACTCGGCGGGGAGTGGGCTCAGGGGAAGCGGGTCAGGCAGCGCTCGGCGTCGCCGAGCACCCCCACCCGGAAGGCGTCGATCCGGGAGAAGCCGGCCGGGACCGACTCGCCGTTGACGTCGCCGGCGGCCAGGCCGTTGGTGAGCAGGCCGGCCACCGCCTCGTCGAGGTCACCGGCGGTCAGCGCCACGGTGTCCCCGTCGGCGGTGGCGATCGAGGCCGACATCGCGGTGGTGGCCACCCCGGTCAGGCAGGCGGTGCGCAGCCCCGCCTCGGCGCTGTCGAGCACCAACCCGCGTTCGTTCTGCAGCGCCAGCATGTAGCGGGAGGTCAGGGCGGAGTAGGCGGTGTTGTCGCCCTGGAGCACCAGGCCGTCCTCACCCTCGATCGGTGTCCCCATCTGCTGGAGTGCCGGCAGATCGACGGTGATGGTGTTGGCCGCCGGGCAGTAGGAGACCGGAGGGCTGGGCCGGGCGTCGGGGCACCTGGAGGCCGCTTCCGCCTCGAAGCTCAGCTGCGGCGGCGGCGACGGGGCGAAGATGATGTTCAGCGCGTCGACCACCGCGCGCACCGAGGTCTCGGTGATCGGCAGTTCGCCGGTCTGGTCGGCGGGCAGTTCCACCGGAAGCTCGCCGCGGCGCTCGTTGATCTCCCGGATGGTGATCGCCTTGCAGGCCGCGGCTCCGTCGGTGAAGCCGAACTGGAAAGCCGAAATACGTTCGAACGCCGAGCCGTGCTCGTCGCCGCTGGTGTACAGGTCGTCCTCGCCCAGGACGGGATCCCGGAACGAGATCATCGCGGCCAGCAGGTTGTTCAGGCCTTCCCCGGTGCTCAGGGTGAATCGCGGCGACTTGCCCTCGGCCACCCAGCGCAGATACACCCCTGCCAGGCAGTCGGCCTGCTGTTCGCTGACCAGCGTCGGCACGCCGCGGGGGTTGAGGGTGGCCATCCGCTGGATCGCGTGGCCGTACTCGTGGGCCAGCACCATAGTGATGGCCATATCGCCGTGGGCCTGGCGCAGCGCGGGCATCAGCACGGCACGGTCCCAGCCGATCGAGTCCTCCGGTTCGCAGTAGCCGGCGTTGACCAGCCCGGCGGTGCTCTCGTCGCAGAACCGTCCGCCGTAGTCGTCGGAATCCCAGGACAGCAGGTTCTCGATCGGCTGAAGCTCACCGTCGAAGGTGTCCGGGTAGGCGAACCTCCAGAACTCTTCGAGGTCGCTGACCGACTCCGCGGCCAGCAGGTCGATCTCGCCGCCGTCGGTCCCGATGACCTCACGGATCCCCGGCTTGGGGTCGGGCCGCAGGCCGGTGGGCCCGTCCACGGCTTCCAGGCCGCCGACCTTGAACGGGTCGTCGAAGACCGAGACCGCCCGGCCCTGCACCGCGGAGGAGCACCCCGCCAGCACCACCGCCGCAGCGCCGACGACGGCCAGCGCGGAGCCGATTCGGCGGGGTCGGGACACCCCACCACAATAGGTCGGTCCCGGCTCAGCCGGTCGGCGCCAGCCGGGTCAGCGCCCGGCGGACCACGTCGGGATCGGTGGTGGCCCAGAACGGCGGCAACGAGGCACGCAGGAAACCGCCGTAGCGGGCGGTGGCCATCCGGGAGTCCAGAACGGCCACCACGCCGCGGTCCTCGGCGCTGCGCAGCAGCCGGCCGGCTCCCTGGGCCAGCAGCAGCGCCGCGTGCGCGGCGGCCACCGACATGAACCCGTTGCCGCCGCGCGCGGACACCGCCCGCTGCCGTGCGGTCTGCAGCGGATCGTCCGGTCGCGGGAAGGGGATCCGGTCGATGAGGACCAGCGACAGCGACGGGCCCGGGACGTCGACGCCCTGCCACAGCGACAGGGTGCCGAACAGCGAGGTGGCCGGGTCGGCTGCGAACTGTTCGACCAGGGCGGCGGTGGTGTCATCGCCCTGGCAGAGCACCGGGGTCGGCAGCCGCCGGCGCATCTCCTCGGCGGCCGACCGTGCGGCCCGCATCGAGGAGAATAATCCCAGCGTGCGGCCGCCGGCGGCGGTGATCAGCCCGGCCATCTCAGCCAACTGCTCGTCGGTGCCGGTGCCGTCGCGGCCCGGCGGGGGCAGGTGGGCTGCGACGTAGAGGATCGCCGACTTGGGGTAGTCGAACGGCGACCCGACGTCCAGGCCGCGCCAGTCCGGCCCGCCGGAGAGCCCCCACGCATCGGCCATCGCGCTGAACGAGCCGCCGACGGTCAGCGTCGCCGAGGTGAGCACGGTGGTGGCGGTGCCGAAGACCCGCTCGCGCAGCAGTTCGGCCACCGACAGTGGCGCCACCCGCAGCACCGGACTCGGCGTCGTCCCGCGCTGGTCGACGTGCTCGAGCCAGACCACCTCGGATCGTTCTCCTGGTTTCGGGCCGAACGAGTCCAGGGCCCGCGCCGCGGTGTCGGCGACCTCATCCAGCGCCGCGATCGTCTCGGCCCGCACCGCGGCGGCCCGCGGGTCCGAGGGGGCCGGGTCGATCGCGGCCCGGGCCCCGGCGGCGGCGTCGCGCAGCGCGGCCAGATAGGTGGCCAGT
The DNA here is from genome assembly GCA_964447215.1 of uncultured Mycobacterium sp. Classification (GTDB taxonomy): domain Bacteria; phylum Actinomycetota; class Actinomycetes; order Mycobacteriales; family Mycobacteriaceae; genus Mycobacterium. The sequence continues at coordinate 19,680 of CAYURT010000043.1, forward strand.
TCGGGGTCGAGGTGGTCGATGCGGCCCGGTGCGGCGTCGTGGATCGCCGAGGAGAACGTGGCGGTCGCGGCCTCCAGCCGGTCGCCGAGTTCGCCCGAGACCAGCCGGGCGGAGCGCCGCACCGCCGCCCCGAGTGCCGCCGGGGTCAGTTCTCCGGCCGCGACGGCGGTGACCCGGTCGGCGAGTTCGTGGGCCTCGTCGACCACCAGCAGGGCGTGCTCGGGGAGCACCGCGGAGTCGGCGATCGCGTCGATGGCCAGCAGGGCGTGATTGGTCACCACCACGTCGGCGCGTCCGGCCTCGGCCCGGGCCCGCTCCGAGAAGCAGTCGGTGCCGAACGGGCAGCGCGCCGGGCCCAGGCATTCCCGTGCCGACACGCTCACCTGCGACCAGGCCCGTTCGGGTACCCCGGGACGCACCTCGTCGCGGTCGCCGGTGTCGGTCTCGGCGGCCCATGCCGTCAGTCGCTGGACGTCGCGGCCCAGCGCGCTGGTCGCGGCGGTGAACAGCTCCTCCTGGCCGGCCGTGTCGGACTCGTCGGGGCCGTTGTGGATCTTGTTCAGGCACAGGTAGTTCCGCCGGCCTTTGAGCAGGGCGAAGCGTGGCCGGCGGGGCAGCGCGCCGGCGAGCGCGTCGGCCAGCCGGGGCAGATCCCGGTCGACCAGCTGGCTTTGCAGCGCGATGGTCGCGGTGGAGACCACGACCGGGGAGTCGTCGGCCAGCGCGCGGGCGATCGCCGGGACCAGGTAGGCCAGCGATTTGCCGGTGCCGGTCCCGGCCTGCACCGCCAGGTGCTCGCCGGTCGCGAAGGACTCCGCCACCGCCTCGGCCATCTCGAGCTGACCGGGACGGTGCTGGCCGCCCACGGCGTCGACCGCCCTGGCCAGCAGATCGGCCACCGTGGGCAGCGGGTCGGCGCTCACGGCATGGCCACTTGCCGGGTGGGGATCGCCGGTTCGCCGTGGGAGAGCGCCAGGCCCTCCCAGGGCAGGCTGCGCAGGCCGCCGGCGGTCAGCTCGCGCGCCGCGTCCAGCCGGGGGGCCTCCAGGATCTGGCCACCGCGCACCAGCGCGACGGTCAGGTCGCGGGCCGGCTCGGCGCTGTCCGGCCGGATGCCGAACGGGTGTATCAGCTCCTCCACCACGGTCCCGGACGGCCGGTGCAACCGCACCGCCGCCTTGCGCCCGCCGTGGGACTCCTTGCGGCTGCTGCGTTTGCGCACCGGCCGGCCGTCGACCTCGACCAGCTTGTAGACCATCTGCGCGGTGGGTGCCCCGGATCCGACCACCACCGAGGTTCCCACCCCGTAGCTGTCGACCGGGTCGGCGCGCAGCGCGGCGATGGCGAACTCGTCGAGGTCTCCGGAGACCACGATCCGGGTCCCGGTGGCGCCGAGGGCGTCGAGTTGGCGGCGGACCTGGCGGGCCAGTTCTCCGAGGTCGCCGGAGTCGATCCGGACCGCTCCCAGGCCGGTGCCGGCCACCGCGATCGCGTTGGCCACCCCGTCGTGCACGTCGTAGGTGTCGACCAGCAGGGTGGTGCCCACCCCGAGGGCGTCCACCTGGGCGCGGAACGCCGCCCTCTCGTCGGGGCCGCCGGGGCCGGTGTGCAGCATGGTGAACGCGTGCGCCGAGGTGCCCATGGTGGGGATCCGGTAGCGCCGGCCGGCCTGGAGGTTCGAGGTGCCGGCGAACCCGGCGAGGTAGGCCGACCGGGCGGCGGCCACCGCGGCCCGCTCATGGGTGCGTCGCGAGCCCATCTCGATCAGCGGCCGGTCACCGGCGGCGCTGACCATCCGCGCGGCCGCCGACGCGACCGCGCTGTCATGGTTGAGTACCGAGAGCACCAGGGTCTCCAGCAGCACGCACTCGGCGAAGCTGCCGGTGACCGACAGCACCGGGGAGCCGGGAAAGTACAGCTCGCCCTCCCGGTAGCCGTCGATGTCTCCGGTGAACCGGTAACCCCGTAGATAGTCCAGGGTGGCCGGGTCCAGGAAGTCGGCGACGGCCTCCAGGGCCCGGTCGTCGAAGGTGAACCGGGGCAGCATCTCCAGCAGCCGGCCGGTCCCGGCCACCACCCCGTAGCGCCGTCCGTCCGGCAGGCGCCGGGCGAACACCTCGAAGGTGGCCCGCCGCCCGGCCGTGCCGTCGCGCAGCGCGGCGGCCACCATGGTCAGCTCGTACCTGTCGGTCAGCAGCGCCGGGGAGCTCACACCGGCAACCGTAACGGCGCGCGCCCGGTCCCGAGGCCGGACCCGACCCCGGCGGAGGCTCGCTATTCTTGTCCCATGGGTTCGCCAGCAGCACCGACCCGGCCGGGCACCAGCGCTGTCCGGGAGGCCGACCACCTCGACGCCACCGACGCCCCGTGGGTCACCATCGTCTGGGATGATCCGGTGAACCTGATGAACTATGTGACCTACGTCCTCCAGAAGCTGTTCGGCTACAGCGAACCGCATGCCACCAAGCTGATGCTGCAGGTCCACAACGAGGGCAAGGCTGTGGTCTCGGCGGGCAGCCGGGAGAGCATGGAGGTCGACGTCGCCAAGCTGCACGCCGCCGGTCTGTGGGCGACCATGCAGCAGGACCACTGAGACAGCCCCACCACCAGCGTCGTGCGCAAATGGAAGCGGGTGCAGACCCCCGACGGCCCGCGGTTCGTCTCGGCCTTCGAACCTCACGAGGCGGCGTTGCTGCGCGGGATGGCCACCTCGGTGCGGGAGATGCTCGACGACCGGGCGTCCTCGGCGCCGAAGGATCCGCTCGAGCAGATCACCGGAATCCGCACCGGTAACGCGACACCGCCCGCCGACGCCACCATGCGCCGGCTGCTTCCGGACTTCGTCGGCGACGGCGACAAGACCGGCGAAACCGCCGCCAACGCGCTGCGCAGCCTGCGCGAGCCGGAGATCATCGACGCGAAAGCATCTGCCGTGCAACAGCTTCTGGAGAGCCTGCCAGAAGGAGGTGGAAGGCTTGAGCTGACCGAGGACGAGGCGAACGCCTGGGTGGGGGCCGTCAACGACATGCGGCTGGTGTTGGGCACGCTGCTGCAGGTGGGCCCCGAAGGCCCCGACCGGCTGCCGCCCGAGCACCCTATGGCGACCCACCTCGACGTCTACCAGTGGCTGACGGTGCTGCAGGAGTACCTCGTTCTGGGGCTGATGGGCAAGCCGATCCGGTGAGCGGGTACATCACCGACGTCGGCGGGATCCTCGTCGGTCATCACCAGCGCTGCGATGCCGACGCCACCGCCGCCGGATCCGACGGTCGGGCCGGCACCGGATGGGCCTGCGGCACAACGGTTGTGCTCGCCCCGCCCGGCACCGTCGGCGGTGTCGACGTGCGCGGCGGGGCGCCGGGAACCCGGGAGACCGAACTGCTCGACCCGTCCAACAGCGTGCGCCACGTCGACGCCGTCGTGCTCACCGGCGGCAGCGCGTTCGGTCTGGCGGCCGCCGACGGGGTGATGCGGCTGCTGGAGGAGCGCGGCCGCGGGGTGCAGATGGACGGCGGCGTGGTGCCGATCGTCCCGGCGGCGGTGATCTTCGACCTCCCGGTGGGGGCGTGGTCGAACCGTCCCACCGCGGAGTTCGGCTACCGGGCGGCCGCCGCGGCCGGCCCCGAGGTCGGACTCGGCAGCCTCGGGGCCGGGACCGGGGCGCGGGCGGGGGCGCTCAAGGGCGGAGTCGGCACCGCCTCGACGGTGCTGGACAACGGGGTGACGGTGGGTGCTCTGGTGGCGGTCAACCCGGCGGGGGAGGTGATCGACCCCGGCACCGGCCTGCCGTGGGATCCCGGTCTGGCCGCCGCGCTGCGGCTACGGCCCCCGCCGGCCGACCAGATCGCCGGCTACGCCGCCCGGCGCCGCGACCACAGCCCGCTGGCCCACCTGAACACCACCATTGCGGTGATCGCCACCGACGCCGCCCTGGACAAGGCGGCCTGCCGCCGGGTGGCGGTGGCCGCCCAGGACGGGCTGGCCCGGGCGATCCGGCCCGCGCACACGCCGTTGGACGGCGATACGGTGTTCGTGTTGGCCACCGGTGCGGTCACGGTGGACCCCGACCCGGACACCCCGGCCCAGATGCTCCCCGACACCGCTCTGACCACCGCCGTCGGCGCGGCGGCGGCGGACTGCCTGGCCCGCGCGGTGCTGGTCGGGGTGCTGGCCGCCGAACCGGCCGCCGGAATACCCGCCTACCGTGACATGTTGCCCGGAGCGTTCGAGTCGAGGGAGGACCCGTGCTGGTGATCCGTGCCGACCTGGTCGACGCGATGGTCGCGCACGCCCGGGCCGATCACCCGGATGAGGCGTGCGGTCTGCTGGCCGGGCCGGAGGGCTCCGACCGCCCCGAGCGACACATCGCGATGCTCAACGCCGAACGCTCGCCGACCTTCTACCGGTTCGACTCCGCAGAACAGCTTCGGGTGTGGCGCGAGCTCGACGACGCCGATGAGGTGCCGGTGGTGATCTACCACTCCCACACCGCGACCGAGGCCTACCCCAGCCGCACCGACATCTCCTACGCCGCCGAACCCGACGCGCACTACGTGCTGATCTCCACCCGTGACCCCGACCACCACGAACTGCGCAGCTTCCGCATCACCGACGGAGCCGTGACCGAGGAGCCGGTCACTATCGTCGAGCACTACCCGACCACCGAAGGGACCACCGCGTCATGAGCGTCACCGTGTCCATCCCGACGATCCTGCGCAGCCACACCGGCGGCGAGAAGCGGGTCAACGCCCACGGGACGACTCTGGAGTCGGTGATCGCCGACCTGGAAGCCAACTACGGCGGCATCGCCGAGCGCCTGCTGGACGGAACGGGCAAGCTCAACCGCTTCGTCAACATCTACGTCAACGACGAGGACGTCCGGTTCTCCGGCGGGCTGGCCACCGAGGTCTGCGACGGCGACTCGGTGACGATCCTGCCCGCCGTCGCCGGCGGCTGAGGTGGTCACTTGACCCGCTACGACTCGCTGCTGGCGGCGGTCGGCCACACCCCCCTGGTCGGCCTGCCGCGGCTCTCGCCGCACTGGGAGGACTCCGAGGGTGTGCCGCACGTGCGGCTGTGGGCGAAGCTGGAGGACCGCAACCCCACCGGCTCGGTCAAGGACCGGCCGGCGCTGCGGATGATCGAACAAGCCGAGCGCGACGGGCTGCTCAAGCCGGGGGTGACGCTGCTGGAGCCGACCAGTGGAAACACCGGTATCTCGCTGGCGATGGCCGCCAAACTCAAGGGCTACCGGCTGATCTGCGTGATGCCGGAGAACACCTCCGCCGAACGTCGTCAGCTACTGGAACTCTATGGTGCGCAGATCATCTCCTCGCCCGCGGAGGGGGGATCCAATACCGCGGTGGCGGTGGCCAAACAGCTGGCGGCGGACAATCCCGACTGGGTGATGCTCTACCAGTACGGCAACCCCGCCAACGCCGACGCGCACTACTACGGCACCGGCCCGGAACTGCTTGCCGACCTGCCCGAGATCACCCATTTCGTCGCGGGGCTGGGCACCACCGGCACCCTGATGGGAACCGGGCGGTTCCTGCGCGAGCAGGTGCCCGGAGTGCGGATCGTCGCAGCCGAACCCCGCTACGGCGAGGGCGTCTACGCGCTGCGCAACCTCGATGACGGTTTCACCCCGGAGCTGTACGACCCGGAGGTGCTGACCACCCGCTACTCGGTCGGCGCTACCGACGCGCTCCGGCGCACCCGCGAGCTCGTCGAGACCGAGGGCATCTTCGCCGGCATCTCCACCGGCGCGATCCTGCACGCCTCACTGGCGATGGGCGCCAAGGCGGCCAAGGCCGGCGAACGGGCCGATATCGCCTTCATCGTCTGCGACGCCGGCTGGAAGTACCTGTCCACCGGGGCCTACGCCGGTAGCCTCGAGGAGGCCGCGGACGCGTTGGAAGGCCAGCTGTGGGCATGACATGGGCGTGAGAGAGAACCCACCGGTCAAGTGGCCGGTCTGGAAGACCGGTGGGGCGACGATCCTGACCTTCGTCGCGCTGCTCTACCTGATCGAGATCATCGACACGCTCACCGGACATTCCCTGGACCGCAACGGAATCCGGCCGCTGAGCACCGACGGCCTGCGCGGCATCCTGTTCGCGCCGCTGTTGCACGCCGACTGGGCTCACCTGCTGGCCAACACGGTGCCGCTGCTGGTGCTGGGCTTCCTGGTGACCCTGGCCGGGATGAGCCGGTTCGTCTGGGCGACGGCGATCATCTGGGTGCTCGGCGGGCTGGGCACCTGGCTGATCGGCGGGCTGGGCGGCTGCGCGCTGCCGACCAACCACATCGGCGCCTCCGGGCTCATCTTCGGCTGGCTGGCCTTCCTGCTGGTTTTCGGCTGGCTGACCCGCCACCTGTGGTGGATCCTGACCAGCCTGGTGGTGGCGCTGGTCTACGGCGGCATCCTGTGGGGCGCGGTCCCGGTGCTGGACCGGTGCGGCGGGGTGTCCTGGCAGGGGCACCTGACCGGTGCGATCGCCGGGGTGCTGGCCGCCTACTGGCTGTCCCGGCCGGAACGTGAGGCCCGCGGGGGCCCCGCCCCGGGCCTGCCCGGCGGGCCGGGCGCATGACCGACCGCTGCGCCCCGGCGGGCGCATGAACGACCCTTGCGCCCCGATCGGGATCTTCGACTCGGGGGTGGGCGGGCTGACGGTGGCCCGGGCGATCATCGACCAGCTGCCCGACGAGAACATCATCTACGTCGGGGACACCGCCAACGGTCCGTACGGCCCGCTGAGCATCCCGCAGGTCCGCGCCCACGCACTGGCGATCGGCGACGACCTGGTGGAGCGCGGGGTCAAGGCACTGGTCATCGCCTGCAACACCGCCTCGGCGGCGTGCCTGCGGGACGCCCGGGAACGCTACGACGTGCCGGTGGTCGAGGTCATCCTGCCCGCGGTGCGACGGGCGGTGGCGGCCACCCGAACCGGGCGGATCGGGGTCATCGGCACCGAGGCGACGGTGTCGTCGGGTGCTTACTCCGACGCCTTCGCCGCAGCCCGCGACGTCGCGGTGACCGCGGTGGCCTGCCCCCGGTTCGTGGACTTCGTCGAGCGCGGCATCACCAGCGGCCGGCAGGTGCTGGGGCTGGCCGAGGGCTATCTGGAGCCGCTGCAGCGGGCCGGGGTGGACACGCTGGTGCTGGGCTGCACGCACTACCCGCTGCTGTCGGGGGTGATTCAGCTGGTGATGGGCGAGGGGGTCACCCTGGTCTCCAGCGCCGAGGAGACCGCCAAGGAACTGCTGCGGGTGCTCACCGAGGCCGATCTGCTCTGCCCGCACCCCGATCAGCCCGGCGCGGCGAGCAGGGTGTTCCAGGCCACCGGCGACCCCGAGGCGTTCGCCACCCTGGCGGCCCGGTTCCTCGGCCCGGTCATCTCCGGGGTGAGCACCCGTCAGTTGGGAGTCCGGAACCCCTGACCGCGCCCGGAGATCGTGGCAAGGTGGAGGTCGTGCGGATCACGGTGCTGGGCTGCTCGGGCAGTGTCGTGGGCCCGGATTCGCCGGCATCGGGCTACCTGCTGACCGCGCCGGACACCCCGCCACTGGTCATGGATTTCGGGCCGGGGGTGCTCGGGGCGCTGCAGCGGCACGCCGATCCCAACGAGGTCCACATCCTGTTGTCGCACCTGCACGCCGACCACTGCCTGGATCTTCCCGGCCTCTTCGTCTGGCGACGTTTTCATCCGTCGCCGGCGGTCAGCCGCGGCCTGGTCTACGGGCCGGCGGGCACCCGCTCCCGGCTGGCGGCCGCGTCCTCCCCGGTCGGGGAGGAACTCGATGACTTCAGCGACATCTTCGACGTCAAGGACTGGTCGGACGGGGTCTGCGAGCGCATCGGCGGACTCAGCGTCCTGCCCCGGCGGGTGTGCCACCCCGTCGAGTCCTATGGCTTGCGGGTCTCCGAGCCCGGCGGTCCGACCGCGGTCTACAGCGGCGACACCGGGTACTGCCAGAGCGTCGTGGAACTGGCGCAAGGGGCTGAGGTCTTCCTGTGCGAGGCGTCGTGGACCCATTCCCCGGAGCGTCCCCGCGACCTGCACCTGTCGGGCACCGAGGCCGGGAGGGTCGCCGCGGAGGCCGGGGTCGGGGAGTTGCTGCTCACCCACATTCCGCCGTGGACCTCCCGCGAGGAAGTCATCGCCGAGGCCAAGGCCGAGTTCGACGGGCCGGTGCGCGCGGTGGTCGCGGGGGAGGTCATCGAAGTCGGGGACCGCTGACCGGTCGGGTTAGGGTGCCGGGGTGACCCCACGACATGACGGCAGGCTTGACGACGAACTGCGCCCGGTGCAGATCACCCGCGGTTTCACCTCGCACCCGGCCGGTTCGGTGCTGATCGCCTTCGGGGAGACCCGGGTGATGTGCACCGCCAGCGTCACCGAGGGTGTGCCGCGCTGGCGCAAGGGTTCCGGGCTGGGCTGGCTGACCGCCGAGTACGCGATGCTGCCCGGGGCCACCCACACCCGCTCGGACCGCGAGTCGGTCAAGGGCCGCCCGGGCGGGCGCACCCAGGAGATCAGCCGGCTGGTCGGGCGCTCGCTGCGGGCCTGCATCGACCTGGCGGCGCTGGGGGAGAACACCATCGCGGTGGACTGCGACGTCCTGCAAGCCGACGGCGGCACCCGCACCGCGGCGATCACCGGCGCCTATGTGGCGTTGGCCGACGCGGTCACCTACCTCGGGGCGGCCGGCAAGCTGACCGACCCCAAGCCGCTGTCCTGCGCGATCGCCGCGGTCAGCGTCGGAGTGGTCGACGGACGGGTGCGCGTCGACCTGCCCTACGAGGAGGACTCCCGGGCCGAGGTCGACATGAACGTCGTCGCCACCGACACCGGCACGCTGGTGGAGATCCAGGGCACCGGCGAGGGCGCCACGTTCCCGCGCTCGACCCTGGACAAGATGCTCGACGCCGCGATGATGGCCTGCGATCAGCTGTTCACCCTGCAGCGCGACGCGCTGGCACTGCCCTATCCCGGTGAGCTGCCGGAGGGCCCGCCGCCGAAGAAGGCGTTCGGATCCTGACTCCGCTGCTGGTGGCCAGCCGCAACCGCAAGAAGCTGGCCGAGCTTCGCCGGGTGCTCGACGCCGCCGGCATCACCGGCCTGGAGTTGGTCTCGCTCGACGACGTCGCGCCCTATGAAGAGGCGCCCGAAACCGGGGCGACCTTCGAGGAGAACGCTGTGGCGAAGGCCCGGGACGGTTTCGCCGCCACCGGGCTGGCCACCCTGGCCGATGACTCCGGTCTGGAGGT
>CAYURT010000044.1:0-27720 GCA_964447215.1 uncultured Mycobacterium sp.
TGGAGATCGCCGACATGCTGGTCCGCTCCGGGGCGATCGACATCCTGGTCATCGACTCGGTGGCCGCGCTGGTGCCCCGGGCGGAGATCGAGGGCGAGATGGGCGACAGCCACGTCGGCCTGCAGGCCCGGCTGATGAGCCAGGCGCTGCGCAAGATGACCGGCGCGCTGAACAACTCGGGCACCACCGCGATCTTCATCAACCAGCTCCGGGAGAAGATCGGAGTGATGTTCGGGAGTCCCGAAACCACCACCGGCGGCAAGGCTTTGAAGTTCTACGCCTCCGTCCGTCTGGACGTCCGGCGCATCGAGACGCTCAAGGACGGCACCGATGCGGTCGGAAACCGCACCCGGGTGAAGGTGGTCAAGAACAAGGTCTCGCCGCCCTTCAAGCAGGCAGAGTTCGACATCCTGTACGGCAAGGGCATCAGCCGTGAGGGCTCGCTCATCGACATGGGCGTCGACCAGGGCTTCATCCGCAAGTCCGGATCGTGGTTCACCTACGAGGGCGAGCAGTTGGGGCAGGGCAAGGAGAACGCCCGCAGCTTTCTGCGGGAGAACCCCGACATCGCCAACGAGATCGAGAAGAAGATCAAAGAGAAGCTCGGGATCGGTGCGGTGATGACCGACGAGCTGTCCGATGACGTTCTGCCCGCCCCCGTTGACTTCTAAAACCGGCGAGGCGACTTCCGAGTCCCGCGGTGAGCAGGCGCACTCCCTGTGCCTGCGCCTGCTCACCGTAAGGGCTCGCACCCGCGCCGAACTGGCCGGACAACTGGCCAAGCGCGGGTACCCCGATGAGGTGGCCGACTCGGTGCTGAGCCGGCTCTCTGCGGTGGGCCTGGTCGACGATGAGGAGTTCGCCGCCCAGTGGGTGCGGTCCCGGCAGGCCAACGCCGGAAAGGGCAAGCGCGCGTTGGCCGCCGAGTTGCGGACCAAAGGTGTCGGCGAGGAGGTGATCGCTGCCGCTCTGGATGGCATCGACGCCGGAACCGAGCGGCGGACCGCGGAGCGACTCGTGGAGCGCAGGCTGCGCCGGGAGACTCTTGGCGGCGGGCCCGGCGAGGAGGCCAAGCTGATGCGCCGACTGGTCGGAATGCTGGCCCGGCGCGGCTACGGCCAGGGCACCTCGGTGGCGGTCGTCACCGACGCCCTGGCCGCCGAACGTGACCGCCGGCGGGTCTAGCGGCGCATCAGGTTCACTGACGCAGGACGAGCAGGGCCACCAGCGCACCGACGACGGCGACGGCGGCCGCCGATCCGAGCACGAATCCGCCGCCGCGGGTGCGCAGGATGGCGAAGCCCTGGCGGGTCTCGCGGACATAGCGGCGCCGCGACATGGCTGCCAGCGCCGCGATGACCCCCGTGAGCATCAGTGAGATCCCCAGCACGTCGGTGAACCGCGCGTGCACCAGGAGGATCACGGTGACGGCGAAGACGGCGGCCAGCCCGGTCAGGGTCATGGCGCGCTGAAGGTGGTTGCGCTCGAAGGGATACTGCGCCCCCCACAGTTTCCCGGGCCGGGCCATCGGAGGTCAGGCCTGGGCCGGGGTCAAGACGAGCAGGATCACACCGAGTCCGGTCAGCAGGATGGCCGCCACGCCGAGGAACGGGGTACCGAACCCGGGCAGCGGTTGGCGCCGACGCAGCGCCTGTTCGGTGGCCCACCAGCGGCGCACCGCCAGCCCACAGGTGCCGACCGCGATCACCACCAGGCCCAACGCCAGTACCCGGCTGCCGTACCACGGGTTCTCCAGGAAGAGCCGGTCGATGGCCACCGCGGCCGCGAGGAGGGTCACCGCGAGCCGCAGCCACGACAGATAGGTGCGCTCGTTGGCCAGGGTGTACAGCGGGTCGGGCTCGCGGCCCTCGTCGTAAACGCCCCGCGGGAACCGGGACGCGGACGCCGGGTCGCTGTCGAAGTCCATCACCTCGTTGGTGGCCACCCCGCCACGGTAACGCCCGGCGGCCGACGAAGTGGGCGCCGACCGCGCCTCAGTCCCCGGGTTCCAGCCGGTTCGCGGTGGGGCCCGCCCGGGCGAGGGCGTCGGCGTCCGGTGCCCGAGGGGATCGGCGCAGCCGCCGTTCCAGCCGAGTCGCTGCGGCCGACAACGCGAAGTTGACGGTGATCATCAGCGCGGCGATCACGATCAGCGCGGGAATGTAGTTGCCGTAGGACGAACCGACGACCGTGCCCTGGCGGACCATCTCGACGAAGGTGATCTGGTAGCCGATCGCGGTGTCCTTCAGCACCACCACGAGCTGGGAAACCAGTACCGGAAGCATCGAGGTGATCGCCTGGGGCAGCAGGATCGTCCGCATGGTCTGACCCCATCCGAGGCCGAGCGCGGCGGCGGCTTCGCTCTGGCCGCGGGGCAGGGCGCGCACCCCGGCCCGCACGACCTCGGCGATCACCGCACCGTTGTACAGCGTCAGCCCGGTCACCACGCCGGCCAGCGCCAGATACTTGGACGGGAAGGTGTCATAGAGCGCGTAGAGGAAGTAGGCGAAGATCATCATGATCAGCACCGGCACCGCGCGGAAGAACTCGACGATCACGGCGCAGGGCAGCCGTACGGCGCGCGCCTCGGACAGCCTTCCGACTCCCAGCAGGAAGCCGAGAACAAGGGCCAGCACGATCGAGAGGGCCGCGGCGGTCAGGGTGCCCTGAATGCCCGGCAGCACATAGGTTTTCCACAGGTTGGCGGTCAGGAACGGCTGCCACTTGGCGGCAGTCAGCTGACCCCGGTCGGCGAGCTTGGTCAGTATCGACCACAGCACCAGGGCCAGGACGGCGACGGCGGCCACCGAGATGAGCCGGTTGCGGACCCGGGCCCTGGGGCCGGGTGCGTCGAAGAGCACCGAGGCGCTGCTCACCGCGCCACCGCCCAGCGTTTGCCCAACCACCCGAACACCAACCCCATCGGCAGGGTGAGGATCAGGAATCCGGCGGCGAATATCGCGCCCACGGTCATCAGCGCGGCGGTGTTCTCGATCATCTCCTTCATCAGCAGCGCCGCCTCCGCGACCCCGATGGCCGAGGCGATGGTGGTGTTCTTGGTCAGCGCGATCAGCACCGATCCGAGCGGCAGGACCACCGATCGGAAAGCCTGCGGGAGCAGGATCATCCGCAGGTTCTGCCCGAAGGTCAGTCCCAGTGAACGGGCCGCCTCGACCTGGCCCAGTGGGACGGTGTTGACCCCCGAGCGCACCGTTTCGCAGACGAAGGCGGCGGTGTAGGCGGTCAGGCCCAGCACCGCCAGCCGGAAGTTGGAGTCAGCGATCGAGGTCGGTGACTGCGGGTCGGTCAGGGTGATGCCCAGTGTCTGAGCCAAGCCGAACGAGCAGAACAGGATGATCAGCGTCAGCGGGGTGTTGCGCACCACGTTGACGTAGCCGGCTCCGGCCAGGTTCAGCACCGGGACCGGCGCCAACCGCATCGCGGCCAGGATCGTCCCGAGTATCAGCGCACCGACCGCGGAGTACACCGTGAGTTGGACGGTGACCCAGAACGCCTCGACGATCTGGCCGCGGTACTCGGCGAAAACCTCCACCCGCCGACAACCTCAGCAGGGCTCGGGCACCGGAGGTGTCGGTGTGCTGACACCTGCCGGTCCGAGGTTCTTCTCGAAGGCCGCCTGCCAGGCGCCGTCGGCCTCCATCTTCGTCAGCGCGTCGGTGATCGCGGTGCACAACACGGTATCGTCCTTCTTCAGGCCGATGCCCAGCCTCTCCTCGGAGAAGGGACTGCCGACGATTTTGAACGCACCCGGCGACTGGGCCGCGTATCCGGCCAGGATCACCTCGTCGGTGGTGACCGCATCGATCGCGCCGTTCTTGAGTGCCTCCACGCACGCCGAGTAGGTGTCGTACTGCTGCAGTTGCACGCCGGGATACTCGTCCTTGACCCGCTGCGCCGGCGTCGAGCCGCTGACCGAGCAGAGTTTCTTGTTGTTCTGCAAAGACTCCGGTCCGGTGATCTCGTTCTCATCGGAGCGGACCAGCAGGCTCTGCCCGGTCACCAGGTAGGGGCCGGCGAAGGTGACCTTCTCCTTCCGCTTGTCGGTGATCGAGTAGGTCGCCACGATATAGCGGACTTGATCGTTTTGGATGAGCGTCTCGCGCTGCGCGGAGGGCGCTTCCAGCCACTCGATCTGGTCGGGGGTGTAGCCGAGTTCCTTGGCGACGTAGGTGGCGACGTCGACGTCGAACCCGCTCATGGTGCCGTCCGGGTTCTTCAGCCCCAGGCCGGGCTGGTCGAACTTGGTGCCGATGACGATCTTGTCGGCGTCGGCGCTCTGCCCGCCGCCACAGGCGGTGGCGGTGAACGGCAGCACAACGGCCAGCAGTCCGCCGGTGATCAGACGGGTTGACAGGTGAAGTGACGGCACAGTGGGTTCCTTTCGCCCTAGTGGTTGAGGATCTTGCCGAGAAAATCCTTGGCGCGCTCGGAGCGCGGGTTGTCGAAGAAATCGGCCGGCGGGGCGTCCTCGACGACGGCGCCGTCGGCCATGAACACCACCCGGTCGGCGGCACGGCGGGCGAAACCCATCTCATGGGTCACCACGACCATCGTCATGCCCTCACCGGCCAGGCCGCTCATCACCGTCAGGACCTCGTTGATCATCTCCGGATCCAGCGCGCTGGTCGGCTCGTCGAAGAGCATCACCTTCGGGTCCATCGCCAGCGACCGGGCGATGGCGACCCGCTGCTGCTGGCCGCCGGACAACTGGGCGGGGTATTTCTGCGCCTGGTTGGCCACCCCGACCCGGTCCAGCAGTGCGATCGCCTTCTCCCTGGCCTTGTCCGCCGCGATTCTGCGGACCTTGATCGGCGCGAGCGTGACGTTCTCCAGCACCGTCTTGTGGGCGAAAAGGTTGAACGACTGGAACACCATGCCGACGTCGGAGCGCAACCGGGCCAGGGCGCGGCCCTCGGCGGGCAGTTCCTGACCATCGACGGCGATGGTGCCCGAGTCGATGGTCTCCAGCCGGTTGATGGTGCGGCACAAGGTGGATTTGCCCGACCCGGATGGACCGAGAACCACCACCACCTGGCCGCGGCCCACCTCCAGGTCGACGTCCCTGAGGACGTGCAGATCGCCGAAGTGCTTGTTGACACGCTGCATCGAGATCATCGGCACCGCGCCGCCAGCCATGGCGCAGACACTACCCAGCCCCGGCCGGGCGTGCGTGCCGTCAGCGTGGTTCGCAGGTTTTCGCGCCGACCCGGCCGATCCGCAGGAGGCCGATCCGTACGATGGCGGGGTGACATCGGTGCTCGGCGATCGCAGGCGCGAGGACGCCACGACGGCGGCACGCACCTACGAGGTGCGCACCTACGGCTGTCAGATGAACGTCCACGACTCCGAGCGCATCGCCGGACTGCTGGAGAACGCCGGCTACCGGCGGGCCCCTGCCGGGACGGATGCTGATGTGGTCGTCTTCAACACCTGCGCGGTGCGTGAGAACGCCGACAACAAGCTCTATGGCAACCTCAGCCACCTGGTGGGCCGCAAGAAGGCCGACCCCGACATGCAGATCGCCGTGGGCGGCTGTCTGGCCCAGAAGGACCGTGAGGGACTGCTGCGCCGCGCACCGTGGGTGGACGTGGTCTTCGGTACCCACAACATCGGCTCGTTACCGGCCCTGCTGGACCGGTCGCGGCACAATCGGGCCGCCGCCGTCGAGATCGCCGAGGCGCTGCGCGAGTTCCCCTCGTCGTTGCCGGCCGCACGCGAATCCGCCTACGCGGCATGGGTTTCCATTTCTGTGGGCTGTAACAACACCTGCACGTTCTGCATCGTGCCCGCGCTGCGCGGCCGGGAGGTCGACCGGTCGCCGGAGGACATCCTCACCGAGGTCCGGTCGCTGGTGGACCAGGGGGTCCTGGAGATCACTCTGCTGGGCCAGAACGTCAACGCCTACGGCGTGTCCTTCGCCGACCCCGCCCTCCCGCGTGACCGGGGCGCGTTCGCTGCGTTGCTGCGCCAGTGCGGCCGGGTCGAGGGACTGGAACGGGTGCGGTTCACCTCACCGCATCCGGCCGAGTTCAGCGACGACGTCATCGAGGCGATGGCCCACACCCCGAACGTGTGCCCGGCCCTGCATATGCCGCTGCAGTCCGGCTCGGACCGGATTCTGCGGGCGATGCGCCGGTCCTACCGGGCGGAGCGCTACCTGGGGATCGTGGAACGGGTGCGCGCGGCGATCCCGGACGCCGCGATCACCACCGACATCATCGTGGGTTTCCCGGGGGAGACCGACGAGGACTTCGCCGCCACCCTCGAGGTGGTCCGCCGCGCCAGGTTCGCCGCGGCGTTCACCTTCCAATACTCGCCCCGGCCGGGCACCCCCGCCGCCGGGTTCGACGACCAGATCCCCGCCGAGGTGGTGCGGGAGCGTTATGCGCGGCTGGTCGAGCTGCAGGAGCGGATCTCCCTGGAGGCCAACGAGGCCCTGATCGGCAGCACCGTGGAGGTGCTGGTGGCCGCCGGGGAGGGCCGCAAGGATGCCGCGACGGCCCGGATGACGGGCCGGTCGCGGGACGGGCGGCTGGTCCACTTCAGGCCCTCGGGTGCCGCCGTACGCCCCGGTGACGTGGTCACCACCACCGTCACCGCTGCGGCGCCGCACCATCTGGTTGCCGACGCCACGCTGCTGTCGCACCGCCGTACCCGCGCCGGTGACGCCCATCAGGCCGGTCTGCGCCCCCGGACCGTCGGTCTCGGGCTGCCGCCGTTCGGCGTCCCCGTCGACGAGCCCGGAAAGGGGTGCCGGCCATGAGCGGTTCGAACGGCGACTTCGAGGCCTACCGCGCCGAACTGGAGGCCGCCGAACGACGGGTGGCCGGCGAGATCGACCCCGGAACCCGGGCCGTGGTGGTGGCGATCCTGGTCTTCGTGCTGCTGGTGTCCTTCCTGCTGCCCCATACGGGATCGGTCAACGGCATCGACGTCCTGATCGGCGGACAGGAGGCGCGCAGCGCCGGGGTCACGGTGCTGTCGCGGATCTTCTGCTGGCTCGGTTTGGCGTTCGGCGTGGGCGTCTCCATGCTGGCGCTGCTGACCCGCCGCTGGACGGTGGCCTGGCTCGCGCTGGCAGGCTCGGGCCTGGCGACCGCGACCGGGATGCTGGCGGTGTGGTCGCGTCAGACCGCCGCCGAACAGCATCCCGGGCCGGGCATCGGACTGGTCCTGGGCTGGGTGACGCTGTTCCTGCTGACCTTTCACTGGGCCCGGGTGGTGTGGACCCGCACCGCCCTGCAGATGGCCGCCGAGGCGCAGCGCCGCCAGGAAGCCGCCGCCGAACAGGAACGGACACTGCTCGAGGGATTTGACCGGCCCGCCGACGGCGAGGACCCCCCCGAGACGCGCTAACGCTTCTTGGCCACCGCCGCAGCGGCGGCCCGTGCCCATTCGCCCCACTGCCGGGCGTTGGCCCGCGCCTCCTCGGCCTCCTTGGTCCGGCCGGCGGCCGCGGCCTTCTCCGCTTGCCGCTCGAACTGCTCGGCGCGCACCCGGAACTGGTCGGCGCGGGCCTGGGCCTCGGAGTCGGTGCGCCGCGAGTCGGCGGCGTCGCGGACCTTCTTCTCCACCGCGCGGAGCCGGCGCTCCAGGTCGGCGGAGCGCTCCCGGGGCGCTTTGCCGATCGCATCCCAGCGTTCGGTGATCCCGCGCAACGCCGACCGGGCGGCATCGGGCTTGCTGGTGTCGATCCGCTCGGCCTCGGCCAGCAGGCGCTCCTTGGCTTCGGCGTTGCCGGCGAACTCCGCGTCGCGCTCGGCGTTGACCGCGTTGCGGGCGGTGAAGAAAGCGTCCTGAGCGGCTTTGAAGCGCTGCCAGAGAGCGTCGTCGACGTCCTTGGAGGCCCGGCCGACGCCCTTCCACTCGGCCAGCAGGTCCCGGAAGCGAGCGGCTGTGGGGGCCCAGTCCGTGGAAGCAGACAGCTCCTCGGCGCGTTCGCAGAGCCGCTCCTTGGCCTCGCGGGCCGCCGCGCGGCCCCGGTCCAGTTCGGCGAAGTGCGCGCCGCGGCGCCGGTTGAACGCATCCCGGGCGGCCGAATACCTCTTCCAGAGCGCCTCGTCGGTCTTGCGGTCCAACCCGGTGATGGTGCGCCATTCCTCGACGATCGCGCGCATCCGGTCGCCGGATGTCTTCCACTGGGTGGCGTTCGCGGCGAGATCCTCGGCCTCCACCGCCAGGGCCTCCTTGCGCGCCGTCTGGGCGGCGCGCTGCTGCTCACGCTGTTCGCGGTCGGCGTCGGCGCTGCGCGCCGCCTGCTCGGTGATCCTGGAGAGCCGCGCCGCGAGTGCATCGACGTCGCCGAGAACGCTTGCGGTGGCGAGGGATTCGGCCAGGGCCGTAGCGGCCCCCTTGATCTTGCGCGGATCCGCGGTGCCCGAGGCCAGCCGACTCTCCATCAGTGCCACCTCGGTGGCCAGGTCGTCGTAGCGCCGGCCGAAATGGGCGAACGCGGCATCGGTGTCGCCGGCCTGCCAGGAGCCGACGACCCGTTCGCCGGCGGCGGTGCGCAGGTAGACCGTGCCGTCCGCGTCGACCCGCCCGAAGCGGCGGGGATCGCTGGCCGGCGGGGTCGGCGGCGGCACCGCCGGGGGATGCGGCCGGGGGGCCGGTCGGGGCTGCGGGCCCGGCCGGGGGATGGGCTTTCCGGCGTCCGGTGGTTGCGCGCTGTTCATCGGTTCGCCTTCACCTAACCCTCCGCGCGGTGTCCCGCGCACCTGCCGCGCGAAGCGGCTCCGTCTGTCCCGGGCCGTCCGACCGGCCGGCCCCCGAAAATATTGAACCAGCCGGGCAGTGTCCATGCGCCGGGGTTGGGAGTCCCCGGCGGGCGCCGGTGTGGTTGGCTGCCCGGAAGCGACCGGGAGGCGATCAGGGTGGCCAAGGCGGACATCGCGGCCGTGCTGGCTCTGGGCGCGGCCTTTTTCATCGCCATCGGCAACGTCGCCCACCAGCGGGCCGCCCGGGGCGTCACCGATCAGCCCGCCGGGAACATGGCGCTCTTCCTGCGTCTGCTGCGGGACCGGCGCTGGCTGCTGGGCAGTGTCGCCTCGGTGCTGGGCTTCGGCTTGCAGGCCGCGGCGCTCGCGGAGGGATCGGTGCTGCTGGTGCAGGCCCTGCTGGTGACCGCATTGCTGTTCGCGCTGCCGATCAACGCCCGGCTCTCGGCGACTCCGGTCAGCCGCGCACAGTGGGTGTGGGCGGTGCTGCTGGCCGTTTCGGTGGCGGTCATCGTCACCGTCGGCAACCCGGCGGCCGGTCAGTCCCGGGCCGGCCCGCAGGCCTGGGCGGTCGTGGCCGCTGTGCTGCTGCCGGCTCTGACCCTGTGCGTGGCCGGGGCGCGGAAAATGGCAGGCCGTCCCGCCGCGGCGGTGCTGCTGGGACTGGTGTCGGGGTCACTGTGGGGGTTGTTCGCCGTGCTGACCAAGAGCGTCGTCGGCCGGCTGGGCGACGGCCTCGGGGCGTTCCTGGCCACCCCCGAGCTCTATGCGTGGGCGGCGGTGGCCGTGGCCGCCAGCAGCTGGCAGCAGTCCTCCTTCCGGGCGGGGTCGCTGACCGCGTCCCTCCCCACCCTGACGGTCACCGAGCCGGTCGTCGCGGCCTTGCTGGGAATCCTGGTCCTCGGCGAGAGCGTCCACCCCGGCAAAGACGGCTGGTGGGCGCTGGCCTTGGCCGTCGCGGTGATGGTCACCGCGACCGCCGCGCTGGCACGCGGCGCGGCCACCTCGGCAGCGGCCGCCCCGGCCCGGCAGTAGGTTGGTGGCCGTGCTGGCGGCCATCGCTGTGACCCCCTCCGCCCCGGTCCTGGTGCCCGGGCTGGCCGGAGCGGCCGCCGCCGAGGTGGACGCGGTCCGGGCGGCGGCCCTGCGGGCGGCGGCCGCCCTGCCCGCCCGGTGGATCGCGGTCGGGGCCGGCGGCGCCGAACGGGTCCTCGGCCCCGCCACCCGCGGCAGTTACGCCGGGTACGGCGTCGATGTGGCGGTGACGCTGGGGCCCGAGGCTCCGGACCGGCCCGTGGAGCTGCCACTGTGCGCGCTGTGGGCCGGCTGGCTGCGCGGCCAGGTCAACCCCGGCGGCGAGGTCGAGGTGCGGGTCTTCGGCTCGGACACCCCGGCGGGTGAGGCGGTCAGCCGGGGCCGGGCATTGCGTGCCGAGATCGACCGGATGGACGAGCCGGTCGGTGTGCTGGTGGTCGCAGACGGTGCCAACACCCTGACCCAGGCCGCGCCGGGCGGCTACGACCCGGCCGCGCAGCAGGCGCAGGACGCGCTCGACGACGCGCTGGCCGCCGGCGATCCGGGCGCCGTGGCCGAACTCGCCACCGGCAGCGTGGGCAGGGTCGCCTACCAGGTGCTGGCCGGCCTCGCCGGGCCCTCTGCCTGCCCGGCGCGTGAACTCGCCCGCGCGGGCCCGTTCGGGGTGGGCTACTTCGTCGGGGTCTGGATCCCCGACGCCGCGGCGCCGTGAGACCGATCGCGATCGTCGGGCCCACCGGTACCGGCAAGTCCCAGCTGGCGCTCGAGGTCGCCGAGGCACTCGGGGGGGAGATCGTCAACGCCGACGCGATGCAGCAGTACCGGGGCATGGACATCGGAACGGCCAAGCTGGCGGTGCCGCGGCGGCGTGGAATCCCGCATCACCAGCTCGACGTCCTGGAGGTCACCGACCTGGCCACCGTCGCCCGCTACCAGCAGGCCGCGGTCGCCGACGTGGAATCGGTCATGGCCCGCGGGTCGGTGCCGGTGATCGTCGGCGGCTCGATGATGTACGTCCAGGCGCTGCTCGACGACTGGGAGTTCCCGGCGACGGACCCGGCGGTGCGGGCCCGCTGGGAGGCCCGGCTCGGCGAGGCGGGGTCCGCCGCGCTGCACACTGAACTGGCGGCCAGGGATCCGGCCGCCGCGGCGGCGATCCTGCCCAGCGACACCCGGCGGATCGTGCGTGCGCTGGAGGTCATCGAACTCACCGGACGGCCGTTCGCCGCTTCGGCCCCGCGGATCGGTCGGCAGCGCTGGGACACGACGATCATCGGATTGGACTGTCCCACCGACATTCTCGACGACCGCCTGGCCCGGCGCACCGAGGAGATGTTCAGCGACGGGCTGGTCGATGAGGTGCGCTCACTGCTGGGGCGGGGCCTTCGTCAGGGGATCACGGCGGCTCGCGCGCTGGGCTACGCCCAGGTGATCGAGGCCCTCGACGCCGGAGCCGAACCGGCCGAGTTGGACCGGGCCAGGGAGTCGACCTTCATCGGCACCCGGCGCTACGTGCGGCGTCAGCGGTCCTGGTTCCGTCGCGACCACCGGATCCACTGGGTCGACGGCAATCGGACCGGCCTGCTCGGGGCCGTGCTGAGACGCTGGCGGGACGTATCCTCGACCCCGTGATCTTCGCCAAGGGCCACGGGACGCAGAACGATTTCGTGCTGCTCGAGGACGTGCCCGCCGAGGTCGACCTCACCGTGGCGGCGGTCACCGCGCTGTGCGACCGGCGCCGCGGTCTGGGCGCTGACGGGGTGCTGCGGGTCACCACTGCCGGCGCGGCGCTGGCCGCCGGGGTCCTCGACCGGTTGCCCGACGGCGTCGACGGCGGCGACTGGTACATGGACTACCGCAACGCCGACGGATCGGTCGCCCAGATGTGCGGCAACGGGGTGCGGGTCTTCGCCCACTACCTGCACGCCACCGGCCTGGAGACCCGCGGAGCCTTCGTCGTCGGTTCGCTCGCCGGGCCCCGGCCGGTCGTCGTGCACCACGCCGACCGGCTCGCCGCCGACGTCACCGTCGAGATGGGCAAGGTCAACCGGCTCGGATCGGGGTTCGCGACCGTGGGCGGGCGCCGGATGGCCGGGATCGCGGTCGACGTCGGCAACCCGCACCTGGCCTGCCTGGACCCCGAACTCGACGAGGTCGCGCTGGCCGGGCTCGACGTGTCCGCGCCGGTGGCCTTCGACAGGGATCAGTTTCCGGACGGGGTCAACGTCGAGGTGCTCACCGTCCCGGCCGACGGCGAGGTGAGCATGCGAGTGCACGAGCGCGGCGTCGGCGAGACCCGTTCCTGCGGAACCGGGACGGTGGCCGCCGCGGTGGCGGCGCTGGCTCATCGGAACGCGCCGACCGGGACGATGCGGGTGCGGGTGCCCGGCGGCGCGGTCGAGGTGCAGATCACCGAGTCCACCAGTTTCCTGCGCGGGCCGTCGGTGCTGGTGGCGCGGGGTGAACTCACCGAGGGCTGGTGGCCGGCCCACCGCTAGGGTCCGCCCGCGCATCGGGGTGCGCGGGGCCCCGCGAGCGTGGCACCATCGGAAGCGGCCATGAGCGAATCTGACCCGGACCCCGCCGAACCCAGCCTCGGCGAACTCGCCCTCGAGGACCGCTCCGCGCTGCGCCGGGTCGCCGGGCTGTCCACCGAACTGGCCGACGTCTCCGAGGTCGAGTACCGCCAACTCCGGCTGGAGCGGGTGGTGCTGGTCGGGGTCTGGACCGAGGGCAGCGCAGCCAGCGCCGAGGCGAGCCTGGCCGAGCTGGCCGCACTGGCCGAGACCGCCGGATCCGAAGTTCTCGAAGGCCTCATTCAGCGCCGCGACAAACCCGACCCGGCGACCTACATCGGATCGGGCAAGGCCCAGGAACTGCGCCAGATCGTGATCGCGACCGGCGCCGACACCGTGATCTGCGACGGCGAGCTGAGTCCGGCCCAGCTCACCGCGCTGGAAAAAGTGGTCAAGGTCAAGGTGATCGACCGGACCGCGCTGATCCTGGACATCTTCGCCCAGCACGCCACCAGCAGCGAGGGCAAGGCCCAGGTGGCGCTGGCCCAGATGGAGTACATGCTGCCCAGGCTGCGCGGCTGGGGCGAGTCGATGTCCAGGCAGGCGGGCGGCCGGGCCGGCGGTGCCGGCGGGGGCGTGGGCCTGCGCGGCCCCGGTGAGACGAAGATCGAGACCGACCGCCGCCGGATCCGGGAGCGGATGGCGCGGCTGCGCCGCGAGATCAAGAACATGAAGCAGGTTCGCGACACCCAGCGCAGCCGCCGGCGGGGCAGTGAGGTTCCCTCGATCGCGATCGTCGGCTACACCAACGCCGGCAAGTCCAGTCTGCTCAACGCGCTCACCGGGGCCGGGGTCCTGGTGCAGGACGCGCTGTTCGCCACCCTCGAACCCACCACCCGGCGCGGCCAGTTCGACGACGGCCGGCCGTTCGTGCTCACCGACACGGTCGGCTTCGTCCGGCACCTGCCGACCCAACTCGTCGAGGCGTTCCGCTCCACGCTGGAGGAGGTCGTCGACGCGGACCTGCTGGTGCACGTCGTCGACGGATCCGACGTCGACCCGATCGCACAGATCGAGGCGGTCCGCCAGGTGATCGGCGAGGTGGCCTCGGAGCACGACGCGCCGCCCGTGCCGGAGTTGCTCGTGGTCAACAAACTCGACGCCGCGACGGAGCTGATGCTGGCCCAGCTGCGCCGGGCGCTGCCCGGGGCGGTGTTCGTCTCGGCCCGGACCGGCGAGGGCGTCGACCGGCTGCGCACCCGGCTCGGTGAACTGGTCGAGCCCCGTGAGGTAGCTGTCGATGTCACGATTCCCTACGACCGCGGGGATCTGGTCGCCCGCCTGCACGACGACGGCCGCGTCGACGCCGCCGAGCACACCGAGCACGGCACCCGGGTGAAGGCGCGGGTCGGGGCTCCGCTGGCGGCGGCGCTGCGGCCATTCACGACCGATGGCGGCGGCTGAGGCTCAATCCCTGCCCAACCATCCGGTTGGTCTATCCTCGGTGCAAAGGGAAGTGCCACAGGAGGTCACCATGGGCAACGCCACCAAAGCCGTCAATTTCTCGCGAACGATCTTCGAGCCCGAACATGACCTGTTCCGGGAGTCCTACCGGGCTTTCCTGGACAAGCACGTGGCCCCGTTCCACGACCAGTGGGAAAAGGACAAGATCGTCGACCGGGGGGTCTGGCTGGAGGCCGGTAAGCAGGGCTTCCTCGGCATGGCGATGCCCGAGGAGTACGGCGGCGGCGGAAATCCGGACTTCCGCTACAACACCGTCGTGTGCGAGGAGACGGTCGCGGGCCGCTACAGCGGCCTCGGGTTCTCCCTGCACAACGACGTCGTGGCGCCCTATCTGCTCGAACTGACCACCGAGGAGCAGAAGCAGCGCTGGTTGCCGCAGTTCTGCACCGGCGAGATGATCACCGCGATCGCGATGACCGAACCGGGCACCGGGAGTGACCTGCAGGGCATCCGGACCCGCGCCGTCAAGCACGGTGACCACTACATCCTCAACGGCTCCAAGACCTTCATCACCAACGGCATCAACGCCGACCTGGTGATCGTGGTCGCCCAGACCGACCCCGACAAGGGGGCGCAGGGTTTCTCGCTGCTGGCGGTCGAGCGTGGAATGGCCGGCTTTGAACGCGGCCGTCACCTCGACAAAGTCGGCATGGACGCCCAGGACACCGCCGAACTGTCGTTCACCGACGTCGCGGTGCCGGCCGAGAACCTGCTCGGCGAGGAGGGCCTCGGCTTCATCTACCTGATGCAGAACCTGCCCCAGGAGCGCCTCTCGATCGCCATCATGGCCGCCGCGGCCATGGAGGCGGTGCTCGAGGAGACGCTCACCTACGTCAAGGAGCGCAAGGCGTTCGGCAAGCCGATCGGGTCGTTCCAGAACAGCCGGTTCCTGATGGCCGAGCTGTCCACCGAGGCGACCGCGGTGCGCATCATGGTCGACGAGTTCATCAAGCTGCACTTGGAGGGCAAGCTGACCGTCGAGCAGGCGGCGATGGCCAAGTGGTGGACCACCGAGGCCCAGGTGAAACTGGTGGACCGCTGCGTGCAGTTGCACGGCGGATACGGCTATATGCGGGAATACAACGTTGCCAGGGCTTTCCTGGACGCCCGTGTCCAGACCATTTACGGCGGAACCACCGAAATCATGAAGGAGATTGTCGGGCGCAGCATGGGAATTTGATCCCGCTGATTTCTTCGCTCGCTGAACGCCGGACATGGTCGCCCTCGCCTCGAGCAGAGCGTCCGCGCAGATCAATTTCCGCCATTAATTGTATTTCGATTCGGATTCAGATTCTGTGCGCTTTGGCATGTCGTGCTTAGCTAACCCGGACTTTATATGGGAACGTTTGTCGTACGACGCGGCATTTACGGCGCTTCAATTCAGAACGCGGGAGTGGGTGCATGACCAGGGTAGACATCAGTCTTTTCCGGGCGGCTCGGCGGCTGGCCGTCGGTGTGGTCGCCACCGCAGCCGCGGTGGCGCTGTGGGCGCCCATGGCCAAGGCCTCACCGGAGAGTGAGGCCGCCGACGCCATCAGCGCCGCGTGGCAGGCGGCCGGCGGCGCCGATTCGGTGGTCGGAAGCCCGGACGGCGATCCCTATGCGGTCGGTGGCGGCTACGCACAGGATTTCTCCGAGGGCAAGATCTTCTTCACCCCCGACGCCGGAGCCCACCTGCTCTACGGCGCGGTGCTCGACAAGTACGAGTCACTGGGCGGACCCGCCGACAGCGATCTGGGGTTCCCCACGCTGGACGAGGTGCCCGGCCTGATCGGGCCGGAGAGCCGGGTCAGCACGTTCAACGCCAGCGACAAGCCGGCGATCTTCTGGACCCCCGAGACCGGGGCGTGGGCGGTGCGTGGAGCGATCAACGCGGCCTGGGACGCGCTGGGCGGTTCGTCGGGAACGATGGGTGTCCCGGTGGAGGAAGAGCGCTACGACGGTGACGTGGTGAGCCAGCGTTTCAGCGGCGGTGAGATCTCCTGGAACTCCAAGGACAACACCTTCAGCACGGTTCCGGCCGAACTCGCCGACAGCCTGGCCGGCCTGGATGTGCCCCGCGACGCCACCACCATGATCAACATGGCGTGGCGGGCCAGCGGCGGGCTGGGCGGGCCGTTGGGCGCTCGCCAGGGCGAGCAGACCGCTTTCGGCGACGGCGGCGCCGCCCAGGGTTATGCCAGCGGCAAGATTTTCTACACGCCCGAGACCGGTGCCCATGCCCTGACCGGGGCGATCCTGGCCAAGTACGAGTCCCTCGGCGGACCCGACGGTGATCTCGGGGTGCCGATCGGCGCCGAGACCGAGGGCGGTGCGCCCAACAGCAGGGTGAGTGCGTTCAGCGCACCGGACAACCCGGTCATCTTCTGGACGCCCGACACCGGCGCGATCGTCGTACGCGGCGCCATCAACGCCGCGTGGCAGCAGTTGGGCGCCGCGACCGGCTCGCTCGGCGTGCCCACCGGCGAGCAGACCTCCAAGGGCGACACGGTGACCCAGAAGTTCACTGGCGGGGAGATCTCCTTCAACAGCGCGACCAAGGAGTACAGCAGCGACCCAGCGGGCCTGGCCGCCGAGCTGTCCGGGCTGGAGCTTCCGGACGCGGTCGCCCAGGCCCCGGCCGGCAGCGCGGACTCCGGTGGGGCCGGGAAGGGCGCCTCGGCATGGTGGTGGCTGGCGCTGATCGTGCCGTTGTTGCTGCTCCTCCCGCTGCTGGCGGTGTGGTCCCGGCGGCGCTCGGCGGCGGCCGGCAAGGACGATCGTGACTACGAGGGCGGGTTCTTCGCCGGCGAGGATTCCGAGAGCGGCTGGCGCGGCGCGGGTTCCCCGACCAGCTGGTCGGGCGAGGGCGACTTCGACAGCGACGAGGATGCGATCGACACCGCTCCGACCCGCGTTCCCAGCGAGGCTGAGCTGGCCGGTTTCGGAGCGTCGGCCGAATCCGGCGAATGGGAGCGGCAGTCGGATGCGGGCCGGCACTCCGCGGACGACGCCGACTCCGCGGCATCGGTCTGGCGGCTCGATGTCGAGGGCACCGGCGGGCGCCGCCGCCGTCACGCCGCCGATGAGGCGGACACCGAGATGGAGGCCACCGAGGCCGTCCAGGCTGAGTTGTGGACCGCTGAGTTCGACTCCGATCGCGAGGCCGTCGTCGTGGAAACCGCCGAGGTGGTCGAGGACTTCAGCACCGGGTACCCGTCGGATTCGGGCGGCGGAGAGGTCGTCGTCGAACGGTGGACGGCGGAGGAGTCGGGGCAGGCTGCCGGTGAGGAGTCCGAGCAGCCCGGCACCGAGCCGTGGCGGCCGGCCATCCATCTGCCTCTGGCCGACCCCTACCAGCCGCCTGAGGGGTATTTCATCAAGGCCAACACCCACTCCGGCATGTACTACACCCCCGACTCGGCGCTATATGACAACACCTTGCCCGAAGTGTGGTTCGCCAGCGAGGAAGTGGCGCAGGCCAACGGGTTCGTCCGGGCTCCGGAGTAGCCCTAGACCTTCCGGATAACGGTGACGACCTTGCCCAGGATCGCCGCCGTGTTGCCGGGGATCGGGTCGAAGGCCGGGTTGTGCGGCATCAGCCACACCTGCCCGCCGGTGCGCTTGAAGGTCTTGACGGTCGCTTCTCCGTCGATCATCGCCGCAACGATGTCGCCGTTGTCGGCCACGTTCTGCTGACGCACGACAACCCAGTCGCCGTCACAGATCGCCGCATCGACCATCGACTCGCCCACCACTTTGAGCAGGAACAGCGAACCCTCGCCGACCAGTTCGCGCGGGAGCGGGAAAACATCCTCGACGGCCTCCTCGGCCAGTATCGGCCCGCCGGCGGCGATGCGGCCCAGCACCGGCACGAAGGTGGGTTCGGGAAGAACGTCCGATCCGGCCACCTCGGTGACAGCGGGCTGCGTTGAACCCTCGCCGCCCTCGGCGCCGCGGACGTCGACGGCGCGCGGGCGGTTGGGATCGCGCCGCAGATAGCCCTTGCGCTCCAAGGTGCGCAACTGGTGGGCGACCGAGGAGGTCGAGGTCAGGCCCACCGCGTCGCCGATCTCCCGGATGCTCGGCGGATAGCCCCGGCTGACCACGGACGCACGGATCACGTCGAGGATCGTGCGTTGGCGCTCGGTGAGACCCGTTCCGGACTGGCGCGAGGGGGCCGGCGAACCGCCCTGCGAGGTCTTGTCGATTTCGCTCATGGCACCGAATCTAGCGGTCCGGACCGACAGGATCAAACATGTGTTCGAGCGTGTCGCACACGCGGGTTTTTTGTCGGAGGCCCGCCTTAGCATTCGACACGCTCGATCAAATGTTCGGAAATCGAACAGGTGAGCGAGTACAGTTTCGAACACATAAGCGAAACCATGCGGAGGGAGCCGACGTGACGATTCTCGATCCTGGACTGGACTCGATTCGGGGGACTGAGATCCGCCGCGGCGCGGTGAACCAGGCGGTCCGGCAGCCGCGCGGTGCTGCCAGGCGCGGCATTGGACCCGGCGTCGGACCCGGCGTCGGACCCGGCCCGGTGCGGGGCTGCGAGCGGCGGCCGGGGCCGGCCCGTCCGCCGATCGCCCCGCTGCGTTACCGGGCACGCGGGATCGCCGTCGCGCGGATCGACCGCCCGGTGCGGCCGGTGCGGACCTCGGTGGCCGTCGGACTGGCGGCGCTGACCGCCCTGATCACACTCTGGCTGGGCGTCATCGCTCAGTTCAGCGGCGGCCATCTCAGCGCCGAGGGCCTTCCGGCGGCGGGCTCCCCGGTTCCGGGCCGGCTGGGAGTGGTGCAGATGCTGCCGGGGGAGACCTTGGGCCAGCTGGCCGCCCGGGTTGCCCCCGAGTCTGCGCCTGAGCAGGTCGTCGACCGGATCCGGGACCTCAACAAGCTCGGCGCTGACGGGCCGGGTGCCGGGCAGACCCTGATCGCACCGCTGGGCTGACATGGCGGCGGCGGGGTGGCAGGTGATCTGCTGCGCGGTCGGTGCCGGGCCACCCCGGCGGGTAGGCTCCCTGACGTCGGGTCATGACGGAGATGAGGGAGTGGTCATGCACTGTCCTTTCTGTCGTCATCCCGATTCCCGGGTGGTCGACTCCCGCGAGGCCGACGAGGGGCAGGCGATCCGCAGGCGGCGGGCGTGCCAGGACTGCGGTCGCCGGTTCACCACGGTCGAGACCGCTGTTCTTGCCGTGGTCAAGCGCAGTGGAGTCACCGAGCCGTTCAGTCGGGAAAAGGTGATCAGCGGGGTGCGTAGGGCGTGTCAGGGCCGCCAGGTCGATGATGATGCGCTGCACCTTCTCGCCCAGCAGGTGGAGGACACCATCCGGGCGGGCGGTTCGGCCGAGGTGCCGAGCAATGAGGTCGGACTGGCCATCCTCGGCCCGCTGCGTGAGCTCGACGAGGTCGCGTATCTGCGGTTCGCGTCGGTCTACCGGTCGTTCAGTTCTGCGGAGGACTTCGAACGTGAGATCGAGGCGCTTCGGGCGCACCGGAGCGTCGGCACCTCCCGCTGACCGTCGCCGGGGGCGCGTCTCAGTTGAGCTGCCGGGCCTGGTCGAACACCACTCGCCCGGTGACGGTGACCCAGCCCTCAGGATTCCAGGTCGTGTCGATCCGTGAGCCCCGACCCTGAATGATCGTCAAATCCCGGTTCAGGTAATCGGTCATGCGGACCGCGGCTGAGCCGGTCGCCTCGTCCTCGGCGACCCCGAGATTCGCGGCGAACATCCGGGACCGCAGCCGGCCGTTCTCGGCGTCCACCCAGGCCCACAGGTAGTGGGCGATGTCGTCGGGGTAGTCGGCCGGTGAGGCGGATTCGACCTCGAAGGCCGAACCGAGATCGTGGATGGCGAACTCCGGGGCCCACTCCGAACGAGCCACCACGGCTGCCGTTTCCGGGTCCGGATAGCGGATTTGCGCGATCCCGGCCGGAAGCTGCAGCGTGTGCACCGGGGTGCCCAGGTTGCGCAGCCACCAGGCCACACCCACGGCGGGATGGCCGGCGAACGGCAACTCGGTTTCGGGGGTGAAGATGTGGGCGTGGGCGGTGCATGACCCCGACGCCGGGTTCTCGACGAACACCGTCTCGCTGTAGCCGAGCTCCGCGGCAATCCGTTGCCGCTCGCCGGGCGGCACGGCGGACGAGTCGACGACGCCGAGCGGGTTGCCGAACCTACCCAGCGAATCGGTGAACACCCGCAGCACCGTCACGTCGATGCTCATAACCCGACCCTACGCCGCAACGGCGGGCGAGGGCGGCGGCGTCAGCCCTGGCCGTCCGGCCCGTCCTTGCCGTCATTGGAATCGGCGGCGTGCTCGGCCAGGAACCGTTCGAATTCCGCGCCCAGCTCCTCACCGCTGGGCAGGTCCTCGTCGCGGGCCAACAGCGAGCGGTTTTCCTGGGCGGCCACGAACGCGTCGTACTGGCCTTCCAGGGCGCTGACCACCTGGGCGACCTCCGCTGATGCCGAGACCTGCTCGTCGATCTTCTGGCGGACCTGCTCGGCGGCCTCGGACAGCGCCGACATCGGGAACGTCAGCGCGGCCGTTTTGGCGACCTGCTCCAAGAGGGCCTCGGCGGCGGCGGGGTAGTCGGTCTGGGCTAGGTAGTGCGGGATGTGGACAGTGAAGCCGACCGCCTCGTGGCCGTGCTGGGCCATCCGGTACTCCAGCAGATTAGATGCGCTGCCCGGTACCTGCACCTCGCCCACCCAGGGCTGATGGTCGGCGATCAGGTCGCGGTTGTTGGAGTGCGCCGTCATCGACACCGGCCGGGTGTGTGGAACGGCCATCGGTATCGTCCCCAGCCCGATCGTCTGCCGGACCCCGAGGCGTTCGGCCAGCAGTCGCACGGCCGTCACGAAGCGCTCCCACCGCAGATCCGGCTCCAAGCCCGCCAGCAGCAGAAACGGTGTGCCGAGGCTGTCGCGCAGCGCGTAGAGGTTGAGCTCGGGATCGTCGTAGCGCGTGAAGTGGTCGGTCTTGAACGTCATCGCCGGCCGACGCGAGCGGTAGTCGAGGAGGTCGTCGATGGCGAAGGATGCGACCAACTCCGAGTCCAGCGCGGACTTCAGGTGCGTGGCAGCCAGCCGGATCGCGTGCCCGGCATCGGAGAATCCCTCGAGAGCGTGAATCATCACCGGCCCACGCCCGTCGGCCGATTTCAGCGCGGGAGCCGGAAACTCCAGCTCATAGATTCGATCGGGCTGCTGATAGTCGTCAGACATCCAGTTACGCCTCCTCACTTGCCCTGAATAACGCATCCGGCGCCGTAGACGTTCCCTGAGCCGCCCCGGGGCGCTGAGGGGGGTGTCGAGGGAGTTCGTCCACAGCCGTGATCGTGTCCACAGCCGAGCCGGCCGCGCCGACCCGCCGTGCCCTGATTGACGGGGTGCATTGAGAACGTCGTCCGCATGACCGCACAGCACTCGATGTTCCGTTTCGACCGTCCCGGCGCGCTGATCGCGGCGCTGCCGGCCGTTCTGGGTTTCGTTCCGGAGAATTCCCTGGTCCTGGTCTCCCTGGAGGCTGGTCAGCTGGGGGCGGTGATGCGTGCCGATCTGGTCGAGGACCTGCTGGGCGATGTCGGTCAACTCGCCGGGGTCGTCGCTTCCTCGGGTGCCGACGCGGCGGTCGCGGTGATCGTCGACGCTGAGGCGGCGTTGTGTCCGGCCTGCGATGACGAGCATCGCCGACTGTGCCAGCAGCTGTCCGCGGCACTGGCCGAGAACGGAGTTCGTCTCGCCGAGGCCCATGTCGTGGACCGGATCGAGGCCGGCGGCACCTGGCATTGCGTCGACGGCTGCGGGGCCCACGGCACCGTGGATGATCCCGGCTCATCGCCGCTGGCCGTGGCCGCGGTCCTGGACGGTCGCCGACTCTACGATCGGCGCGCTGACCTGCAGGAGGTCGTGGCGGTGTCCGACCCGGAGCGGGCGGCGGGTCTGGCCGACGCGCTGAGGGCCGGGGACGCGAGACGTGTCGGGCGGTGGACCGCAGATCCGGACGGCTGCGGGCGTGCCGATGTGGAGCGGGCGATGGCCGCGGCCGCGCAGGTGTCCAACGGCGGGCAACCGGCGGAAGTCGACATCGTCGCGATGGCGTGCTCGCTGATCGACGTCGCGGTCCGCGACACGCTGTACGCGCTGGCCGTGGGATCGCAGGCCGCTGCCGCTGAGGCGCTCTGGGGTCTGCTGGCGCGGACGCTCCCCGATCCATGGCGAGTGGAAGCACTTGTGCTGTTGGCATTTTCGGCCTACGCGCGCGGCGATGGCCCCTTGGCGGGAATCTCCCTCGAGGCGGCACTGCGGGCGGATCCCGCCCACCGGATGGCTGGAATGCTGGACACCGCGCTGCAGTCGGGTATGCGGCCCGAACAGATCCGCGAACTGGCCGACACCGGATACCGACTGGCCGAAAGGCTCGGCGTCCGGCTGCCGCCGCGGCAGGGCTTCCGCCGCCGGGCCGGGTAGCTCCTGGAAGTTCTAGACCTTCTCCACCCGAACCGCGTGCGCCATCTCGTGGGGCAGTGTCACATTCTGGTGCCCGCCGACGACGATGGTGATGTCCCCGCTGGGGCCCGTCTCCACCAGCACCCTTGCGTTGGGAACCACCCCGGCGTCCTTGAGACGTCCGATCAGGGCCACGTCGCCCTGAACGTGCTCGGTCAGTTGGCGAACCACCACGGCGACTGAGGCTCCCGCCGGCAACTCGGTCAGCCGCACCAGGTTTACGTCCGCTTCGACGGCTTGGCCGTCGAGGTCGGCATCGGCATCGTTCAGGCCGAGCAGCGCCAGCCCCGGAATCGGGTTACCGAACGGCGAGACCGTCGGGTTGTCCAGCACGGTGATCAGGCGGCGCTCGACGTCCTCGCTCATCACGTGCTCCCAGCGGCAGGCCTCGGCGTGCACGCTTTCCCACGGTAAACCGATGATGTCGACCAGCAGCCGCTCGGCGAGGCGGTGTTTGCGCATGACCGCGACCGCGAGAGTGCGGCCCTTCTCGGTAAGTTCGAGGTGACGGTCCCCGGCAACCCGCACCAGCCCGTCGCGCTCCATCCTCGCCACGGTCTGGCTGACCGTGGGGCCGCTCTGTTCGAGGCGCTCGGCGATCCGCGCGCGCAACGGCACGACGCCCTCTTCCTCGAGGTCGTAGATGGTCCGCAAGTACATCTCGGTGGTGTCCACCAAGTCATTCATCTGGGCGCCCTCCGTCGCGCCGCCAGTCTAGCGGTCAGGCAGGGGCAGACGGGCCTTCTGCGAGCCCTTCAGCTGGCGTAGGAGCGGAGCCGGTCGGCACGTTCGCCGTGACGCAGCTTCGCCATGACTTCGCGCTCGATCTGACGCACCCGCTCCCGGGAGAGGCCGAACAGCCTCCCGATCTGGTCCAGTGTGCGCGGCTGACCGTCATCCAGGCCGAACCGCAGGCGGATGACCTGTTGTTCGCGTTCGTCGAGGGTGGCCAGCACGTGGCGGATGTCGGTGTGCAGGAGTTCGGAGATGACGGCGTTCTCGGCCGACATCGCCTCGGCGTCCTCGATGAAGTCACCGAGGGGAGCTTCCTCCTCGCTGCCGACCGGCATGTCCAGGCTCACCGGGTCACGGCTGTGTTCGAGCAGGTCGTTGATCTTCTCGACGGGGATGCCTGATTCCTCGGCGAGTTCCTCGTCCGTGGCCTCCCGGCCGAGCTGCTGATGCATCTCCCGCTTGATCCGGGCGAGTTTGTTGACCTGCTCGACCAGGTGAACCGGCAGCCGAATGGTCCGGCTCTGGTCCGCCATACCGCGGGTGATCGCCTGCCGGATCCACCACGTCGCATAGGTGGAGAATTTGAAACCCTTGGCGTAGTCGAACTTCTCCATCGCGCGGATCAAACCCAGGTTGCCCTCCTGAATCAGGTCGAGCAACGGCATCCCGCGACCGGTGTAGCGCTTGGCCAGCGACACCACCAGGCGCAGATTCGCCTCCAGGAGGTGGCCTCGGGCGGCTTCGCCGTCGCGGGCGACCTCGACGAGGTCGCGCTTGCGCTTCTCACCCAGCCGACGGCGGGTCTGAAGCAGGTGCCGCGCGTAGAGGCCCGCCTCGATCCGCTTGGCCAACTCCACCTCGTCGGCGGCGCTGAGCAGGGGAGTCTTACCGATTCCGTTGAGATAGACGCGCACAAGATCAGCGGCTGGGCTCTGGGCGTCCAAGTCGTTGTCGATACCGGTGGTGGCGTTCGCCATGATGACCTCCCATTTGGGGGAACCTGTTATGCCGTCAACGGCTCGCTGTGGTCAGGAGTTCCCGCCCGTGGCCGCGCCCACACCTGTGACGTGGGGAAACCGGACGCGGTTGTTGAGAATGTGCTAAGAAAAACCGGTCAGAAGGAACGGTCGTCGTGCGGCTGCGCCGCCCGCTGATGTGCGGTGCCGGTCAAACCTGACTCCAGGGCCGGCCGTTCCGAGCGGGGGAACAGAGCAGTGCGTTCGGGCGCATCTGGGAAACGCCGGGGCTCCTCGGCACGACGTGGCGGCCGGTCGTTGGCGATGAGGACCGCCATCCAGGGCAGTGGGATCGAGGCCGCGAGGATGGCGAGCGAGATAAGGCCGTTGTGCCAGATCCCGTAGGCGACGGCGGCGGCGACGAAAGCCGGTATACGCCACGACATGATGGTCAGATACTTGCGAACCCGCTGCCGGTGCTGATCCTCGTAGGAGTACTCGGCACGGGTGATGAGAACAGGGCGACCGTCGTCGTCGAAACCCAATTCCCGTTCCATGCTCCTACTGTTCCACAGCCGGGCGGCCCGCGACGAGGGGCATTTTGTTACGGCTGTCTTACCGCCGGGCGGGTGCGCACGGCACAATGGGCGGATGAGAACAGACACTCTCGAACGCACCGACAGCGAGGAACGCGTCGACGACGGCAGCGACGACGATGCCCCCAAGGTTTTCCACTACGTCAAGAAAGACAAGATCGCCGAGAGCGCGGTGATGGGA
This sequence comes from uncultured Mycobacterium sp., assembly GCA_964447215.1. Taxonomy (GTDB): domain Bacteria; phylum Actinomycetota; class Actinomycetes; order Mycobacteriales; family Mycobacteriaceae; genus Mycobacterium. Next base: position 24,786 of record CAYURT010000044.1, read on the forward strand.
ACGCATGTCGTGGCGCTGTGCGGGGAGGTCTTTCCGGTGACGAAGGCCGCCAAGCCGGGTTCGCCGGTGTGCCCGGACTGCAAGCGCATCTACGAGACCCTCAAGAGGGCCTGATCGCCGCCTGACGCGGTTGGGGCGCCTCGGAGCGCTCATCGGGCCGGGCTCGGGGTGCGCCGGGCCCGTCCGGTGCGGGACCCGGAACCGGGCCGGTCGCGGCTTTCCGGTCCCGCTGGGCCCGCCGGGCCCGCCAACGGTGCCAGTGCGGCGGCGGCGCCGGCCATTCCTCCTCGATGGCGGCGTTGAGTTCGGCGCCGATCATGATCGCGAAGCCCAGGAAGAAGGCGAACAGCAGAAACGCGATCGGCGTCGCCAGGGCACCGTAGGTGTATCCGGTTCGGGTGATGTATTGCAGGTACACCCTCAGCCCCGCCGTCGTGACCGCGAAGACCGTCGTCGCCAGCAGCGCTCCCCAGATCAGCCGGTGGGTGGGCAGTGGTTCCGGTAGCGCCACGCGGTAGAGGATCGTCACCGCCGCCACCAGTCCGGCGAACAGCATCGGGTAGTAGCCGAAGCGGAGCACGTCCTCGAACCCCTCGGGGATGTGCGCCCCGATGGCCCGGGGCCCCAGCGCAACCAGCGGCGCGGCCGCGATCAGAAAGGCGAGCGCAACGACGTAGAGGCCCAGAGCGAAGAACCGTTGCCGAACCGGGTGGCGTAGCGGTGTCTGGTCATGGGCCTCCACCACGGAGTCGACGAACGCCGATATCGCCGACGACCCGGCCCACAGACTGATGACGAAACCCAGCGAGATCACCTCGCCGCGCGCGCCGATGACGATCTCCTGCACCGTGGGCGCGATGATCTCGTCGACGATGTTGGTTGAGAAGAACCTGCTCGCGGTGCTAACCAGCTGGTCCTGGATCGTCGTGAGGGTGTCCGGGCCGAAGAGCGGCGCGATGTAGGCGAGGCTGCCGAGCATCCCGAGCAGCAGGGGCGGAAGCGACAGCACCGACCAGAATCCGGCCTGGGCGGATTCGGAGAAGATCGAGTCGTCCCAACTCTTGGTCAGGGTGCGCTTGATGACCCGCCGGAGTTGGTGGCGGTCGGGTGCGGCGGGTTTGCCGGTCATGGCCTTCCAGGATCGCGCACGGTCACCGGCCGAGTTGCGCTGACCCGCCGGATTACTCCATCACTCCTGCTCGGAGTTGACCTCCAGCACCGCCGACAATTCGGCCAGCTTGGCCTGATGCTGGTTCGCATGGTGCTGGCAGAACAGCAGTTGGGCCCCGGAGGGCAGCTTGGCTCGGACACGTGCCGCTGCCCCGCAGCGATCGCAACGATCGGACTTGGTCAGTTCGGGACGGGCCAGCGTTGCGGTCATGGGGGTCCTCCCTCGGTGGCTCTGCAGCGGTTCGCGGGTCGAGCGTTCCTCTACTGTGTCAGACGATCGGGCGCGCGGGCTTGTTCCCGGCCGGGTTGTGTGTCGTGTCTCACGCCGGCGCCGCACGTTATCCACAGCCCCGGGGGAACGTGGCAGCGTCCGGTCGCCGGGGGCTGTTAGGTTCCGGAACATCGCTCCGCTGCGTTGCGACAGCTGCGCCGGCGGGGTGCGGGAGTTGCAACGCCGGCCGTCTCCCCCCGGTGGTCGGCGCTGTTCCCGCGACGGTGGCCGGATGCCGCGCAACGCGGAAGCCCCCGATCCGCGATGGTCATTCGCGGTATCCGGCCACTCCGCCCGGATCGTCCGGGCAGGATGTTCGGTGATGGCCAAGTCACCCAAGCTGGCGGTCCTCGATGTGGGCGACGTGCCGCTCCGCGAGGTTTCGGGTCTTGCCTGCCGGGGTTCGCGGGTCATCGCGGTCGGTGACCACGAGCCGGTGCTGTTCAGCGCCGAGACCGGGGTCTGGCCGCTGCGCTGGACGGGTACCGACCTGAGCGGTTTGGGGCTGCCTGACCGCGGTGTTCAGTTCGAGGCGATCGAACCGGTCGGCCGGGACGGTGCGCTGGTCCTGCAGGAGCAGCCGGCCCGGGTGCTCCACCTGGACCTGGCGTCGACTTCGCTGGTGGGCGAGATCCACCTCGAGATCCCCGAGGGCCACCGGTTGCGCGAGGCCTGGCTGGGCGACCGCTCATCCCGCGGCGAATCGCTGGTGCTCACCGGCGGGGGGCATCTGCTGGTGGTCAAGGAGAAGGATCCGGCGGCGATCCTCGAGTTCGGGCCGTCCGGTGCGACCCCGATCGGCTGGCAGCGCGGCCGTCCCGTCGTCGGGCCGGCCCGCGGCGCCTTCACCTACACCGCGCTCGCCACGTGGTCGCTGGACAAGGCGCTGGCCAAACGGCTCCCGGACATCAGCGACGCCACGGTCGGACCTGACGGGCGTCTGTATCTGCTGTCCGATCAGGGCAGTTCGATCGCCCGTCTGCCCGACCTGCTCGACCCGACCGACGACACCGTCGGTGCCGTCGCGACCTGGCGGATAGCCGGTGAACCCGACAACGCCGAGGGGTTGGTGATCCTGGACGACGGCACCCCCCTGGTGGGGCTGGACACCAAGGCCCCCCGCAAGAACCTGCTCCGGTTGGAGCGATTGCCGTTGCACTGAGAGCCGGTGGCGCCGACGCGAGTGGCGTGGTTCGCTGGAACCGTGATTACCAGAATGGACGAAAGCTCAGGATCTGTGATCGGCTACCGCTTCTCGGGGGCGATCACGAAGGACGACTACGCCGTGCTGGTGCCCCAGATGGAGAAGTTGGTCGGCGAATACGGTGATGTTCAGATCCTCTGCGATCTGGGTGAATTCACCGCTGAGCGTCCCAGCGCATGGCTCGCCGACCTGCATTTCGGCAAGGAGTTCCACAAGAACATCTCCAAAATGGCCATCGTCGGCGAGAAGCACTGGGAGAAGTGGATCACCGAACTCGCCGCCCCGTTGTA
>CAYURT010000045.1:0-27132 GCA_964447215.1 uncultured Mycobacterium sp.
CGGCGACAACGTCACCACCTACGGCGAACCCTGGAACATGAACTAGCGCGGACGGTCAGCCCGCGGACAGCCGCGCGGCGGCGGTCTCGATCCGCTCGTCGGTGGCCGTCAGCGCCACCCGCACATGGTGTACCCCGCCGGGTCCGTAGAAGTCGCCGGGCGCGACCAGGATGCCGCGCTGCGCCAGCCATCCGACGGTCTGCCGGCACGGCTCACCCCTGGTCGCCCACAGATACAGCCCCGCCTCGGAGTGCTCGACGGTGAATCCGGCATCCCGCAGAGCACCCAGCAGCACCGCCCTGCGGCGGTGGTAGGCGGCGCGTTGCAGGTCCTCGTGGGCGTCGTCGTCGAGCGCGGCGACCATCGCGGCCTGCACCGGGGTGGGGACCATCATCCCGGCGTGCTTGCGGACGGTGAGGAGTTCGGCGACGACGGCCGGGTCGCCGGCCACGAACCCCGCTCGGTAACCGGCCATCGACGAGCTTTTCGACAGCGAGTGCACGGCCAGCAGTCCGGTGTGGTCACCGCCGCTGACCGACGGGTGCAGGATCGACATCGGCTCGATGTCCCACCACAGCCCCAGGTAGCACTCGTCGGACACGACCAGCGCGCCGCGTTCGCGCGCCCACTCCACGACCTTCCGAAGGTGGTCCACGCCGAGCACGCGCCCGGTGGGGTTCGCCGGTGAGTTGAGGTAGACCAGCGCCGGGGAGCGCGGACCGAGTTGGGTCAGCGAGTCGGCCGCGAGAACGGCCGCCCCGGCCAGCCGGGCGCCGACCTCATAGGTCGGGTAAGCCAGTTCCGGGATCACGACCGTGTCCTCGGGGCCCAGCCCCAACAGGGTCGGCAGCCAGGCGATCAGTTCCTTGCTGCCGATCACCGGCAGCACCGCGGCGTCGGCAAGGCCGGTCACCCCGTAGCGGCGTTCCAGCGCGGCCGCCGCCGCACTTCGCAGGCGCGCGGTCCCCGCCGTCGCGGGGTAGCCGGGTTCGGCGGCCGCCGCCGCGAGCGCGGCCTGGATGACGGGCGCGACCGGATCCACCGGGGTGCCCACCGAAAGGTCGACGATGCCGTCGGGATGGGCACGCGCGGCGGCCGCGGCGCCGGCCAGGGTGTCCCAGGGGAACACCGGCAGCGAAGCCGACCGGCGACGGTCAGCGGCTACGCCCGGGTCAGAGGCGAAGCGATCGGACACCGCCGGTTGCTCAGTCCTCGCTCTTGACCGGAAGGTCCTTGACCACCTGGGGGTCGTTGGCGGTCATGCCCACCTTGGAGGCGCCGCCCGGGGAACCCAGCTCGCTGAAGAAATCGGCGTTGAGCGCGGTGTAGGCGGACCATTGGTCGGGCACGTCGTCCTCGTAGTAGATCGCCTCGACCGGGCAGACCGGCTCGCACGCACCGCAGTCCACACACTCGTCGGGGTGGATGAACAGCATCCGGGAACCCTCGTAGATGCAGTCGACCGGGCACTCCTCGATGCAGGCCTTGTCCTTGATGTCGACGCAGGCTTCGGTGATCACGTAGGTCACGAAGGTTCTCCTCGGTGTGCTCTCGGTCGGTACCGCCGGGCAGCGGTCCGGCTTAACGCTCGCTGCTGTCCCTGATATTAAGCCCTGGTTCGCGCGCCCCCGCGCCGCCCACCTCAGCGTCCCGGTCGCCGGATAGCCAGACGGCTGCTCCCGGCGAGCTCGGGACGACCCGGAACGGGCCCGTAGGTGGTGGTGCGCTGACGCACCGGCCGGCCGATCCCGGCGGCGATGTCGGTCAGCTCGGAGACCGTCTTGGCCGAGCCGTGCTGGGAGCCGGCCATCCGCGAGATCGTCTCCTCCATGAGGGTGCCGCCCAGATCGTCGGCGCCGCCGGTGAGCATCACGCGGGTGCGCTCGACGCCGAGCTTGACCCAGCTCGTCTGGATGTGCGGGATGCGGCCGTGCAACATGATCCGCGCGAGCGCGTGCACCGCCCGATTGTCCCGGTGGGTGGGCCCGGGCCGGGCCGCGCCGGACAGGTAGAGCGGGGACGAGTGGTGCACGAAGGGCAGCGGAACGAACTCGGTGAAACCCCCGGTCCGATCCTGGATTCCGCGCAGCACGTTGAGGTGGGCGACCCAGTGGGTCGGGCTGTCGACGTGGCCGTACATCATCGTCGAGCTCGACCGCAGTCCCACCTCGTGCGCGGTTTCGACGATCTCCACCCACAGCGCGCTGGGCAGTTTGCCTTTGGTGAGCACCCAGCGCACCTCGTCGTCGAGGATCTCTGCGGCAGTCCCGGGGATGGTGTCCAGGCCCGCGTCGCGCAACCCGGTAAGCCACTCCCGGATACCGGTGCCGCTCCTGGCGGCGCCGTTGGCGATCTCCATCGGCGAGAACGCATGCACGTGGATCGACGGGACCCGCGCCTTGACCGCCCGCACCAGTTCGGCGTAGCCGGTGGCCGGAAGGTCGGGGTCGATCCCGCCCTGCATGCACACCTCGGTGGCCCCCGCGACGTGCGCCTGCCAGGCCCGGTCGGCGACCTCCCGCGCCGACAGCGCGAACGCGTCGGCGTCTCCTTTGCGTTGCGCGAACGCGCAGAACCGGCAGCCGGTGTAGCAGATGTTGGTGAAGTTGATGTTGCGGTTCACCACGAAGGTGACGTGCTCACCGACCGTGTCGCGCCGTACCGCGTCGGCGAAGGCCGTGACGGCGTCGAGTGCGGCACCGTCGGCGGTCGCCAGCGCCAGATACTGGGCGTCGCTGCAGCCGGCCGGGTCACGCTCGGCACACCGCAGGGCCGCGGCGACATCGGTGTCGAGCCGCGCCGGCGCCCGGGCGATCAGTTCCCCGGCCCTGAGGCGGACGCTGTTCCAGTCCCCGAAGGCGGTCTGCATGTCGCTGCGGGCCTCGCCCCGACGGCCCTCGCCGTCGATCGCCGTGTTCAGGTCGGTTCGGCCCAGTGACGTGGCCGCCTCGTCCGGCTCCTGCCAGGGTCGGCCCCGCGGGCGTACGTCGAGAGCGAGCCCGGTGACCGGGTCGGCCAGGGCCGCGACGTGGCCGGCCACCCGCGGGTCGATCCAGGCGTCGCCGGCCCGGACATACCGGGGCTGGGCGGTGAGCCGCTGGACGAGTTCGAAACCGCCCCGTGCGGTGATCGCGGCCAGATCGTCCAGAGCGGGCCACGGCCTCTCGGGATTGACATGATCCGGGGTCAGCGGTGAGACCCCGCCCCAATCGTCGACGCCCGCACTCAGCAGGGCCAGGCACTCCTCGGCCGAGACCAGGTTGGGCGGGGCCTGCACCCGCATGTCCGGCCCCAGGACCAGCCGGGTGACCGCGACGGCGGCGAGGAACTCCTCGAAATCGGCGTCGGGGGCGGCCGCCATCGCGGTGCGGTGCTTGGCCCGGAAGTTCTGCACGATCACTTCCTGGATGTGCCCGTACTCCTTGTGCAGGCGCCGGATCGCGTACACGGTGTCGGCCCGCTCGGCCGCGGTCTCGCCGATACCGACCAGCAGCCCGGTGGTGAACGGGATCGACAGTCGGCCCGCATCGGTGAGGGTGCGGATCCGGACGGCGGGGTCCTTGTCGGGGCTGCCGAAGTGGGCCAGGCCCCTGGTCTCGAACAGCCGTCGCGAGGTGGTCTCGAGCATCATGCCCATTGAGGGGGCAACGGGTTTGAGTCCGGCCATCTGCGCCCAGGTCATCACCCCCGGGTTGAGGTGCGGCAGCAGGCCGGTCTCCTCGAGCACCCGGATGGCCATCGCCCGCACATAGGCCAGGGTCGAGTCGAAGCCCCGCTCATCGAGCCATCGGCGAGCCTCCGGCCATCGTGCCTCGGGCTGGTCGCCGAGGGTGAAAAGGGCTTCCTTGCAGCCGAGTTCAGCCCCGCGGGCGGCGATCTCGAGGATTTCTCCGGGCTCGAGGAACATTCCGCGCCCCGCTGCCCGCAGCTTTCCGGGGACCGTCACGAACGTGCAGTAGTGGCAGGTGTCGCGACACAGGTGGGTGACGGGGATGAACACCTTGCGGGAATAGGTGACGGGCAGTCCGCCTCCGGGGCCGCGCACGCCCGCTGACCGCAAACCGGCGTCCCGGACCCGGGCCGCGCTGGCGCACAGGTCGGCCAGGTCGTCCCCGCGGGCGGTCATCGCCAGGGCCGCCTCGTCGATGTTGAGGGCCACCCCGTCGCGGGCGCGGCGCAGCACCCTGCGAAGCCCGCCGGGCGGCGGGTGCGTTTCCCGATCACGCTCCCCGACCATCGACATGGGCCCAACAGTAATACCGCATACGTGCGGCGCCCCCGGGGTGCTCGGCCGGATCACCCCACGGTTCGGCGCGGATTTGCTATACGCTCCCGATCTCGGCAAACGACGAAGGGGTCCATCATGACCGACGGCATGTCCGCTCGATCGCTGCTGACAGCGGGCGTGAGCCTGGCGGCCGTCGGTTCCGTCGCGGCGGCCGTCGCGGTCACACCACTGCCGGCCCCCGGACGGTCCACGATCCCGCTCGTGGTTGCTGCGCCGACTGTCCAGCTGAGTGCGGTCACCTCGGCCGGAGATTTCGTCAAGACTGCCTATGACACCGTCGAGCCCTGGGTCGCCTACGGTTTCGAGCTGGCCGATTACGCGCTGAGCTACGTTCCGGTCCTGTGGTGGGTGGCACCGGCGGTCGACCTGGCCTACTTCACCATCGAGCCGCTGGTTCAAGCGGCCGTGTACAGCTTCGCCGACCTGATCGACCTCAACTTCGCCCAGATCGGACCCGACATCCAGGCTGGAATCGCCGAAGCCACACAGAACTTCCTCGACTACAGCGCACAGTGGATTGCCGACCTGATTCCTTTTCCGCCGCTGCCGCCGATCCCACCGCTGCCCGGCGCCTCGGCGGGCGGTGGCGGTGTCACCGCGGCGGTCCGGGCAAACCCTGCAGCCGCCCTCCCGGCACCGGCCCAGGTGACCGAGTCGGCCCGAACGTCGGTTTCCGCGGTGGAAACGCCGTTCGCAATCGACCCGCCCGAATCGTCAGCGGACGCGAATACCGGCCCGGCAACGACGCCGATTGCGGGTGCGACTGTGACGGCGGCGCCCGCACTGCGGGCGAAGCGCAACCTCACCGGACGAGCCGACCGGGCGGCAACGGTCCCGTCCGCTGCCGGCGCCGGACAGTCTGCCGGGACGGACCGCGACGGGGTCGGAGCCGATGACAGCCGGACGGGAACCGGCCGACCATCGGCGCGTACCCGCTGACCTGAGATCACGGCATCCGGCGCAGGACCAGCGCGGCCGGAACCGCCCCGGCGACCAGGAAGATGAGTACCGAGAAGGCCATCACCCCGGGCCCGCCGAAGACGATGTCGCCGCCCGGGCCGCCCACGGCCAACGCCGCGGCCGTCACCAGCCAGGCCGCCAGGGGCATCGCGGCCAGCCTGGGTGAATCCGTCCACCGGCCGGCCGCCCACACCAGGGCGGCATTGACGGCCCCGCTGACCAGTGCGCTGACCGGGAAGGGCACCGGGCCGAGATGGAACTGCAGCAGCAGCGCCGCTCCGACCGCGGACAGCACACCGTCGAAGGTCAGCACCGCCAGCATCAGGCCGGGAAGAAAGCCTGGGGATTCAGCGGAACGCACCGCGCCGCCTGTCCGGCCGGCCGACTGACCGGACGCCGGTCGCCGGAGTCAGGAACACATCTCGGCGATGGTCTTCATCGCCGCGTCGGCCCGCTTGTTCAGTTCGGCCTGGGCGGGGTCGGTCGCGACCAGCCCGGCCAGGTAGTTGATTCCCAGCGTCTGCAGGTCGTTGGCGAAGCCGGTGACCTCGGCGGCGAGGTCCTTTGGGGTCTTCGAGTCGATCTGGCGCAGGAGGTAGTCGCCGCCGCCGATCAGGGCCAGCCGGGCGTTGGCCGCCACGGCGGCCTGCTGAACCGGGTCGGCGCCCAGGTTCGCGTTGGTCTGCTGCAACACCGCCTGCTGGACCGGCTGGAAGGCGGCGCAGACGCGGGTCTTGGCGTCCCCGCTCAGCGTCACCGCGGGCGCCTTGGACGCGGCGGCCACCAGGGCCCAGACCGCCAGGATGACCGCCGCGATGGCCAGCACCAGAGCCAACGTGGCGACCGGAAGCCGTCGCGGCGGCGGGGCGCCGAACTGGAGGGCAGGGCCCGGGGCTGGACTGGCCATGTCAGATTTCCTCGCCTTCAACGCGACATGCGTGATGCGACGCGGTAGCCATCGGGGTTACGGCGCGCGGCCGCGCCGGCCTGAGCCCCGCGACCCCCGAATAGTAGTCCAGCCGGCCGGGTCCGGCCGATGCTGTCACCGGATCGCGACCCCGCTGAGCAGGTCACGCTCCCAGCCGTCATCGTCGATCGCGCCAGGCTCCCCCGCGGCGAGGACATAGTGTTCCTGACCCAGAACCGGGGCTATCAGCTTGTTGGACAACGCGAATGCGCGGCCGGTCGGCCCCAGCCAGACCTGGGTCGCGTGCGCTCGCAGCGCGGCCGTCTTGGCCGCGACCTGTTCGGGCGCGTCGACGACGGCGGTGATGCGGTCATCGGCATAACCGAAAGGCAGTTCACTCAACCGGATCCAGTCAGGACGGACGTCCTCGGGCTTCAACTGCTCCACGGCACGCCGGAATGCGCTGCCGGAGAGTACCGTCCAGTAGAACTTGGGCACCCGCCAACGCGGGGCCGCGACGTCGAGGGCGGCAGTGGTGACCCGGTGGGCGTGGATGTGGTCGGGGTGGCCGTAGCCGCCCTGCGGGTCGTAGGTCACCACTACGTGGGGACGCAGTTCGGCAATCGTGTCGGCCAGCTGGCCGACCACCCGATCGGGGTCGGCGTCGATGAACCGGGTCCGGCGCCGGGCGGGGGTGCCGGCCATTCCCGAATCACGCCAGCAGCCGGCCCCGCCGAGGAATCGGGGCGGGCCCGCCCCGAGGTGGTCCAGCGCCGCGGTGAGCTCGCTGATGCGGTAGCCGCCGAGCTGGTCGGCGCCGTCAACGCCGAGCTGGACCAGCCGTTCGTCGATGATCTCGCCCTCTTCGCCCAGTGTGCAGGTCAAGACGGTGACCTCGGCGCCGGCGGCGGCGTAGCGGGCGATCGTGGCGCCGTTGTTGATGGTCTCGTCGTCGGGATGGGCATGCACGAACAACAGCCGCGGGACAGCCGCCATCGGTCCTCCTCGGGCCATTGGTCGCCCTACCGTACCCAGGGCTCGCCGAACCGGGTCCGGTCAGATCAGCGTGGCTTCTTCACCCAGGAACCGGCGTTGCCGACGATCCCGATCGGGATCGGGCCGGTCAGGTCCACGTTGGCGACGGTGGGGCCCACCGCGACGATGGTGTTGTCCTGCATGATCGGCAGCACCGAGGCCATCGCCCACAGTGTCGGCTCGACCGCGGCGATGACGTCGTCGACGTCGAGGGACCCGTCCAGCGCGCCGTCGATCTGCGGCTGGATTCGCCGGTCACACACACCGGTGAGATTCGAGGGCGCGCGGATGAGAGGTGTGGCGTCGGGGGCGGGGCTGGTGGTGGTCCCAGCCGGCCCCGCACTGGTGGCCGGCGCCGCGGTGGTCGCGGATGTTGCGGGTGTCGCGGACGTCACGGACGTCGCGGGCTCGGCCGGGGCCGTCGTGATCGGTGCGGCCTCCAGCGCCGGACAGCCGAACCGCGAGGCCAGGGCGGTCGCGAGATCGCCGCCCACCGGGTGCCAGCCGACGATCGCGTCGATCCGGTCGGTCTCCAGCGCGGGTCCGTAGAGCGTCGGCGGATCCAGCGGCAGCACCGAGGCGGCGACACCGGCCCCGCGCAACTGGTCGGCGGCGGTGTTGGCCACCGCCACTGACGTCGGATCGTTGGCCGCGACGCCGACCACCAATGTCAGGGGCCGACCGTTGCGCAGGAGCCGTCCTGCGGGCGAGCCCGGGGTGCGTGATCCGGCGGCCGCCTCGGGCGGATCCTGCTCACGCCGGTAGCCGGCCTCGGCGAGCAGGCTCAGCGCCGCCTCACGGCTCAGCGCCGGCGGCGCGGTGGGCTCGTAGCCGGGGTCGCTGGGCGCGCGGACGAGCGCCCGGTCGAGAACCACCGAGTTGTCGGTTCCGGATCCGACCGCGGCCAGTAGTTCGACGTCCAGAAGGCTCAGAATCGCCGTGCGGACAGCCGTGTCGGCCAGTGCCGGCCGCTCGCCCCGCAGCGTCAACTCCATCGCCCGCGGAGTGTTGAGGCGGTCGGTCCGGACCTCGGGGATCGCCGAGAGCTGGGCATAGGCGGCCGCACCACCGTGCACTTGAGCCACCTGGGTGTCCCCGTTGCGGATCGAGTCGGCCAGCGCCGCCGGCGATCCGGCGCGCCGGAACAGGATCTGGTCGGGCCGGGCGGGGGTGCCCCAGTACCGGTCGTTGCGGGCCAGCAGGATCTCGTCGCGCTGGGGGTCGATGGTCTCCACCCGGAACTGGCCGCCGGTGACAGGCAGCGCGCGGGCCAGTCCGGCGGCGAACCCGCCGGGTACGTCCTTGACGATGTGCGCGGGCAGCAGGTCGTTGAACAGCTCCCGCCAGGCGGGGTAACGCTGGGAGAAGGTCACCACGGCGGTCTTACCGCCATTGATCGACTGAACCCCGGTGATCAGGTCGTATCCGGCCGGGTCCACCACCCCGGGCTGGCTGACCATCTGACGCCACAGGTACCAGTAGTCATCGGCGGCGATCGGGGCGTTGTCGGTCCAGGCCGCCTCTGGCCGGATCGTATAGGTGACGGTGAACGGATCGGTATCGGTGACCGCCGCGGAGGTGAGCAGATTCGGGTTGATCTCCCAGCGTGACCCGCTCGGCGTGGACGGGTCGGTGACGGGGCGGAAGGAACTCGGCAACACCAGAGCGCTGACCGCGGCGTTGACCGGGGACTGGTCGGAGAGCAGGTGCGGGTTGAAGCCCGCACCGATGGAGTCGATGGCCATGATGATCTGGGTGGCCTTCGGCGCCGGCGCCGCCGACTGGGAGGTCTCGGTGCTCTGCGGCGCCGGGGGCGGGTTGGCGGTGCAACCACCGGAGAGCAACAGCGCGGACAGTGCGGCGCAGGCGCTCCGCAGCCCACGCCGTCGTTCCCGCACGCCGCTCAGGGTATCGACCGGATCCTCCCGTTCACGCTTTGTGAGCCTTGGCCCGGGATCGGCTGCGGGCCCGTGCGGTGGCGTCCAATTCCGCCTTGCGCACCCGGATCACCTCCGGGGTGACCTCAACGCACTCATCGGGGGCGCAGAACTCCATCGCCCGTTCGAGATCCAGTTCGATCGGTTTCGCCAGGGTCTCGATGACGTCGGCGGTCGAGGAGCGCATGTTCGTCAGCTTCTTCTCCCGGGTGACGTTGACGTCGAGATCCTCGGCGCGGGGGTTGAGCCCGACCACCATGCCCTCGTAGGTCTCCTCGCCGGGTTCGACGAAAAACGTTCCGCGGTCGGCGAGTTGGATGAGCGCGTAGGCGGTCGTCGCTCCGGAACGGTCGCTGACCAGCGAGCCGGTGTGCCGGGCCCGGATGTCGCCGGCCCACGGGCGGTAGCCGTCGAAGACCGCGTTGGCGATCCCCGTGCCGCGGGTCTCGGTGAGGAAATCGGTGCGGAAGCCGATCAGCCCGCGGCTGGGAACGACGAAATCCATCCGCACCCAGCCGGCGGCGTGGTTGGTCATCTGTTCCATCCGCCCCTTCCGGCCCGCCATCAGCTGGGTGATGGCGCCGACGAACTCCTCGGGGCAGTCGATGGTCAGCGCCTCGAACGGCTCGTGCAGCGCGCCGTCGATGGTCCTGGTGACCACCTGAGGCTTACCGACGGTCAGCTCGAAGCCCTCCCGGCGCATCGTCTCGACCAGCACCGCCAGCGCGAGCTCGCCGCGGCCCTGCACCTCCCAGGCGTCCGGCCGGCCGATGTCGACCACCCGGATCGAGACGTTGCCGACCAGTTCCGCGTCCAACCGGGAGCGCACCATCCTGGCGGTCAGCTTGTGCCCGGCGACCTTGCCGGCCAGCGGCGAGGTGTTGGTGCCGATGGTCACCGAGATGGCCGGCTCGTCGACGGTGATCCGGGGCAGAGCGTGGGCGTGGTCGGGGTCGGCCAGGGTGTCGCCGATCATGATCTCGGGCAGGCCGGCGACCGCGACGATATCGCCGGCGACGGCCTCCTCGGTCGGGTTGCGCTGCACGCCGACGGTGGCGAGCAACTCGGTGATCTTGGCGTTGGCGATGACCGGAACCCCGTCGACCTCGCGCATCCAGGCCACCTGCTGGCCCTTGCGGATCCGGCCGTTGTGGACCCGGATCAGTGCCAGCCGGCCCAGGAACGCCGAGGCGTCGAGGTTTGTGACCAGCGCCTGCAACGGAGCCTCGGGGTCACCGGTGGGGGGCGGAATGTTGTCCAGCAGCACCTCGAAGAGCGGGTCGAGGTTCTCGCCCTCGGGAATCTCCCCGTCGGCGGGCTGGGCGGTGCTGGCCACCCCGGCCCGGCCCGATGCGAACAGCGTGGGAAGCCCCAGGGCCCGCTCGGCGGCCTGCTGGGCCTCGTCGTCGAGGTCGGAGGCAACGTCGAGCAGCAGGTCGTGACTGGCCTCGACGACCTCGGCGATGCGGGCGTCGGGGCGGTCGGTCTTGTTGACCACCAGGATGACCGGGAGATGGGCCGCCAGCGCCTTGCGCAGCACGAACCGGGTCTGCGGCAACGGCCCCTCGGAGGCGTCGACCAGCAACAGGACCCCGTCGACCATGGACAGCCCGCGTTCGACCTCGCCACCGAAATCCGCGTGCCCGGGGGTGTCGATCACGTTGATCACCGTCAACGAGCCGTCCGGGTTGTGGCGGTGCACCGCGGTGTTCTTGGCCAGGATGGTGATGCCCTTCTCCCGCTCGAGGTCACCGCTGTCCATGATGCGCTCCGCGGAGTCGCCGTGTTTGAGCGCGCCGGACTGCCTCAGCATGGCGTCGACGAGGGTGGTCTTCCCGTGGTCGACGTGCGCCACGATCGCCACGTTGCGGAAGTCCTGCGGGCGATTCGGGCCAGTCACGCCGGAGATTGTCGCAGTGCGGGTGCCGGATCGCGAAAAGGCCCGCCGACGGGGTCAGCGGGCCAGCAGTTCCCGCAGCGCCGGCAGCCAGGCCCGGTCAGCCGGAACCCAGGCCAGCCCGGCCAGGTCCTCCGCCCCAACCCAGCGCAATTCTCCGTGGTCGTGGGGGTGCAGGGCGCCGCCGGTCTGGACCACCCGGTAGGCCCGCAATATCAGGGCTTCCCCGACCGCCACATCGTCGCCGATCCGGTCGAGCACCTCGACGTCGACGCCGAGTTCTTCCCGCAGCTCGCGGACCAGGGCCTCGGCCTCCCCCTCTCCGGGCGCGACCTTCCCACCCGGGAGCTCCCAGAGACCGGCCAGTTCCGGTGGGCGCCGCCGGCGAGCCACCAGCAGTGCGGCGTCGCAGACCAGCGCGCCGGCCACGACCACCTGCACCGCCTGGCTGAACATCGCTTGGGACGGTATACCCGAAACCATGACTGTGTTGAACGATGCGGCCGTCGACGCCGCGGCGGCGACTCTGGACGGTTGGCGGCGGTCGGACGGCGCGTTGCGCCGTTCGGTGACCTTCGGTTCGTTTCTGGACGGGATCGCCGCGGTGGGCGCGGTCGCCGAGCACGCCGAGCGTGCCGACCACCATCCCGACATCGACATCCGCTGGCGCACGGTGACCTTCGCCCTGGTCACCCATTCCGAGGGCGGGATCACCGACAAGGATGTGGAGATGGCCCGGGAGATCGACGGGATCCTGCGCGGGCGCTGAGCGCGATCCAGCCGAGGGTGACCAGGGCGGCCGCCAGGTAGGCCGACCCGGCCCAGGCCAGGTACCAAGGTCTGCCGATGTCCCAGATCGTCGGCTGGGCGAAACCGAGCAGCCACGGCACGCCCGGCAGCGTCAGGGCCAGCCACCCCCAGCCCAGCGGTCGCGCCCCGGGGCGGTTACGCCGCGGCCCGTCGATCAGCCAGATGATCAGCGGCAGCACCCAGATCCAGTGGTGGGTCCAGGAGATCGGCGAGATGAGCAGCCCGGCGAGTTCGACGGCCAGCAGTGATCCCAACCGGTCCCGGGTCCCGGGCCCGGTCTCCCCGTCGCCGCGGTCCAGCGCCCGCCAGGCCGCCACGGCAAGCGCAGCGGTCAGCGCGATTCCGGCGAGCGTCAGCGGCCCGTAGCCCGCGTCGTGACCGAGGAGCCGCGACAGCGCGCCCCGCCAGGACTGGTTGAACACCGTCCCGATCGGGCCCACCCGGCCGGCGTCGCCGAGCAGGTCGGTGAAGTAGTAGCGGGCCTGCTCCCCGATGAGCGCCACCGACAGCCCCACCGTGCCGGCGAACACCAGCGCGGCGAACCCCGCCGCGGCGAACCGGCGCACCCCGACCAGGTACACCCCGGCGACGGCCGGGGTGAGCTTGATCCCGGAGGCGATTCCGACCAGCAGACCCGACAGCCACCACCGGGTGCTGTGGGCCGCCCACAGCACGGCCAGCACCAGATAGACGTTGATCTGCCCGTAGTCCACCGTGCTGCGCACCGGCTCGATCCAGATGCCGGCCGCGGTCCACAACATGGCGCGGCGGTGTCCGGCGCCGGCGGGCACCCCGGACATCCGCTGGCTGACCCGAACCACTCCGTAGAGCGCCGCTAAGGTCCCGATCTCCCAGGCCAGGGCCACCGGGCCGAAGGGCAGCCGGCTCAGCGGGTAGAACACCAGCGCGGCGAACGGCGGGTAGGTGAACGGCAGCGCGAAGTCCGGGGTCTGCTCGTCGTAGACGTAGGAGTACAGCGTGCCGGGATCGTCCAGTGCGGCGGCAGCGCCGAGGTAGACGTGCAGGTCGACGAAGTTGGTTCCGTTGGGAGCCAGGTAGGTCCAGGCCAGCCGCACCGCCACGCTGACCCCGAGCAGCACCGGCGCCAGCCTGGTCAGCGGCGCGCGGCGCCAGGCCGGTGACTGTGTCCGCACCCCATGACGGTAATGCCCGGGGCAGGCCGGCCACAGTCACCGGCGGACGGCGGTCACCGTCGGCCATCGCTCCCGTAACGGTTGAATAACCGCCACACGTGTCACTCCGATTAACACCCGTCACTCCCTACCGTCAGGTGCAGACCAACACCCGAAGGAGTGGGAACATCATGTCACGGTACGCAAAGCTGTTCGCCGCCAACGTCATTGGGGCCGCCGGGCTATGCTCGGCCGCTCTTGCCATGTCCGCCTCGGCCTCGGCCGAACCGGTGCCGCCGCCGGCCATCCCCAACGTGCCGGCGCTGAGCATGCTCCAGCAGTTCGCCACCAACCCCGCCAGCATGGGCGCGGTGCTGCAGACCGCCGCCACCGCGCTCAACGGCGCTTCGGCGATCGTCGGCGCTCCGGCCCCGTCCACCCTGCCGGTCTCCCCGATCCCGGGCGCCCCGGCCACCCCGCCGGTGCCCGAGTCGATCGCACCGGTCGGCCCAGGCTCCAGCCTGGTGCCGCTGCTCAACCAGTTGGGCGTCCCGGCCAATCTGGCCAATCTGACCCCGTCGAGCATGCCGTTCCCGATCGCGATCGGCGACCAGGTGGGCATCGGCCCGGCCCCGCAGGCCGACCCGGTGACGCTGCCGCCCGCCGGGGCCGCCCCCATCGCCCCGGCCCCGCCGACGGGCGGCGTCGCCAGCCCGCTGCCGCTGCTCAACGCGCTGCCCTGAGCCGCACACCGACCGACGAGGGAGTTTGACCGTGCTGGACCTCACCAGGCTGGGCACCGGCCTGACCGCGGTGTCGGCCGCTACCGTGCTCGCGCTGAGCCCGGTAGCGGCGGCCGATCCGAGCATTCCGCTGGATCCGGGCCAGCTGCCCGGCCTGGAGGCGGTCCAGAGCCTGAGCCCGGTGGTCCAGCAGGCCGCCGCCGATCCCGCCTCGGCGCAAGAGTTGCTGCTGGCGGCGGCCTCTCAGCTGGCCGGAAACGCGACCACGCCGGAGGGTTCGCTGTCACTGGCGGAGGCCGTGGCGCGGTTCGTGCAGGACGGCGGGGCGGCGTCGCTGTCATCGAGCCTGCCCTCGGCGCCGGTCTCCCAGCAGGCGGCCCTGGCCGGTCCCGCCCACGGCACCACGCCGCTGATGACGCCGGGGACGGGCAACGGGCCGATCCCGTTGCAGAAGCATGTTCCGGCACCCGAGGCGGTCCCCGGCGCCCAGGCCCACCTACCGGCCGGCGTGGAACCGGCCTATGCGGTGGGGCCGGTACCCGGTTCGGCGCCGGAGGCCCCGGCGGCGGTGACGGTGGCGGCCCCGCCTGCACCGGCAGCGGCCGCCCCCGCCCCCGCGCCCGCCGAGCCCGTCGCCGCCCCCGCGGCGTCGCCGGCGCCGGCCGCGTTCGACCCGAGCAGCCCACCGACCCAGGACTTCATGTATCCCTCGCTGTCCAGCGGCTGCCTGAAGGACGGCGGCAACGTGATCGCCACCGCGCTGTCGGTCGCAGGTCCGGCGAAGATCCCGGCGCCCGGCCCCGGACCCGGCCAGACCGCCTACGTGTTCACCGCCGTGGGCACCCCGGCTCCGGCGGCCGAGCAGAAGCTCCCGCTCAACGTGACCTGGGTCAACCTGACCACCGGCCGGTCGGGCACCGCCACCCTCAAACCCAATCCGGAGATCAATCCGGAGGGGCCCACCACACTGACCGCCATCGTCGACACCGGATCGGGCAGCATCATGTCGACGATCTTCGGCCAGGTCACCACCACCGACAAGCAGTGCACCTTCATGCCGACCATCGGGTCGGCCGTCGTGCCCTGACCCGCGGCACCGGCCCGGTCTCGGCGAGGCCCAGCCGGGACGGCCTACTCTCGGCAGGGTAGGCCCGACACCGTCTGGGGCACCCATGGAACTGCTCGACCCGATCGACGCGCTGATGCTCAGCGCCGAATTGGTTTCCAGTCCAATGCACGTCGCGGCTGTGCTGATCTTCAGCCCGCCGCCGGGTGCGGACGCCGACGACTATGCGAGATCCCTCCACGAGGACGCGATCGGCCCCGGGGAGATCGACCCCCGGCTGCGCCGCCATCCCCACCACGGCATCGACACCGCCCTTGTCTGGGAGTGGCGCGAGTCTGCCGACATCGACCTGCGTCACCACGTGCAGCGCCGGACCCTGCCGCCCGGCAGCGGCCCGGAGGTGTTGTGGGAGTTGGTATCGCAGCTGCACGCGGTACGGCTTGATCTGTCGGCTCCGCTGTGGATGGCCTACCTCATCGACGGCCTGCCCGACGGGCGGTTCGCCTTCTACATCAAGGTCCACCACATCGTCCTCGACGGAGTCGCGGGCATGCAGTTGATCACCAAAGCCCTCTCCCCCGACCCGGACCGCCGCGACATGCCGGCGTTCTTCGCGCGGATGGCGGACGACCGCCCGGCGCCGACACCCCCGCCCGGCCTGCTCGCGGCGCTGGCCGCGATCCGCAAGGCGGCCGCCGCGGGGGCGGGGCTGACCCGGCAGGTGCTGGCCGCCGAGGCGGCCACCGCGGTCGGCAGTCTTGTCACCCGCGCCGTCGCGGCGCCGTTCTCGGCGCCGCGCACCCGGTTCAACACCAGGCTCGGGCCGCGACGCGCGGTGGCCGCCGGGTCCGTCGACCGGGAACGGGTGCGGGCCGTGGCGGCGGCGGCCGGGACGACCACCAACGACGTCGTCACCGCGATGATCTCCGGAGCGCTGCGCTGCTGGCTGATCGAGCGCGGGGAACTCCCGGACCGGTCGCTGGTGGCGATCTGCCCGGTTTCGGTGCGCCCGCGTGACGACGCGGCCGCCGACACCCACGGGAACCAGTTCGGCCTGGGGCTGTGCGGTCTGGGCACCGACCTCGCCGACCCGGCGCAACGGCTGGCGATGGTGCACGCCGCGATGTCCAACGTCAAGAACCAGGTGGCCCGGCACGGCCCCGGCGCGATGCTGGTGACCCTCGCCCCGGCCATCGGCCCGACGGTGTTGCTGCCGCTGCTGCCGTTCAGCACGCCGGTTCCGCCCAGCTACAACCTGCCGATTTCCAATGTCCGCGGACCCCAGCAGCCGATGTACTACAACGGGGCCAGGCTGGATGAGATCTACCCGATTTCAGTGGTCTACGACGGGATGGCGCTCAACGTCACCTCGAACTCCTACGCCGACCGGATCGGCGTGGGTTACGTCGCCGACCGCGACGTCCTGGCCGACGTCGGCGCGCTGGTCCCGCTGACCGAGCGCGCGCTCAGCGACTTGGAGGAGGCGTTCGGGATCGACCCCCGCAACGGCCGGGCCTCCTAGTAGGCCATGAACAGGATGTGCTCGCGCTCGTAGTGCATACCGGGATGCGCCTCGGCGAGGTGGGCCTGCGCCAGCTCGACGAGTTCGTCCTCGTCCTTGCCGGTGATCGCTTCGCCGCACGGGCAGTTGAGGTGTGTCTTCATCGTTTCTCCTGATTCCTGGGCCGCTGTCAGTTCTGCTTGCGCGGCGGTGTCTTCTTGGCGGTCTTCCCGGTGGCCGCCTTCATCTTCTTCTTGTAGGCCCGGACCTGGTCCAGAGAGCCCTTGTCGACCACGTCGGCGATCGACATGTGGGTTCCGGACTTTCCGTAGTCACCGGCCGCCGCGCGCCAGCCGCGCGGGGTCACCCCGTACTGCTTGCCCAGCAGGGCCAAGAAGATTCTGGCCTTCTGCTCCCCGAAGCCCGGCAGCGCCCGCAACCGGCGCAACACCTCGGCCCCGTCCGGATCGCCGTCGGTCCACAGTGCGGCGGCGTCTCCCCGGTAGCGGTCGACGATCTCGCGGGCGAGATCCTGGATCCGCTTGGCCATGGATCCGGGGAAGCGGTGCACCGCCGGGGTCTGGGCGCACACCGCGGCGAAGGCCTCCGGGTCGTACCCGGCGATCGTCTCCGGGTCGAGCCCGCCGAGCCGGTCGGCGATTTTGCGGGGCCCGGCGAACGCGGTCTCCATGGGTATCTGCTGATCGAGCAGCATGCCCAGCAGCAGCGCGAAGGGGTCATCGGACAGCAACGCGTCGGCGGCGGGATCGGACGTCAGCTGCAACCGGGCCATCAGGCCAGTCTATTGCGCGCTGCGGCGCCGGAGCGCACGATGCCCGGCGCACAATGACAGGCGACGGCAGGGAGGCGACGTGTCCGGTGCGGTGGCGGCGGCATTGACGGCGGCGCTGGCGACGCTCGCCATCGCGCTGGGCGCCGGCGCGGTGATGACCCGGCGGCGGGTGAGCACCCCGGGCGAGCGGACGGTGCACGCCGCGCTGCACACCGCGGCGCTGGCGGCGCGTCCGCTGCGCCGGGGCCTGGACCCGGACTCGGCGCGCGAGGCGGCGCCGCACCTGCGCGCACTCACCGGTTCCGCCGGCGTGGCGCTCTACGGCCCGCAGGCCGCTCAGCTGTGCCTGGACCCGCCCTCTGACCGGCTGTGGACGGCGCAGACCGCGGCCGGCTGCCAGGACGCCGCCGACGCCGCCATCACCGGGCGCCGGCGGATCCTGCACCGGGAGCAGACGCCGGCGGTGGTGGCTCAGCCCCTTCTCGATGAGGACGGCACGGCGCTGGGCGCCCTGGTCGCGGTCACCGTCGCCGAACCCGCCCCCGGGATGCTGGGCGCGATCGGCGAGGTGGCCCGCTACGCGGCCAGCCAGCTGCAGCTGGCCGAGCTGGACGCCTCCCGCGCCCGCCTGGACCGCGCCGAGGTGCTTGCGCTGCGGGCCCAGATCAGCCCGCACTTCGTCTACAACGCGCTCAACACGATCGCCTCGTTCGTCCGGACCGACCCCGACCGCGCCCGCGAACTGATCCTGGAGTTCGCCGACTTCACCCGGTACTCCTTCCGGTCGGCCGGCCCTTACACCGTGCTGGCCGACGAACTGCGCAACATCGACCGCTATCTCACCCTGGAACGGGCCCGCTTCGGCCCCGCGCTGGCGGTGACCCTCCAGATCGCCCCGGAGGCGCTGAGCGTGGTCATACCCTTCCTGGCTCTGCAGCCCCTGGTGGAGAACGCCGTTCGGCACGGGCTCGCCGGACGGCAGGCCGGTGCGGTGGAGATCACCGCCCGCGACGAGGGCTCCGACTGCGTCATCACCGTCGAGGACGACGGTGTGGGGATGGATCCCGACGTGCTGCGCGCCGGGGCCGGCGACCTGCTCGGCGAGGGCGAGTCGGCCGCCCACGTCGGGTTGACCAATGTCGACCATCGGCTGCGGGCGGCCTTCGGAAACGATTACGGTCTGGTGGTCGAGACCGCCCCGGGTGCCGGAACCAAGGTGGTCATGCGGGTGCCCAAATTCCGCTCCGGGGTCCGGGCCTAGCTGTCACGACACCTAGCCGAGGGCATACCCAGCGACACACCGGAGGTGCCGTGACGACGCTGCTGCGAGTGCTCGCCGTCGACGACGAGGCGCCGGCCCTGGACGAACTGACCTACCTGCTCGGCCGGCACGCCGACGTCGGCGAGGTGGTCGGTGCCGCGACCGCCACCTCCGCACTGCGCGCCATCAACGACCGCCCTCTCGACGCGGTCTTCCTCGACATCAACATGCCCGGCCTGTCCGGCCTGGAGTTGGCCGGGCTGCTCACCAACTTCGCCAATCCGCCGGCCGTGGTGTTCGTCACCGCCCACGAGGACAGGGCCGTCGCCGCCTTCGACATCGGCGCCGTCGACTACCTGCTCAAGCCGGTCCGCGTCGAACGGCTCGACGAGGCGCTGCGGCGGATCCGGGCCGGGCGGAGCCCCGCCAGCCGGTCCGAGCCCGACGACGACACCATCCCGGTCGAACTGGGCGGGGTGACCCGGCTGGTCCGGTGCGACAGCATCGGCTGGGTCGAGGCCGATGGCGACTACGCGCGGCTGCACACCACCACGGGATCCCACCTGGTCAGAATCCCGCTCAGCGTTCTGGAGGAACGGTGGCGCGACCGCGGGTTCGCGCGGGTGCACCGCTCGTATCTGGTGGCGCTGGGGATGGTCACCGGGCTGCGCAGTTCCAACGCCGCCACCCTGGTCCGGCTGCGCGCCAACGGCGCCTCCCCCGCGGTGGAACTGCCGGTCAGCCGCCGGCAGGCCCGCGAACTGCGGGACCGGCTGATCCGCAACCCGATGCGCAGTTTCCGGGCCGGCGCCGATGACTGAGCCGCATCCCACGCGCCGACCGCGCGAGCGGGTTGTCTTGGCGCGCCGGCGGGGCTCCCGGATGGTGCACACCCGGGTCGAAGTCGCCGAGCAGACCGGGGTGGGCGACGCACTGGTGCGCGGACTGGTGCGAGCTCAGCTGGGACTGGCGGTGCGGATGGCGCTGCTGGTCGCCGGAACCATGGCCGCCGTGGCGCTGCTGACCGGCGCACTGCCTGGCTTCGGCGCGGTGACGGTGGCCGGCATCAGGGTGAACTGGCTCATCCTGGGGGTCGCTGTCTACCCGGCGATGTACGCGGCGGGCCGCATCTTCGTCGCCCTCGCCGAGCAGAACGAGCGCCACTTCATCGGTGTGATCGAGCAGGGCGACGAGCAGTGAACCCGGTCACCGTATCCAGCGCGGCCGGCCTGCTGGCCGCCGCGGTGGCGACCGTGGCCGTGGGCGCCTACGGCTTGCGGGTCTCACGGACCACTTCGGACTTCCTGGTCGCCTCCCGCTCCGTGCCACCGCATCTCAACGCCGCCGCCATCTCCGGCGAATACCTCTCGGCGGCATCGTTTCTCGGCGTTGCCGGGCTGATAGCCAAATACGGGGCCGACGCGCTGTGGTACCCGGTCGGCTTCACCGCGGGCTATCTGGGCCTGCTGCTGTTCGTGGCCGCCCCGTTGCGCCGTTCTGGGGCGTACACAGTGCCCGACTTCGCCGAATTCCGCCTCGATTCGCGACCGGTCCGCCGCGCGGCGATGATCGTGGTGATCGCCATCTGCCTGCTGTATCTGGTACCTCAGTACCAAGGTGCTGGGCTGGCGCTGAAAACGCTTCTGGGCCTTCCGGTCTGGATAGGACCGCTGGCGGTCGGCGCGATCGTGGTCATCAACGTCGTCGGGGGCGGGATGCGCTCGATCACGTTCGTCCAGGCCTTCCAGTACTGGCTGAAACTCACCGCGATCGCCGTGCCGACCCTGGTGTTGCTCGCGCTGGCCGCCTCCGATCGCGGCGAACTGGGCGGCCCGCTGCCTCCGGTGGTCGGGCAGCAGACCACCGTGGCCGTCGAGACCGACGTCGAGGTGGAGATCGTCGACCCGTCCGGGGTGCGGGTCGAGGGCACCGTCGACGGCATCGCCGTTCCGCCGGGTTCCCCGCTCAGCGCGGGTCGGCACACACTGGGAACGGGCAGCACCGTCACCCTCGCTCCGGGGGCGCGGACCCCTGTCGTCGCCGGGGCGCCGACGTCCGGCGACGGGTGGCTCGGCGGTGCCGGCCTGGGCGGCGATCACCGGCTCTACCAGGTTTTCTCGATCATGGTCGCGACTTTTCTCGGGGCGATGGGACTGCCGCACGTGCTGGTTCGCTTCTACACCAACCCCGACGGGCGGGCGGCCCGGCGCACCGCACTGGCGGTGATCGCGCTGCTGTCGGTGTTCTACCTGTTCCCCACCACGCTGGGGGTCTTCGCCCGCCGCCACGTTCCTGAGCTGTTGATCACCGGCGACGCCGACGCCGCGGTGCTTCTGCTGCCCTCGTCGGCGATCGGAGGGACCGCCGGCGCGGCGCTGACGGGACTGGTGGCCGCCGGCGCGATCGCGGCCTTCCTGGCGACTTCCTCGGGCCTGCTGGTCAGCCTCGCCGGTGCGGCCGCCACCGACCTGCTGCGCGGCCGGGTGCGCGACTTCCGCTGGGCGGCGGCGGCCGGCGGGCTGATCCCCATCCCGCTGGCACTGGCGGCCTCCTCGTTCGAGCTGTCCCGCGGGGTGGGCCTGGTGTTCGCGATGGCCGCATCCACCTTGTGCCCGCTGCTGGTGCTCGGAATCTGGTGGCGCGGGCTGACCGCCGCGGGTGCGCTGGCCGGGCTGGGGGTCGGGGCGCTCTCATCGACCTCGGCCACCCTGCTGGCGGTATCGGGGGTGGTCGGCCCGGCCACGTTCGGCGGCTGGCCCGCCGCGGTGGCCGGCCAACCCGCCGCGGTCACCGTTCCGTTGGCATTCGCCACCATGGTCATCGTCAGCCGGCTCACCCGGTCGGCGGTCCCGGCCGACGTCTCACGCATCTTCGCCCGCATGCACCTGCCGGAGGGACTCGGGATGGGGGTCGAACGGGTGCCGCGCGGCTGACCGTTCACCGCGGTGCAGCGACCACTCACCGCAGGCTTCGACTGTTCGCCTGCCGGGCCGCACGGCTGTGACGCGTATCTCACTAGCCTGTGCCGAACGGTCCGACCCACACCCGACAGGCAGGAGCACACCGTGCCCGGTACCGACGTCTCGCCCAGCGAGACCCAGCCCAGTGGGGCGCAATACCTGGCCGTGCAGGCCTCGCCGGAGTTCCAGCGTTTGCGCCGCACCCTGCGCCGTTTCGTGTTCCCGACCACGGCATTCTTCCTGATCTGGTACGCCACCTACGTCCTGCTCGGGGTCTTCGCCCACGACTTCATGGCGACAAAGGTCTGGGGCAACGTCAACGTCGGACTGCTCTTCGGCCTGGGCCAGTTCCTGACGACGTTCCTGATCACCGGCCTTTACGTCCGCTTCGCCGACCGTGACCTCGACCCGCAGGCCGAGGCCATCCGCGCCGAAATGCATTGGAGCGAAAAGTGATTCACGTCAGCCACCTCGCCGCCGATTCGACCATCGGCAATCCGGCGATCAACATCGCCATCTTCGTCGCATTCGTCGTCATCACCCTGACGATCGTGATCCGGGTCTCCCGGCGCAACACCAATGCCACCGAGTACTTCACCGCCGGCCACGCCTTCTCGGGCCGGCAGAACGGCGTCGCGATCGCCGGGGACTACCTGTCGGCGGCCAGCTTCCTGGGCATCGCGGGCGCGGTCGCAGTCTACGGCTACGACGGGTTCCTGTACTCGATCGGCTTCCTAGTCGCCTGGCTGGTGGCGCTGCTGCTGGTCGCCGAACTGCTGCGCAACACCGGCAAGTTCACCATGGCCGACGTTCTCAGCTTCCGGCTCAAACAGAAGCCGGTGCGACTGGCCGCGGCGTCGTCCACGCTGACGGTGTCGCTGTTCTACCTGCTGGCCCAGATGGCCGGGGCCGGGGGCTTGGTGGCCCTACTGCTCGACGTGCAGAGCCGGTTGGGCCAGTCGGTGGTGATCGCGGTGGTCGGCGTCCTGATGATGGTCTACGTGCTGATCGGCGGAATGGCCGGAACCACCTGGGTGCAGATCATCAAGGCCGTGCTGCTGATCACCGGCGCCGGTGTGATGACCTTCTTGATCCTGGCCAAGTTCGGCTTCAACTTCTCCGAGATGCTGGGATCCGCCCAGGCCATGGTGAGCCAGGCGAGCACCGCGGGCCTGGCCGAGCGCGACGTCCTGGCGCCCGGGGCGCGCTACGGGGGTTCGCTGACCTCGCAGATCAACCTGATCTCGCTCGCCATCGCCCTGGTCCTGGGCACCGCGGGCCTGCCGCACGTGCTGATGCGGTTCTACACCGTGCCCACCGCCAAGGAGGCCCGCCGTTCGGTGGTGTGGGCGATCGGGCTGATCGGCGCGTTCTACCTGTTCACCCTGGCGCTGGGCTACGGTGCCGCGGCCACCGTCGGCCCGGACCGGATCCTGTCGGCTCCGGGCGGCCAGAACTCCGCCGCGCCGCTGCTGGCCTTCGAACTGGGCGGGGTGATCCTGCTCGGCGTCATCTCCGCGGTCGCCTTCGCCACGATCCTGGCGGTGGTGGCCGGGCTGACCATCACCGCGTCGGCCTCCTTCGCCCACGACATCTACGCCAGCGTGCTCAAGAGCCACAAGGTCACCGAGGACGAACA
Organism: uncultured Mycobacterium sp.; assembly: GCA_964447215.1. GTDB lineage: Bacteria > Actinomycetota > Actinomycetes > Mycobacteriales > Mycobacteriaceae > Mycobacterium. The sequence goes on from CAYURT010000045.1 coordinate 22,931, forward strand.
GATGCGGGTCTCCCGGATCACCGCGGTGGTGCTGGGCATCCTGGCGATCTCGCTGGGCATCCTGGCGCTGGGCCAGAACGTGGCGTTCCTGGTGGCGCTGGCCTTCGCGGTCGCCGCGTCGGCGAACCTGCCGACCATCCTGTACTCGCTGTACTGGCGGCGCTTCAACACCCGCGGCGCGCTGTGGAGCATCTACGGGGGACTGATCAGCTGCATCGTGCTGATCGTCTTCTCCCCTGCGGTGTCCGGTTCGAAGTCCTCGATGCTGCCCGGCGTCGACTTCGCCTGGTTCCCGTTGTCCAACCCGGGCATCGTGTCGATACCGCTGGGATTCATCCTCGGCGTCGTGGGAACCCTGACCTCCCGGGACTCAGGGGACCCCGAACTGAACGCCGAGATGGAGGTCCGGTCGCTGACCGGGGTCGGTGCGGAGAAGGCCACCCACCACTGAGCCGGCCTGGTCAGCCGCTCTTGCGGCGGAACTCCCGGCGGCCCCCGGCCGGGCCGTGCGCCCGGGACTGTTTCCCGCCGCCGTCCCGGTTCCCAGCGGCGCCGGAGGCTTTGGCCTTCTTGCGCTCCAGCGCCTCACGGAACTTGCGTTTGGTCTCGTCTTGCGGGTCGGGCTCGGTCATGGGGGCAGATTAGCCCGCTCAGCGCAGGCCCGGCGGCATGCCGTAAAGATGGGTGATCGGAAGGCGCAGCAGCACCCGGCGGTCGGCCACCATCGCCTGGCGGTAGTCGTTCCAGTCCGGGTGCTCACCGGCGATGTTGCGGTACAGCCCGACCAGCGCCGACACGGTGGCATCGTCCGGCGCGGCGGCCGGCGGGGTCAGTTCCGCGTCGCCCTCGGCGACCGCGTAGGCCCAACCGTCATCGGAACTGACCAGAATGGAGGCCCGAGGGTCGCGGCGCAGATTGCGGGTCTTGGCCCTGGGCTCGGTGACCGAGACCTCGAAAACCAGCGCTCGCGGGTCGAAATGGTAGGTGACGTTGGACAACTGCGGGCGGCCGTCGCGCTTGAGCGTTGCCAGCACCCCCAGCGAGTTGTCGGCGATCAGTGCCAACAACTTGTCGTCGAATACCTGCCGGGTCATGGTCTCGAGCCTACGTCGGCGAGCTCGGCGACACGGCACGCTGGGCCGGTTTCCCACGCGGAAGAGTCCGAGCTGGGCGGGTAAATTGGGGACAGTGAACGATCGCCAAGCGGGTTCCGCGGCATTGAGCGGGGTCTCCGAAACCGCGTTGATGACCCTCAACGGGCGCGCGCAGCAGGCCGGCCTGCCCGACGCCATCATCGACGACCCGATGGCCATCCGGTTGAGGGACGCCTTCACCACGACCTATGGCGTCGACTACACCAAGTTCGGTCGTCGCGGCCAGGAGATGGCCCTGCGCTCACTGGCCGCCGACCGATGCACCATCGAGTATCTGCGTTCCCACCCCAGAGCAACCGTCGTCGCGCTGGCCGAGGGTTTCCAGACGAGCTTCTGGCGCATCGACAAGGCCCTGCCCGGCGGGCAGTTCCGGTGGGTCTCGGTGGACCTCCCGCCGGTCATCGAACTGCGCGAGCAACTGCTGCCCGCCTCGCCCAGGATCACCGACATCGCCCAGTCCGCCCTGGACTACAGCTGGATGGATCGCGTAGACAGCACCGAGGGCGTGTTCATCACCGCCGAGGGCCTGCTGATGTATCTGCAGCCCGACGAGGCGATATCGCTGATCGCCGAGTGCGCGAAGCGGTTCCCCGGCGGGCAGATGTTCTTCGACCTCCCGCCGACCATCGTCAAGAAGGTCGCACCCAAGGGAATCCGCGCTTCTCGGTCCTACCGGGTGCCCCCCATGCCGTTCAGCATGTCCGTCAACCAGTTGTCGGCGCTGGTGGGCGAGATGCCCGGACTCGCCGCCGTGCGCGATGTGCCGATGCCGGCCGGCCGCGGGTTCTTCTTCGGGACGGTGTTTCCCGCGCTCTGGCGCTTCGGGCCGGCCCAGCCCTTCCGTGGGGTCTACGCCCTGCTGGAATTCGCTGAGCCGCCGAACTCCTCGTCCAGATAGCCGGTGGCGGCCGCCCAGCCCAGCCCCAGTGACCTGGCGACATCGGCGTACGCTCGGGCCGCGGCAGCCATAGCGGCATCAACCGGGTCGGCGCGTGCGACGAATGTCCCGTTCCTGCCGCGTGTTTCGATGATTCCGGCCGACTCGAGTTCACGGTAGGACCGCGCGACGGTGTTGACCGCGAGGCCGAGTTCGGCGGCCAGGGCCCGGACCGTCGGCAGTCTCGCTCCCGCCGGGAGTCGGCCTTCGCGGACCGCGCCGATGACCGCCGTGCGCAACTGGTCGTAGAGCGCTACCCCGGACTCGTGGTCCAGGGTCGCCAGCCCACCGATCTCAGACACGTCTGCCAGTATCACCGAACGGGCCGAGGGGAGCCGCCACCGGCTATCTTGGGAGCGTGCGTATCGCGGTGCTCAGCGGAGCCGGGATCTCCGCTGAGAGCGGGGTTCCGACGTTCCGCGACGACGAGACCGGACTGTGGTCGTGTTACGACCCCTACGAGTTGTCCAGCACTGACGGATGGCAGAAACACCCCGAACGCGTGTGGGCCTGGTACCTGTGGCGCCACCACCTGGTCAAGGAGGTCCAGCCCAACGACGGGCACCGCGCGGTGGCCGCCTGGCAGGATCACTCCGAGGTGAGCGTCATCACCCAGAACGTCGATGACCTGCACGAGCGGGCGGGCAGTCGCGCCGTCCACCACCTGCACGGCAGCCTCGCCGAGTTCTGGTGCGACACCTGCGGGTCCCGCTACCACGGTCCGCTGCCCGATATGCCCGAACCGGAACTGGAGAAGCCGCCCCCGGCGTGCGAGTGCGGCGGCCTGATCCGGCCCGGGATCGTCTGGTTCGGCGAACAACTGCCCGACGAGCCCTGGAACGCCGCCGTCGAGGCGGTCACCAGCGCTCAGATCCTCGTCGTCGTCGGAACCTCCGGGATCGTCTATCCCGCCGCCGGCCTGCCCGCGCTGGCGATGACCCGCGGCACGGTGGTCGTCGAGGTAAACCCGGAACCCACACCGCTGTCGGAGGTGGCCACCGTCTCGGTCCGCGAGGCGGCCGGAGCCGCGCTGCCCGGCCTGCTGGAACGCCTGCCCGACCTGCTGGGCTAACCGCGGGGCGGGCAGGCCGTCACCTCGAATATCCGCCTCAAGTATCCGTCTCAGACATCGCGGGCGAGGAAGTCACTCCACGTGTCCCGCCGGACAACCAGGCGGGCCTGTCCGCCCGCGACGAAGACGACCGGAATGCGGCGAGCGCCGTTGTACTGATTCGACATCGTGTAGCAGTAGGCACCGGTGACCGGAACGGCCAGCAGGTCTCCGACTGCCGGTCGCTGCAAGGTGACTCCGTCGACCAATTGGTCACCGGACTCACAGTGCCGGCCCACGACCGTGACCGTCTCTCCGCCCCCGATCCGGTCGACCAGGGTGGCTTCGAACCGCTGGCCGTAGAGGGATGCCTCCAAGTTGTCGCCCATTCCGCCGTCGACAGCCACATGCGTGATAACGCCGCGCTTCACGGTCGTGACTCGATAGACGGTGCAGGCAAGTGTCCCCGTCATCGAACGTCCGGGCTCCACGATGAGCCGAGCGTCGGCGGGCAGCAGTTGTCGCGCTCTGGTTATCAGTTCGGTGGCGTACTGCTCAATGCTCGGTGGATTGTCGGAGTAGGTGTAGCGGACGCCGAGTCCGCCACCGAGGTCGTAGACCGCGAATTCGCCCAACTCCGCAAGTGGTTCCACCGCGGCGGCCAGTTGGCCGGCGTCTAGGATCTGGGAACCCACATGGGTGTGGAGGCCGTCGCAACGCAACCGTGGGCTACGTCTGATCCGGTCGATCGCGTTCCGGGCGGCTCGTGGCAGAAGACCGAACTTCGACTCCGCGTGCCCGGTCAGCACGGCGGAGTGCGTGTCGGCGCGGATCTCCGGGATGACACGCACCAGGCAGGCCTGCCGCCGGCCCGGCTCCACGATGCGCTCGAGACGGTCGATGTCGTCCTCGTTGTCGATGACGACCAATCCGATGCCGTGATGCACGGCCATCGCGATTTCCTCGTCAGTCTTGGCGTTGCCGTGCAGCAACATCGCGGCAGGATCGGCGCCGGCGGCAATCGCCGTGACCATCTCGCCGCCGCCGGCAACGTCCAGGT
>CAYURT010000046.1:0-10695 GCA_964447215.1 uncultured Mycobacterium sp.
CCACCCGGCACAACACCTTCTTCCAGATGGCCGGCAACTTCTCCTTCGGCGACTACTTCAAGCGCCGGGCCATCGAACTGGCCTGGGAACTGCTCACCAAGCCGGTCGCCGAGGGCGGATACGGCATGGACCCCGAGCGGCTGTGGGCGACGGTGTTCTACGACGACGACGAGGCCGTAGAGATGTGGCAGGACGTCGCCGGCCTGCCGCCGGAACGCATCCAGCGCCGGGGCATGGCCGACAACTACTGGTCGATGGGAATCCCCGGACCGTGCGGGCCGTGCTCGGAGATCTACTACGACCGCGGGCCGGCGTACGGCGTCGAGGGTGGGCCGGAGGCCAACGAGGACCGCTACATCGAGATCTGGAACCTCGTGTTCATGCAGAACGAGCGGGGCGAGGGCACCGGCAAGGAGGACTTCGAGATCCTCGGGCCGTTGCCCCGCAAGAACATCGACACCGGTATGGGCGTCGAGCGAATCGCCTGTCTGCTGCAGGACGTGGACAACGTCTACGAAACCGACCTGATGCGCCCGGTCATCGACAAGGTCGCCGAACACACCGCGCGCGGGTACGGGCAGGGCAGTCCCGCCGACGACATCCGGTACCGCGTCATCGCCGACCACAGTCGCACCGCCGCGATCATCATCGCCGACGGCGTGACACCCTCCAACGAAGGCCGCGGCTATGTGTTGCGCCGATTGCTGCGCCGTATCGTGCGTGCCGCCAAACTGCTGGACATCGACACCCCCATCGTCGGGGAACTGATGGCCACCGTCCGTGACGCGATGGGGCCGTCCTACCCGGAACTCGTCGCCGACTTCGACCGGATCAACCGCATCGCGGTGGCCGAGGAGACCGCGTTCAACCGGACCCTGGCGGCCGGATCCCGGCTGTTCGAGGAGGCCGCCGCGGCGACCAGCCGCGCCGGCCGGACCGAGTTGGCCGGCGCGGAGGCCTTCACCCTCCACGACACCTACGGCTTCCCCATCGAACTGACCCTGGAAATGGCGGCCGAGGCGGGTCTGACCGTCGACGAACTGGGATTCCGGGAACTGATGGCCGAGCAGCGGCGGCGGGCCAAAGCCGACGCCGCCGCGCGGAAGCACGCGCACGCCGATCTGACGGTGTTCCGCGAGCTCGTCGACGCCGGACCGACCGAGTTCACCGGTTTCGACGAGCTGACTTCCCAGGCGCGGATCCTGGGGATCTTCGTCGACGGCAAGCGGGTCCCGGTGGCGGCGCACCACCCGCGGGTGCACTCCGAGACCGTGCCGCCCGAGCGGGTGGAACTCGTGCTCGACCGGACCCCGTTCTACGCCGAGTCCGGCGGACAGATCGCCGATACCGGCGAGATCACCGGCACCGGGAGCGGCGCCGCGGCAAGGGCCGCGGTGACCGATGTCCAGAAGATCGCCAGGACCCTGTGGGTGCATCGGGTCACCGTCGAGTCCGGTGAGTTCGTCGAGGGCGACACCGTCACCGTCGCCGTCGATCCGAGGTGGCGCCACGGAGCCACCCAGGGGCATTCCGGCACCCATCTGGTGCACGCCGCGCTGCGCCAGGTGCTGGGCCCCAACGCCGTTCAGGCCGGATCGCTGAACCGTCCCGGATACCTGCGGTTCGACTTCAACTGGCAGGGGGCCCTGACCGACGAGCAGCGCACCCGCATCGAGGAAGTCGCCAACGAGGCCGTCGAGGCCGACTACCCGGTGAACACCTTCACCACCGGGTTGGAGAAGGCCAAGTCGATGGGTGCGATGGCGTTGTTCGGTGAGCAGTACCCCGACGAGGTCCGGGTGGTCGAGATGGGCGGGCCGTTCTCGCTGGAACTGTGCGGCGGCACCCACGTTCGCAATTCGGCCCAGGTGGGTCCGATCACCCTGCTCGGCGAGTCCTCGATCGGCTCGGGTGTCCGCCGGGTCGAGGCCTACGTGGGGTTGGACTCGTTCCGCCACCTGGCCCGGGAACGTGCGCTGATGGCTGGGCTTGCTTCGTCGCTGAAGGTGCCCTCCGAGGAGGTGCCCGGGCGGGTCGCGGCATTGGTGGAACGGCTCAAAGCCGCCGAGAAGGAACTGGAGCAGGTGCGGCTGGCCGACGCCCGGGCCACCGCGGCCAAAGTGCTGGAAACCGCCGAAAGGGTCGGTAACGTTCGCCTGGTGGCCCAGCGGATGGCGTCCGGGTTGACCGCGGGTGATCTGCGTTCGATGGCCGGTGACATCCGGTCCGGGCTCGGACCGGACCCGGGTGCGGTGGTCCTCGTCGGTGACGGCGTCACCAGTGACGACGGCCAGGTCAGCGTTCCGTTCGTGGTCGCGGTCAACCAGGCGGCCCGGGAGGCGGGCGTGCTGGCCAACGAACTCATCGCCGTGATCGCCGGCGCTGTGGGCGGCCGCGGCGGCGGCAAGGCGGACCTGGCCCAGGGGTCCGGACGTGACCGGGCCGGAATCGACTCCGCGCTCTCGGCGGTGCGTTCGGAGTTGGCGCGGAGCTAGCCGGGATGTCCGCTGCCGACCGAATGCCCGACCGCCCCGGGCCAGATGACCCGGGATCGGGACGCCGGCTGGGCATCGACGTCGGCTCGGTGCGCATCGGTGTGGCCGTCAGCGACCCCGACGGGATCCTCGCGACACCGGTCGAGACCGTCCGCCGGGAGCGTGGTGGCCGCCATCTGCGACGGCTGGCCGCGCTGGTGGACGAGTACGGCGTCGTTGAGGTCGTCGTCGGGCTGCCGCGCACGCTGGCCAACCGTTCCGGAGCGTCGGCGCAGGACGCGGCCGGCCTTGCCGATACCCTGAGCGCGCGGATCCGGCCGGTGCCGGTTCGGCTGGCCGACGAGCGACTGAGCACCGTCAGCGCGGGCCGATCGCTGAGGGAGGCAGGGGTGCGCGCGAAGGAGCAGCGGGGGAAGATCGACCAGGCTGCCGCCGTGCAGATACTGCAGGGCTGGCTGGACCAACGTCGCGCCGCGGCGCCCGACCGGTAGGCGAGGGAATGGAAGGCATGTCGGACAAGGACAGTTCCGGTCGCGCGGCGCCACGGCAGGTCGGCCCCGCGCAGAGCGGCGAAGGCCGGCCGCAACGGCACGCCCAGCCCAAGCGGGGCCGGCGCGGCCGGCTGATCGCGGTGCTCGGCGCGGCGGCGGCGGCGATACTCGCGCTGGTCCTGCTGTGGCCCAGGCTGTTCGGTGGACCCGCGCTGCCCGCCGACTTCACCGGGGAGGGCAAGGACGACATCCTCATCGAGGTGACCAGCGGCGAGTCCGGCCGTCAGATCGCGGAGAACCTCAAGGAACTAGGTGTCATCGCCGATGTGGGCCCGTTCATCTCGGCCGCCGCGGCCAACCCCAAGATGGATGCGATCCAGCCCGGCTTCTACCGGGTCCGCACCCAGGTGCCCGCCGCGACCGCCGTCGCCCAGCTGACCGACCCGCAGAATCGGGTGGGCAAGCTGGTGATCCCCGAAGGTCGCCAGCTCGACGACATCGAGTACATCGGCACCGGAGCGGTGACCCAGGGCATCTTCTCGCTCATCTCCGACGCCAGTTGCGTCGACCTCAACGGAACCCGCACCTGCGTGTCGGCACAGGACCTCAAGGCCGCGGCGGGAGAGGGCTCGCTGGAGTCGCTGGGAGTTCCGGACTGGGCACTCGAGGGCGCCGGCGCCATGGGGACCAGCCATCGCCGCCTGGAGGGGCTGATCGCGCCGGGCACCTGGAACATCGACCCGACCGCGGATCCCGCGCAGATCCTGGGCACCCTGGTGGCCCAGAGCGGCGATCGCTATGTGGCGGGCGGCCTGCTGGACGCCGCCTCATCGCTGAACATCTCCCCCTACGAGGTGCTGATCGTGGGATCGCTGGTGCAGAAGGAGGCCCTGCCGGCCGACTTCGCCAAGGTGGCCCGCGTCATCTACAACCGGCTGGACAGCGATTACGACAGGCTCGAGTTCGACTCCACGGTCAACTACCCGCTGGAGCGCCAGGAGGTCGCCACCACCGACGCCGACCGGGCCGCGGAGACCCCGTGGAACACCTACGCCATGTCCGGGCTTCCGGCCACGCCGATCTGCTCGCCGGGCGACGAGGCGCTGGCCGCCGCCGAACGCCCCGAGCCGGGCGACTGGCTGTACTTCGTCACCATCGACGACGAGGGGACCACGCTGTTCACCGGCGACTACCAGGAACACCTCGCCAACCGTGACCAGGCGCTCAGCAGCGGCGTGCTCGACCACGGGAGATGAGTGACGGGCCGTCGGGCCGGCGTCCTGGGGTCGCCGGTGGCACACTCCCGTTCCCCCGACCTGCACCTGGCCGCCTACCGGGCGCTGGGACTCCACGACTGGACCTATGACCGCATCGAGTGCACGGCCGAGCAACTGCCGGCTCTGGTCGGCGGATTCGGGCCCGAATGGGTCGGGGTGTCGGTGACCATGCCGGGCAAGTTCGCCGCGCTGCAATTCGCCGGCGAGAGTTCCGAGCGGGCCCGGCAGGTCGGGTCGGCCAACACCCTGGTGCGCACCGACCGGGGCTGGCGGGCCGACAACACCGACATCGACGGCGTCGCCGGCGCCCTGGGTCACCTGCCCGGTCTTCAGCGGGCGGTCGTCCTGGGGTCGGGGGGGACGGCCCCGGCCGCCGTGGCAGGGCTGGCGCGGTGCGGGATCGCCGAGATCGCCGTGCTGGCCCGGGACCCCGGCAAAGCCGCCGGGCTCGTCGCGTTGGGGACCGAACTGGGGGTTCTGACCCGGTTCGTCGATGTCACCGGCGCGGGGACCGCCGCCGCGGCCGGCGCCGCCGACGTGCTGGTCAGCACCATCCCGGCTGCGGCGGCCGCCGGGTACGCCGAATCCCTGGCCGCGGTCCCGGTGCTCCTCGACGCGATCTACGACCCCTGGCCGACCCCGCTGGCCGCCGCGGTCCTGCGCCGCGGCGGGCAGGTCATCAGCGGCCTGCAGATGCTGTTGCACCAGGCTTTCAGTCAGGTCGAGCAATTCACAGGCCGCCCGGCCCCGCGACGGGAGATGGCGGCCGCGGTGGCCTAGCCTCGCCGGCGTGGGTCTCCTCGAGCTGGCCGGAGGCGCAGCGGTCGCCGGATGGGCCGTCGCGCTGAGTGTGGTCGATCTGCGGCAGCGGCGATTGCCCAATCCGCTCACCCTCGGCGGGGCGGCGGCGATCCTCGCCGCGGCCGCGGCCGGCGGTCGCGCCGGGCCGGCCCTGATCGGTGCGCTGGCGCTCGCCGCGGCCTATCTGGCGATCCATCTGGCCGCGCCGGCCGGGATGGGCGCCGGGGATGTCAAGCTCGCGCTCGGGCTGGGTGCGCTGACCGGTGCCCTGGGGTCGGGGGTGTGGGCGCTGGCCGCTCTGGCGGCTCCGCTGCTGACGGCCATGGCCGGGGCGGTCAGCGCGATTCGCGGCCGGGGGGGAACCGTCGCGCACGGACCGTCGATGTGCGCGGCCAGCCTGGCTGCCGCGGCACTGGCGGTGTTCTAGATGCGGTCATGGGAAGATGGCAGGGTGTTGCGATGGACCACCGCCGGGGAGTCCCACGGCCAAGCGTTGGTGGCTGTAGTTGAGGGAATGGTTGCCGGGGTGGCCGTCACCACGGCCGATATCGCCGCGCAACTGGCCCGCCGCCGTCTCGGCTACGGCCGCGGAGCGCGGATGAAGTTCGAGCAGGACCAGGTGACGATGCTGGCCGGGATCCGGCACGGCAGCACCCTCGGCGGGCCGATCGCCATCCAGATCGCCAACACCGAATGGCCCAAGTGGGAGGCGGTGATGGCTGCCGACCCGGTCGACCCCGCGCAGTTGGAAGGCGCGCGGAACGCGCCGCTGACCCGTCCCCGTCCCGGCCACGCCGACTACGCCGGGATGCTCAAGTACGGCTTCGATGACGCCCGACCGGTGCTGGAACGATCCAGCGCCAGAGAAACCGCCGCGCGGGTGGCGGCGGGAACGATCGCGAGGGCCTTCCTGCGCCAGGCGCTCGGCGCCGAGGTGGTTTCCCACGTCGTTTCGATCGGCGCGTCGGCGCCCTACGAAGGCCCGCCACCGGGCGCCGGGGACCTCGCCGGTGTCGACGACAGCCCGGTGCGGGCCTACGACCCCGGCGCCGAGGAGGCCATGATCGCCGAGATCGAGGCCGCCAAGCGGGACGGGGACACCCTCGGTGGAGTGGTGGAAGTCCTCGTCTACGGACTCCCGGTCGGGCTGGGATCGTTCACCAGCGGCGAAAACCGACTCGACAGCCAACTGGCCGGGGCGGTGATGGGCGTGCAGGCCATCAAGGGGGTGGAGATCGGCGACGGGTTCGAAACCGCCCGGCGCCGCGGCAGCCACGCCCACGACGAGATGTTCCCCGGGGCCGACGGTGTGGTGCGCTCCACGAACCGGGCCGGCGGGCTGGAGGGCGGGATGACCAACGGCCAGCCGTTGCGGGTCCGCGCGGCGATGAAACCGATCTCGACGGTGCCGCGCGCCCTGTCGACGGTCGATCTCGCCACCGGCGAGCCCGCGGTGGCGATACACCAGCGCTCCGATGTGTGCGCCGTACCCGCCGCCGCGGTCGTGGTGGAGACCATGGTGGCGCTCGTGCTCGCCCGCGCCGCGCTGGAGAAATTCGGGGGTGACTCACTGGCCGAGACCCGGCGCAACCTCGAGGGTTACCTGCGTGAGATCGCCGACCGCGAGTCTTTTCCGGGGCCGGCCACGGCGGTGTCGGGATAACGCGGATGGCACCCAAAGCCGTACTGGTCGGACTGCCCGGCTCGGGGAAATCCACGATCGGGCGGCGGCTCGCCAAGAGCCTGGAGTGTGCGTTCCTGGACACCGATGCCGCCATCGAGGAAGCCGCGGGCCGCAGCATCGCCGACATCTTCGCCGCCGACGGCGAACAGGGCTTCCGCCGGATCGAGGAACAGGTGATCCGCAGCGCGCTGGAGACTCACGACGGTGTCCTGTCGCTGGGCGGCGGGGCGGTGACCAGCCCCGGCGTGCGTACCGCTCTGGCCGGCCACACCGTGGTCTATCTGGAGATCAGCGCCTCCGAGGGAGTACGCCGCACCGGGGGCAACACCGTCCGCCCGTTGCTGGCAGGACCGGACCGGGCCGAGAAGTACGCGGCGCTGGCGAACGAAAGGGTTCCGCTGTACCGCAAGGTGGCGGCCATCCGGATCAACACCAACCGGCGCAATCCACGCGCCGTGGTCCGCCAGATCGCGGCTCGGCTGGAAGCCCCGGATTCGCACCTGCCGCCGCACCGCCCCCCGCCACCGCCCGTTCCGGCCGCCCCTCCGCCGCCGGCCGATGGACCGGTCACCCCCGCGACCTTGGCGGCCCGCCGGCTGGGGGTCCGCAAATGAGCCCGGCGCCGGTCACCATCGAGGTCGCCGTGGACCGCCCCTACCCGGTGATCGTCGGGACGGGCGTGCTCGGTGAGGTCGACAAGTTGGTCGGATCCCGGCACAAGGTTGCGATCCTGCACCAGCCGGTACTCTCCGATATAGCCGAGGGGATCCGGAAACGCCTGTCCGACAGCGGAGTTGACGCTCACCGTATCGAACTGCCCGACGCCGAAGCGGGTAAGGACCTCGCCGTGGTCGGCTTCGTATGGGAGGTGCTCGGGCGAATCGGGCTCGGGCGCAAGGATGCCGTGGTCAGCCTCGGCGGCGGGGCGGCCACCGACGTCGCCGGATTCGCCGCCGCCACCTGGCTGCGCGGCGTCGACATCGTGCACATCCCCTCGACCGTTCTGGCCATGGTCGACGCCGCCATCGGCGGCAAGACCGGTATCAACACCGAGGCTGGCAAGAACCTGGTCGGGGCCTTCCATCAACCCGCCGCCGTCCTGGTCGATCTGGCGCTGCTGGCGACTCTTCCGCCGAACGAGCTGGTGGCCGGGTTCGCCGAGGTGGTCAAGGCCGGCTTCATCGCCGACCCGGCCATCCTCGAGCTGATCGAGGCGGATCCCGAGGCGGCCGTCGACCCCACCGGGACGGTCCTGCCCGAACTCATCCGCCGGGCGATCGCGGTCAAGGCCGAGGTGGTCGCCGCCGACGAGAAGGAGTCGGAGCTGCGCGAGATCCTCAACTACGGCCATACCCTCGCCCACGCCATCGAACGCCGCGAACAGTACCGCTGGCGGCACGGCGCCGCGGTGTCGGTGGGCATGGTCTTCGCCGCGGAGCTCGGCAGGCTGGCCGGACGGCTCGACGATGCCACCGCGCGGCGGCACCGCGACATCCTGACCAGGCTGGGCCTTCCGGTGACCTACGACGCCGACGCGTTGCCCGAACTGCTCGGCTACATGGCCGGGGACAAGAAGACCCGGGCCGGGGTCCTGCGTTTCGTGGTGCTCGACGAACTGGCCAGACCCGGCCGGCTCGAGGGCCCCGACCCGGCACTGCTGGCCGCCGCCTACGCAGCGGTGGCCGAGCCGGCGGGTCCGCCTGAGGAGGCCGCCCAGTGAGCACTGTCCAGGTGATCAACGGACCCAACCTCGGGCGGCTCGGCCGGCGGGAGCCCGGCGTGTACGGCAGCGCCACCCACCAGGACCTGGTCTCGATGATCGAGGCGGAGGCCGCCGAACTCGGGCTGAGCGTCGAGGTGCGCCAGAGCGACAGCGAGGCCCAGTTGCTGGAATGGCTGCATGCCGCGGCCGACAGCGGTCAGCCGGTGATCCTCAACGCCGGCGCGCTCACCCACACGTCCGTGGCGCTGCGCGACGCGTGTGCCGAACTTCGCGCGCCGCTGATCGAGGTGCACATCAGCAATGTCTACGCCCGGGAGGAGTTCCGGCACCGCTCGTATCTGAGCGCGGTGGCCACCGGGGTGATCGTCGGGCTGGGGGTGCGGGGCTATCTTCTGGCGTTGCGGTACCTGGCGGCCCTGCCCTAGCTTTTGACGCCCTAGCTTTTGACGCCCTAGCTTTTGACGTCCCTAGCTCTTGACGTCCTCGTCGCCGTCGATGCGGCGTTCCAGGTCGTATTTGCGCTGCTGGACTTTTTCGTGGACTTCCCGAACCGCCTCCCGGGAGTCCTGCCGCCAGGACTCCTCGCGGCGCCCGGCCATGGCGACTTCCTCGACGGGTTCTTCGTAACCCTCTTCGCGGACGGCCTCGAACACATCGGACTGCCATTCCTTGCGGCGGGGTTCGTCGCGCCGGCCGCGGTCTACCAGGAGGCGGCCGACGGCCACGGCCAGGGTGGCCGGCAGGAACACCAGCAATGCGGTGAAGGAGGCGAGTGCGGTGATCTCCGAGATGAGTCCCTCGGCGTAGACGTTCTGGTAGAACAGCGAGATCAACCAGACGACGGCCCCGCTGATCACCCCGGCGGTCAGCCCGGCCAGCAGCCAGCGCATCGCGAGGTCGCGGCGGCGGTCCGGGTCGGGGTTGGCCCGCGCGTCGGCGGTCCCGTCGAAGAAGCCCCACACCAGGGCCGCGATACCGAACAGGATGACCAGCGCGAGGCTGATCATTCCCGCGCTGGTGGGGTAGGTGTTGATCAACGCTCCCTGTACCAGTCGGAGCAGCACCATCCCGGCGGCGAAGATCAGTCCGCGCGGCAACCACGTCGTCATGGGGCATCAGCGTAGCGAGTACCGTCGCGGATCGTGACACATTCCCAGCGCAGGGTGCGGTTGGCCGGACTCCTGGCCGCCGACGGGCTGGACGCGCTGCTGGTCAGTGACCTGGTCAACGTGCGTTATCTGTCCGGATTCACCGGTTCCAACGCCGCCATCCTGATATTCGCCGACGGCGCGCCGCCGGTGTTGGCCACCGATTCGCGGTACCGCACCCAGGCGTCGCGGCAGGCGCCGGACCTGGACCTGATGATCGAGCGTGCCTGCGGACGCCATCTGGTGGCCCGGGCCGTCGCCGGCGGGGCGGCCCGGATCGGGTTTGAAAGTCACATCGTCACCGTCGACGGTTTCACCGCACTGTCCGAACAGTTGTCCGGGCGTGCCGAACTGGTCCGGGCCCCCGGCCGCGTGGAGGCTCTGCGGGAGGTCAAGGACGCCGGCGAGGTGGCACTGCTGCGACTGGCATGTGAGGCCGCCGACGCGGCGCTGTCCGATCTGGTGGGCAGCGGCGGCCTGCGCCCCGGCCGCACCGAGCGAGCCGTCGCGCGGGAGTTGGAAAGCAGGATGCTCGACCACGGCGCCGACGGCGCCTCGTTCGAGACCATCGTGGCCACGGGCCCCAATTCGGCGGTGCCCCACCATCGTCCGACCGCGGCCGAACTGGCACCCGGTGACTTCGTCAAGATCGACTTCGGGGCGCTGGTGGGCGGCTACCACTCCGACATGACCCGCACCTTCGTGCTGGGGGAGCCGCAGGTGTGGCAGCGGGACATCCACCACATCGTGCGCACGGCGCAGCGGGCCGGCCGCCGGGCGCTGGTGGCGGGCGCCCCGCTGTGCGAGGTCGACGCCGCGGCACGACGGGTGATCGAGGACGCCGGATACGGCGACTGCTTCGGCCACGGTCTCGGGCACGGCGTCGGCCTGCAGATCCACGAGGCTCCGGGTATCGGCGCGACGGCGACCGGGAGCCTGCCCGCCGGCTCGGTGGTGACCGTCGAGCCCGGGTTGTATCTCCCGGGGCGGGGCGGGGTTCGTATCGAGGACACGCTGGTCGTCGGTGAGCGGGAACCGGAGTTGCTGACCCGGTTCCCCAAGGAATTGATGGTCGT
>CAYURT010000046.1:10795-26953 GCA_964447215.1 uncultured Mycobacterium sp.
TCGGTGAGCGGGAACCGGAGTTGCTGACCCGGTTCCCCAAGGAATTGATGGTCGTCGGCTGAGGGGGAGGGTAGGGCCGCGCAGTCGCGCAACCATGTGCCCGGCGTGCTGACAGCCGTCGTCGGCAGCGCGGTGCTGCTGGCGGCGAACGTCATCACCCAGCGGACTCCCCGCCGTGACGATCAACCGCCCGGGCCGCCCGGGTAAGCTCCCGCTGAGCATCGACCCGAATCGCGAGGAGAACGACAGACGTGGCGACCACCGCCGACTTCAAGAACGGCCTCGTGCTGAACATCGACGGCCAACTGTGGACGATCACCGAGTTCCAGCATGTCAAGCCGGGCAAGGGCCCGGCCTTCGTCCGAACCAAACTGAAGAACGTGCTGTCCGGCAAGGTGGTGGACAAGACCTTCAACGCGGGGGTCAAGGTGGAGACCGCGACGGTGGACCGCCGCGACACCACCTACCTCTACCGTGACGGCAGCGACTTCGTGTTCATGGACGGCCAGGACTACGAACAGCACCCCCTGCCGGAAACGCTGGTCGGCGACGACGCCCGGTTCCTGCTGGAGGGGATGCCGGTCCAGGTCGCTTTCCACGACGGCGCCCCGCTCTACATCGAGCTGCCGGTGACGGTGGAACTCGAGGTCACCCACACCGAGCCGGGCCTGCAGGGCGACCGCTCCAGCGCGGGTACCAAGCCCGCGACATTGGAGACCGGGGCCGAGATCCAGGTTCCGCTGTTCATCAACACCGGCGACAAACTGAAGGTGGACTCGCGCGACGGCAGCTACCTGGGAAGGATCAATGCCTGATCGGGCGGCGGCGGTCCCGGTGGCCGGCCCGCGGTGACCGACCGCAAGCCGGTCAAAGGCAGACACCAGGCCCGCAAGCGCGCGGTGGACCTGCTCTTCGAAGCCGAGGCGCGCGGACTGTCCCCGGCCGAGGTCGTCGTCGCGCGATCCGCCCTGTCCGGCAGTGATGTCGCACCGCTGAACCCCTACACCGAGCGGGTCGCCCGCGGGGTCGCCGCGGAAGCCGCGCACGTCGACGATCTGATCACCACGCACCTGCAGGGCTGGACCCTGGAGCGGCTACCCGCCGTGGACCGGGCGATTCTGCGGGTCGCGGTGTGGGAACTGCTGCATGCCGACGACGTGCCCGAACCGGTCGTCGTCGATGAGGCCGTCCGGCTCGCCAAAGAACTGTCCACCGACGATTCCCCGGGGTTCGTCAACGGCGTGCTCGGTCAGGTGATGCTGGTGACCCCGCAGATCAGGGCCGCCGGGGCGGCCGTCCGGGGACCCGGCGGGGACGTTCGGCCGGACCACGCCGAGGAGTCGGTTGATGAAAGGGCGGACGGATCCGATGGAGGCTGAACACTTCACGGCGCTGGCCGCGATCTGGGACCAGCAGGCCGAGGCCATGGACGCGGCCATGGGTGCCCACAGCGCGGCGGCCCGGCTGGCCCTGGCCGCGCGGCCCGGGGAGCGGATCGTCGACCTGGGCTGCGGGCCGGGACTCTCAGCCGTCGCGCTCGGGGCCGAGACCGGTGCCGACGGGTGGGTCGCGGCGGTCGACATCTCCGCGGAGATGACCGAAGCCGCCGGCCGCCGTCTGGCCGCGGCGGGAGTGCACGGCGCCGCGGTGACCGCCGACGCCGGCACCGCCGACCTCGTCGACGTGGCGGGTCGGGGTGCGCCGTTCGACGGCGTGCATTCCCGGTTCGGGCTGATGTTCTTCCCCGACCCGGGGGCCGCCTTCGCCAACATCCGTCGGGCGCTGCGGCCCGGCGGGCGGCTGGCGGCCTCGGTCTGGCAGCACCTGAACGACAATCCGTGGCTGGAGCTGACCACCGCGACCGCGACCCAGATCCTCGGCGTGGACCGTCCGCCGCTGTCGGCCCCGAACACCCCGGGCCCGTTCTCGATGGCCGACCGCGACGCCGACGAGCGGCTACTCGCCCGGGCCGGCTTCGTCGACGTGGTGATCAAGCCGGTCAACTCGCCCTTCATCTTCGCCGGGGACGGCTACGCCGCCGCGGAGCGTGTGCTCAGCGCCGGTCCCCTCGGGGCGGCTTTCGCCAGTGCCGAGGAGAGCCGTCGGCGCGACGTCGTCTCCGGAGTCGTCGCCGCGCTGGAACGTCACCGTGGCCCGGCCGGGCTGGAGGTCCCCGCGGCGTCGTGGTTGATCACCGCACAGCGCCCGTGAGCGGTGGTCCGGCGCGCCTACAGATCCAGGGCCGCGTAGGTGCGCCGGACGAACCGGGGCTGGGCCGACTGCAGTTTGGCCAGTGAGGTGTTGCCCGCCACCGCCGCGGCGGCCGAGGTCAGATCCGGGTAGTTCTGGATCAGGTAGATCAGGATCAGGTCGTTGGCCGGGTCGGCCTGCCACCAGGTTCCGTACGCTCCGGGCCAGCTGAACGTGCCGAGGCCGCCGGGCCCGAACAACCGCCGGGACTGGGCCGGGTCGGTCACCACCGACAGGTTCAGGCCGAACCCGCGTCCTATCCAGAACGGCATCCCGAGGAACGGGTGTTTCTTCTGCTCGGCGGTGAGCCGGTCGGTGCGCATCATCCGTACCGACTCCGCCGAGAGCACCCGCACACCATCGACCTCCCCGCCGCCCAGCAGCATCCTCGCGAAGCGCAGGTAATCGTCGGCGGTGGAGAGCAGTCCCGCCCCGCCCTGGCAGAACCTCGGCTCCCGAACCGGCACCGGTCCCATCGCGTCGTGCCGAAGTCCCTCCCGCCCATCGAGCCGGTACATCGTCGCCGCCCGGGGCCGCTTGTCCTCCGAAACGTGGAAGCCGGTGTCGGCCATGCCCAGTGGCTCGAAGATGCGTTCGCGCAGCACCTCACCGAGGGACTTGCCCTCGATACGGGCCAGGGCGATGCCGAGCACCTCGGTGGCCTGGCTGTAGGTCAGCCGCTCACCGGGCTGGTGGACCAGGGGGAGTGCGGCGACCTCGGCCAGCCAGTCGTCGGCGTCCTGCCGCAGGGACACCTGCGCGTAGGCGCGGCCGATCGGACCGCCGACGGAGAAGGCGTAGGCCAGACCGCTCCGGTGGGTCATCAGGTCCTCGACGGTGACCGGCCGCTGCGCGGGCACGGTGTCGGTCAGGGGCCCGGCCGGATCCGCCAGCACCCGCATGTCGGCCATCTCCGGCACCCACCGGGTTATGGGGTCGCTCAGCGCGAGCCTGCCCTCCTCGGCCAGGCCCATCGCGGCCGCGACCGTCACCGGCTTGGTCATCGAGGCGACCCGGAAAATCGTGTCCCGGCGCATGGGAAGCTGCGCCTCCACATCGCGATGGCCGATCTCGTTGACCTGCAGCACATCCCCGCGCCGCCAGACCAGAGTGACCGCACCGGCAAGCAGTCCGGAGTCGACCGCTTCGCTGATGGGGGACCGGTTCTCCGCGAGAATCACCGGCGCGAGTCTACTGAAGACGGCCGGTCGCACGGGTGCTAGGCTCGGCGTCGATCGACGTCCTTTAACGAACCGTCCGGTGAGGCGGAGAAGGAGGTCCGGAATCGCCCATGGGCACCACCGACCGGGAGCTGATGTCGGCCGCCGACGTCAATCGCACCATTTCCCGGATGGCCCATCAGATCATCGAGAAGACCGCCATCGACGGCGCCGACTGCCCGCGGGTCGTCCTGCTGGGCATCCCGACCCGCGGTGTCACGCTGGCCGGACGGCTGGCGGCCAAGATCGGCGAGTTCGCCGGCGCGCAGGTCGCCAGCGGGGGGCTGGACATCACGCTCTACCGCGACGACCTGGACTCCCAACCGCCTCGCGCGCTGGAGGAGACCTCGATCCCCGCGGGTGGCATCGACGGCGCACTGGTCATCCTGGTCGACGACGTCCTCTACACCGGGCGTTCGGTGCGCGCGGCGCTGGACGCCCTGCGGGACATCGGCAGGCCCGAGGCGGTGCAACTGGCGGTGCTGGTCGACCGCGGTCATCGCGAGTTGCCGCTTCGCGCGGACTACGTCGGCAAGAACGTGCCCACCTCGCGCAGCGAGAACGTCAAGGTGCGACTCTCCGAGGACGACGGCGTCGAGGGCATCTGGATCGCCCCGTACGGAGGTCCCCCCCGATGAGGCACCTGCTGGCGGCCGCCGACCTGACCCGCGACGAGGCCACCAAGATCCTGGACAACGCGGACCGGTTCCAGCAGGCGCTGCTGGGCCGCGAGGTCAAGAAGCTGCCGACCCTGCGGGGTCGCACCGTCGTCACGATGTTCTACGAGAATTCCACGCGTACCCGGGTGTCCTTCGAGGTGGCCGGCAAGTGGATGAGCGCCGACGTCATCAACGTCAGCGCGTCGGGTTCGTCGGCGGCCAAGGGCGAGTCGCTGCGTGACACGGCCCTGACGCTGCGGGCCGCCGGGGCTGATGCGCTGATCATCCGGCATCCCGCCTCGGGGGCGGCCCAGCAACTCGCCGAGTGGACGGCCGAAGAGGACGGCGGTGGTCCGTCGGTCATCAACGCCGGGGACGGGATGCATGAGCATCCCACCCAGGCCCTGCTGGACGCGCTCACCATCAGGCAGCGTCTCGGCGCGGTCGAGGGCCGCCGGGTGGTGATCGTCGGCGACATCCTGCACAGCCGGGTGGCCCGCTCCAACGTCGCGCTGCTTGGGAACCTGGGCGCCGAAGTGGTGGTGGTGGCCCCGCCGACGCTGTTGCCGGTGGGGTTGGGCGAGTGGGGGAACGTGACGGTCTCCGACGACCTGGACGCCGAGCTGCCGGCCGCGGACGCCGTCATGATGCTGCGGGTGCAGGCCGAGCGGATGAGCGGCGCCTTCTTCCCGTCCGAACGGGAGTACTCGGTCCGCTACGGGCTCTCCGGCCGCCGCCAAGGGATGCTCCCCGAGCACGCGGTGGTGCTGCATCCCGGGCCGATGCTGCGCGGGATGGAGATCGCCTTCCCGGTTGCCGACTCCCCGCAGTCCGCTGTGCTGCAACAGGTTTCCAACGGTGTTCATGTACGGATGGCCGTCCTTTTCCATCTGCTCGTCGGCACCGACGAGGCGGTGAGCGTGTGAGCGGACAGACGGTGCTGATCAAGGGCGTCCGGCTCTACGGTCGCGGCGACCCGGTCGACGTCCTGGTGGCCGACGGGCAGATCGCCGCGATCGGAGCGGCCCTGACCGGTGCCCCGGACGACACGGAGGTCATCGAGGCCACCGGGCACGTCCTTCTCCCGGGCCTGGTGGACCTGCACACCCACCTGCGCGAACCCGGCCGTGAGTACGCCGAGGACATCGAGACCGGTTCAGCGGCGGCGGCCCTGGGCGGCTACACCGCGGTGTTCGCGATGGCCAACACCGACCCGGTCGCCGACACCGCGGTCGTCACCGACCATGTCTGGGCCCGCGGGCAGCAGGTCGGACTCGTCGACGTCCACCCGGTGGGTGCGGTGACGGTCGGACTGGAGGGCCGTCAGCTGACCGAGATGGGTCTGATGGCGGCCGGGCCGGGGCAGGTCCGGCTGTTCTCCGACGACGGAATCTGCGTCCACGACCCGCTGGTGATGCGGCGCGCCCTGGAGTACGCGGCCGGTTTGGGTGTGTTGATCGCCCAGCACGCGGAGGAGCCGCGGCTGACCGCGGGGGCGGTGGCTCATGAGGGGAACACCGCCGCCCGGTTGGGCCTGGCCGGATGGCCGCGGGCCGCCGAGGAGTCGATCGTGGCCCGCGATGCGCTGCTGGCCCGCGACGCCGGCGCCAGCGTGCACATCTGCCACGCTTCCACCGCCGGGACGGTGGAGATCCTCAGATGGGCCAAGCAGCAGGGCATCTCGATCACCGCCGAGGTCACACCGCATCACCTGATGCTCGATGACAGCAGGCTGGCCAGCTACGACGGGGTCAACCGGGTCAATCCCCCGTTGCGGGAGGCATCCGACGCCGAGGCGCTCCGCCGGGCTCTGGCCGACGGGGTGATCGACTGCGTGGCCACCGACCACGCCCCGCATGCCGAACACGAGAAGTGCCGTGAGTTCGCCCTGGCCCGACCCGGAATGCTCGGCCTGCAGACCGCGCTCTCGGTGGTCGCCGCGACCATGGTGGAGCCCGGACTGCTGGACTGGCGCGGCGTCGCCCGGGTGATGAGTGAGAACCCGGCCCGGATCGTCGGTCTCGACGACCAGGGCCGCCCGCTGGAGGTGGGGGAGCCGGCCAATCTGACGGTGGTCGATCCGGACGCGCGCTGGACGGTGGACGGCGCGGCTCTGGCCAGCCGCTCGGCCAACACCCCCTACCACGCGCTGACCCTGCCCGCCGTCGTCACCGCGACGATGCTGCGCGGCGCGATCACCGCGCGCGACGGCAGGGCCGCTCCGCGGTGAACGGCCCCACCGCGCTGGCCACCTACGCCTTCGGGTTGCTCGTTCTGCTGCTCATCGGCCTGGTCGCCCGCGCGATGGTGGCCGGGTGGCGGCGTCGCGCGGCGCGGCAGGCGGCGATCATCGGTGATCTGCCCGCGGCGCCGGCCCGGCTCGGCCGGCCGGTCATCGCCCCGATGCGCGGCCTTTACATCGGCACCGCGTCGGCCGCCGACTGGCTGGAGAGGATCGTCGCCGGTGGACTGGGGCCCCGGTCCTCGGCGGCGCTGACCCGTTATCCCGAGGGGATTCTGCTCGAACGCGCCGGAGCGGATCCGATCTGGATGCCGCAGGAGTCGGTCACCGCGGTCGGCACCGCGCAGGCCCTGGCCGGAAAGGTGATCCCGGGCGGGGAGTTCCTCGTGATCCGCTGGCGGCTACCGTCCGGTGTGGAGATCGACACCGGCTTCCGGGGATCCGACCGCCACGATTACCCGCGCTGGACGGAATGGACAGGAGAAGCGGCGTGACCCACCAGACGGCCGTCCTGGTACTCGAAGACGGGCGGACCTACGCCGGAACCCGGTTCGGAGCGACCGGACAAACGCTGGGTGAAGCGGTGTTCTCCACCGGGATGTCGGGCTACCAGGAGACCCTCACCGACCCCAGCTATCACCGACAGATCGTGGTCGCGACCGCCCCGCAGATCGGCAACACCGGCTGGAACCACGAGGACGGCGAGAGCCGCGACGACCGGATCTGGGTCGCCGGCTACGCCGTCCGCGACCCCTCGCCCCGGTCCTCGAACTGGCGCGCCACCGGCACCCTCGACGAGGAACTGGTCCGTCAGCGCATCGTGGGAATCGCCGGCATCGACACCCGTGCGGTGGTTCGGCATCTGCGGACCGGCGGGTCGATGAAGGCCGGCATCTTCTCCGGCCCCGGCCTGGCCGAGGAGCCCGAACTGGTCGACCGGGTGCGCAGCCAGCCGGCGATGCTCGGCGCCGACCTGTGCGGAGAGGTCAGCACGCCGGAGCCCTACACGGTCGATCCGGACGGCGGCGTGGCGCGGTTCACCGTCGCGGCGCTGGATCTGGGTATCAAGACCAACACTCCGCGCAACTTCGCGGTCCGCGGCATCCGTACCCATGTGCTGCCCTCGACGGCCGGCTTCGAGCAGATCGCCGACCTTCGGCCGGATGGGGTTTTCCTCTCCAACGGCCCCGGTGACCCGGCCACCGCCGACCGCGTGGTGGAGGTGACCCGTGCGGTACTCGCCGCCGGAATACCGCTGTTCGGGATCTGTTTCGGCAACCAGATCCTGGGGCGCGCACTGGGGCGGTCGACCTACAAGATGACCTTCGGCCACCGGGGGATCAACGTCCCGGTGATCGACCATGCCACCGGCCGGGTCGCCATCACCGCGCAGAACCACGGGTTCGCCCTCGAGGGCGAGGCCGGGGAGGTGTTCGGCACCGACTTCGGCCCCGCCGAGATCAGCCACACCTGCGCCAATGACGGCGTGGTCGAGGGCGTCAGGCTCGTCGGCGGCCGGGCCTTCTCGGTGCAGTACCACCCGGAGGCCGCCGCGGGCCCGCACGACGCCAACTACCTGTTCGACCAGTTCGTCGATGTGATGGAGCGCCAACGGTGATCGTGCCGAATCATCCGGCCGCGTCGGCGTGCCGCGTACGAAACCGCACAGCCGAGAAGGGGGACCGCTAGATGCCACGGCGCACCGACCTGCGGCACGTTCTGGTCATCGGCTCCGGCCCGATCATCATCGGGCAGGCGTGCGAGTTCGACTACTCCGGTACCCAGGCCTGCCGGGTGCTGCGCGCCGAGGGTCTGACCGTCACGCTGGTCAACTCCAACCCGGCCACCATCATGACCGACCCCGAGTACGCCGACTTCACCTACGTCGAGCCGATCACCCCGGCGTTCGTCGAGAAGGTCATCGCCCAGCAGGCCGCCGCCGGCAACCGCATCGACGCGCTGCTGGCCACCCTCGGCGGTCAGACGGCGCTGAACACCGCGGTGGCGCTGTCGGAGAACGGTGCTCTGGAACGCTATGGTGTGGAGCTCATCGGGGCGGACTTCGAGGCCATCCAGCGCGGTGAGGACCGGCAGCGGTTCAAGGACATCGTCGCCGAGGTGGGCGGCGAATCCGCTCGCAGCAGTGTGTGTTTCACCATGGAGGAGGTTCGGCAGACCGTCGCCGAACTGGGACTGCCTGTCGTGGTCCGGCCCTCGTTCACGATGGGCGGGCTCGGTTCGGGTATGGCTGCCAGCCTCGAGGACGTCGAGCGGATGGCCGGGGACGGGCTGGCCGCCTCGCCGAGCGCCAATGTGCTCATCGAGGAGTCGATCTACGGCTGGAAGGAGTTCGAGCTCGAGCTGATGCGCGACGGCAACGACAACGTCGTGGTGGTCTGCTCGATCGAGAACGTCGACCCGATGGGCGTGCACACCGGTGACTCGGTGACGGTCGCGCCGGCGATGACGCTGACCGACCGCGAGTATCAGCGGATGCGGGACCTGGGTATCGCGATCCTGCGCCAGGTCGGTGTGGACACCGGGGGCTGCAACATCCAGTTCGCGGTCAACCCGGACGACGGCAGGTTGATCGTCATCGAGATGAATCCCCGGGTGTCGCGGTCCAGCGCGCTGGCCTCGAAGGCCACCGGGTTCCCGATCGCCAAGATCGCCGCGAAACTGGCCATCGGTTACACCCTCGACGAGATCCTCAACGACATCACCCGGCAGACCCCGGCCTGTTTCGAACCCACCCTGGACTATGTGGTGGTCAAGGCGCCGCGGTTCGCCTTCGAGAAGTTCCCCGGTGCGGACCCGACCCTGACCACCACGATGAAGTCGGTCGGCGAGGCGATGTCGATGGGCCGCAACTTCACCGAGGCACTGGGCAAGGTGATGCGCTCGCTGGAGACCACCCGTACCGGGTTCTGGACCGGGCCGGACGACGACGGCTGGGTGGACGACGTACTGGCCCGGCTGCGCACTCCCACCGAGGGCCGGCTCTACGACATCGAACTCGCATTGCGCCTGGGCGCCGACGTCGAGCAGGTGTCGAAGGCCTCCGGTGTGGACCCGTGGTTCGTCGAGCAGATCAACGGGCTGGTCGCGCTGCGCGCCGAGTTGGTGCAGGCCCCGGTCCTGGACGCCGAGTTGCTGCGCCGGGCCAAGCACAGCGGCCTGTCCGACCGGCAGATCGCCGCGCTGCGAACCGAACTGGCCGGTGAGACCGGCGTGCGCGCGCTGCGGCAGCGGCTCGGTATCCATCCGGTGTTCAAGACGGTCGACACCTGTGCCGCCGAGTTCGAGGCCACCACGCCCTACCACTACTCCAGCTACGAACTGGACCCCGCCGCGGAAAGCGAGGTCGCTCCTCAGACCGAGCGTCCCAAGGTGCTGATCCTGGGCTCCGGCCCCAACCGGATCGGCCAGGGGATCGAGTTCGACTACAGCTGTGTGCACGCCGCCACCACCCTCTCGGAGGCCGGCTTCGAGACGGTGATGATCAACTGCAACCCCGAGACGGTGTCCACCGACTACGACACTGCCGACCGCCTCTACTTCGAGCCGCTGACTTTCGAAGACGTATTGGAGGTCTACCGCGCCGAAGCCGCATCCGGACAGGGCGGGCCCGGGGTGGTGGGCGCGATCGTCCAACTCGGCGGCCAGACCCCGCTGGGGCTGGCGCAGCGTCTCGCCGACGCCGGCGTCCCGATCGTGGGCACCCGCCCGGAGGCGATCGACCTCGCCGAGGACCGGGGCCGGTTCGGACAGGTGCTGACCAACGCCGGCCTTCCGGCGCCGAAATTCGGGACCGCCACGAGCTACGAGGAGGCGCAGCAGATCGCCTCGGCCATCGGCTACCCGGTGCTGGTGCGGCCCTCCTATGTGCTGGGCGGCCGGGGGATGGAGATCGTCTACGACGACAAGAACCTGCACGCCTACATCACCCGGGCGACCCAACTCTCCCCGGAGCACCCGGTGCTGGTCGACCGGTTCCTCGAGGACGCCATCGAGATCGACGTCGATGCGCTCTGCGACGGCACCGAGGTCTACATCGGCGGGGTGATGGAGCACATCGAGGAGGCCGGTATCCACTCCGGGGACTCCGCGTGCGCGCTCCCTCCGGTGACCCTGGGTCGCAGCGACATCGAAGCGGTGCGCCGCGCGACCGAGGCCATCGCGCACGGGGTGGGGGTCGTCGGCCTGCTCAACGTTCAGTTCGCGCTCAAGGACGACGTGCTCTACGTGCTGGAGGCCAATCCCCGGGCAAGCCGGACGGTGCCGTTCGTCTCCAAGGCGACCGCGGTGCCGCTGGCCAAGGCCTGCGCCCGGATCATGCTCGGCGCCAGCATCGCCCAGTTGCGCCAGGAGGGTCTGCTGGCTCGCACCGGGGACGGCTCGGCGCTGCGGCCCGAGGCGCCGGTCGCGGTCAAGGAGGCGGTGCTGCCGTTCCGCCGGTTCCGGCGCTCCGACGGCTCGGGAGTGGATTCGCTGCTCGGGCCGGAGATGAAGTCCACCGGGGAGGTCATGGGGATCGACCACGACTTCGGCAGCGCCTTCGCCAAGAGTCAGACCGCGGCATACGGATCCCTGCCGACCTCCGGAACGGTGTTCGTCTCGGTGGCCAACCGCGACAAACGGTCCCTGGTGTTCCCGGTGAAACGGCTCGCCGATCTGGGTTTCCGCGTGCTGGCGACGGAGGGGACCGCGGAGATGTTGCGGCGTAACGGGATTCCCTGCGATGTCGTGCGCAAGCATTTCGAGGATCCCGGATCCGGCAGACCTGCGTCGACGGCGATCGACGCGATCAACGCCGGCGAGGTGAACATGGTCATCAACACCCCGTACGGGAACTCCGGGCCGCGCATCGACGGCTACGAGATCCGCTCGGCGGCCGTGGCCATGAACATCCCCTGCGTGACCACCGTCCAGGGCGCCTCCGCGGCGGTGCAGGGCATCGAGGCCGCCATTCGCGGCGACATCGACGTCCGCTCGCTGCAGGAGTTGCACGCGGCCCTCGGCGGTGGCTGACGGTGACCGACACGGCCGGCGCCGGGTTCGGCGCGCGACTGGCCGCGGCGGTCGCCGCGCGGGGCCCGCTGTGCGTCGGGATTGATCCGCACCCGGATCTGGTGGCGGCGTGGGGGCTGGCGCCGGGGGCCGACGGACTGGCCCGGTTCTGCGAGATCTGCGTCGAGGCGTTCGGCGGTTTCGCGGTGGTCAAACCCCAGGTCGCTTTCTTCGAGGCGTTCGGCGCCGAGGGGTTCGCCGTTCTGCAGGACACCATGGCCGAACTGCGGTCGCGGGGGGTGCTGGTTCTGGCCGACGCCAAACGGGGTGACATCGGATCGACCATGGCGGCCTACGCGCGCGCCTGGGCTGGAGCGGGCCCGCTGGCCGCCGATGCCGTGACGGCCTCTCCCTACCTCGGCTTCGGTTCACTGCTGCCACTGATCGAACTGGCCGCCGAGCACCGGCGCGGCGTCTTCGTGCTGGCCGCCACGTCCAACCCCGAGGGCGGCTCGGTGCAGCGGGCCGTGCTGGCCGGCCGGACGGTGGCCCAGGCGATCGTCGACGAGGCGGCCGCGGTGAACCGGTCGGCCGGGCCGCCCGGCTCGGTCGGGGTGGTGGTGGGTGCGACGCTTGACCGCGACCGCGGAGAGGTTCCCGATCTCAGCGCCCTTGGCGGCCCGGTTCTGGTGCCCGGGGTGGGGGTGCAGGGCGGCGACCCGCAGGCCCTCGACGGGTTCGGCGGCGCACGGCCGGGGCAGTTGCTTCCCGCCGCGGCGAGGGAGATTCTGCGGTCCGGACCCGATGTCGGCGCGCTGCGTGCGGCCGGCGAGCGGCTTCGCGACGCGGTCGGCTACCTGGCCTGACCGCCGGGGCGACACGCGCGACACGCCGTCGCGGCCGTAAACCAGGTCGAGAAGGGCCCCGCGTCGGCCGAGGGGCTCCTTGATCCCGGTGCGGAGCTGAACTGCCTGATAGAAGGCCTTTTCCTCGGCCGTCCGAAAGACCGACCCCGGGTCCGGCACCTCGATGCGGGGTGCTGTCGACACGACGCGCACCGTCGGTTTTCCCGCGATGACGGGGGGTGGGGTTAGATTTCGTGGGAGTGCCTGGGTACGGTCGTCGTCGCTGGCTGAAGAATCCGGCCCAGGCACAACAATGACGGTGATGAGACGGAGGAACCCGTGGCCCTTCCCCAGTTGACCGACGAGCAGCGCGCTGCAGCTTTGGCAAAAGCCGCCGCCGCACGTCGAGCGCGTGCGGAGTTGAAGGATCGGCTCAAGCGTGGCGGCACCAACCTCCAGCAGGTGCTGAAGGACGCCGAGACCGACGAGGTACTCGGCAAGATGAAGGTTTCCGCGCTGCTGGAGGCCCTGCCGAAGGTCGGCAAGGTCAAGGCGCAGGAGATCATGACCGAACTGGAGATCGCGCCGACCCGCCGTTTGCGCGGACTCGGTGACCGGCAGCGCAAGGCGCTGCTGGAAAAGTTCTCCTGACCGCGTGAACGCCGGCGGTACGCCGGACGGTAGCGGCCCCCGGCCCGCACGTGGTCGTGTGGTCGTGCTGTCCGGCCCTTCCGCGGTCGGCAAGTCCACAGTGGTCCGGCACCTGCGTGAGCAGGTGCCGGATCTCTTTTTCAGCGTCTCGGCGACGACTCGGGCGCCGAGACCCGGCGAGGTCGACGGCGTGGACTACCTGTTTGTGTCCCCGGAGCGTTTCCAGCAGCTCATCGACGGGGGCGAGATGCTCGAGTGGGCTGAGATCCACGGCGGCCTGCACCGCTCGGGCACCCTGGCCGCGCCGGTGAGCGCGGCTGCCGCGGCGGGCCGGCCGGTGCTCATCGAGGTCGACCTGGCCGGCGCCAGGGCGGTCAAGCGGGCCATGCCGGCGGCGCTGACGGTGTTCCTGGCTCCCCCCGACCGGACCACGCTGCGCCAGCGTCTCAAGCGCCGTGGCACCGAGTCTGAAGAGGTCATGGCCCGACGGCTGGCCAACGCCGACACCGAACTGTCGGCCCAGCATGAGTTCGACGTCGTCGTCGTCAACAGCCGAGTGGATTCCGCCTGTGCTGAATTGGTATCATTGCTGGTCGGAGACGCGCCGGAATCCGCGTGATCGCACGAGAATTTTTTTCTGAGAAGTCCAAGGAGAAGGCCCACGTGACAACCACTTCGGATCATTACGATCCGGCGCCCGGCGCGGCGACCGCCTATGACACGCCGCTGGGTATCACCAACCCGCCCATCGACGAACTGCTCGCGCGGGTTTCCAGCAAGTACGCGCTGGTGATCTACGCCGCCAAGCGGGCCCGCCAGATCAACGACTACTACAGCCAGCTCGGCGAGGGCATCCTCGAGTACGTCGGCCCGCTGGTCGAGCCCGGTCTGCAGGAGAAACCGCTGTCGATCGCACTGCGCGAGATCCACGGCGACCTTCTCGAACACACCGAGGGCGAGTAGCGCATCCGGCGCGGGTTGCCATGAGCCCCAAGCGAATCGTCGTCGGCGTCGCCGGCGGAATCGCTGCCTACAAGGCCTGCTCGGTGGTGCGCTCGCTCACCGAAGCCGGACACGAGGTGCGCGTCGTGCCGACACGGTCCGCGCTGCGTTTCGTCGGGGCCGCCACCTTCGAGGCGCTGTCCGGCCACCCCGTCAGCGCCGAGGTGTTCGACGACGTTCCCGAGGTGCCGCACGTTCGCCTCGGCCAGCAGGCCGACCTCGTCGTGGTGGTGCCGGCCACCGCCGATCTGATCGCCCGGGCCGCCGCCGGCCGCGCCGACGACCTGCTGACCGCGACCCTGCTGACCGCCCACCGCCCGGTGCTGTTCGCCCCCGCGATGCACTCCGAGATGTGGCAGCATCCGGCGACCGTCGACAACGTCGGTACCCTGCGCCGGCGCGGTGCGGTGGTGCTCGAGCCGGCCTCGGGCAGGCTGACCGGCGCCGACAGCGGAGTGGGCAGACTGCCCGAACCGGAGGAGATCACCGCGTTCGCCGAACTGCTGCTGGCCCGGCCCGACGCGCTTCCCCACGACCTGTCCGGTGTCAAGGTCCTGGTCACCGCCGGCGGAACCCGCGAGGCCATCGACCCGGTCCGCTTCATCGGCAACCGGAGTTCGGGAAAGCAGGGCTACGCGGTGGCCCGGGTTGCCGCTCAGCGTGGCGCCGAGGTCACGCTGGTGGTCGGCAGCACCGCCGGGGTCACCGACCCGGCCGGTGTCCATGTGGTTCGGGTGACCTCCGCCGCGCAGATGCACGAGGCGGTGACCAAGCACGCCCCCGAGGCCCACGTGCTGGTGATGGCCGCCGCGGTGGCCGACTTCCGCCCCGCGCGCACGGCCGCGAGCAAGATCAAGAAGGACTCCGGGGACGGCGAACTCGACGTCATCGACGTGCTGCGCACCGAGGACGTTCTGGCCGACGTCGTGCGCCAGCGCGCCGACGGCCGGCTGCCCGGCATGCGGATCATCGTCGGCTTCGCGGCCGAGACCGGCGACGCCCGGGGTGACGTGCTGTTCCACGCCCGGGCCAAGCGCGCGCGTAAGGGCACCGACCTGCTGGTGGTCAACGCCGTGGGCGACGGGCGGGCGTTCGAGGTGGACAGCAATGCCGGGTGGCTGCTGGGGGCCGACGGCTCCGAGGTCGCACTGGACCACGCGACGAAGACGGTGATGGCAAGCCGTATCGTGGACGCGGTCGCCGCCCTCCTCCATGGCGCCGACAGCGAAGAATCCGAAGGGTAATGATCCAGTGAGCGATAAGGGCCGGCTGTTCACCAGTGAATCGGTGACCGAGGGGCATCCCGACAAGATCTGCGATGCCATCAGTGACTCGGTGCTCGATGCGCTGCTGGAAGATGACCCGAAGTCCCGGGTGGCGGTGGAGACCCTGGTCACTACCGGCCAGGTTCATGTCGTGGGCGAGGTCACCACCGAGGCCAGGGAGGCCTTCGCCGATATCACCGACACTGTGCGCCAGTGCATCCTGGGTATCGGCTACGACTCCTCGGAGAAGGGTTTCGACGGCAACTCCTGCGGGGTCAACATCGGCATCGGCCGGCAGTCCCCGGACATCGCTCAGGGCGTTGACGAGGCGTACGAGGCCCGGGTGGAGGGCGAGCGCGACCCGCTCGATCACCAGGGCGCCGGCGACCAGGGGCTGATGTTCGGCTACGCGATCCGCGACACCCCCGAACTCATGCCGCTGCCGATCGCACTGGCACACCGTCTCTCGCGGCGGCTGACCGAGGTGCGCAAGACGGGGCCGCTGAGCTACCTGCGCCCGGACGGCAAGACCCAGGTCACCATCCAGTACGAGGGGACCACACCGATCCGGCTGGACACCGTGGTGCTGTCCACCCAGCACGCCGCCAACATCGACGAGCGCGAGCAACTGCCCCACGACATCCGGGAGAACGTCATCGACGTGGTCCTGGGTGGCCTGGCCCACGAGAGCCTGGACATCTCGGACTTCCGGCTGCTGGTCAACCCGACCGGCAAGTTCGTCGTCGGCGGGCCGATGGGCGACGCCGGGCTGACCGGACGCAAGATCATCGTCGACACCTACGGGGGATGGGCCCGGCATGGCGGCGGCGCATTCTCCGGCAAGGACCCCTCCAAGGTGGACCGGTCAGCCGCCTACGCGATGCGCTGGGTGGCCAAGAACGTCGTCGCCGCCGGTCTGGCCGAACGCGCCGAGGTGCAGGTGGCCTACGCGATCGGCAAGGCCGCCCCGGTGGGCCTGTTCGTGGAGACCTTCGGCACCGAGACCGTCGACCC
>CAYURT010000047.1:0-25799 GCA_964447215.1 uncultured Mycobacterium sp.
CCGCCGGGGTGGGCTACAAGGTCATGGCCACGCCGGCCACCCTGGCGACCGTCAAACGGGGGGCAGAGGTCCGGCTGACCACGGCGATGATCGTGCGCGAGGACTCCCAGACGCTGTACGGCTTCGCCGACCGCGACGCCCGCGATCTCTTCCTCACCCTGCTCGGGGTGTCGGGGGTCGGGCCGAGGATCGCGTTGGCCACGCTGGCCGTCCACGAACCGGACGCGCTGCGGCAGGCCCTGTCCGATGGCGACATCGTCGCGCTGACCAGAGTGCCCGGTATCGGCAAGCGCGGCGCCGAACGGATGGTCCTGGAGCTGCGTGACAAGATCGGGGCGGGCCAGGGCGGCGGCGCGGCGGCCCCTGCGGGATCGCTGGGGGTCCGCGGTCCGGTCGTGGAAGCCCTTGTCGGCCTTGGCTTTGCGGCCAAGCAGGCCGAGGAGGCCTGCGACAAGGTTTTGGCCGGGGATCCCGACGCCACCACCTCGGCCGCGCTGCGCTCGGCGCTGTCGCTGCTGGGCAAGACCAAATGAGCCGCTTCGAGGACGACGCGGCCGAGGAGCGGGAGGTCTCCCCGGCCCTGACCGTCGGCGAGGGCGATATCGACGCCAGCCTGCGGCCCCGGTCGCTGGGGGAGTTCATCGGTCAGCCCCGGGTGCGCGAGCAGCTGCAACTGGTCATCGAGGGCGCCAGGAACCGTGGCGGCACACCGGATCACATCCTGCTGTCCGGTCCGCCCGGGCTGGGCAAGACGTCACTGGCGATGATCATCGCCCACGAACTCGGCTCGTCGTTGCGGGTCACCTCCGGGCCGGCGCTGGAGCGGGCCGGGGACCTGGCGGCGATGCTGTCCAACCTCGTCGAGGGCGATGTGCTGTTCATCGACGAGATCCACCGCATCGCCCGGCCGGCCGAGGAGATGCTGTATCTGGCGATGGAGGACTTCCGGGTCGACGTGGTGGTGGGCAAGGGCCCCGGGGCCACCTCGATCCCCCTGGAGGTGGCGCCGTTCACCCTGGTCGGGGCGACGACTCGGTCCGGGGCGCTGACCGGGCCGCTGCGGGACCGCTTCGGGTTCACCGCGCACATGGACTTCTATGAGCCCGACGAGTTGGAGCAGGTGCTGGGACGTTCGGCGGGAATCCTGGGTATCGCGCTGGGGGAGGAGGCCGCCGCCGAGATCGCCCGGCGTTCCCGCGGCACACCGCGGATCGCCAACCGGCTGCTGCGGCGGGTCCGCGACTACGCCGAGGTCCGCGCGGACGGTGTGATAAACCGCGACGTCGCCAAAGCGGCGTTGGCGGTCTACGACGTCGACGAACTGGGTCTGGACCGGCTGGACCGGGCGGTGCTGTCGGTGCTGATCCGCAGTTTCGGCGGCGGACCGGTCGGGGTCTCCACCCTTGCGGTGGCGGTCGGGGAGGAGGCCACCACCGTCGAGGAGGTCTGCGAGCCCTTCCTGGTGCGGGCCGGGATGCTGGCTCGGACACCGCGCGGGCGGGTGGCCACGGCGCTGGCCTGGACCCACCTGGGCCTCACTCCGCCGCCGACCGCCGGCGGTCTCGGGCAGCCGCCCCTTTTCGACTGAGCGCCGCGACGCGACCGGGCGGCTACCCGGTGAAGGCCATCACGTGCTTGATGCGGGTGTACTCCTCGAAGCTGTACATCGACAGGTCCTTGCCGTGGCCGGAGGATTTGTAGCCGCCGTGCGGCATCTCGGCGACCAGTGGAATGTGGGTGTTGATCCACACGCATCCGAAGTCCAGCGCGTTGGACACCCGGATCGCGCGGGAGACGTCTCTGGTCCACACCGACGAGGCCAGACCGTAGTCGACGCCGTTGGCCAGTCGGATGGCGTCCTCCTCGTCGGTGAAGGACTGCACGGTGATGACGGGGCCGAAGATCTCCTCCTGGATGTGACGGTCCTCCTGGCGCAGGTTGGCGATCACCGTGGGCTCGACGTAGAAGCCCTTTTCGCCCTGACGGCTTCCGCCGGCCGCGACGAGGGCGTGCTTGGGGATGTCGGCCAGGAAGCCGAGGATCCGCTCAAGTTGGCTGGGGTTGTTGACCGGCGGAATCCAGCCCTCCTCGTCCTCGACGTGGCGACCGAAGGTCGTCGCCGCGCCCTTGGCCTGTTCGGCCAGCGCCTCGGTGAGTTCCTTGGTCACCCCGCCCTGGGCCAGCACCCGGGTGGCGGCCGTGCAGTCCTGGCCGGCGTTGAAGTAGCCCGCGGCGGCGATGCCCTCGGCCGCCGCGGCGACATCGGCGTCGTCGAACACGACCACCGGGGCCTTGCCGCCGAGTTCGAGATGGGTCCGCTTGAGGTGCCTGCCGGCGCTGGTGGCGACCGCCCGCCCGGCTTCGACCGAGCCGGTGATCGAGACCATCTGCGGGGCGGGGTGGGCGACGACGGCGGCCCCGGTGGACCGGTCTCCGCAGACCACGTTGAGCACTCCCGGCGGGAAATGCCGGGAGGCGATCTCAGCCAGCATGACCGATGTGACCGGCGTGGTGTCGCTGGGCTTGAGCACCACGGTGTTCCCGGCGGCGATGGCCGGGCAGAACTTCCAGACGGCCATCATCATCGGGTAGTTCCACGGCGCCACCTGGCCGATGACCCCGACCGGTTCACGGCGGATCCAGGAGGTGTGGTTCTCCATGTACTCCCCGGCCGCCTTGCCCTCCAGCATCCGCGCCGCGCCGGCGAAGAACCGGATCTGGTCGAGCATCGGCGGAATCTCTTCGGCCATCGTGATGTGGTTGGGCTTGCCGGTGTTGCGTCCCTCGGCGGCGACCAGGCTCTTGGTGTGCCGCTCCACGTCGTCGGCGAAGTCGAGCAACGCCTTCTGCCGGTGCGAGGGGGTGGTCCGCTTCCAGTCGGCGAACGCCGCCGAGGCGGCCCGGTAGGCCTTGTCGACGTCCTCCTCGTTGGACAACGGTGCGGTGCCGTAGTTCTCCCCGGTCGCCGGATCGACGATCGGTGTGGTCGCGCCGCCCGACGAGTCGACCATCTCGCCGTTGATGAAGTTCTTCACGTTCGTCATCGGGTCTCCTCACGGGTGGCGGCCAGGATCTCGGCGAGCACGTCGAGGCCCTCGTCGAGCAGGGCGTCGCTGATGGTCAGCGGCGGCAGGAATCGCAGCACGTTACCGAAGGTGCCGCAGCTGAGCACGATCACCCCCTGGGAGTGCGCGGCGCCGCACAGCGCCTTGGTCAGCGCCGGATCAGGTTCGCTCGTACCGGATTTGACCAGTTCGACGGCGATCATCGCGCCGCGTCCCCGGACGTCGCCGATCCGGTCGTCATCGGCCTGGATGCGGCCGAGCCGGTCCTTCATCAGCCGCTCGATCTCCCTGGCGCGGTCCAGCAGCCCGTCGAGTTCGATCGTCTCGATGGTGGCCAGGGCCGCCGCGCAGGCCAGCGGGTTGCCGCCGTAGGTCCCGCCCAGCCCGCTGACGTTGGGGGCGTCCATGATCTCCGCGCGCCCGGTCACCCCGGACAGCGGCAGGCCATCGGCGATGCCCTTGGCGGTCACGATCAGGTCCGGTTCGACCCCCTCGTCCTCGCAGGCGAACATCTGGCCGGTGCGGGCGAACCCGCTCTGCACCTCGTCGGCGATGAACACCACGTCGTGTTCGTGGCACCAGGCGCGCAGCGCGGGCAGAAATCCGGGGGCCGGCACGATGAAGCCGCCCTCGCCCTGCACAGGCTCGATGATGACGGCTGCCAGGTTGGCCGCCCCGATCTGCTTGTCGATCATGGTCAGCGCGCGTTCGGCGGCCAGGTCTCCGTTGGTGGCCCATTCCTTGTCGATGAGGCCGTCGCGGTAGGGGTAGGACATCGGGGCCCGGTAGATCTCCGGGGCGAACGGCCCGAAACCGCTCTTGTAGGGCATCGACTTGGCCGTCAGCCCCATGGTCAGGTTGGTGCGGCCGTGATAGGCGTGGTCGAAGGCCACCACCGCGGTACGGCCGGTGTAGGCGCGGGCCACCTTGACCGCGTTCTCCACCGCCTCGGCCCCGGAGTTGAACAGCGCGGTGCGCTTCTCGTAGGAGCCCGGGGTCAGCCGGTTGAGGTGCTCGCAGACCGCGACGTACTCCTCGTAGGGCGTCACCATGAAACAGGTGTGGGTGAAATCGCCGGCCTGCTCGCGCACGGCGTCGACCACCCGGGGGGACGAATTGCCGATCGTGGTGACCGCGATGCCGGAGCCGAGGTCGATGAACCGATTGCCGTCGACGTCCTCGAGGATCCCGCCGAAGGCCCGGGCGGTGAACACCGGCATGGTGACTCCCACCGCCCGCGACACCGCGGCGACCCGCCGTCGGGCCAGCTCGGCCGACTTGGGGCCGGGCACCTCGGTGCGAAGGTGGCGGCTCTGTTCGAGGACCTGTTCGGGGCCCTGTTCGAGGCCCTGTTCGCGAACCTGATCGAGGGTGGTCATAGGGGTGCTCCTCCCGCGGCGGCTGGGCTGACTGGGCAGGGTCGAGCCTAGTCTCGTGTCGGTGCTCGCGCCGTGGAACCGACCGGTCGGCGCTGCCTCCGCCGAGGCTGATGGCACACTTGTCACTACCCGTCGACCGACCGAGACCGAAAGACGCCCGTCGTGGACTTGCTCATCTTCCTCCCGTTGCTGCTCATCATGGGTTTCTTCATGTTCTCGGCCTCACGCCGCCAGCGGAAGGCCATGCAGGACACCATCGACCTGCATGAGTCGCTGCGCGTCGGTGACCGCGTGCAGACAACCTCCGGGATGGAGGCCGCGATCACCGGGATCGCCGACGACACCGTCGACCTCGAGATCGCCCCCGGTGTGGTGACCCGGTGGTCGAAGATGGCCGTCCGGGCCCGGCTGGAGCCGGGCGCCGTGGATGACGCTGACGCCCTGCAGGAGGCCCCGCCCGCCGATCCGGGGATCGGCCAGAGCGGGACCGACCGGGCTTAGGGACTGATCGCGCTTCGCGACTAGTATCTGCGCCTCGTACCCTGTCCGAGGAGCGCGCCTGCGCGGGGCGGCATAGCGAGGAGAAACGACAACGTGGCATCGTCACCGGCACCGGTGCGTCCTTACCGCTACCTGGCGCTCTTCCTCGCCATGCTGATCGGTGTTTATCTGCTGGTTTTCCTCACCGGCGACCGGAAGGCCGAACCCAAGCTCGGCATCGACCTGCAGGGCGGCACCCGGGTCACCCTGACCGCCCGCACCCCGGATGGCTCGAAGCCCACCCGCGACGCGCTCGACCAGGCCCAGCAGATCATCGATTCCCGGGTCAACGGCCTGGGCGTCTCCGGTTCGGAGGTGGTCATCGACGGCGACAACCTGGTCATCACGGTCCCGGGCAATGACGGAACCCAAGCCCGCAACCTCGGGCAGACCGCCCGGCTCTTCGTCCGCCCCGTGATCGGTCAGCCGATCCCGGTCGAGGCGGTCAACAAGTCGACCGAAGCCCCGCCGGGCGAGGGACCTGCCACGACATCACCGAGCGAACCGCCGACATCGGCGCCCCCGCGGCCCGCGCCCCGGCCGACCCAGGCCCCACCGCCGGTGGCGCCCGCGCCGCCGCCGGTGGTCGCACCCGCTCCCGCGCCGCCGCCCGCTCCGACCGGAGGTGGCGCGCGCGGCCAGCAGCCGAGGCCACAGCCCCGGCCCTTCCCGCAGGAGCCGACGCCGTCGCCCACACCGGCGCCGGGCGAGCCCGCGTCGTCCGAAGAGCCCAAACCCCCGACCGGGCCGCCGGACCCACGCGAGGATCTGGCCGCCCGGATCAAGTTCGAGAAGGACCTGCGTCAGAGCACCAACCAGACCCTGCTGCTGTTCTCCGTGCAGTACGTAGCCGAGCGCTGCGGGGAGGAGGACTTCCTGGCCGGCAACGACGACCCGGAGCTCCCGCTGGTCACCTGCTCCCAGGACAAGAAGTTCGTCTACATCCTGGACAAGTCGATCATCAGCGGTGACCAGATCCAGGACGCGTCCTCGGGCATGGATCAGAACAGCGGCGCCTACGTGGTCTACCTGGAGTTCAAAGACCAGGCGGCGACAACCTGGGCCGACTTCACCGCGGCCAATATCGGCACCCAGACCGCGTTCACGCTGGACTCCCAGGTCGTCAGCGCACCCCAGATCCGGGAAGCCATCCCCGGCGGGCGCACCGAGATCAGCGGGGGCGACCCGCCCTTCACCGTCGAGACCGCCAAGCAGTTGGCCAATGTGCTCAAGTACGGATCCCTGCCGCTGTCGTTCGAATCCTCGGAAGCCGAGACCGTCTCGGCGACCCTGGGCCTGAACTCCCTGCGGGCCGGCCTCATCGCGGGGGCCATCGGGCTGGTCATGGTGTTGCTGTACTCGCTGATCTACTACCGGGTGCTGGGGCTGCTGACACTGCTGTCACTGGTGGCCTCCGGCGCGATGGTCTTCGGCATCCTGGTTTTGCTGGGCCGCTACATCAACTACACCCTGGACTTGGCCGGCATCGCCGGCCTGATCATCGGCATCGGCACCACCGCCGACTCGTTCGTGGTGTTCTTCGAGCGCATCAAGGACGAGATCCGCGAGGGCCGGTCGTTCCGGTCGGCGGTACCGCGAGGCTGGGCGCGGGCCCGCAAGACCATCTTGTCGGGCAACGCGGTGAGCTTCCTGGCCGCCGCGGTGCTCTACGTGCTGGCGATCGGGCAGGTCAAGGGCTTCGCGTTCACCCTGGGCCTGACCACGATCCTGGACGTGGTGGTGGTCTTCCTGGTGACCTGGCCGCTGGTGTACCTGGCATCCAAGTCCCAGACCATGGCCAAGCCGATCTTCAACGGTCTGGGCGCCGTGCAGCAGATCGCCCGGGAGCGTCGCGCCGCCGGACAGGCGCCGGCCACAGCCGCGGCGGGACGGGGATAACCGATGACCGACAACACCGGCACGACTGACGCCCCCGGCGTCACCGACGCCACCGGCACCACCGACGCCACCGAGTCGGCCCAGAGCGCTCAGACCACCGGCGCCGGTATCGGGTCTGACATTCCGGAGCCCGTCGAGGCGCCCCAGCACGGGTTCTTCACCCGGCTCTACACGGGCACCGGCGCGTTCAACGTCATCGGCCGGCGCAAGCTCTGGTTCTCGATCAGCGGCCTGATCGTCGCGGTCGCGATCGCCAGCATCCTGGTGCGCGGGTTCACCTTCGGGATCGACTTCCAGGGCGGGACCAAGGTGTCCTTCCCGCGGGCCGGAGCCGGCGGGGACGCCGCCGTCGCCCAGGTCGAGCAGACCTTCCAGCAGGCCATCGGCGTCGAGCCGCAGTCGGTCGTCGTCGTCGGCAACGGCCCCGGCGCCACAGTGCAGATCCGCTCGGAGACGCTGACCAACGACCAGGCCGCCAGCCTCCGTGAAGCGCTCTACGAGCGGTTCGAGCCAATCGGCGTCGACGGAAAGCCGAGTAAGCAGGCGATCAGCGACTCGGCGGTCTCCGAAACCTGGGGCGGGCAGATCACCAACAAGGCGCTGATCGCGCTCGTGGTGTTCCTGGTTCTGGTGACGGCGTACATCACCGTTCGCTACGAGCGGTATATGGCG
Source organism: uncultured Mycobacterium sp. (assembly GCA_964447215.1). GTDB lineage: Bacteria > Actinomycetota > Actinomycetes > Mycobacteriales > Mycobacteriaceae > Mycobacterium. The sequence goes on from CAYURT010000047.1 coordinate 7,556, forward strand.
ATCTCGGCGCTGGCCGCGCTGGGTTTCGACACGGTCACCACGGCCGGGGTGTACGCCCTGGTCGGCTTCGAGGTCACCCCGGCCACGGTGATCGGCCTGCTGACCATCCTGGGTTTCTCCCTCTACGACACCGTCATCGTGTTCGACAAGGTGGAGGAGAACACCAAGGGCTTCGAGCACACCACCCGCCGTACCTTCGCCGAGCAGGCCAACCTGGCGATCAACCAGACCTTCATGCGCTCGATCAACACCAGTGTCATCTCGATCATGCCGATCCTGGCGCTGATGGTGGTGGCCGTCTGGCTGCTCGGTGTCGGAACGCTCAAGGACCTGGCGCTGGTCCAGATGGTCGGGGTGCTGGTCGGCACATACTCCTCAATCTTCCTGGCCACTCCGCTGCTGGTCACGCTGCGGGAGCGGACCCAGTTGGTGCGTAACCACACCCGCCGGGTGCTCAACCGCCGCAAGCCCGCCGAGCAGGGAGAAACCACCGAGCCGGAGCGCGGCGACGCGGCGGCGGACGCCGCGGACACCCCCGTCAGGGTCAGCGCTCCCGCCCCCGGCGCCAAGCCGGTGCGGCCCCGGCGCCCGTCGGGCAAGCGCGGCGCGCGGGAACGGTAGTGGCCGCGATGGCCCCACGTGCTCGGCGCCGGGCAGCCGGAACGCTGGCCGCCGCGCTCTGTGTGGCTGTCACCGCCGCGCTCAGCGGCTGCACCGTAGGAGCCGCCGAACAGGTCAACTACGCCGTCGACGGAATCCTCAGCAACTACAACACCAACACCGTCAACGGCGCGGCCTCGGCCGGGCCGCAGGCCTTCGCCCGGGTGCTCACCGGGTTCAGCCTGCACGGGCCTGAGGGCCAGGTCCTCGCCGATAACGACTTCGGCTCGGTCACCGTGGTCGGCCGGGAGCCGCTGGTGCTGGACTACCAGATCGCCGACGGCGCGGTCTACTCCGACGGCAAGCCCATCACCTGCGACGACATGCTGTTGTCCTGGGCGGCGCAATCCGGCCGGTTCCCCGGTTTCGACGCGGCGAGCAGGGCCGGATATCTCGACATCGCCGGCATCGAATGCCAGTCCGGGCAGAAGCGGGCCAGGGTGAACTTCCTGCCCAACCGCGGCATCGTCGACTACAACCAGCTGTTCACCGCGACCTCCCTGATGCCCGCCCACGTCATCGGCGACGAACTGGGGCTCGACGTGACCGCCGCACTGCTCAGCGGGGATCCCGCCGCGGTGTCACGGATCGCCGATCTGTGGAACACCGGCTGGGAGCTCACACCCGACGTCGACCTCAAGCGGTTCCCCTCCTCGGGTCCATACAAGATCGACTCCGTACTGCCCGAGGGCGCAGTGGTGCTCACCGCCAACGACCGGTGGTGGGGGACCAAGCCGATCACCAAGCGGATCACCGTCTGGCCGCGCGGCGTCGATGTGCAGGACCGCGTCAACAACGGCACCCTGCACGTGGTCGACGTGGCAACCGGGTCGCTGGGAACGCTGACCACCCCCGACAACTATCAGCGGACCGAGATCCCCTCCGGTGGCATCGAACAGATCATCTTCGGCCCCCGCGGCGCGCTGTCGACCCCGCAGGCGCGCCGCGCCCTCGCCCTGTGCACCCCCCGCGACCTGATCGCCGCGAACGCCGGGATGCCGGTCGTGAACACCCGGCTCAATCCGGTCGGGGACGACGCCTACAGCGCCACCGAGGCTGCGGCCGAGGGCGGACAGTTCGCCGTCGCCAACCCGGAGGCGGCGAGCGCGGCCATCGACTTCGTGCCGCTGACGGTGCGCATCGGCTACCAGGCCCCCAACCCGCGGCTGGCGGCCACCATCGCGGCGATAGCCCGGTCCTGTCAGGCCGCCGGGATCACGGTGGAGGATGCCACCACGGAGCAGACCGGACCGCAGACGTTGCGGGACGGACAGATCGACGCCCTGATCGCCAGTACAGGCGGCGCGACCGGCAGCGGGTCGACCGGGTCCTCGGCGATGGACGCCTACACCCTGCACACCGGTAACGGCAACAACCTGCCCGGGTACTCCAATCCACAGATCGACGGGATCATCGCGGCGCTGGCGGTGACCACCGATCCCAAGGAACAGACCCGGCTGCTGGCCGATGGCGCACCGATGCTGTGGGGGGACATCCCCACGCTGCCGCTGTACCGCCAGCAGCGCACGGTGCTGGCGCTGGCCACGATGTTCGCCGTCGAGGCCAACCCGACCAAATGGGGCGCGGGCTGGAACATGGACCGCTGGCGGCTCGAGCCGTGACAGCCACCGGGGATGCGGCCGGTTTCATCGCGGCGCTGACCCGCGAGGTGGCCGACTTCCCCGAACCCGGGGTGCTGTTCCGCGACCTCACCCCGGTGCTGGCCGACGACCGCGGCTTCGCGGTGGTCACCGAGGCGCTGGCGGAGATCGCCGACGGCGCCGACCTCGTCGCGGGGATCGACGCGCGGGGGTTCCTGCTCGGCGGCGCGGTCGCCCACCGACTGGGGGTGGGCGTGCTCGCGATCCGCAAAGGGGGCAAACTGCCCCCGCCGGTGCTGAGCCGCTCCTACAACCTGGAATACGGCCAGGCGACCCTGGAAGTCCTGGCCGAGGGCATCGAACTCCGGGGCCGGTCGGTGGCCATCGTCGACGACGTCCTGGCGACCGGGGGAACCGTGGCGGCGGCGCGTGATCTGCTGACCTCGGCGGGGGCCGACGTCCGGGTCGTCGCGGTGGCGCTGGAACTGGCCGCGCTCGGGGGGCGCAACCGGCTGGGGGCGATGCCAGTGCATAGCCTGCGGCGGCTGTAACGCAGCGCGTGAGGCAGTATCCTCGGGACACGCGGATCGGAGGTGAGCATGGCCACTGAGTCGGGAACTCCCGGCCGCGGTCCGCTGCCGGTCACCGAAGAGCCCGCCGGCCAGGAGTCGCGTACCGATCCGGTCAAAACCGGGGCCAGCGCCTCACGGCGGGTACGCGCGAGGCTCGCCCGCCGCATGACGCTGCAGCGCGGCGCGATCAACCCGGTCCTCGAACCGCTGGTGGCGGTGCACCGCGAGATCTACCCGAAGGCCGATCTGTCGATCCTGCAGCGCGCCTACGAGGTGGCGGAGGCCAAACACGCCACCCAGTTGCGTCGGTCGGGGGACCCCTACATCACCCACCCGCTGGCGGTGGCCAACATCCTGGCCGAGCTGGGCATGGACACCACCACGCTGGTGGCGGCCCTGCTGCACGACACCGTCGAGGACACCGGCTACTCGCTGGAGGCGCTCACGGCCGACTTCGGCCCCGAGGTGGCCCACCTGGTCAACGGGGTGACCAAACTGGACAAGGTGGTGCTGGGCACCGCCGCCGAGGCCGAGACCATCCGCAAGATGATCATCGCGATGGCCCGCGATCCCCGGGTCCTGGTGATCAAGGTCGCCGACCGGTTGCACAACATGCGGACCATCCGGTTCCTGCCGCCGGAGAAGCAGGTCAGCAAATCCCGTGAAACGCTGGAAGTGATTGCGCCGCTGGCGCACCGGCTGGGAATGGCCACCGTCAAATGGGAACTTGAGGATCTGTCCTTCGCGATCCTGCACCCCAAGCGCTACGACGAGATTGTTCGGCTGGTGGCCGACCGGGCGCCGTCGCGCGACACCTACCTGGCCAAGGTGCGGGCCGAGATAGGCGCCGCGCTCTCGGCGATGAAGGTCACCGCCAAGGTCGAGGGCAGGCCCAAACACTACTGGTCGATCTATCAGAAGATGATCGTCAAGGGCCGCGACTTCGACGATATCCACGACCTGGTCGGCGTGCGGATTCTCTGCGACGAGATCCGCGACTGCTACGCCGCGGTCGGGGTGGTCCACTCGCTGTGGCAGCCGATGCCGGGCCGCTTCAAGGACTACATCGCCCAGCCCCGCTTCGGGGTCTACCAGTCGCTGCACACCACCGTGGTGGGTCCGGAGGGCAAGCCGCTGGAGGTGCAGATCCGCACCACCGACATGCACCGCACCGCCGAGTACGGCATCGCCGCGCATTGGCGCTACAAGGAGGCCAAGGGCCGCAACGGAATCGCTCATCCGCACGCCGCCGCCGAAGTCGACGACATGGCCTGGATGCGCCAACTCCTGGACTGGCAGCGCGAGGCCGCGGACCCCGGCGAGTTCCTCGAGTCGCTGCGCTACGACCTGGCGGTTCAGGAGATCTTCGTGTTCACCCCCAAGGGTGACGTCGTGACTCTGCCGACCGGATCCACCCCGGTCGACTTCGCCTACGCGGTGCACACCGAGGTGGGGCATCGGTGTATCGGCGCACGGGTCAACGGGAGGCTGGTCGCGCTCGAGCGCAAGCTGGAAAACGGCGAACTGGTGGAGGTCTTCACCTCCAAGGCCCCCAACGCCGGGCCGTCACGCGATTGGCAGAGCTTCGTGGTCTCGCCGCGGGCCAAGGCCAAGATCCGGCAGTGGTTCGCCAAGGAGCGCCGCGAGGAGGCACTGGAGGCCGGAAAGGACGCCATCGCCCGCGAGGTCCGCCGGGCCGGGCTGCCGCTGCAGCGCCTCGTCAACGGCGAGTCGATGGCCGCGCTGGCGCAGGAACTGCGCTACGCCGACGTTTCGGCGCTCTACACCGCTGTCGGCGAGGGGCACGTCTCGCCCCGGCACGTGGTCCAGAGGCTGCTGGCCAAGTTCGGCAAGGACGACGACGCCGAGGATGAACTGGCCGAGCGCTACACCCCGGCCACCGCACCGCTGCGACAGCGCTCCGATGACACCGGCGTCGCGGTGCCGGGGGCGCCCGGGACCCTGACCAAACTCGCCAAGTGCTGCACGCCGGTGCCCGGCGACAACATCATGGGTTTCATCACCCGGGGCGGCGGGGTGAGCGTTCATCGCACCGACTGCACCAACGCCGCCGACCTGCACCGACAATCCGAACGCATCACCGACGTGCTGTGGGCGCCGTCGCCGACGTCGGTGTTCCTGGTGGCCATCCAGGTGGAGGCGCTCGACCGTCACCGTTTGCTCTCCGATGTCACCCGGGTGCTGGCCGACGAGCGGGTCAACATCCTGTCCGCATCGGTGACCACCTCCGATGAGCGGGTGGCCGTCAGCCGGTTCACCTTCGAGATGGGTGACCCCAAGCATCTCGGGCACGTGCTCAACGCGGTCCGCAATGTCGAGGGCGTCTACGACGTGTACCGGGTGACCAGCGCGGCCTGAGCGGTCCGCGCTGACGTCAGTTCGCGATGATCACCGGGGTGTCGTGCCGCAGCGTCTCGCCGCGGAAGAAGGCCGGGTCACGGGAGCGCCAGACCAGCATCAGCACGAAGCCGAGAATGATCAGCCCCAGCCCCAGGATCAGCACCAGGCCCACTCCGAAAACGCTTGCGCCGCTTCCGTAGTCGGGTGAGGCGCTGTCCCGCAGGGTGATGATCAGAACGCCGAACAGTCCCAGGCCGCCCAGTAGCGGGAAGAGCAGCTTGAAGATGAAGCTGTTCAGGTTGGCGAACAACTCGTGACGGAAGTACCACACACAGGCGAACGCGGTCAGGCCGTAGTAGAAGCAGATCATGATGCCCAGCGCGTAGATGGTGTCCATCAGTGCGTTGCGGCTGAGCAGGTGCAGCACGGTGTAGAAGGTCCCGGCCACAACCCCGGCGGCCACGGTCGCATACGACGGCGTCAGATAGCGGGGGTGCACCGAGCCGAACCGCGGCGGCAGCGCCCGGTAGGCCGCCATCCCCAGCATGGTCCGCGACGACGGCAGGAACGTCGTGATCAAACTGGCGGTGCTGGAGGCCAGCACCGCCAGGAACACCAGCAGATGCCACGGGTTGCCCAGCACCGGTTCGGCCAGCGCCCCGAACACGTTGCTGGAATTGTCGGTGTTGCCCAGGCCCAGGCCCTCGTCGCCGGTCCCGGCGTACATCTGGCTGGCGGTCGCCACGATGAGATAGGTCAGCAGGATCGACAGCACGCACAGCAGGGCGGCCCGGCCGGGGGTCTTCTCCGAACCCTTGGACTCCTCGTTGACCGTCAGGCAGGTGTCCCAGCCCCAGAACGCGAAAATCGAACCCGACAGCCCGGCGATGAAGGCCGACAGCGTCAGCCCGGACGGGCTGAACCAGTCCCAGTCGAACGCCACGCCGGTCGGGGAGGAGCCGGACTTGGCGATGGCGATGGCGGAGAACACCGCCAGGACCGCCAGTTGGAAGCCGACCAGCACGAACTGCACCCGCTCGGTGGTCGTGATGCCGCGGTAGGCCACCCAGGTGGCGACGGCGAGGAAGGTGATGCAGGTGGCGACGTTGACCAGCGGGTTCTGCCAGAGTTCTCCCACGCTGCGGCTGCCGAAGAGGTCACCGAGGAACTGGTAGAAGAACTCCACGGCCACCCCGGCCAGGTTGGACAGCACGATCGCGGTGGCCAGGATCGCCGCCCAGCCGCCGATCCAGCCGACGTAGGGCCCGAACGCCTTGGTGGTCCAGGTGAACGAGGTGCCGCAGTCCGGCGCCACCTTGTTCAGCTCCCGGTAGGCGTAGGCGGCGAAGAACATCGGCAGGAAGCCGGCGATGATGACCACCGCCATCTTGGTGCCCGCCTGTGACACCAGGATTCCGATGGTGGCGGTCAGCGCGTATGCCGGTGCGACTGAGGAGATCCCCAGCACGACGCTGCCCAGCACGCCGACGGAGTTGCGGGAGAGTCCCTTGTCCTGAAGGTCGCTCTCAGCCGCGTGCTCAACGTGATGTGGATGTGCCATGCCGCCCCCGGTGTGGTTGCAGGTGCTGAGGTCGTACCGTACCGCTGACAGCGCGTGTCGGCATTTGCTTTGCTTGTCAGCTGACACTCACGGCGCCGGACGGCGCGGGACGGAGGCACCGCTATGACTGAGCTGCTCATCGACGCGGCTGAGGGCGGTGTCGTCGTCGGGGCCGACGGCTCCGAGCACGGCCGGGCCGCATTGCTGTGGGCGGCCGCCACCGCCGTGGCCTACGAACTGCCGCTGATCGTCCTGCATGCCCGCCCCGACGCGATGGCCGAGCCGGTCATGCTCAGCGAGCCAGGCGGTGTGCTCGGGGAGGCGGTGGAGCTGGCCCATGCCGAACAGCCCGGCCTCGAGGTCCGCGCGCTGCAGACCCCCGACGCGCCGGTGCAGTCGCTGCTGGCGGCCGGGGAGAACGCCGACGTGGTGGTGCTGGGATCGCGTGGTGTCGAGGGGTTCCGCGGCCTGCTGCTGGGGTCGACCGCGATGCACGTCGCGCCCTACGCGCAGTGCCCGGTCGTGGTGGTGCACCCCGGGCTGGAGGGGGAGGGCCCCGATTTCGACGGCGACGTGGGCAACCCCGGTCAGGTGGTGCTGGGCTACGACGGGTCGTCGGCGTCCAACCGGGCGGCCGCCTTCGCGTTCCGGCACGCCGCCGCCGTCGGCTGCGGTGTGGTCGCGGTGAGCGTCGAGGCGGTCCGCGGTGAGCCCGACACCTGGGAGGTCGACCCGGCCGAGGCGACGCCCGGTTCGGACACCAGCGCTTTTCACGCCCCGGTGCTGGTCATCGCCGCATCGTTTCCCGAAGTGCCGGTGTCGTTCGTGGCCGGCACCGGACGGCCCGCCGAGGTGCTGCTCGGCGAGGCACTCGGGGCTGAGTTGCTGGTGGTGGGAAGCCGGGGATCGGGCGGGTTCACCGGTCTGGTGATGGGGTCGGTCAGCCAGAAGGTCCTCGCGCATGCGGGTTGCCCGGTGGCGGTGCTGCACCCGGGAATCCCGGCCGAGACCGCGGCCGGACTGGCCTGAGGCGCCCCGGCTCAGTCCAGCAGGATCGACGTCACCGTGACCTCGGTGGCCGGCTTCCCGTCCTCTGCGCCGCCGGCCACACCGTCCGCGGCGATCTTGTCCAGGGTCTCCAGGCCGGTGGCGTCGATGGTGCCGAACGCGGTGTAGTTGGGCGGTAACTGGGAGTCCTTGTAGACCAGGAAGAACTGGCTGCCGTTGGTGCCGGGACCGGCGTTGGCCATCGCCAGGGTGCCGCGCGGATAGAGCACCGGTGTCTGTAGGGCCGGGTCGTCCTTGGCGTACTGGTTGGTGGGGTACTCGTTGTCGAACTGGTAGCCCGGGCCGCCCGAGCCGGTACCGCTGGGGTCACCACACTGCAGCACGCCCAAGCCCGTCGCGGTGGTCAGCCGGTGGCAGACGGTGTCGTCGAAGTAGCCCTTCTGGGCCAGGCTGGCGAAACTGTTCACGGTGCACGGTGCTTCGGCGTTGTTCAGGGTGAGCCCGATGTTGCCCTGATCGGTGGCCATGCTCGCGCTGATCGTCGGGGGCTCGGTGGGCACCCGCCCGGTCCGCGGTTTCTCGACCTCCTTGGCCGCCTTCTGCCGGCTGGCCGGGTACTGGCAGTCCGCGCCGAGCCCGGCGGGCGGTGTGAACTCGGGGAGCTGGCCGGGCCCGCCCCGCGGCGGCGGACTCGCCTGCGCGGCGGTCGTGGGGACCCCGGTGTCACTGGCGGTGTCGGCGGAGTCGCCGACGTCGAAGACGAAAAAAGCGACCAGGGCGGTGGCGACGAGCAGGGCCAGCACCGAGCCGGCGACGGCGATGATGCGACGCCGCCTGACCGCGGCGGCGTGGCTCTGCACCTGGCTGTCCAGTTTGCGTTTAGCCGCCTCGCGTCGTTCTTCGTTGGTCGGCACCGCCGTCATCCTCCGTCATCGTCGTGTGGTCGGGTCACCCGATGATCGGGTCACCGCATTCGGCTAGCGCACCGAGTGTGCCAGCCCGACCCGCCGGTAGGGTCGGCACCCACCCCGTGCCGCGCGGTGGGACACTGGTCGGCGTGTTGCTCACCGGGTTCGCGGCCGGCGTGTTGGCCTGCAACTGCTACGTCCTGGCCGAAGGGCCGGGTTCGGACGCGATCATCGTCGACCCCGGGCAGCGCGCGTTCGGCCCGCTGCGGCGGATCCTCGACCAGCACCGGCTCACCCCGGCGGCGGTCCTGCTCACCCACGGGCACATCGACCACATCTGGTCGGCGCAGAAAGTCGGCGACACGTTCGGCTGCCCGGTGTTCATCCACCCGGCCGACCGTTTCATGCTGACCGACCCGATCAGGGGGTTCGGTCCGCGGGTGGCCCAGGCCGCTCTCGGCGCGCTGTTCCGCGAACCCCGGCAGGTCGTCGAACTCGACCGGGATGGGCAGCGGCTGGATCTGGGCGGCTTCGCGGTGATCGTCGACCACACCCCGGGGCACACCCGCGGCTCGGTGGTCTTCAGGCTCCCCGAGCCGACCGGTGCCGGTTCCGGCGGCATCGTGCTGACCGGTGACACGCTGTTCAGGAACTCGGTCGGCCGCACCGACCTGCCCGGCGGCAGCGGACGCGACCTGCTCGGCTCGATCGTGGGCAAGCTGCTGGTTCTCGATGACGACACCCGGGTGCTCCCCGGCCACGGGGAGGCGAGCACCATCGGCCTGGAGCGTCGGGGCAACCCGTTCCTGCAGGGCATGAGGCTGTGACGGAGTTCCGCGCCCCCAAGGGCGTGCCGGACTACCTGCCGCCGGAGTCCGCCGAGTTCGTCGCCGTCCGCGACGGCCTGCTGGCCGCCGCCCGCCGGGCCGGCTACGGGGACGTCGAGTTGCCGGTCTTCGAGGACACCGCGCTGTTCGCCCGCGGAGTCGGGGAGTCCACCGATGTGGTCTCCAAGGAGATGTACACCTTCGCCGACCGCGGGGAACGGTCGGTGACGCTGCGGCCGGAGGGAACCGCCGGGGTGATGCGGGCGGTGATCGAGCACGGTCTGGACCGGGGCGCGCTGCCGGTCAAGCTCTGCTATGCCGGGCCGTTCTTTCGCTACGAACGGCCGCAGGCCGGTCGCTACCGGCAGCTCCAGCAGGTCGGCGTGGAAGCGGTCGGGGTGGATGACCCCGCGCTGGACGCCGAGGTGATCGCCGTGGCCGACGCCGGCTTCCGGTCGCTGGGGCTGCGCGGATTCCGCCTGGAGGTCACCTCGCTGGGTGACCAGGAATGCCGCCCGCGGTATCGGGAACTGCTGCAGGAGTATCTGCTCGGTCTCGACCTCGACGAGCCCACCCGCCAGCGGGCCACGGTGAACCCGCTGCGGGTGCTGGACGACAAGCGGCCCGAGGTCAGGGAGCTGACCGCGGGGGCGCCGCTGATGATCGACCACCTGTCGGATTCGGCCAAGCGGCATTTCGACACCGTGCTGTCCCACCTCGACGCGCTCGGCGTCGCCTACGTGGTCAATCCGCGGCTGGTCCGCGGCCTGGACTACTACACCAAGACGACCTTCGAGTTCGTCCACGACGGTCTGGGCGCGCAGTCCGGTATCGGGGGAGGCGGCCGCTACGACGGGCTGATGGCTGAACTCGGCGGGCAGGACCTGTCCGGAATCGGCTTCGGGCTGGGTGTGGACCGCACCATGCTGGCGCTGCGCGCCGAGGGTGTGACGGTCGGCGCGCACTCCCGATGCGAGGTCTTCGGGGTGCCGCTGGGGGAGAACGCGAAGCTGCAGCTGGCCGTGCTGGCGTCGGCGCTGCGGGCCGCCGGGGTCCGGGTGGACCTCGCCTACGGCGATCGGGGACTCAAGGGGGCGATGCGCGCGGCCGACCGGTCCGGGGCCCGGTTCGCGTTGGTCGCCGGGGACCGTGACATCGAGGCCGGCACGGTGGGTGTCAAGGACCTCTCGACCGGCGAGCAGGTCGACGTCGAGATCGGCGGGGCGGTCACCGAGATTCTGGCCAGGCTGTCCGGGCTGCCCGGGGACTGAACGGCCGCCCGCAGCCTCACCGAATCCACAGAATCCCCGGGGAACCCCCCGTCGAACGTGAGCCGTTGTCCGGACATGACCGATCTGATCGAGGGTTATCTGCGCGCCGCGGGTGTGCAGCACTTCCGCGGCCACCACGACGGCGAGTACGTGTTCCTGGCAGACGTGGCGGCGCAGACGGGCCGGTCCGCCGAACGGCACGGGAAACTGCACGTGCATCTGAGGTCCTCGGCGCGGTCGGTCCTGGAGATCAGCATCACCCCGGATCGCTACTATCCGGCAGCCCACCGCGGCCGCCTCGCGGACCTGATCGCGCGCTGGGGGGCCGGCGTTGCGGCGTGGGCCGAGGTCTACGAATCCTGCGATCCGGCCCTGGTCGGGGTGGTGGTCGGCGCCGAGGGGCGGCCCGATGGGATCGACGGCGTGGCCGGCCTGGTCGACGACGCGGTGGCCGCGGCGGCCGCGCTGTTCGCCAGCTTGAACGAGCAGATCCCGGCGCATCGCACGGCGATGCTGCGCGATGCCGGCTGATCCGGAGTAACGGGGGAGGGGCCCGCGTCGATAATGCCCGTATGCGACACCTGACGATAGCCGCCGCCATGCTGCTGGCCGCCGGAGTCGTGGCTGCTCCGGTCGGCGCTGAGCCCACCGCCCCCCCTGACCCGGCCGGGACCACCGACTCGGCGACGGCCGAGCCTGCCGGGGCCGCCGGAGCCCCCGCCGGCGCCGAGGAATCCGCCGATCCGGCCGGCGCGGACGAAACCGCGGGCGCCAGCCAGGTCACCTACACCGTCACCACCACCAGCGACCTGACCGCCAACATCTACTACGTCAGCGCCGACCCGCCCGACCAGGAAGCGGCCAACGATCCCACGTTCATGCCACTGGCCCGGACGGTTGTCGGCCCGGGCACTCCGTGGACGATGCAGACCACCCTGGCCGATCCGGGCCAGTGGGCCTTCGTCAGCGCCAGTGGCGGACTGAGAGTCAACCCCGAGTTCCGCTGCGAGATCGCGGTCGACGGCCAGGTGGTGGTCTCCGAGCAGGGCGGTAGCGGCGTTCAGTGCTCCACGCGCCCCTGGTGACCGGTCCTTGTCACAGCAGACCCGGTGACGCTCAGCCCAGGTCGCGGGCGCTGAAGGTGTCGCACTGGTTGGGGTCCCCGGTCTGGTATCCGATGGTGAACCAGCGCTGCCGTTGCTCGGAGGAGCCGTGGGTCCAGCTTTCCGGGTTCACCCGGCCCATCGCCTGCTCCTGAATCCGGTCGTCGCCGACTGAGGCCGCCGCGGACAACGCGTCGCGGATGTCGGCGTCGGTGAGCGGCTGAAGGTAGGTCACGTCGGTGCCGGGCTGCTTGGTGATCGCCGCGTAGTGTGCCCACACCCCGGCATAGCAGTCGGCCTGCAGCTCGGAGCGGACGCCGCCGCCGGTCGGGCCCTGGGCGCCCTGTTGTGCCCGGCCCAACGTTCCCAGCAGGTTCTGCACGTGGTGGCCGTACTCGTGGGCGACGACGTACTCCTGGGCCAGCGGGCCGCCGCTGGAACCGAATTGGTTCTTGAGCACGTCGAAGAAGCCCACATCGAAATAGGCCGTCCGGTCGGCCGGGCAGTAGAACGGCCCGACGTCGCTGGTGGCCGGGCCGCAGGCGGTGTTCACCTGATTCTTGAACAGCTGGGTCGTCGGGGGGCGATAGCCCCGCAGCAACTGTCCCCAGATGCCGTCCAGGGAGTTCCCGGTGGCCACCACGCGGCACTCGGCGTAGGTGTTGGCGTCCGCCCCGGTCCGGCACTTGCTCAGATCGAAGCCGGGCTCGGCCTGGGTCGGCCCCATCGGCTGCTGTTGCACCACCTGACCGGGATCGACCCCCAGGAACAGCGCCAGCAACATGATCGCCAGGCCGCCGATTCCGCCGCCGAGGGCGATGCCGCGACCGGCTCCGCCACTGGAGCGGGCCCGGCTGGTGTCGATCCGCATGCCTTCGTTGAAGGTCATCGGCGCTCCTCGGTGTCGTTGCTGGACAGCAGGGTCAAGCTTGCCACAACCCGGTTTGCCGGTGGCGGTCGTCGGAGCCAACGACGGTGTCCATAGACTTCACTGACCCGATCGCTTGAGGAGTCCCATTGCTGCGCAGCCACGCCGCCGGTTCACTGCGTGCCTCCGATGCCGGCCGCAAAGTCACTCTGGCCGGCTGGGTGGCCCGCCGCCGCGACCACGGCGGAGTGATCTTCATCGACCTGCGGGACGCCTCCGGGGTGGCCCAGGTGGTGTTCCGGGAGGCCGAGGTTCTCGAGCAGGCGCACCGGCTGCGTTCGGAGTTCTGCGTGGGCGTGCAGGGGGTCGTGGAAATCCGGCCGGAGGGAAACGCCAACCCGGACATCCCCACCGGTGAGATCGAGGTCAACGCCACCGGGCTGACGGTGCTGGGGGAGAGCGCCGCGCTGCCCTTCCAGCTGGACGAACCCGCCGGCGAGGAAGCCCGGCTGCGGCACCGCTACCTGGACATGCGCCGGGAGGGCGGGCCCGGCGACGCTCTGCGGCTGCGTTCGAAGGTCAACGCGGCCGCGCGGGAAGTCCTGCACGCCAACGATTTCGTCGAGATCGAGACGCCGACCCTGACCCGGTCCACGCCGGAGGGGGCCCGGGACTTCCTGGTGCCGGCCCGGCTGCAGCCCGGAGCGTTCTACGCGCTTCCGCAGAGCCCGCAGCTGTTCAAGCAGCTGCTGATGGTCGCCGGGATGGAGCGGTACTACCAGATCGCGCGCTGCTACCGGGACGAGGACTTCCGGGCTGACCGGCAGCCGGAGTTCACCCAGCTCGACGTGGAGATGAGCTTCGTCGACGCCGACGACGTGATCGGGCTCGCCGAGCAGGTCCTGGCCGCGCTGTGGGCGCAGATCGGCTACCGGATTCCGCTGCCGATCCCGCGGATGACCTACGCCGAGGCGATGCGCCGATTCGGCTCGGACAAGCCCGACCTGCGGTTCGGTCTGGAGCTGGTGGAGTGCGCCGAGTTCTTCGCCGAGACCCCCTTCCGGGTGTTCCAGGCCCCCTACGTCGGGGCGGTGGTGATGCCCGGCGGTGCGTCGCAGCCGCGTCGCACCCTCGACGGATGGCAGGACTGGGCCAAACAACGCGGCCACAAGGGTCTGGCCTACGTCCTGGTCGGTGCGGACGGCGAGTTGAGCGGCCCGGTCGCCAAGAACCTCTCCGAGACCGAGCGCGCCGGGCTGGCCGCCCACGTCGGCGCCGAGCCCGGCGACTGTGTGTTCTTCTCCGCCGGGCCGGCCAAAGCCTCCCGGGCGCTGCTCGGCGCCGCCCGAGGTGAGATCGCCAAACGCCTGGACATGGTCGACGAGGCGGCCTGGGCCTTCGTATGGGTGGTCGACCCGCCGTTGTTCGAGCCGGCCGGGGACGCGGCCGCCGCCGGTGATGTCGCGGTGGGCTCGGGGGCGTGGACTGCCGTGCACCACGCGTTCACCGCGCCCAAGCCCGGACATGAGGCCGCCATCGAGTCCGACCCCGGGGCGGTGCTCGCCGACGCCTACGACATCGTCTGCAACGGCCACGAGATCGGCGGCGGGTCGGTCCGCATCCACCGCCGCGACATCCAGGAGAAGGTGTTCGCGGTCATGGGCATCGACGGGGCGGAGGCCGCCGACAAGTTCGGCTTCCTGCTGGAAGCGTTCACCTTCGGTGCGCCGCCGCACGGCGGCATCGCCTTCGGCTGGGACCGGATCGTGGCGCTGCTGTTCGGCGCCGAGTCGATCCGGGACGTCATCGCCTTCCCGAAGTCGGGCGGCGGTGTCGACCCGTTGACCGACGCACCCGCCCCGATCACCGACCAGCAGCGCAGGGAGTCGGGGATGGACCACCGGCCGGACGACGACCGGCCCAGCCCCTAGGGAGCCGGTGTGGACAACACCCTCGCCTATATCGACCAGGCCTCCTTCCTCGGGTTCCGGGCGCTGGGCCACGGCCCGCTGATCCAGTTGACCTGGATCTATGACCACGACGTGGATCTCGGCGCGCTGCATCGGTTCCAGCGGGCGCTGGCCGGGGGCATGCTCGGCCGCCGGGTGGAACGTTCCCCGCTGCCGTTCGGCCGGCACCGCTGGGTGCGCTGGTCCGGCCCGGAGAGCCTCGACGTCAGCGCGGTGCGCCGGCCGCGCACCGAGGTGCCGGGATGGGTCGAGGAGCGGTTGCGGATGGCCGTCGACCCCGAGTACGGGCCGCCCTGGCATCTGGGGGTCCAGCCGTTGGACGGCGGCGGCGCGGCGGTGTCGCTGGTGGTGTCCCACACCGTCGGCGACGGTGTTGGGATCACCATCGCGGTGGCCGAGGCGGCCGCCGGCGTGGTGCGGGAACCCGGCTATCCCGCGCCGGCCTCGCGTCCGGCGAGTGGGACCCTGCTGGCGGACTCCCGCGCGGTCCTGCGCGCCATGCCGGAGATGGGCCGCGCGGTGGTCGCCGCGGGTCGGCTGGCCCGGGACAACCGCGACGATGTGACGACCTCGGTGCGCAAAGCGGCTCCGGCGGCGGCATCGGGGCAGTTGGTGCAGGTTCCCTCGGTCACCGCCTACGTCGGGATCGCCGACTGGGACGAGTGCGCCGGCCGACTCGGGGGCACCAGCAACTCGCTGTTCCTAGGGGTGGCCGCCAGGCTCGGCCGGCTGCTGGGCAGGGTGGCCCCGGACGGCATGGTGCACCTGGCCGTCCCGGTCAGCGAACGCGGCGACGGCGACCTGCGGGGCAATGCGCTGACCGGGATCACGGTCACCGCCGACCCGGATTCGGTGACCTCCGACCTCACCGGGGTGCGCAAAGCGGTCAAGCAGGCCCTGACCACCCTGGAGGACGCGCGTAACCAGTTGCTGGCGCCGTTGCCGCTGACGCCGTTGATCCCGAGGGCGCTGGCCCGTCGGCTGGAGGGCATGGCACTGGGCGACGACGTGGTCATCGGCTGTTCGAACATCGGGCCGCTGGAGCCAGCGGCCAACCGGCCGGACGGATCCGACGCGGCCTGCTTCGCCATCCGCTCGGTGGAGTCCCGGACCACCCGGGCCGATCTGCACCGGCTGGGCGGGCTGCTGTTCCTGATGTCGGCCCGGGTCCACGGCACGGTCTCGGTGACGTTCAGCTATGCCGGCCCGTCGGGAGACAACTCCCGGGACGATCTCGCCGAAACGGTGCGCCGGGTATTGGCCGACTTCGGGTTGCCCGGCCGCGTCGAGTGAGCCGGGTCTCGTCGCCGCGGCGACGACGGCGTTCCGGACCGTGCCGGTGTCCCGTGGTAAGCCTGATCCGTGCCCGACAGCCTCTTCGACCTCCCCGCAGGTGAACACCGAGGCGTACCGGCGCCCGACGGCGAGATGGCGACCACGCCGCCGCTGGCGGTCCGGATGCGTCCGACCGGTCTGGATGAGGTCGTCGGCCAGCAGCACCTGCTGGCCCCGGGCGCTCCGCTGCGACGGCTCGCGGAGGGCGCCGGCGCGGCCTCGGTGATCCTCTACGGCCCACCGGGAACCGGCAAGACCACGCTGGCGCTGCTGATCTCGCACACCACCGGCCGGCGCTTCGAGGCGCTCTCCGCGCTGACCGCGGGGGTCAAGGAGGTCCGCGCGGTCATCGAAGAGGCCCGGAGGGCGGCGGTGGAGGGCCGGCAGACCGTGCTGTTCATCGACGAGGTGCACCGTTTCTCCAAGACCCAGCAGGACGCGTTGCTGGCCGCGGTGGAGAACCGGGTGGTGCTGCTGGTGGCGGCGACCACCGAGAACCCGTCCTTCTCGGTGGTCGCGCCACTGCTGTCGCGGTCGCTGATCCTGCAGCTTGAGCCGCTCGGCCCCGATGACGTCCGCGAGGTGCTGCGCCGTGCCGTCCGGGATCCGCGCGGGCTCAGCGGCGCGGTGACAGTCGACGACGAGGCCCTGGAACTGCTGGTTCAGCTCTCGGCCGGGGATGCGAGGCGGGCGCTGACCGCCCTGGAGGTCGCCGCCGAGGCGGCCCAACCCGGCGGGTCGGTGACCGCGGCATCGGTGGAACAGTCCGTGGACAAAGCGGCGGTGCGCTACGACCGGGACGGGGACCAGCACTACGACGTCGTCAGCGCCTTCATCAAGTCGATCCGCGGTTCCGACGTCGACGCGGCGCTGCACTACCTGGCCCGCATGCTGGTGGCCGGGGAGGATCCCCGTTTCGTGGCCCGCCGGCTGATGATCCTGGCCAGTGAGGACATCGGGCTGGCTGACCCGACCGCTCTGCCGATCGCCGTTGCCGCCGCGCAGACCGTCGCACTGATCGGGATGCCCGAGGCGCAGCTGACGCTCGCGCACGCCACGGTGCACCTGGCGACCGCGCCCAAGTCCAACGCCGTCACCACGGCGCTGGGCGCGGCGATGGCCGACATCCGGGCGGGCAAGGCCGGGACGGTGCCGGCCCACCTGCGCGACGGCCACTACCAGGGCGCCGCGCGGATCGGAAGTGCCCAGGGATACCTGTATCCCCACGACCATCCCGATGGTGTGGTCCCGCAGCAGTATCCGCCCGGCGAGCTCCAGGACGTCACCTACTATCGGCCCACCGGCAGGGGCGCCGAACGGGAGATCGGCGGAAGGCTGGAGAAGCTGCGCGCCATCGTCCGCCGGCGCCGCCCCTAGGCTGGCCCGGTGGACACCGTCTTACTTGAGATCGACACGGCCGCGCGCCGGACCGTCGACCTGACCGGGCAGGTGCGCGACTTCTGCCGCGGCCACGGCCCGGCCGCGGGCGGGCTGTGCAACGTCTTCGTGCCGCACGCCACCGCGGGAGTCGCGGTGATCGAGACCGGCGCCGGCTCGGACTCGGACCTGCTCGAGGCGCTGGAACGGCTGTTGCCTCGCGACGACCGGTACCGCCACGCCCACGGCTCGCCCGGGCACGGCGCCGACCACGTCCTCCCCGCGCTGGTGTCCCCGTCGGTGACGCTTCCCGTCGCGGGCGGGCAGCCCCTGCTGGGCACCTGGCAGAGCGTGGTGCTGGTGGACCTCAACCGCGACAATCCCCGGCGCACGGTTCGGCTCAGCTTCCTGCCGGGCTGAGCGGTCGGCCGGAGCGCCGCCGGTCATCGCCGGTGCGGGGCCGCCCGCGGGGGCCGGTACTGTTATGCGGTCGAAGCTCGGCCGCCGATCCGGCCGAATCGGACCCCCGAACACGAGGACAGCCGTTGCACACCCACGAGATCAGGAAGCGGTTCCTGGATCACTTCGTCAACGCCGGCCACACCGAGGTGCCCAGCGCCTCGGTGATCCTCGAAGACCCCAACCTGCTGTTCGTCAACGCGGGCATGGTCCAGTTCGTGCCCTTCTTCCTGGGCCAGCGCACACCGCCCTACGCCACGGCCACCAGCATCCAGAAGTGCATCCGGACCCCCGACATCGACGAGGTGGGCATCACCACCCGGCACAACACCTTCTTCCAGATGGCCGGCAACTTCTCCTTCG
>CAYURT010000048.1:0-21353 GCA_964447215.1 uncultured Mycobacterium sp.
CTGCTCATGCCTGCTGGAGACGGGCTTGCTTGTCGGCGGCGGCCAGCGCGTCGAGCAGTGCGTCGAGGTCGCCCTCCAGCACCTGATCGAGGTTGTGCGCCTTGAACCCGATGCGGTGGTCGGTGATCCGGTTCTCCGGGAAGTTGTAGGTGCGGATCCGCTCGCTGCGGTCGACAGTGCGAACCTGGCTGGCCCGGTCGGCGGACGCCTCGGCCAGCGCCTGCTCCTCGGCGATCACCTGCAGCCTGGCGGCCAGGACCTGCATGGCGCGCGCCTTGTTCTGCAACTGGGAGCGCTCGTTCTGGCAGGTCACGACGATCCCGGTGGGCAGATGGGTGATGCGGACCGCGGAATCGGTGGTGTTGACGCCCTGCCCGCCCTTGCCCGACGAGCGGTAGACGTCGATGCGCAGGTCGGACTCGTCGATCTCGACCTGCCCGACCTCCTCGGGCTCCGGGTAGACCAGCACTCCGGCCGCCGAGGTGTGCACCCGGCCCTGGGACTCGGTGACCGGGACCCGCTGGACCCGGTGCACACCGCCCTCCCACTTCAGGCGGGACCAGACCCCGTCGGCCGAATCGCCCTTGGACCCGATGGTGATGGTGGCCTCCTTGTAGCCGCCCAGGTCGGAGTAGGTCTCGTCGAGCACCGTCACCGTCCAGCCGCGGCGTTCGGCGTAGCGGATGTACATCCGGGCCAGGTCGGCGGCGAAGAGCGCCGACTCCTCGCCGCCCTCGCCGGACTTGACCTCCAGGACGATGTCGTCGGCGTCGTGCGGGTCGCGCGGCGCCAGCATGTCGGTCAACTGGTCGTCGAGTTCGGCGACCCTGGCCTCCAGCTCGGTGACCTCGGCGGCGAACGACGCGTCGTCGGCGGCCAGCTCGCGGGCGGCCTCCAGGTCCCCGCGCGCGGCCGCCAGCTTGCGGTGGGTCGCCACGATCGGTGCGAGCTGGGCGAACCGCCGCCCGGCCCGGCGGGCGTTGCCGGCGTCGCTGTGCAGTTCCGGGTCGGCGAGCCGGCGTTCGAGGTCGGCGTGTTCGGCGAGCACGGCGTCGATCGCAGCGGCCGGGGCGCTCTGCGTCATCGTCAGTCCTGGGGTCGGTCCTGGGTTCGGCCCTGTGGGGTCGGCACGAAAAAACCGACGCCCGCGCACCCACGGAGGGGGTGCCGGGCGTCGGCGGTACAGCTAGCTGTCGGCGTTCTCGGCGGTCTCGGCGGTCTTGCGCTTGCCGTAACGCCTCTCGAAGCGCGCCACCCGGCCGCCGCTGTCGAGGATCTTCTGCTTGCCCGTGTAGAACGGGTGGCACTGTGAGCAGACCTCGACCACGATGTGGCCGCTCTCCTTGGTGCTGCGCGTGGTGAAGCTGTTGCCGCAGCCGCAGACCACGGTGGTCTCGACGTAGGCGGGGTGAATGCCGGTCTTCATGGTGTCCTCTGCTTTTCGTGGTCGCCGGGTCGCCGAGTGGCGTGAACCGGTACCGGAGCGGGTTGTCCTCAGTATGCCAGTTCGGCGTTCACCTGCCCAAACTGCGGTAAACCCCGGATCTGCCCTCGCGGGTCCACAGCAGCCCTGTCGTGACGTCAATCCCCTGGGCGGCCAGTTCGCGCTTGAGAATCTTGTTGGTCGCGGTGACCGGCAGGTCCTCGGCGATCCACACGTGGCGTGGCCAGGCCTTCGGGGAGAGGTCGGGCTGGGCCGCGAGGAACTCGCCGAATCCGGCCGGGGTCAGTTCGGCGCCGTCGCGCAGCACGAGCGCGGCCATCACCGCGTCCCCGACCAGGTCGTCGGGGACTGCGTAGACGGCCACGCGGCTGACCGGGCCGAGCCGGTGCAGGATCCGCTCGATCGGGGCGCAGGCGAGGTTCTCGCCATCGACGCGCAGCCAGTCTCCGCTGCGCCCGGCCAGGTAGATCCAGCCGTCGGCGTCGCGGTAGGCCAGATCCCCCGACCAGTACATGCCCTGGCGCAGCCGGTCACCGGTGGCCTGCTCGTCGTTGTAGTACCCGCCGAACAGGCCGCCGCCGGTGGTGTTGACGATCTCGCCGATCGCCTCGGCGGGGTTGGCCAGCGCCCCGGTGCGGTCGAAAACCGCGGGTGGGCACTCGGTGCGCGTCTCGGGGTCATAGATCGCCACCCCGGGGAAGCCCCGGCCCACCGAGCCCGGCGGGCAGCCGTCCTCGCGGGTGATGATCACCGCCCCTTCGGTGGAGCCGAAGCCGTCCCAGACGGTGCACCCGAACCGCCTGCCGAACTCGGCGATGTCGCGGTCGGCGGCCTCGTTGCCGAAGGCGACGCGCAACGGGTTGTCGGAGTCGTCGGGCCGTTCCGGGGTGGCCAGCACGTAGGCGAGGGGCTTGCCGACGTAGTTCAGGTACGTCGCGCCGTAGCGGCGCACATCGGCCAGCAGCCGCGAGGCCGTGAAGGCGGCCGGGGCCATCGCCGCGCCGGCGGTCAGGGCCACCGCCCAGCCGGCCAGCAGGGCGTTGGAGTGGAACAGCGGCATGGACAGGTAGCAGACGTCCTCAGCGGTGATGGCGAACCTCTGCACCAGGGACGCCCCGGAGAAGGGCACCATCATGTGAGCCATCCGC
The DNA here is from genome assembly GCA_964447215.1 of uncultured Mycobacterium sp. GTDB lineage: Bacteria > Actinomycetota > Actinomycetes > Mycobacteriales > Mycobacteriaceae > Mycobacterium. The sequence goes on from CAYURT010000048.1 coordinate 2,593, forward strand.
ACCGCCTTGGGTTCCCCGCTGGTGCCGGAGGTGAAGATCAGCATGAAGGTGTCGGTGGGCGCGACGGTGCGGTGCGGGGTCAGGTCCCCGGCCCCGGCCAGAACCGCGGCCCAGGACGGGGAGTCGACGTCATAGACCCGCACCCCGGGCAGATCCACGCCGTCGAGCAGGCCGCGGTGCGCGGTGTCGGTGAGCAGGATCTGGCAGTCGCCGGTGGCGACGTCGCGGGCCAGCGCCGCGCCGCGCCGGGTGGTGTTGATCCCGCACAGCACGTATCCGCCCAGTCCGGCGGCCGCCATGGCGGTCAGCATCGCGGGGGTGTTGCCCAGCAGAGTCCCCACGTGCAGGGGACGGTCCGGGTCGGCCGCGCCGATCAGAGCGGCGGCCTGCCGGGCCGCCTCGTCGAGGTGCTCGGCCCAGGTCCACACCCGGTTGTCGTACTTCAGGGCGGGACGCTGATCCCCGGCCCGCTCGCGCAGCAGGCCCTGGACGGTGTCGGACACCTCAGGGGCTCTGCCGGCCGGCCAGGATCATGACGATGTCGCGGATCGGCGCGGACAGCTCCCGGCCCTGGCCGACGGCGAAGTCGGCGTCGGTGGCCACCAGCCGGATACCTTTCACCCGCTCCGCGGGTTTCATCGGAAACCTCATGCGCCACAAGTGATCTGCCACCTCCACGGCGGCCTCGACCGGCATCGGCCGCGCGATGCCCAGCGGCACCGCGATGTCCTGGCCGTGCACCAGGACGTCCATCAGCGGATCACGATCGCTGGTGCCCGGGACTTTGCGGCGGGAGCCGACCATCGCGCGTAGGGCGGCCACGATCTGGGGCTGGGTGCGGCTGTCCTCCAGGGCGAGCCGCCGGATCATCGGGTCAAACCGGAAGGCGGACCGGACCGCCTCGGCCGCGATCCGCGCCAGCCCCATATGGGAGTGCGTCAGGTGGGCGGCGACGTCACGCACCCGCCAGCCCTCGCACAGCGAAGGGCTCATCCACTGCTGATCATTCAGACCGTCGAGCAGGTCCGCCAAATCGGCACGCTGGGAGTCGGTGACCGCCCAGACCCGGTCGGAGTCCACCGACCGGCTAGTCGGAGTCGGCCGAGCCAGGCGTGGTCTTGGACACCTGGACCAGGAACTCGTAGTTGGTCTTGGTCTTGCGCAGCTGGCTCATCAGAAGGTCGATCGCCTGGTGGCTGTCCAGGCCGGAGAGCACCCGGCGCAGCTTGTGCACGACGGCGAACTCGTCGGGCGAGAGCAGCAGCTCGTCCTTGCGGGTGCCCGAGGGGTTGACGTCGACGGCGGGGAACACCCGGCGCTCGGCGATCTTGCGGTCCAGCTTGAGCTCCGCGTTGCCGGTGCCCTTGAACTCCTCGAAGATCACCGTGTCGCCGGTGGACCCGGTCTCCACCATGGCGGTGGCGATGATGGTCAGCGATCCGCCGTCCTCGATGTTTCGCGCCGCCCCCAGGAATCGCTTGGGCGGGTAGAGCGCGGTGGAGTCCACGCCGCCGGAGAGGATGCGACCCGAGGCCGGCGAGGCGTTGTTGTAGGCGCGGCCCAGGCGGGTGATCGAGTCGAGCAGGACCACGACGTCCTTGCCCTGCTCGACGAGGCGCTTGGCCCGCTCGATGGCCAGTTCGGCGGCCTGGGTGTGATCTGACGGCGGACGGTCGAAGGTGGAGGCGATGACCTCACCCTTGACCGAACGCTGCATGTCGGTGACCTCCTCGGGGCGCTCGTCGACGAGCACCACCATGAGGTGGCATTCCGGGTTGTTCTTGGTGATCGCGTTGGCGACGTCCTGCAGGATCGTGGTCTTGCCGGCCTTGGGCGGGGACACGATCAGCGCCCGCTGACCCTTGCCGATCGGCATGATCAGGTCGATGACCCGGGTGGAGAGACGGTCGGGGGTGGTCTCCAGCCGCAGCCGCTGGTTGGGGTAGAGCGGGGTGAGCTTGCCGAACTCGGGGCGGTTACGGGCGGCCTCCACCGGGCCGCCGTTGACGCTGTCCAGCCGGACCAGCGGGTTGAACTTCTGGCGCTGGTTTCCGCCGCCGCCGCCCTCGCCCTCCCGGGGCACCCGGACCGCCCCGGTCACCGCGTCGCCGCGGCGCAGGCCGTTCTTGCGCACGAGGTTCATCGAGACGTAGACGTCGTTGGGGCCGGCGAGGTAGCCCGAGGTGCGCACGAAGGCGTAGTTGTCCAGGACGTCGAGGATTCCGGCCACCGGCTGGACCACGTCGTCCTCGCGCAGTTCGGTGTCGCCGCCGCCGTCGCCGCCGCGCTCGCCGCGGCGGCGACGGTCGCGGAACCGGCGCCCGCGCCGGCCCTGTCGCCCGTCGCCGTCGTCGTCGCGGCCCTGCTGCCCGCCTCCGGACCCGTCGTTGGACTGTTCGGCGGAGTCCCGGTCCTGCGCGCGGTTGCCGGCTCTGCCCCCGCCCTGTCCACCGGAGTCTTTGGTCTCCGCTGCGGCCGGGGCCTCTTTCCCGCCCTCAGCCTTGTCGCGCTCAGCCTTGTCGCCCTGAGCCTTGTCGCCCTGAGCCTTATCGCGCTCAGCCTTATCGCTCTCAGCCTTCTCGCGCTCAACGCCAGAGGCCTCCTGCTTGCCGGCCTTGGATTCCTTGCCGCCGGTATCGGGAGCCGCGTCGGCGCTCTTCGCGGCGCCGTTGTCGCCCCGGCCGCCGCGTGAGCCGCCGTTGCTGGCGGTTCCGCCGGTGTCGTCCCGACTTTCCCGGATCGCGGCGATGAGTTCGTTCTTGCGCATCCCGGAGGTGCCCTTCACACCCACCCGGCTGGCCAGCGCCCGCAGCTCCGGCAGCACCATCGTCGATAGCGAGCCGTCACCGGAGCCGGAGCCGGAGCCGGAGCCGGAGGATGTGGGGGCGGTGCTGTGTTCGTCAGCCGTGATGAGGTCCGTTTCGGTCACGGAAGTCCTTTCTCTCCCCGCGTCGCCGTTGTGTGGTGCGGGGGTTTTCAGATGCGCTCAAACGATTCACTGAGCGCGTTTCTTCGAGCGCGAAGTCTCACCGTTCCGCGCTGGGCAAGGGGCCGCGCAGCCCGAGGGGCCGGTCCAATGACTTACGCACGGGAATTTTGGTGATCGTCCTATTGTCTGGCGCAGCTAGAAGCCGCGTTTGTGGGACAAAGCCGAGGATAGCCCTCTTCGCGGACGGAGGCAAGAAGGCTCACCGGCCGCAGCCGGTGGCGACCCCGGAGGCCCAGCACACCGGTTCGCCGACGCCGAGTTGTTCGACGGCAAACCCGTGGTCGCGGGCGAAGTCCAGCGCCTCGGCGGGCAACGGGCCGCCGACGGTCAGCGCCAGCACACTCGGGCCGGCCCCGGACAGCACTGCCGGGACCCCGCAGTTCCGCAGGACCTCCAGGTATCCGTGCGAGGCGGGCATCGCCGCGGCGCGCTGCTGCTGATGCAGCACATCCTCGGTCGCCGCCATCAACAGGTCGGGCCGTTCGGTCAGGGCGACCACCAGCAACGCCGCCCGGCTGATGTTGAACCGCGCGTCGCGGTGGCTGACCATGTCCGGCAGCATCCCGCGGGTCACCTCGGTGGAGGACCGCAGTTGGGGAATCCCGGCGAACATCCTGATCTCAGGGTGCAACCGGAACCGGGCCGCGCCGTAGCGCGCCGGGGCGGACCCGTCGCCGGTGTCGGTCCAGGACACCACCGCACCGCCGAGCACTGCGGCGGCGGCGTTGTCGGGGTGCCCCTCGAACTCCGCGGACAGCTGGACCAGTTCGGAGTCGGTCAGCGGCGCGCAGTCGGTCTGGGCCAGCAGCGAATTCGCCAGGCCCAGGCCACCCACCACCGCGGCGGCCGACGATCCCAGCCCGCGGGAGTGCGGAATCGTGTTGCGGCAGCGGACGATCAGGCCCGGCGCACGGCAGCCTCCGGCGGCCAGCCCGCGTTCCAGCGCCGCCACGACCAGGTGGTCCGGCCCGCTGGGCAGCTGCCCGGCACCCTCCCCCGACACCTCGACCGCCAGCCCGGAGTCGGTGGTCTCCACGGCCAGTTCGTCGTAGCGGCCCAGCGCCAGGCCGAGGCTGTCGAAACCGGGTCCCAGATTCGCGCTGGAGGCGGCCACCACCGCCGTCCCGACGAGGCCGGGGGGCAGCAGGCGGTTCGTCACTGGCCCGCCCCGTCAGCTCAGACCGAGCGCGGCCACCACCGCACCCGCGTCGACCGGCAGAGCGGTGACGGCCGGCAGGTCGCGCAGCGCAGTGTCGGGATCCTTCAATCCATGCCCGGTGACCGTGCAGACCACCGTCGAACCGGGCTGCACCCAGCCGTCCTCGGCGGCCTTGAGCAGACCGGCGACGCTCGCCGCCGAGGCCGGCTCCACGAACACCCCCTCGTCGCGGGCGACCATCCGGTAGGCGGCCAGGATCTCCTCGTCGGTGGCGGCCAGGAAGCGCCCGCCGGACTCCTCCCGGGCCGCCACCGCGCCGTCCCAGGACGCCGGGGCGCCGATCCGGATCGCGGTGGCCAGCGTTTCGGGCTTGCTCACCGGCTTGCCCATCACCAGTGGCGCCGCCCCGGCGGCCTGGGTGCCCAGCATGCGGGGCAACCGGTCGCTGAGGCCGTCGCGATGGTACTCGGTGTAACCCCTCCAGTAGGCGGTGATGTTGCCGGCGTTGCCGACCGGCAGCGCGTGCACGTCCGGAGCCGTACCCAGAGCGTCGACGATCTCGAAGGCCGCGGTCTTCTGGCCCTCGATGCGCACCGGGTTGACGCTGTTGACCAGCGAGATGGTCGGGTAGTCGGCGGTGAGCTTGCGGGCAAGTTCCAGGCAGTCGTCGAAGTTCCCGTCGATCTGGATGATCTTGGCGCCGTGCATCACCGCCTGGGCGAGCTTGCCCATGGCGATCTTGCCCTGCGGGATCAAGACCGCCGAGGTGATTCCGGCCCGGGCGGCGTAGGCGGCCGCCGAGGCCGAGGTGTTTCCGGTCGACGCGCACAGCACCGCCTTCTGGCCGCGCGCCACCGCCTCGGAGACCGCCATTGTCATCCCACGGTCCTTGAACGACCCGGTGGGGTTGAGGCCCTCCACCTTCAGGTGGACCGTGGTCCCGGTCCGCTCGGAGAGCCGCGGTGCGAACACCAGCGGGGTGCCGCCCTCCAGCAGGGTCACCGGCGTCCAGTCCGCCGCGGCCGGGAGCCGGTCGCGGTAGGCCTTGATCAGCCCGGGCCAGGAGCATCCGACGCGGCCCCTGCAGTTCCCGAACGCTCTCGCACGACCCTGATCGCTCACTCGCTGGTCCCCTCGAGTCGCAGCACGCTGTTGACCTTCTCGACGACGTCGAGACCCCTCAGCGCCGCGACCGTCTCCGACAGCGCGGCGTCGGTGGCCCGATGGGTGACCACGACGATCCGGGCGTCACCCTCCTCCAGGCCCTCCTGGCGAAGTTCGGCGATGCTGACTTCCCGCTTTCCGAATTCGGTTGCCACGGAGGCCAGTACACCGGGGCGGTCCTTGACCGTCATGCTGACGTAGTAGCGGGTGGGAATCATTCCGATCGCAGCGATCGGCAGTTGGGCGTACTTCGACTCACGCGGCCCCCGGCCGCCCTGAACACGGTTACGCGCGGCCATCACCACATCGCCCATGACCGCCGAGGCGGTGGGGTTTCCCCCGGCGCCCTGCCCGTAGAACATCAGCCGGCCGGCCGCCTCGGCCTCCACCACCACGGCGTTGAACGCGCCGCTGACCGAGGCCAGCGGGTGGTCCAGAGGCACCAGCGCCGGGTAGACGCGCGCCGAAACCCGTTGCTGGCCATCGTCGGAGGTGAGCCGCTCGCAGATGGCCAGCAGCTTGATGGTGCAGCCCAGGGCGCGGGCGGCGTCGAAGTCGGCGGGGCTGACCTTGGTGATGCCCTCCCGGTAGACGTCCTCGGCGGTGACCCGGGTGTGGAAGGCGATCGAGGCCAGGATCGCCGCCTTCGCCGCCGCGTCATAACCCTCGACATCGGCGGTCGGGTCGGCCTCGGCGTAGCCCAGCGCACTGGCGTCGGCCAGCGCCGCCGCGTAATCGGCTCCGGTGGAAGCCATCTCGGAGAGGATGTAGTTGGTGGTGCCGTTGACTATGCCGGCAACCCGGAGCACGGAGTCGCCGGCCAGCGACTGGATCAGCGGCCGGATCACCGGGATCGCACCGGCGACCGCGGCTTCGAAGTACAGGTCGACGTGCGCGCGTTCGGCGGCTTCGGCGAGCTCCCCGGTGGACTGCGCCAACAGCGCCTTGTTGGCGGTCACCACCGACTTGCCGTGCTCGAGTGCGGTCAGGATCGCTTTACGCGCCGGTTCGACCGGCCCCATCAATTCGACGACGATGTCCACGTCGTCCCGGGAGACCAGTTCCTCGACGTTGTCGGTCAGCAACGCGGCCGGAACCGGGCGGTCGGCGGTGACCCGCCGCACCGCCACTCCGCGCAGTTCCAGCGGCGCCCCGATGCGGGCGGCCAGGTCCGCGGCGCTGGACTCGATGATCCGGACCACCTCCCGGCCGACGTTGCCGAGGCCGAGCACCGCCACGCCGATCGGTGCGTCCGTGCGCTTCGTCATCCTCACCTCACCTCCAGACTGAGCAGGTCCTCGATGGTCTCCCGGCGCAGCACAAGCCGGTCGCCGCCGTTCCGCACGGCCACGACGGCGGGCCGGCCGACCATGTTGTAGCGACTGGACATCGCATAGCAGTATGCGCCGGTCGCGGCGACCGCGAGCAGGTCGCCGGGCTCGACGTCTCCCGGGATCCAGGTGTCGTCCACCACGATGTCTCCGCTCTCGCAGTGTTTGCCGACGATGCGGGCCCGCACCGGCTCGGCCTCGCTGACCCGTGACACCAGCCGCGCGTCGTACTCGGCGCCGTAGAGCGAGGTGCGGATGTTGTCGCTCATCCCGCCGTCGACGCTGACGTAGCGCCGCCGGGCGGTCGCGCTGATCGCGACATCCTTGACGGTGCCGACCCGGTAGAGGGTCACGGTGCCCGGACCGGCGATCGCCCGGCCCGGCTCGACCACCAGCCGGGGCGTCGGAAGGCCCACCGCCGCGGACTCGCCGGCCACGATCGCGGTCAGCTTTGCCGCCAGATCGGTCACCGCCGGAGGGTCGTCGGTGGGCAGGTAGGAGATCCCCAGCCCGCCGCCGAGGTCGACGGTGCCGATCTGGGCGGTCTTGTCGACGCCGAACTCGGCGACAACGTCGCGGAGCAGGCCCAGCACCCGGCGGGCGGCCAGTTCGAAGCCGCCCACGTCGAAGATCTGCGAGCCGATGTGGCTGTGCAGGCCGACCAGGCGCAGGTGGTCGGCGGCGAAGACCCGCCGCACCGCGGCCATGGCGTCGCCGGCGGCCAGCGACAGCCCGAACTTCTGGTCCTCGTGGGCGGTGGCGATGTATTCGTGGGTGTGGGCCTCGACTCCCACGGTGACCCGGACCATGACGTCCTGGACCACACCGGCCTCACCGGCGACCGCGTCGAGGCGGTCGATCTCGGTCATCGAGTCCAGCACCACGCAGCCCACACCCGCCTTGACCGCCGCGGTGAGTTCGTCGAGTGACTTGTTGTTGCCGTGCAGCGCGATCCGCGCGGCGGGGAACCCGGCGTTCAGCGCGACCGCCAGTTCGCCGCCGCTGGCGACGTCCATGGACAGGCCCTCCTCGGCGACCCACCGGGCGACCTCGCCGCACAGGAACGCCTTGGCGGCGTAGTGCACGTTGGCGCCGCCGCCGAAGGCCCGCGCCATCTCCCGGCAGCGGCCACGGAAGTCGTCCTCGTCGATGACGAACAGCGGGGTGCCGTAGCGCAGCGCCAGGTCGTTCACCCCGACACCGGCGATGCGCACGACGCCGTCGTCACCGCGAATCAGGTTGCGCGGCCAGACTTTCGGAGCCAGCGTCGCCATACCGGCCGCGCCGTCGGGGCGCGGTGGCAGGCCGGCGGGGTGCAGTTCGTGGGCGTGCCGGGGGCCGGCGGGGTGGACGTTCACATCCGCTCCGGAGCGCTCACACCGAGGATCGCCAGCCCGTTGGCGATCACCTGCCGCGCCGCCCCGCACAGCGCGAGCCGCGCCCGGTGCAGGTCGGTGGCCGGCTCGTCACCCTGAGGGAGCACCCGGCAGGCGTCATAGAAGCGGTGGTAGTCACCGGCCAGGTCCTCCAGATAGCGGCACACCCGGTGCGGCTCGCGCAGCGCAGCCGCGGCGGCCAGCACCCTGGGGAACTCGCCGAGGGTGCGGATCAGCGCGCCCTCCTTGTCATGGCCGAGCAGGTCAAGGTGCGCGGTGTCGGGAGCCAGGCCCAGGTCGGCGGCGTTGCGGGCCAGCGCCGAGAGCCGGGCATGGGCGTATTGGACGTAGTAGACGGGGTTGTCGTTGGACGCCGAGGACCACAGCGCGAGGTCGATGTCGATGGGGGTGTCCACCGAGGAGCGGGTCAGCGCGTAGCGTGCGGCGTCGACCCCGATCGCCTCGACGAGGTCGTCGAGGGTGATCACGGTGCCGGCCCGCTTGCTCATCCGCACCGGCGCCCCGTCGCGCACGAGATTGACCATCTGGCCGATCAGAACCTCGACCGTGTCGGGGTCGTCCCCGAGGGCGGCCGCGGCGGCTTTGAGGCGGGCGATGTAGCCGTGGTGGTCGGCGCCGAGCATGTAGATGCACAGGTCGAATCCACGCTGCCGCTTGTCCAGGTAGTAGGCGAGGTCGCCGGCGATGTAGGCGGGCTGCCCGTCACTCTTGATGACGACGCGGTCCTTGTCGTCACCGAACTCAGTGGTGCGCAGCCAGGTGGCGCCGTCCTTCTCGTAGATCGCGCCGTTGGCCCGCAAGGTGGCGATCGCCTGGTCGACCCGGCCGCTGGTGTGCATCGAGTCTTCGTGGGTGTAGACGTCGAAGTCGGTGCCGAACTCGTGCAGCGAGGACTTGATGTGGTCGAACATCAGGTCCACGCCGATCGAACGGAAGGTCTCGCGCCGGTCGGCCTCGGACTTGCTCAGCGCGTCGGGCGCCGTGGCAAGGACCTGGGCGGCGATGTCGCCGATGTAGGCCCCGGCGTAGCCGTCCTCGGGGGTGGGTTCACCGCGGGCCGCAGCGATCAGCGAGTTGACGAATCGGTCGATCTGGGTGCCGTGATCGTTGAAGTAGTACTCGCGTACCACCCGTGCGCCCTGGGTGGCCAGCAGCCGGCCCAGCGCGTCGCCGACGGCCGCCCACCGGGTGCCGCCGATGTGGATGGGGCCGGTCGGGTTGGCCGAGACGAACTCGAGGTTGATGTTCTGCCCGCCCAGCAGCGCGGAGTGCCCGTAGCCCGCCCCGGCCCGAAGCACGTCCGCGACGATGACGCCCTGGGCTGAGGCCTCCAGGCGCAGGTTGACGAACCCGGGGCCGGCCACCTCGGCGGAGGCGATGCCGTCGACCCCGGAAAGCGCCGCGACCAGCCAGTCGGCCAGCTCGCGCGGGTTGGCGCCGACCTTCTTGGCCACCTGCAGTGCCAGGTTGGTGGCGTAGTCGCCGTGCTCGGGGTTGCGCGGCCGCTCGACGGTGACCGTGGCCGGAAGCGCCGCGGGGTCCAGGCCTCGGCTGTTCAGCACCGCGGCGGCGGTGGTGCGCAGCAGTTCGGCGAGGTCGGCGGGGGTCACGGGGGTTCATCCTATGCGTTAGGCTGTGGCTGCCCGAACGGCGCAGCTTGGTATGCGCCCCCGTAGCTCAGGGGATAGAGCGTCTGCCTCCGGAGCAGAAGGCCGCAGGTTCGATTCCTGCCGGGGGCACCAGATCGAAAACTGTTTTTCCCGAATCCGTGCGCTGCTCGTGCGATCCCGTTCGGGTGCTGGAATCACACGCCGATCTCGGCATGCGGGCAGCAGGCGGCTGAGGCGGCACGCCGCCGTCCCTGCGGGGTTCTGGATGAGTCGTGACGCACTCGCGGCATCCACATCCGACGCTGCCTAGCTGGGTTCGCCCCGGTCAGTTGGCCTAAAACCGTTCCACACGGTCGATGCTGAAGAACATTCCGCGTCCGGTCTTGTCATTGGTGATCGTCAGGCCTTCGCGTGCGGGTTCGATGGTCCATCCATGTGCCCGGTAGGTGGTCCCGTAGACCAGAGTGACGACGTTGTCACCGACGAGACCCAGGTTTCCGAGCGTCCAAACCCAATCGCCGTCCGGGCGGATCGTGACGATGTTGGCCGGGTGTTGTCCACCCGCTGGATCCGGGTCCGGCATCGGCGCTGGGAAGTTGAACTCCCCGGTGTCCGTGCAGCAACTGACCGAAGCGGCTTGGACCCAACAGCCCGCGCCCGATGGGCTGTCTACGCCTACCCGCCTTTCGGGGTCGGTGGACAGCTCAACCACGGTGGTGCGCGGCGTCGGCAGCGTCGTCACCATCCGAGCTGAGGTCGGTTCGGTTGTGGGCGCGGCGCCGGCCGCTGGTGGTTGAGGTGTCTGTCCCCGACCGGAAACCAGAACCAGCACGACAGCCGCGATCAACCCCGCGACTGCGACCGCAGCGAGAATCCAGGAATTTCGCCTTTTCGCCTCACCTGGGGCCTCGTCGTGTACGCCCGGATCCTCTCCGGTCATGGGCCAAGCATGCCAACTCACCCGCGGCAGGAGTTATCCGCGGCGGTCGACCGGCCGTCCGGACATGGCCCGCACCGAGGCGGGAACCGGGATCCCCTCGTCGCAGTCCGGTGCCCGCCGTGGAGCGCCGTAGCTGGTCAGGATCGGCACCACTCCCGCCCAAACACCGGCGGCGACGTCCTCCTCAGGGTCCTCGGGCCACCCGTCGCCGATCTTCAGAGACCAGTTGTCGGGTCCGATCTCCAGCCGCAGCACCAGGGTTGCGGCCAGCTCCCTGGCAGTGCTGGCGCGCAGTTCCGTTGACCGGCCGGGGATGAAGGCATCGGTAAGGGCTTCCAGGTAGCGGACCTTCTCGTCCTCTCCGATGGCCTGGAAGGTGCCGAACAGCACAGCGCTGCGGTAGTGGAACGAGGACTCGAATCCGCTGCGGGCCACCACCACACCCTCGAGGGTGCTGACGCAGATCGAGACTGGGGCCCCGGCGGCGAGCTCGCGCAGCCACGGCGAGCCCGTGGAGCCGTGGACGACCACCTCGTCACCGACCCGCGCGAACCCGATCGGCAGCGCCACCGGCAGTCCGTCCCGGATGAAGGCGACAGTGGCCAGCGGTGTGCTGTCGAGCAGGCCGTCGAGGAGCCGGCGGTCCTCACTCTGTTTTTCCCGGAGCCGCGATACGCGGGTGCTCGGACTCATGCCCTCAGCGTCGCACGGGGCGCAACGCCTCCGGCGTGAGGTCCTTAAGGTCGGGGTAGCCGTCGATGGCCATGGTCAGGTCGGCCTCAGCCAGGATCGAGCGCAGCACGTGCACGATTCCGTCGACACCGCCGAGCGCCGCACCGTAGGCGTAGGGTCGGCCCACACCGACCGCCGACGCCCCCAGGGCGAGCGCCTTGACCACGTCGGCCCCCGACCGCACCCCCGAGTCGAACAGCACCGGAACATCCCCGGAGGCGGCCACCACGTCGGGCAGACAGTCCAGGGCGGGCAGTCCGCCGTTGGCCTGCCGGCCGCCGTGGTTGGAACAGTAGATGCCGTCCATCCCGGCGTCGACGGCGCGGCGGGCGTCGTCGGGATGGCAGATGCCCTTGAGGATCAGCGGAAGCGAGGTGAGCGATCTCAGCCACGGTAAGTCGTTCCAGGTCAACGAGTTCCCGAAAATTCCTGCCCAATGCGATACCGCGTTGCGCGGGTCGGACAGGTCGGCGTCGACCTTGTCGGTGAAGTGCTCATCGCTGAGGTAGTTGGCCAGGCACAGCCCGCGCAGTTGCGGGAAGTTGGCGGTGGACAGGTCGCGGGGCCGCCAGCCGGGGACCCAGGTGTCCAGGGTGACGACGATCCCGGCGTATCCGGCGGCTTCGGCTCGGCGGACCAGGCTTTCGGCGAGGTCCCGGTCGGTCGGGGTGTAGAGCTGGAAAAACCCTGGGGTGTCGCCGAACTCGGCGGCGACGTCCTCCAGGGGGTCCATTGTCAGCGTCGACACGCACAGCGGCACCCCGGTCCGGGCCGCGGCCCGGGCGGCGGCGATGTCACCGTGCCGGTCGGGGGTGCACAGCCCGATCACACCGATCGGGGCCATGAACACCGGTGCCGGCCAGGAACGGCCCCACAGGTCCACCGACAGATCTCGTTCGGTCGCGCCCACCAGCATCCGCGGGATCAGCCCCCATCCGGAGAACGCTTCGGCGTTGCCCCTCTGGGTCAACTCGTCGCCGGCACCGCCGGCGACATAGGACCAGAGGGATGGGGACATGGCCTGTTCGGCGCGGGCGGCCAACTCCTCGAAGGACATCGGAAGCTCGGGAAGAACCCCGGCCAGGCCCTGGAAGTAGATCTCGATCTGGTAGTTGCCGTAGCTCATGCGGGCCCCTTTCCGAAGTCGGCGACCACCTCGGCGACCGCCCGCAGCTGGCCGGGGTCGGAGCTGGTCGGGATGAGGTGCACCTCGCTGGTGCCGATGCCGGCGAATCCGCGCAGCACGTCGGCGAGTGCGTCCTGGGTGCCGGCCCAGCCGGTGGTGGGCGCCATCGCGTCGACGAACTCCGCCGGGATCCAGTTCATGTAGTGGCGCAAGTGCCGGTGGATCTGGGCGCGGGCCTGCTCTTGCTCGCCCAGCGCGAACCAGAACGAGGTGGCCAGGTGCGGTGCCGGTTTACCGGCTTGCGCCCAGGCCGCGCGGCCGACGTCGAAGAGCTCGTTCTGCCGGTCCAGATCCAGGTCCAGCGTGATCCCGGCCAGGCCGTCGGCCCAGCCGGCGGCGCTGCGCAGCGTCTTGGGCCCGATGGTGCCGACCAGAAGGCGCGGCCCGCCCTCGCGCTGGGGCGACGGCCCCACCGGCAGCACCGAGTCGGTGGTCTTCACCCCGGCCCAGACCCGCTTCATCACCGCCACCCGGTCGGCCATCTCGGCGATGGTCTGGGTGGCCGGGTCGGCGCCGACGGCGCGGTAGTCCTCGTGGCGCCCGCCGACCCCCACCCCTACGGTCAGTCGGCCGCCGCTGAGCAGGTCGCCGGTGGCCAGCGACTTGGCCAGCAGCACCGGGTCGTGCAGCTGGGGCACCACCACCGTGGTGATCAGCGGCACCCGGTCGGTCCAGGCCGCCAGCGCGCCGAGCAGGGTGAGCGCCTCGGGGTTGTCAAAGGCGATGCGCTCGCCCCAGCACAGCGAGGAGAACGGGCCCTCGTCGACGGCGGTAGCCCAGCGCTTGAGCAGTGCCGCGTCCAGGTCGGGCTCCATCACCGGCATCGTCATGCCTATCTGCACGCCGCGATTGTGGCACGCGCGGGCTTCAGGCCACCGGATGGTCCTTGTGCGCCCGGACCGGTCCGGCCGGCGGCGGGGCGGTGAGCAGGTTCCCGAACAGGCTGCCCTTGGCGGTGCGCAGTGCGACCAGCAGCCAGGTGCACAGCAGGCCGAGGTAGGCGATCACCGCCGCGACCCGGAAGGCAGGCAGGCCGGTGTGGACAGCCAGTTGGGTGGTGCCGGTGACGAAGGTGCCGACCGGGAAGGTCAGGCTCCACCAGGTCAGCGCGAAGGGCATGCCGCGTCGCAGCGTGCGGACCGTCAGACCGGTCGCCAGCGCGATCCACAGCACCGCGAACCCCCACACCGGCACCCCGAACAGCACAGCGAAGGAGTTCATCGCTCCCGCCAGTTCGGGGTCCACCGCGATGCCCGCGGCCAGACCGAGAAGGCCAGCGGCGGTGATGGATTGACCTAGCGGGCCCAGCACGATCCACAATGTCGGCACGCGCGCGGTGCCGGAGGTGCCGTAGAGCACCAGCCGGCTCCAGATCATGGTGATGATGATGAAGGCGGCGATCAGCGAGAGCCCGAACATCGCGTAGCAGCCGTAGAGCAGGGTCTGCCGGCCCGCCCCGGGGGGCAGGTGCGGGATCAGTAGCGCGCCGGTGGCCGCCGAGACCATCGGCGGGACCACGGGCATCAGCCAGCCGCCGAACGGGGAGTCCGGCTCGACATCGTGCTGGGTGAACATCAGGAAGGGGATGGTGACCGCGGTGAACAGCCCGCCGATCGTGCCTGCGGTCCACAGCACCCAGTCGATGTTGACCGCCGCCCGTTCACCGATGAGATCGCGGCCGACCAGGATCGCACCGGCACCGACGGTGAGCATGGCCATCGGCGCGGCGCCGTAGAAGTGCGCCATCTGCGGGTTGCGGGCGTGGCTGCGGGCCACCGTCGGGCGCCGAAGCCAGTGCAGTCCCACCACCACAAGCAGCCCGGCCAGCAACAACGCGGCGAACACCCACACCGCCCTGGTGAAGATCGCCAGGCCGGGGATGTCGAGGGGCAGGGTCGCGCCGGCGGTCGCCACGATGCCGGTGCCCATCACCGAGGCGAACCAGTTCGGGCCGATACTGCCCAGTTTCTCCACGTACCTGCCCGCGAGACCGTCCATCGCAACCTGACCCTACCGGCGGTGGCGGCGCGGTGGCGGCGAAGTCAGCGGCCCCGGCTGCCCTCCTGGGCGCGGTAGTCGCGGGCCAGCTTGCCCACGTGGGCGGGCAACGTCCCGGCGGCGACGTCGGCCAGGCTGGTCTCCTCCAGCACCGAGCGCATCGCGGCCCTCAGGGCCCGCCAGACGTCGGTCAGCGCGGCGGTCGGGCCGGTGTAGTCCAGCCCCTCCAGACCGATGTCGCGAACGCTGGCCAGTGGGCCGTCGACGCTGCGCAGGACATCGGCGATGCTGATCGCCTCGGCCGGCCGGGCCAGTTCGTACCCGCCGTCACGGCCGCGGCGGCTGCGGACCAGACGGTCGGCGCGCAGGTCGGAGAGAATGTCCACCAGGAACTGCGCAGGGATGCCCTGGGCCTTGGCCAGTTCCTCGGTTTTGACCAGCGTTCCGGGTTCGGCGGACGCGAGTTGGGCCATGGCGCGCACGGCGTACTCCGCCTTCGCCGACATCCGCATGACGCGGATTCTGCCAAAGAGATCAGTTTCGGCCGGAGTCGGCGCTGTCGGCGGTCGCCGACCTGGCGCCGCCGGCGGCCCGCTCGGCCGTGGGGGAAGCGGACGTCGCCGGACCCGCCGCTGCCGCTGAAGCTGGGGCGACGGCCGCCGCGGCGCTCCGCGACAGCCCGAAGCCTCGACGCGGTGTGGGCGCCGCACGTTCGGCGCTCGGCTGGCCGCCGGCCGCGCCGGCTCCGGTGGCGGAGTCGGTGACGCTGGAGGCGGTGCCGGCCGCGGCAGCGGTGTCAGCCCTCAGCTGCGACGCCCCGATGGTCCCCGCAGAGGTCTCGACGGATGCGTTCGGCTTGGCCGCCGTGGTGTCGGCGGCAACCTCGACCGGGGTGACAGCGGTCTCCGCGACGGCCATCTCGGTGGCGGTCTGGGTGATCCCCGCGGTGGTCTCCGCGGAGGTCTCGGTGATCTCGCCGGTGATGCGACCGGCCTCGGTCTGCGCGCTCCGCCCGCTGAGCCTGACCTCGGGGCCAGAAGTCGACGGCGTCTCAGCCGGCTCAGCCACGTCGGCGGACTCTTCGGGAGCCGTCTGGGCCGGGTCGGCCTGTTCGGCGCCGGAGGACAGCACGGGGCGCAGCGGGACCGGATTCCCGCTCAGTTCGGTGAGCCGCCGTTCGATGACGGTCTGGACCGCGTTGACGATGATGCCGGGCGCCTCGAACGGGGCGACGACCGCCTGCACCGCGTTGTCGAGAGCACCCTGGAAGTCACCCTGGACCAGTGCGATGACGGTCTTGGCGATCAGCACCGGTTCGGCGGCCACCGCCGCGCCGGCGGCGAACGCCGCCGCCAGCAGTTCACCGCCCACGTAGGTGACATCGGTGATGGTGGCCCTGACCAGTTGCTCGACCGCCGGGCCGATCGAGGCGACGATCGCCGTCGAATCCGGGACGAGCGACTTCCAGTCGGGTTGCGGAATGTCCAGCGCGGCCTCGATGGAGGTCATGTCCAGGCCCGGCACCAGGAAGACCTGGGCGGCGGGGGTGTCCAGGGCCGGGAACGTCGGCGCCGAGGCCTCCGGCACCGGAGCGAAGGGCACGGTCACCGCGGTGAGTTCGGGTTCGGAGACCGCCGTCACACCGGCCACGAAGGCCTCCAGGATGGCGTTCTTGCCGACGTGGGTCGCGTCGGCGGCCAGCGTGGAGATCAAGTCGCGCAGCAGGGTGAGGGGGTTGGTCGACCGCGACGGTTCGGAGTCGATCGCGTCGAGGAAGTCCTGGTCGAGCATGCTCACGGCGTCGTTGC
This sequence comes from uncultured Mycobacterium sp., assembly GCA_964447215.1. Lineage (GTDB taxonomy): Bacteria > Actinomycetota > Actinomycetes > Mycobacteriales > Mycobacteriaceae > Mycobacterium. The sequence goes on from CAYURT010000048.1 coordinate 18,907, forward strand.
TGCCCGCCGAGAGTTGAACGGCCGGGATCTGAACATCGGCGCTGGGAGCCTTGATCGGGTTGGCCACGACGACGCCGGCCGTCGCCAGAGCGACACCCGTCGTCAGAAATGGACCGACAACCCCGCGCACGACTTCCTCCTGCCTTTGGACCCGAAACCCGAATCTACCATACCTGAGAGAAAACTGAGAGCCAGTTGCCGGACCATGTCAGGAAAATTTTTCGGCCCCTGCCCTGGGAAACCCGTGAACTCCCAAGAGCCGAGGTCAGCGGGCTTCCGAGTCCGTGGGCTACCCCGCCAAATCCCTCTCGTGCCGGGCTCATGCCCCCACACGCCATTCAAATGTTCCCCACATGCTGGCCAGATTCACCCAACATCCCCCGAATGGACCCCCGAATGCAGTGGTGCCCCCTCCCCCGGAAGAGGGAGGGGGCACCACAGCGTTGGTGCACCGGGTCAGGCGGCGGACTTCGCCGACCGAGCCGAAGCCCGTCCGGGCTTCTTGGCCGGAGCGGAGGACTCCTCCGACGCCGCCGGGGCGCTGTCGCCCGCGGTGGCCTCGGCGGCCGGAGCCGCAGCCGGAGCCTTGGCCGCGGCCTTGGAGGCCGACGAGCGAGCGGACACAGCGCTGCTGGCCTCCGCCGCATCGCCCGCGGCGGCCTCGGCGGCCGGGGCAGCCTCGACCTCAGCGGCCGGAGCCTCAGCGCCGGCGACCGGAGCCTCGACCTCGACGGCCGGGGCCTCGGCGGCAGCCGCGGCCGGAGCCTCGGCCGCAGCCGGCGGCGACACGGGAGCCGCGAGCACGTCGGCGACCGCCTGAATCGTACCGGTCAGCGCGGTCCGCACGCTGGGCACGAAGCCGGTCGGATCCACGCCGGGCTGAATGCCGGCGCCGTAGGTGAGGTTGATCACCGCACCGGGCAGGGTGTCGGTCGGACCCCCGTAGGTCGGATCCAGCAGACCGCCCACCAGGGCGTTCCAGACACCCTCGAGCGGGTTGGCGCTGCTGGCCCCGGCGATGACGTTGGTGACGACGTTGGTCACGGTCTCCACCAGCAGGCCGACCTGACCGGTCACCGCTTCCACCAGGGTGGGCACACCGGTGACGAGGGTGTCAATCACGCCGGTGGCGCGGGCGATCACGTTGGTCACGATCTCGGTGGCGCCGTCGATCACGGCGTTGATCGCGTCGGTGCCGAGTCCCAGAGCGGTGTCGAAGGCCGCCACGATGTCGGTGATCACGTTCTCGAAGTTCAGGGACACGATGTCCAGAACCACCTCGACGGCGGTGGCCGGGATCAGCCAGACGATGTCAGCGAGGTTGACCAGCGCGGTCCCGACGGCCTGCAGGCCGGTGTAGGCGTAACCCAGCACGTTGGTCCCCACCTGGGTGAGGATCGGCAGGGGATTGGTGATGATGTTCGGGATGAGGCCCGGGCGGGTCACGCCCGCGTCCGGGATAAGGGCGTTGACGATGGCGTCGATGCCGGAGTTGGTCCAGTTGTCGGCCGGGACGGGGCTGTAGACGCCGTCGAGGGTGTAGTCGGCGAGCACCAGTCCGACGTTGGCCAGCGCGGTGATCGGGTTCGCGAACGCGGCGAGTCCGACAGCGGGGTTGGACAGGTTGAGGGCGGGCAGGTTGGCGGCCGGAGCGATCGGCGTCAGGGCGATGGCACCCGCGCCAACGACCGCGGCGGTACCCGCGACCATCTGCGAACGGAGAGAGATTTGCATTGGAGTTCCTTCGGTATGTGGGTCGACTCTGACGGAATAAGAATAGCTGAGAAAATCCTGAGCGCAAACGTTCGGGGGAAATTGCCCTCCCGGCGTGCCCCGCACGGGCCGCCGCAGCCGCCCCGAGCCGGTCCCCGAAGCGCTGATCCGCAGATCACCGCGAGCCCTCGACGTGGGGGAACCGTCCCCGGCCGGCCCCGGTTCGGCGTCACCGGCCGGCCGGGCGCGGGTGCGCACCTGAGAATCGGCCATGCCGCACGGTGTGAGTGCGCTGAGCCGGGTTTCGCGATACCGCTCCGCTCTCAGGATCGGGCCGTTTGCTGACGGATTGCCGCCCGGGCCCGCCCGACGCAACGGCGCCCCTCCCGGATCGGGAGGGGCGCCGTTGACTGCGATGCCGGTCAGCGGCCGGTGGCCGCCCGGGCCGTCCGGGCCGAGGACCGCTCCCGCTTGGTGGCCGGCGCAGCGGACTCCGCCGAAGGCTCTCCGGCGGGGGCCGCCTTGGACTCGGCGGGCGCAGCGTCGGACTCGGCGGGCGCAGCGTCGGACCCGGCCGCCGGGGAATCGGCGCCGTCCTGAGCGGCGGACGCCGGCGCCGCGGAGGCTGTGGCCGCCGCGGCCCGCGCCGACGAGGCGCTGCCAGTGGCAGTCTCGGCGGCGTCAACGGCCTCTGCCGCAGGGGCGGCGTCAACGGCCTCTGCCGCGGGGGCGGC
>CAYURT010000048.1:21453-25444 GCA_964447215.1 uncultured Mycobacterium sp.
CAACGGCCTCTGCCGCGGGGGCGGCCTCTGCCTCGACGGCCGCGGTGACCTCAGCCGCGGTGACCTCGGCGGCCGGGGCCTCAACAGCGGGAACCTCAGCGGGGGCCGCCGCCGCCGGGAGCGTGGCCGCCGCCGTCGGAATGAACGGGTCGTTGAGGATGCCGCCGTCACCGAACAACGAGAAGTCCCCGAGCCGCTGGCTCGAACTGGTCAACGTCGACCGCACGCTCGGGACGACGACCGTCTCGACATTCTCGACAACCTGCACGATGCCGATGCCGACCGTCAGTTGCTCGACGGAGCCCAGCAGGCCGTCGGGCCCCAGCAGTCCGTTGACCGCGGCGTTCCAGGCGCCCTCGATGTCCAGCCCGGCCAGGCTCGTCACGATCGTCGTGGCGGTCTGGACCACGTTGTTGAACAGGTAGGTGGCCGCACCGGTCACCTGCTCGATCAGGCCGGCGACCAGCCGGGGCACGGTGTCGCTGATGATGGTCTGGGCGTTGTTGATCACGTTGTCGACGATGTAGCCGATGCCCTGCAACCCGGCCGCGATGCCCTGCTCCAGCGGCGCCAGGATCTGGGTCTGCAGTTCGGCCAGCGCCGCATCGATATCGCCGGCCAGCGCCAGCTGGGCGGCCGCGACCACGGCGAACGGGGTGTTGAAGACCGAGGAGGCCACTCCACCCAGCGCCTGGGTGGTGCCGTAGATACCGGCGTCGATGTAGCCGGAGAGGTTGTTGATCAGCGCGCTGAGACCGCCGAAGGAGAACTGGTTGACCGCGTCGGGAACCAGGCCGAAGTACCCGGGCGCGTAGAGGAAGTCCCCGGCGGCGTTGTAGAACGACGCCGGCCAGAACAGGTCGTCGAAGCCGGGCAGCTGCGCCGGGTAGAACAGGTCCTCCGAGGTGAAGGAGAGGGTGTCCAGCAGGGCGGTCACCGGGTTGGCGAAGGCCGACAGCTGGACGGCGGCGGAGACCCGCTCGACCGAGGGCAGCACGTCGGGCTGGGCGATCGGGGTGAGGGCGAGGGTCGTCGCGCCGAAGGCCGCGAGGCCGGCGGTCAGCTGCGAACGCAGAGAGAGTTGCATGATGTCGGATTCCTCCCGGGAGTGGTCAAGCTGGGTACGGCCGCGATCTCCGTTCACCGTACCTGAGAGCAGCCTGAGCGCAAGCGACACCCCCGCCCCCGGATGGGCAAACCCGCTGCACCCGCCGGAAATATCCTCCGAAGTGCGGATAAATCGCAGTGCAATGCGACGTTGGGCGAATTTCCATCCGTCTCCGCCTGCGCCCAGGGATCCCGGGAACCGAAAAGTCTGAGAAAACGCTGACCGTCGCGGGGTCAACCGCCGGCATCCTCGCGCAGCGCCGCCAGCGCCGCCTCGGCGTACTCGGTCCGGCAGACCAGCAGGTCCGGCAGCAGCGGGTCGGGCTGGTTGTAGCGCAGCGGCGACCCGTCGATCCGGGAGGTATGCAGCCCGGCGGCGCGAGCCACGGCCACCGGCGCCGCGGAGTCCCACTCGTACTGGCCGCCGGCGTGCACGTAGACCTCGGCCCGCCCCCGCACCACCGCCGCGACCTTGGCCCCGGCCGAGCCCATCTCCACCAGGGTTGCCCCCAGTCGGTCGCGTACCCGCACCGCGACCTCCGGGGGGCGCGTCCGCGACACCACGATGCGGGGGGCCGCCGCCGGTGCGGGAGGGGCCGGAACCTCCGGGGTGGCCAGGGTGACTCCTTGGGCGGGCAGCGCGACAGCGCCCGCAGCCAGTTCGCCGCCGCACCACAGGGCCACGTGCACCGCCCAGTCCTGCCGGCCCGGCTCGGCGAACTCCCGGGTGCCGTCGAGCGGGTCGACGATCCACACCCGCCGGGCCGACAGCCGCAGCTTGTCGTCGGTGGCCTCCTCGGAGAGCACCGCGTCCCCCGGGCGCCGGGCGCTGAGCTCCTCCATCAGGAAGTGGTGGGATTCCTTGTCACCGCCGGCTTTCCGCACCGCCGGGGGTGCGTCGGCCAGCTCCTGCCGCAGGGCCAGCAGCAGCTCCCCGGCCCGGCTCGCCAGCTCCGCGGCCAGCTCGTGGTCGTTCATCCGCGCGCGTCGAGCAGTTCGATGACCCGGTCGGCGAGTTCGGCTGCGGTGCCCTCGGGGGTGAGTCGCAGGTCGGGCCGCTGCGGCGGCTCGTAGGGGCTGTCGATGCCGGTGAACTGGGTGATCTCGCCGCGGCGGGCGCGGGCGTAGAGGCCTTTGGGGTCGCGGCGCTCGCAGTCGGCCAGTGGGGTGTCGACGAACACCTCGAAGAACTCGATGCCGGCCTCGTCGTGAACCCGGCGGGCCCGGGCACGCTGCTCGGCCAGCGGGCTGATGGCCGGGACCAGCACCGTCAGCCCGGCGTCGGCCATCAGGGTGGCGACATGGGCCAGCCGCCGCAGGTTCTCGTCGCGGTCGGCCATCGAGAACCCGAGGTCGGCATTGAGTCCGTGCCGCAGGTTGTCGCCGTCGAGGATGTAGGCAGGGCGGCCGTGCTCGAGCAGTTTCCGCTCCACCAGCACCGCCACCGAGGACTTTCCCGACCCGGACAGCCCGGTGAACCAGACCGTGCGGCCCCGGGTGAGCCGGTCGGTGACCAGCGACTCGTGCCGGACCGTGTTCGGCGAGGCGGTACGGGTCGCCGGTGCGGGGTCGCGCACCATCCCGGCGGCGACGGTGGCGTTGGTGTCGGGGTCGATCAGGATGAACGAGCCGGTGGCCGGGTTGCGGGTGTACTCGTCGAGCAGCAGCGGCACCTGGGTGCGCAGCGACACCCGGCCGAGTTCGTTGAGTTTGAGCGCGGTGGCGCTCTTGTCCCGGTGCAGGGTGTTGACATCCAGCCGGTAGTCCAACGCGGTGACCCGCGCGCGGGTGGTCCGAGTGGTCTGCTTGAGAAGGTACTGCCGCCCCGGCTCGAGCGCCGAGGTGTCGGCCATCCAGCACACCATGGCGTCGAACTCGCCGGTGGCAACCGGCTGGTTCTGCGGGCGGACCAGCATGTCACCGCGCGAGACGTCGATATCGTCGGCCAGCGCGATCGACACCGCCATAGGCGGAAACGCCTCGGGCACAGGGCCGTTGGGGCCGTCGATCGCGGTGACCCGGCTGGTCTTGCCGCTGGGCAGCACCACCACCTCATCGCCGGTGCGGATGATGCCGCTGGCGACGGTGCCGGCGTAGCTGCGGTGGTCGGCGTGGTCGCGGGTCTGCGGGCGGATGACGTACTGCACGGGGAAGCGGACGTCGACGAGGTTGCGATCACCGGCGATGAAGACATCCTCCAGGTGGCTGAGCAGGGCCGGGCCGTCGTACCAGTCGGCGTTGGCGGACCTGGTAACCACGTTGTCCCCGTGCAGTGCCGAGATAGGGATGGTGGCCACGTCGTGGATGTCCAGGCGGGCGGCGAAGGCGTGGAACTCGTCGCGGATCCAGGCGAACCGTTCGGGGTCCCAATCGACCAGGTCCATCTTGTTGACCGCCAGGACGACGTGGCGCACTCCCAGCAGCGAGGCCAGGAACGCATGCCGGCGGGACTGCTCCAGCAGTCCATGGCGGGCATCGACCAGAACGATGACCAGGTGGGCGGTCGAGGCGCCGGTCACCATGTTGCGGGTGTACTGGATGTGGCCGGGAGTGTCGGCGATGATGAATTTTCTTCTGGCGGTGGCGAAGTAGCGGTAGGCGACGTCGATGGTGATGCCCTGCTCGCGCTCGGCACGCAGGCCGTCGGTCACCAGCGCCAGATCGGTGTAGTCGTTGCCGCGCTCGGCGGAGGTGCGCTGCACCGCGGCAAGTTGGTCCTCCATCACGGCCTTGGAGTCATACAGCAGCCGGCCGATCAGGGTCGATTTGCCGTCGTCGACCGAACCGGCGGTGGCAATCCGCAGCAGGGTGCTCATCCGCAGGGTCCCCTGTTCTTGGCGCAAGCGCTCATCAGTCCCCTGTTCTTCGCGCAAGCGCTCATCAG
>CAYURT010000049.1:0-23679 GCA_964447215.1 uncultured Mycobacterium sp.
CCTACCGAGTCCGTCGTCGCCGAGGGCCTGGAGGCCGCCAAGCCGTTCATCGCCATCCTGTGCGCCGCCCAGAGCGAGCTGGCCGAGCGGGCCGCCAAGGAGACCGCCGATTACCCGGTGTTCCCCGACTACGCCGCAGACGCCTACACCGCCGTCTCCGACATCGCCGCCGGCCCGCTGGCCGAGGCCCTGACCATCCCCGGTAAGCAGGAGCGCAACGATCGCACCGACGAGATCAAGGGCGAGGTGCTGGCCAAACTCGGCGAGAACTTCGCCGGCCGGGAGAAGGAAATCGGCGCCGCGTTCCGGTCACTGACCAAAAAGCTGGTCCGCCAGCGCATCCTGACCGACCACTTCCGCATCGACGGCCGCGGCATCACCGATATCCGCGCGCTGTCCGCCGAGGTCGCGGTCATCCCGCGGGCGCACGGCAGCGCGCTGTTCCAGCGCGGCGAGACCCAGATCATGGGTGTCACCACCCTGGACATGGTCAAGATGGCCCAGCAGATCGACTCGCTGGGGCCGGAAACCTCCAAGCGCTACATGCACCACTACAACTTCCCGCCGTACTCGACCGGGGAGACCGGCCGGGTCGGATCGCCCAAGCGCCGCGAGATCGGCCACGGCGCGCTGGCCGAGCGCGCTCTGATGCCGGTGCTGCCCAGCGTCGAGGAGTTCCCCTACGCCATCCGCCAGGTGTCCGAGGCGCTCGGTTCCAACGGGTCCACCTCGATGGGATCGGTGTGCGCATCCACCCTGGCGCTGCTCAACGCCGGTGTGCCGCTCAAGGCGCCGGTTGCCGGGATCGCCATGGGTCTGGTGTCCGACCAGGTCGACGGTGAGACGCGCTACGTCGCGCTGACCGACATCCTCGGTGCGGAGGACGCCTTCGGGGACATGGACTTCAAGGTGGCAGGCACCAAGGACTTCGTCACCGCCCTGCAGTTGGACACCAAGCTCGACGGCATCCCCTCCCAGGTTCTTGCCGGCGCACTGGCCCAGGCCAAGGACGCACGGCTGGCCATCCTCGAGGTGATGGCCGAGGCCATCGACGCTCCCGACGAGATGAGTCCGTACGCCCCCCGGGTCACGACCATCAAGGTGCCGGTGGACAAGATCGGCGAGATCATCGGGCCGAAAGGCAAGATCATCAACGCCATCACCGAGGAGACCGGCGCGCAGATCTCCATCGAGGACGACGGCACGGTGTTCGTCGGCGCCACCGACGGCCCCTCGGCCCAGGCGGCCATCGACCGGATCAACGCCATCGCCAACCCGCAGTTGCCCAAGATCGGGGAGCGGTTCCTGGGCACCGTGGTCAAGACCACCGATTTCGGTGCGTTCGTGTCCCTGCTGCCCGGCCGCGACGGTCTGGTGCACATCTCCAAGCTGGGCCGAGGCAAGCGGATCGCCAAGGTCGAGGACGTGGTCAAGGTCGGCGACAAGCTGCGGGTGGAGATCGCCGATATCGACAACCGCGGCAAGATCTCGCTGATCCCGGTCGCCGAGAACACCGACGACGCCGGCGCCAGCGCCCCGGCGCCCGCCGATGCCGCGGCCGCCAGCAGCTGATCCCGCCGTCTCGACCGTCCGGCGCAGCGTGCTGCCCGGCGGATTGCGGGTGGTCACCGAACGGGTGCCCTCGGTGCGGTCGGCCTCGGTCGGGGTGTGGGTCAACGTCGGCTCCCGCGACGAGGGCCCCACGGTGGCCGGCGCCGCGCACTTCCTGGAGCACCTGCTGTTCAAGGCCACCCCGTCGCGGGACTCGGTGCAGATCGCCCAGGAGGTCGACGCCGTCGGGGGCGAACTGAACGCCTTCACCGGCCGCGAGCACACCTGCTACTACGCCCACGTCCTCGACGAGGATCTGGAACTGGCGGTGGACCTGGTCGCCGACGTGGTGCTCAACGGGGTGTGCGCACCCCAGGACGTCGAGGTCGAACGCGATGTGGTGCTCGAGGAGATCGCCATGCGCGACGACGACCCCGAGGACACCCTCGGCGACATGTTCCTGTCGGCGATGTTCGGTGACCACCCGGTGGGCCGGCCGGTGATCGGCAGCGTCGAGTCGGTGTCGGCGATGACCCGAAACCAGTTGCACTCCTTCCATGTCCGCCGCTACACCCCGGAGCGGATGGTGGTCGCCGTCGCCGGCAACGTCGAGCACCGCCACGTCGTGGCGTTGGTGCGCCGCCACTTCGGCCGGAGGCTGAACGGCGGCGGCGGCCCGCGTCCGCCGCGCAAGGGCACCGGGCGGCTGGCCGGGCGGCCCGGCCTGGCGTTGCTGCACCGGGACTCCGAACAGTCTCACCTCAACCTCGGGGTACGGGTCCCGGGCCGGCACTGGGCGCACCGCTGGGCGCTGATGGTGCTCAACACCGCGCTGGGAGGAGGCCTGAGTTCGCGGCTGTTTCAGCAGATCCGGGAGACCCGCGGGCTGGCCTACTCGGTGTACTCGGCCATCGACACCTTCTCCGACGGCGGCGCGCTGTCGGTGTACGCGGCGTGTCTTCCGGACCGCTTCGACGAGGTGGTCCGCGTGGCCACCGATGTGCTCGAGGACGTGGCCCGCGACGGTATCACCGAGGCGGAGTGCCGAATCGCCAAAGGTTCGCTGCGCGGCAGTCTGGTTCTGGGGCTGGAGGATTCGGCATCACGGATGCACCGGCTGGGCCGAAGTGAACTCAACTACGGCGAGTACCGCAGCGTGGCCGACACCCTCGGGCACATCGACAAGGTGAGTGTCGAGGAGGTCAACGCGGTGGCCCGCAAGGTGCTGGCGGGACGCTTCGGCGCAGCCGTGCTCGGGCCGCACCGCGCGAAACGCTCGCTGCCGCCGGTGTTGCGGGCGCTCACCGGCTGACCGGCTAGCTGATCAGACGCGAACCGAGAGTTTCGTAGACCGCGCCGATGGTGTCACGGACGAAGGACGATCCAGCCGGCCAGAATCTCTGGTACCAGTCCGTGGTGACAAGGTTGACCGACTCCTTGAAGTCGGTCCTGATCCACTGTTGCAATGGGCCATGAATATTCCAGAAGTACTGCTCGTTGGACTGCGGGCCGGTGGTGAGCAGTCCGGCGATGATGTTGCTGCTGTCCGGGGTTGGTTCGCCGAACAGGCCCCAGATCGCTGACTCCGGGCGGGCGGCGAGATTCCTGACGTTGCCCTCATACAGCGGGCCCACCGAATTCGAACCGGTCCACGGTCGCCAAATCGTGTCGTCCGGCCAGAGGTTCGGGTTGGCGGCGATCATGTCGCCGTCCGGGTAGAGAACGATGACGTTCTTGTCGATGGCCCACAGGTCGGCGAGCGTCGCCGAGGTGCCGAGCGAACGGGGGACCATGCGGGATCCGAACGCCTCCTCCATGCGTGCGACGAACTCGACATTGGTCTCCGGTGTGAAGCCCTTGAGGGGCATTCCCGAGAACCCTCCAGCGATCACCACCAGCAGTTCCTTCGGATGACTGTTGGCGAATGCCGCGATGTCGTCGAGGATCACGTCGATCTCTGCGCCTCGCAGCCCGTGTTCGATGTAGATCTGTCCATCGGGCTCGTTGGTCAAGCGGAGGTCGACGTAGCGGATGCCGTTGGCGAACTGGTCGTAGATGCTCTCATCGATGGTGCGGGCCCACGCTGTGGCGATGGGCTTGATCAGCAGGTTCTGTACGAAGTCCGGAAGCGTGATGAACACGTCGAATCCGGGCTCGCTGTCGGCGCAGTTCATGCACCAGTCCGAGGCGGTGGTGATCGAGTAGGAGCCCGAGTCGTGGGTTCCCGGGATCGGTATCTGGGTCAGGGGGAGCCCGGAGAGCATCGGCAGTTCGGCCATCCAGTTGGCTGGGTCGACGGTCATCGGGCCGATCGCGTCGACGCTGTAGCCGAAGGACACCGACAGGGGTTGCCCGTTGGACAGGTCCGCCCCGAAGTCGGTGCGGAAGTTCAGGCCCTCGTTGGTGTAGCTCAGCGCATCCAGCAGTACCGGGCTGGTCGCGGGGTCGGTGGGGTCCAGCGGGGCGGCGTCGCGGTAGAAGATCTTGCTGGTCTGCTCGCAGCTGTCGTCGTAGGCGCACGTCGGGGCGTCGACGGGAACCGTTCCGCCGTACTCCACCTCCACCCACGCGTCGGTGAGGCCGTTGTCGGCGGCGAAGGCGGTGAGTGCCTGTCCGGGATCGGAGTAGAGCTGACCGAAATCGCCGGTGACGACGACCGCCCGGCCCACCGAGTTCTCCCCGATGAACTCCGACAGTTGGGCGATCTCGGAGTTGGTCAGCGGCCCGCCACTGGTGTCGACGTTGTAGACGTCGATCGACGAGCCGCCGGGGATGTGCTGGCGGGAATAGGTGAACCCGCCCGGGTTGAACAGATCCGGGCGGGTGTCCCAGGCCTGACGGTCCAGGCTCTCGATGTTGTAGGCCGACAGTGAGTTCAGCCCGTCGGAGAACGGCACGCCGACCGGCCACAGCCAGGTGGGAACCGAGGGCGGGGTCTGGTCGGGGAACGCTGCGCCGGCGAGCAGGAACGGATGATAGGCGATGTCCTGTTGAACATTGACGATGTCGAAAGCGTTGATCCTCGAACCGATCTCGGCGGCGCTCAGAAACCGTGGCAAGGGCCCGCCGGACAGCGGTAGGGGAAGCCCGGAGATGTCGTAGGTCAGTACCGAGAATTCGCCGACGATGTCGGTGTAGGTCAGTGGATCGAGATCGGTGGCGATGTCGACGTTGTTGAAGACCGTGACCGTGGCGGTGTCGCGGTGCCCCCCGGCAAGGCTGGTGCCCAGGATTCCGAACGCGGCGTTGAGCAGCGCGGCCAGGGCGTGCAGGTGCACGGTGGTGGAGTCTTCGGCGACGAACGAGAACGTGTCGGTGCCGGTGAAGGTCTCGTCGGGGGTGTAGCGGAAGGTGCCGGTGGCGTTGTCCACCGTCACCGTGCCGCGATCCGGCCCGCCGGGCATACCCTTGGCCGGCACCGAGTACAGCAGTGGGGTGCCCTCTGGGGACACCGCATTGAAGGGGATGGCGCCGCTGGTCTGGCCGCCGGCCAAATCCACCTCGACCTGCATCGGGCTCGCGACCGGAGTGGCGTGAAAGAGGGCCTGCTGCAACGGCTGGGGTAGCAGGCTGCCACTCCACCACGGGTAGAAGTTGGCGAAGGTCTCCACCCAGTCCGTCAGTTCCGCGATGGAGTCCGCATCACTCGGGGAGGCGGTAGAGCGGACGGTGGGTCGCCGCAGTCCCGCCTCCTGCCTGGGAGCCGGAAGTGCCGTTGGTTCCGCGGCCGACAGTGCCGTTGGTTCCGTTGCCGGAAGTGCCGTTGGTTCCGTTGCCGGAAGTGCCGTTGGTTCCGTTGCCGGAAGTGCCGTCAACCCCTTGAGCGCAGATCCCCGCTGGACCCGCAGTGCGGCCCGCGGGTGGGTCTGAGGGGCCGACGGACTCGTCGCAGCCGTGTTTGCCGGTGCGTCACGGACGGTTGCCCGTGGCCGAGTCGTCGTGACCATGGTCCGCTGTCCAGGTGCGGGTGAGACCCGAGGAACTGCCGAACGGTTCGCGGGCCGATCCCGCTGTCCGGCTTGCGAACCCGCGGTTCCGCGATCGGCGGGAGCGCTGTCGGCCTGTGCGGTGCCCAGGCACAGCGGACCGGTGAGCCACACCCCCAGGCCGAGGACCGCAACGCCGAGGATCTGCTGGCCTCTCATCGCCGGTACCCCGCGCCGCCTCAGGCCAGCAGGCCGGCCGGGTCGGTGAACGGCAAGCCGAGATCGTCGGCCACCTGCTCGTTGAGCAGCTGACCGTCATGGGTGGAAAGGCCCTCGGCCAGAGCCGGATCGGCCTGGCAGGCCCCGCGCCAGCCGCGGTCGGCGAGCTTCTTGACGTACGGCATCGTCGCGTTGGTGAGCGCGAACGTCGACGTGCGCGGCACCGCGCCGGGCATGTTGGCCACGCAGTAGAACACCGCGTCATGCACCCGGAACGTCGGCTCGTCGTGGGTGGTGGGCCGGGAGTCCTCGAAGCAGCCGCCCTGGTCGATGGCGATGTCCACCAGGACCGCACCCGGGCGCATCTGCGCGACGGTGGCGTTGGTGACCAGCTTGGGCGCCTTCGCCCCGGGCACCAGCACCGCGCCGATCACCAGGTCGGCCTGCTTGACCGCCTCCTCCAACTCCAGTCGAGCGGAGTAGCGGGTCTCGATGGCCCCGCCGTACTCGGCGTCGATCTTGCGCAGGGTCGCGATGTTGAGGTCGAAGACCGTGACGTGCGCCCCCATGCCCCAGGCCACCCCGGCGGCGTTGTCGCCGGCCATCCCGCCGCCGATCACCACCACCTTGGCCGGGGCGACGCCGGGAACACCTCCCATCAGCACACCGCGCCCGCCCTGGGTGCGCATCAGGTGGTAGGCGCCGACCTGGGCCGACAGCCGGCCGGCCACCTCGCTCATCGGCGCCAGCAATGGCAGGGCGACGGTCCCGTCCGGGCTGGTGGTCTGCACGGTCTCGTAGGCGATCGAGGTGGTGCCCGAGGCCAGCAGGGCGTCGGTGCACGGCTTGGACGCCGCCAGGTGCAGATAGGTGAACAGCACCTGCCCCCGGCGCAGCCGGTGGTACTCCGGTTCGATCGGTTCCTTGACCTTCAGCAGCAGCTCGGCGTCGGCCCAGACCTGGTCGGCGCTGTCGACGATCCGGGCGCCGGCGGCGCTGAAGTCGCCGTCGTGGATGGCCGAACCCTCGCCGGCGCCGGCCTGTACCAGCACCTCGTGGCCGCGGCGCACCAGTTCACTGACTCCGGCCGGGGTGATGGCAACCCGGTACTCGTTGTTCTTGATCTCGGTGGGGATGCCGACGCGCACGGGTGCTCCTAGCTCGGGGGAAACGTCACCCCTAGTGTGAAGAACGTCGGGCGTCCGCGATCACGGTTTGCCCCAAGCTCAGCCCCGAAGGCGCTGAACCAGGGTGTGGGCGCGCCTGGCCAGGCAGATCCCGAACGCCGCGCGCATGAAGGCGGCGAAGGCGGCGAACCCGATGGCGGCCGCGCCGAGCGCGGGATGCCCGGAGGCGAAGCCGATGACGCCGACGGTGGAGACGACGAATCCGATCGACTGCGAGAACTTCAGCAGCGAGACGTCCTCGCCCGGTGTTGTCGACGCGGAGTCGCCGGCGATGAACTGGGAGAAGACCATCCCGTAGGGGTGCCGGCGGGGGCCGCCCACGGCGCCGATTGCGAACACCACGGCCTGAATGGCCAGGATCACCGCCGCCGCGCGGGTGTTGACCGCCGCGACCGCCAGCGCTGTCAGCATGACGGCCAGGGTGACCGTGGCGGTGAAGCGGGGTATCCGGGCGTCGACGGTGTCGGTCCCGGGGCCGGCGGCGTCAATCGACATACACAGCTCCTCTGCGATGGTGCGCAAACGGTAACAGACGCTGCGGCTACGCTGCAGTGATGCGAGTCGGGGTGCTGGGCGCGAGGGGGAAGGTCGGCACCGCCATGTGTGACGCGGTCCGCACCGCACCGGATCTGACGCTCAGCGCGGAGGTCGATGCCGGTGACCCGCTGAGCATGTTCACCGACACCGGCACCGAGGCCGTCATCGACTTCACCCATCCCGATGTCGTGATGGAGAACCTGAAGTTCCTGATCGGCAACGGCATCCACGCCGTGGTCGGCACCACCGGGTTCACCGACGAGCGGCTCGAGCAGGTCCGCGGCTGGCTGGCCGACAGCCCCGGCGCCGGAGTGCTGATCGCGCCGAACTTCGCGATCGGGGCCGTGCTGTCGATGTACTTCGCCCAGAAGGCCGCGCCGTACTTCGAGTCGGCCGAAGTGATCGAACTGCACCACCCGCAGAAGGCCGACGCCCCCTCAGGCACCGCGATCCGCACCGCCAAGATGATCGCGGCGAGCCGGGAAGCGCTGCCGCCCAACCCCGATGCCACCAGCACCGCCCTGCCCGGCGCCCGAGGGGCTGACGTCGACGGCATCCCGGTGCACTCGGTGCGGCTCACCGGGCTGGTCGCCCACCAGGAGATCCTGTTCGGGACGACGGGGGAGACCCTGACCATCCGGCACGACAGCCTCGACCGCACCTCCTTCGTGCCCGGCGTCCTGCTCGCGGTGCGCCAGATCGCCCGGCGGCCGGGCCTGACCATCGGCATCGAACCGCTGCTGGACCTGTGATCTCGCGCGTTCAGCTGCTCATCGCTTTTCTCAGCGTCGCCCTGCTGGTCTACTTCGCGATGCTGACCCGCACCGCCGTCGCACTGATCCGCACCGGGACGCCGGCCTCGATCGGTCTCGGGGTCGGCGTGCTGGCCCTGCCGGTGATCGGCGCCTGGGTGCTGGTGGCGACCCTGCGCGCCGGACTGATCCACCAGCGGCTGGCCCGGTTGGCCGCCGAGGACGGAATGGACCTCGACGTCAGCGACCTGCCGAGGCGGCCGTCCGGCCGGATCGAACGGGACGCCGCCGACGCGCTGTTCCAGACCGTGCGCGCCGAAGTCGAGGCCGACCCCGACGACTGGCGGCGCTGGTACCGGCTGGCCCGGGCCTACGACTACGCCGGTGACCGGGGGAGGGCCCGCGATGCGATGCGCACCGCCGTGCGCCTGCAGTCGGAGCAGCCGCGGTGACCGCACTGCTGGTCGTGCACCACACCCCGTCCCCGGGCGCCCGCGAACTGCTCGAGGCGGTGCTCGCCGGCACCCGCGACCCGCAGATCAGCGGCGTCGAGGTGACGGTGCGTCCCGCCCTGGCCGCGACCGTCCCCGACATGCTGGCCGCCGACGGTTACCTGTTCGGTACCCCGGCCAATTTCGGCTACATGTCCGGCGCGCTCAAGCACTTCTTCGACACCGTGTACTACCCGGTTATGGATCACGTCGCCGGACGCCCCTACGGTCTGTGGGTGCTCGGCAACAACGACACCGCCGGTGCGGTCGCCTCGGTGGAGCGGATCACCGGCGGGCTGGGGCTGACGAAAGCCGCCGAGGCCCTGGAGGTGACCGGCACGATCGACGCCGCCGCGCGGGCCCGCGCCCACGAGTTGGGCGCAACCCTGGCCGCGACACTGATGGAGTGAGGGGACATGCTGACTGATCTGTTGCTCGGGGCCACACCGGTCGCCGGCGGTGCGCTGCTGGGACTGCTGGCCGGCAACGCCGGCAATTCCCGTGCGCCGGACTTCCGGGCGGCGATCAAGGCCGACCAGGAGATCCTGAGCAAGCTTCCGGCCGAGGACTCCGAACTGCGCGCCGCGCTCAAGAACAGCATCGACGCCCGGATCCGGGATCTGATCGCCGGCACCGAGCGCAGCCAGCGCCTGCGCGAGACCGCCGCCTCCTACCGGGGCAACTGGCAGGGCAACTGGCGCGACATCGTGCTGTTCGTCTGCGCGGTGCTGTTCACCATCGTTTGGTGGAACGTGCCGCACAGCCGCAGCAACTGGCTGGTGATGTTCGTCGTCCTGATCGCCCTCACCGTGCTGGCCGCGCTCTACGCCGGGCGGGGCATCGCACGGGGCCTCGCGGAGCGGCGTCACCGGCCCGGCGCCGGCGCCGGACCGTCGTAAGCTGATCCCCGTGCCGATCCCGACCCCGTACGAGGACCTGCTCCGTCTGGTCATGGAGCGGGGGACCCCCAAGGCCGACCGCACCGGCACCGGCACCCGCAGCATCTTCGGCCATCAGCTGCGCTACGACCTGTCGGCCGGGTTCCCGCTCATCACCACCAAGAAGGTGCATCTGAAGTCGATCGTCTATGAGCTGCTGTGGTTCCTGCGCGGGGACTCCAACGTGGGCTGGCTGCAGCAGCACGGGGTCACCATCTGGGACGAATGGGCCTCGGAGACAGGGGATCTCGGCCCGGTCTACGGTGTGCAGTGGCGGTCCTGGCCGACCCCGAGCGGCGAACACATCGACCAGATCAGCGCCGCGCTGGACATGCTGCGCACCGACCCGGACTCCCGGCGCATCATCGTCTCGGCGTGGAACGTCGGCGAGATCCCTCAGATGGCGCTGGCCCCCTGCCATGCGTTCTTCCAGTTCTACGTCGCCGACGGCCGGCTCAGCTGTCAGCTCTACCAGCGCAGCGCCGACCTGTTCCTCGGCGTGCCGTTCAACATCGCCAGCTACGCGCTGCTGACCCACATGATGGCCGCCCAGGCCGGCCTTCAGGTGGGGGACTTCATCTGGACCGGTGGGGACTGCCACATCTACGACAACCACGTCGCGCAGGTCACCGAGCAACTCGGCCGCGAACCCCGCCCTTACCCCGAACTCGTTCTGGCCCAGCGGGACTCCATCTTCGACTACCGCTACGAGGACGTCGAGATCCGCAACTACGACCCGCACCCGGCGATCAAGGCGCCGGTGGCGGTCTAGCCGATGAGCGTCGCGCTGATCTGGGCGCAGTCCAGCTCCGGGGTGATCGGCCGGGACGGCGGCATCCCGTGGCGGCTGCCCGAGGACATGGCCCGCTTCAAGGAGCTCACCATGGGCCACACCGTGGTGATGGGCCGGCGCACCTGGGAGTCGCTGCCGGCAGCGTTCCGCCCGCTGCCCGGCCGGCGCAACGTCGTCCTCAGCCGCAACCGCGGCTACCGCGCCGAGGGCGCTGAGGTCGTCAGCGCTATCGGGGAGGCCTTCGGCGAGGGCCTGACCTGGGTGATCGGCGGCGCCGAGATCTACCACCTGGCCATGCCGGCGGCCACCCGGTGCGAGGTCACCGAGGTCGACATCGACCTGCACCTGCGCGACGACGACACCCTGGCCCCGGTCCTCGACGGTTCCTGGGCCGGAACGGCGGGGCAGTGGCGCGACAGCACCTCGGGGCTGCGCTACCGCTATTACAGCTACCTGCGAGCCTGACCCGCCCACCCCGCCCGCGGGCCCCGCCCACCCCCCGCGAATGTGCGGTTTCATCCGCGACATGCCGTGCCGGGCGTCGCGTTATGCACACTCGAAGTCACGGCGACCCGGCTGCCGGCCCCCGACTAGGCTCAGCGCGTGGCCGAGACCGCCCCGCTGCGTGTGCAACTGATCGCCCGGACCGAGTTCCTGGCACCTCCCGACGTGCCGTGGGACACCGACGCCGACGGCGGTCTGGCGCTCGTCGAGTTCGCCGGCCGGGCCTGCTACCAGAGCTGGGACAAACCCAACCCCCGCACCGCCGCCAACGCCGACTACGTCAAGCACATCATCGACGTCGGCCACTTCGCGGTGCTCGAGCACGCCTCGGCATCGTTCTACATCACCGGGGTCTCCCGCTCCTGCGCCCACGAACTGGTACGGCACCGGCACTTCTCGTTCTCCCAGCTGTCCCAGCGCTACGTCGCCGAGGACGAGGCGAGGGTGGTGCTGCCTCCCGGGCTCGAGGACGACCCCGAACTGCGGCAGATCGTGCTGGCCGCCGCCGACGCCAGCCGCGGTGCCTACGAGGAACTGCTGGCCGCTTTGGAGGCCCGGCTCGGCGACGCCCCCAACGCGGTGCTGCGGCGCAAACAGGCCCGTCAGGCCGCTCGGGCGGTGCTGCCCAACGACACCGAGACCCGCATCGTGGTCACCGGGAACTACCGCGCCTGGCGGCACTTCGTGGCGATGCGCGCCAGCGAGCACGCCGACACCGAGATACGGCGACTGGCGGTCGCCTGTCTGCGTGAACTCGCCGCGGTGGCGCCCGCGGCGTTCGCCGACTTCGAGATCGCCGCGCTGGCCGACGGCACCGAGGTCGCGGTCAGCCCGCTCACTACTGAGGTGTGAAGCCCAGCGGGTAACCTATGGCCCCGTGAGCACCAGCGGATTCGACGCCCGCGCCCGGTTGGGCACGGTCCTGACCGCGATGGTGACACCCTTCACCGCCGACGGCCGGGTGGACACCGCCGCCGCGGCGCGGCTGGCCACCCGACTGGTCGACGCCGGATGCGACGGCCTGGTCCTGTCCGGGACCACCGGCGAGTCGCCCACCACCACCGACGCCGAGAAGCTGACCCTGCTGACCGCGGTACTCGAGGCGGTCGGCGACCGGGCCCGGATCATCGCCGGTGCGGGCACCTATGACACCGCGCACAGCGTGCGCCTGGCCGGAGCGTGCGCCGCCGAGGGCGCCCACGGGCTGCTCGTCGTCACGCCCTACTACTCCCGGCCCCCGCAGAGCGGACTGGTGGCCCACTTCACCGCGGTCGCCGACGCCACCGACCTGCCGATCGTGCTCTACGACATCCCGCCGCGCTCGGTGGTCCCCATCGAATGGGAGACCCTGCGGACCCTGGCGCGCCACCCCAACATCGTCGCCGTCAAGGACGCCAAGGGCGATCTGCACGGTGCGGCGCAGATCATCGCCGAGACCGGACTGGCCTACTACTCCGGCGACGACGCGCTGAACCTCCCGTGGCTGGCGGTGGGGGCCGTCGGCTTCGTCAGCGTGTGGGGTCACCTGGTTGCGGGTCAGCTACGCGACATGCTGACCGCGTTCAACTCCGGCGACCTGGCGACCGCGCGCAAGATCAGCGTGGCCCTGGCCCCACTCAACTCCGCCCAGGCCCGGCTCGGCGGGGTCACCCTGGCCAAGGCGGGCCTGCGGCTGCAGGGATTCGACGCCGGCGATCCGCGGCTGCCGCAGATGCCGGCCACCGGCGAGCAGATCGAGGAGCTCGCCGACGACATGCGTGCGGCGGCAGCGCTGCGATGACGGTCGCCGACCTCACGCCGCCCCCGCCGCTGTCGGCCGGTGCGCTGCGGGTGACCGCGCTGGGCGGGATCAGCGAGATCGGCCGCAACATGACGGTGTTCGAGCACCTGGGAAGGCTGCTGATCGTCGACTGCGGAGTGCTGTTCCCCGGGCACGACGAGCCGGGCGTCGACCTGATTCTTCCCGACCTGCGGCACATCGAGAACCGCCTCGACGATGTCGAGGCCCTCGTGCTCACCCATGCCCACGAGGACCACATCGGGGCGATTCCGTTCCTGCTCAAGCTGCGCTCCGACATCCCGGTGGTCGGTTCCCGCTTCACCCTCGCCCTGGTCGCGGCCAAGTGCCGCGAGCACCGCATCAAGCCGACGTTCGTCGAGGTCGCGGAGGGCCAGCGCAGCACCCACGGGGTCTTCGAATGCCAGTACTTCGCGGTCAACCACTCCATCCCCGACGCCCTGGCGATCGCCGTTCACACCGGTGCCGGAACGGTTCTGCACACCGGGGACATCAAGCTCGATCAGCTCCCGCCGGACGGGCGGCCCACCGACCTGCCCGGCATGTCCAGGCTCGGCGACGCCGGGGTGGATCTGTTCCTGTGCGACTCCACCAACGCCGAGATCCCCGGCGTCGGGCCTTCCGAGAGCGAGATCGGCCCCAACCTGCACCGGCTGATCCGCGGTGCGGAGGGCCGGCGGGTGATCGTCGCGTGTTTCGCCTCCAACGTCGACCGCGTCCAGCAGATCGTCGACGCCGCGGTGGCCCTGGGACGAAGGGTGTCTTTCGTCGGCCGCTCGATGGTCCGCAATATGGCGATCGCCCGCGATCTGGGCTTCCTGCGGGTGGAGGACACCGACGTCGTGGACATCGGCGCGGCGGAGATGATGCCGCCGGACAGTCTGGTCCTGATCACCACCGGCACCCAGGGCGAACCGCTCTCGGCGCTGGCCCGGATGTCGCGCGGCGAGCACCGCAGCATCACGATCACCGCCGAGGACCTGATCATCCTGTCGTCCTCGCTGATCCCCGGTAACGAGGAGGCCGTTTACGGGGTGATCGACGCGCTGTCCAAGGTCGGCGCCCGGGTCGTCACCAATCAGCAGGCGCGGGTGCACGTATCCGGCCACGCCTACGCCGGCGAACTGCTCTTCCTCTACAACGGGGTGCGCCCCCGCAACGTGATGCCGGTGCACGGGACCTGGCGGCACCTTCGTGCCAACGCCAAACTGGCCGCCCGCGCCGGGGTCCCGGAGGAGTCGATCATGCTGGCCGAGAACGGCGTCAGCGTCGACCTGATCGCCGGTCAGGCCTCCATCGCCGGCGCGGTTCCGGTCGGGAAGATGTTCGTCGACGGCCTGGTGACCGGTGATGTCGGCGACGCCACCCTGGGGGAGCGGCTGATCCTGAGCTCGGGCTTCATCGCGGTGACAGTGGTGGTCAGCCGCGAGACGGGCCGTGCGCTGGCACCCGCGCACCTGCACTCCCGCGGGTTCTCCGAGGACCCCAAGGCCCTCGAGCCCGCCCAACGCAAAGTCGAGGCCGAACTGGAATCCCTTGCCGCCGATCGGGTCACCGATCCGATCCGGATCGCCCAGGCGGTCCGGCGCGCGGTCGGAAAATGGGTCGGCGAATCCTACCGGCGCCAGCCGATGATCGTGCCCACGGTCATCGAGGTCTGAGGTCTCACCGCTTGTTGACGAAGCCGGCGTCCACCGGCAGTGCCACTCCGGTGATGTAGCGGCCGGCCTCGGAGACCAGCCAGAGCACGGCGTTGGCGACGTCGTCGGGCTGAAGGTTCTGCACCGGCAGGGCATTGGTCAGGTCGGGTCCGGCGGGGCCCTGTTCGGCCATCCCCTCCAGCCAGGACCGGATGAAATCGTTGTCGATCATCGGTGTCTCGACACCGGCCGGATGTACTGAGTTGACGCGGATGTTGTACGGGGCAAGGAAGTTGGCGTAGGCCCGCATCAGGCCGACGACACCGTGTTTGGCGGCGGTGTAGCCGATCGAGCCCGCGATCGGCGCCCCGATCCCCACCAAGCCGGCGACCGAACTGGTCAGCACCACCGAGCCGCCCTCGCCCTGCTTGATCAGCGGGCGCATCGCCACGTCAACGGTGTGGTAGACGCCGGTGAGGTTGACGTCGATCACGTCCTGCCAGGCCCGGTCACCCAGCATCGGGGCGATCCCGGCGTTGGCGATGACGATGTCCAGGCGACCGAGCTCGGCGATACCCTCAGCCAGGGCCGTCTTCAGGGCGCCGCGGTCGCGGACATCGGCCTGCCGGGCCACGATGCGGCCTCCGGCCTCGGTCACCAACTCGACCGTGGCGTCGAGATCCTCGGGGGAGGCCAGCGGGTAGGGCACGCCGTCGATCTGTTCGCAAAGGTCGATGGCGATGATGTCGGCGCCTTCGGCGGCCAGCTTGAGTGCGTGCGCGCGCCCCTGGCCGCGGGCGGCGCCGGTGATGAAGGCGACCTTGCCGTGCAGGCTTCCCATACTCTCAGGCCACAGTCTCAGGCGCGGGATCGGCGGGCGGCCGGGGCGGGCTGGAGCATGCCGGTCATCGGTACGGGCATCTGCGGACTCCGATCTGGTGGGGATTGCAGGCCGACGGGTGCGGGCGGGCAGTGTCACCCGGGCAGTGTCACCCGGGCAGTGTCACCGTAGCGGGCGCACTCCGACCGGAGTCCGGGCCGCGCCAGGCCGCGCCGGCGGGGCATCACGGGCCGCGTTCGCGGTTGATTTCGTTCTGGCAACGGCCCGCCATCCAAACGTGTGGCATATGGTGCCAGTGGGACGGTTGGGACTAGGGTTCCCGGCATGGCGAACAAGACGGCCGCTCGCTCCGGCGCGCGAACGACCAGCTCACGCGGTGCTTCCCGGTCTGCAGCGTCGGCCAAGGCGCCCGCCAGGCGGCCGTCCCCGCCGCGCCGTAAGCCCAGCGCCGCCAAACAGCCCTCCGGGTTCGCGACGGCTGCGGCGGCCGGGTGGCGCACGCTGCGGGCCGGTTGGCTGGTCGTGGCCCGCGGAACCGGGTCGGCGGCCCGGTCGGTGGGCCGGGCCCGTGACATCGCCCCCGGCCACCGCCGGGACGGGATCGCGCTGGGGATGCTGGCGCTGGCGCTGGTCGTCGCCGCCGCGTCCTGGTTCGACGCGGCCCGTCCGGTCGGCGCCTGGATCGACTCCGCACTGCGCACCGTCGTCGGCTCCGCTGTGGTGCTGCTGCCGTTGCTGATCGCCGCGGTCGCCATCGCGCTGATGCGCACCGAACCCAACCCGGAGACCCGGCCGCGGCTGGCCGTCGGTGCGGCCATGATCGGACTGCCCGTGCTGGGCCTGTGGCACCTGTGGTCGGGCTCGCCCACCGACCCGGCTGATCGGCAGCGGGCGGGAGGATTCGTCGGGTTCGCCATCGGCGGCTCGCTCTCCGACGGTGTGACGGCATGGATAGCGACCCCGCTGCTGATCTTCGCGCTGCTCTTCGGACTGCTGCTGATCACCGGGACCACGATCCGCGAGCTTCCGCAGGCGCTCTACGAGATGTTCGCCACCCGGCTCGGGCGGCGCTACGCCGACTACTACGACATGAATGACGTGAGCGCTGCTCACGGCGCGCACGACGAGTACGCCGACGGCTATTACGACGACAGCTACGACGACAGCTATTACGACGATCCCCGCGCATACTCGGACGAACCGCAGGCTTGGGCCGTGCCGGCCGGGCCGGCCGGGACTCCCTACGACAACTACCCGATCGAGGCGGGCGATCCGCCCGCCGGGGCCGAAGCCGACACCGAGCCGGTCAAGCCCAAGCGGCGGAGGTCCGGGGCGACCAAGCGGGCTGCCAAGACCGATGCCGGCTCCGGCGCGGCGCTGGACCGGGTGGTTGAGGGTCCTTACACACTGCCCACACTGGATCTTCTGATCGCCGGTGAACCGCCCAAGCGGCGCAGCGCCGCCAACGACCAGATGGTCGAGGCCATCAGTTCGGTACTCGAGCAGTTCAAGGTCGACGCCGCGGTGACCGGCTGCACCCGCGGGCCGACCGTCACCCGTTACGAGGTCGAACTGGGCCCCGGGGTCAAGGTGGAGAAGATCACCGCGCTGCAGCGCAATATCGCCTACGCGGTGGCCACCGAGAGCGTGCGCCTGCTGGCGCCGATCCCCGGTAAGTCGGCGGTCGGCATCGAGGTGCCCAACACCGACCGCGAGATGGTGCGACTGGCCGACGTGCTCACCGCCCCCTCGACCCGGCGTGACCACCACCCGCTGGTGATCGGGCTGGGCAAGGACATCGAAGGCGACTTCGTCTCGGCCAACATCGCCAAGATGCCGCATCTTCTGGTGGCCGGGTCCACCGGCTCGGGCAAGTCCAGCTTCGTCAACTCGATGCTGGTGTCCCTGCTGGCCCGCGCCACCCCGGATGAGGTGCGGATGATCCTCATCGACCCCAAGATGGTGGAATTGACTCCCTACGAGGGGATTCCGCACCTGATCACCCCCATCATCACCCAGCCGAAGAAGGCCGCCGCCGCATTGGCCTGGCTGGTCGAGGAGATGGAGCAGCGTTACCAGGACATGCAGGCGTCCCGGGTACGCCATATCGACGACTTCAACGCCAAGGTGCGCTCCGGGGAGATCACCACCCCGCCGGGCAGCCAGCGGGAGTACCGGCCCTACCCCTATATCGTCGCTATCGTCGACGAGCTCGCCGACCTGATGATGACCGCCCCCCGCGACGTCGAGGACGCCATCGTGCGGATCACCCAGAAGGCCCGGGCGGCCGGTATCCACCTGGTGCTGGCCACTCAGCGCCCCTCGGTGGACGTCGTCACCGGCCTGATCAAGACCAACGTGCCGTCCCGGCTGGCCTTCGCGACCTCATCGCTGACCGACAGCAGGGTGATCCTCGACCAGCCCGGCGCGGAGAAGCTGATCGGGATGGGCGACGGGCTGTTCCTGCCGATGGGTGCGGGTAAGCCGCAGCGGCTCCAGGGCGCCTTCATCACCGATGAAGAGATCCATGCGGTGGTCCAGGCCTGCAAGGACCAGGCCGAACCGGAATACACCGAGGGCGTGACCGCGGCCAAGCCGTCCGGGGACCGGGGTGAGGTCGACCCCGACATCGGCGAAGACATGGACGTGTTCCTGCAGGCCGTCGAGTTGGTGGTCTCCAGTCAATTCGGGTCCACCTCGATGCTGCAGCGCAAGCTGCGGGTCGGCTTCGCCAAGGCCGGCCGGTTGATGGACCTGATGGAAACCCGCGACATCGTGGGCCCCTCGGAGGGGTCCAAGGCGCGCGAGGTCCTCGTCAAGCCGGAGGACCTGGCCGCCACCCTGAACTCGATCCGCGGTGGGGGAGACCCCGATGACGGCGACGACGGGGGCGTTCCGGAGGAGTTCTGAGTCAGAGCACGAGCAGCATCCGGGTGTTGCCCAGGATGTTGGGCTTGACGTAGCTCAGGTCGAGGAACTCAGCCACGCCGATGTCATAGGAGCGGCACATCTCCGCATAGACCTCGGCCGTGACCGGCGTGCCCTCGATCTCGGCGAAGCCGTGCCGGCCGAAGAACTCGGTTTCGAACGTCAGCACGAACAGCCGCCGCAGTTGCAGGTCCCGGGCCACCTCCAGGAGCCGGCCGACGATCGCGTGCCCGATACCGCGGCCCCTGACCGACGGGTCGACCGCCACGGTCCGCACCTCACCGAGATCGGACCACAACACGTGCAGCGCGCCGCACCCCACCACCGTCCCGGCGAGCTCGGCCACCCAGAACTCCTGGACCGCCTCGTACAGGGTGACCAGGTTCTTCTCCAGCAGGATCTTGCCGGCGTAGGTGTCAACCAGCCGTTTGATCTCCGGCACGTCCGACGTGCGGGCGCGCCGGATCTCGACGCCGGCGGGGGCGGCGCCCAGCTCCGGCGGACCGGGCGAGAAGTCGACCACCGCGCAACCCTATCGTCGGCGCCCTACGCGGCCCGGTGAACCGATAGGGTATTCGCCGTGCCGGGCCAAACCCCAAGAACGCCTGCGGCCCGGCCCGCCGGGGTGGCCAACCTGGCCAACCTGCTCACCATCCTGCGGATCGTGCTCGTCCCGGTGTTCCTGCTGTTCCTTTTCGCCGGCGACGGCCACCAGACCTCAAGCCGGATAGCGGCATTCGTGGTGTTCGCCGTCGCGGTGATCACCGACCGGCTCGACGGCACGCTGGCCCGCAACTACGGCATGATCACCGAGTTCGGCAAACTGGCCGACCCGATCGCCGACAAGATGCTGGTCGGCGCCGCACTGATCGGGCTGTCGATCCTGTCCGATCTGCCCTGGTGGGTGACCGTGCTGATCCTGGCCAGGGAGATCGGGATCACCCTGCTGCGCTTCGCGGTGCTGCGCCGCGGCGTCATCCCGGCCAGCCGCGGCGGCAAACTCAAAACCCTGGTTCAGGCCATTGCCATCGGTCTGTTCATCCTGCCGCTGCACAGCTGGCCGGGGCCATGGCTGACCGTGGCATGGACGGTGATGGGCGCGGCGATTGTGCTGACCGTGGTCACCGGCGTCGACTACGTGGTCTCCGCGGTGCGGCAGTCCCGCTCGGACCGCTGAGAACGCCGGGAACCAATGTGCGCCCGTGGTCGTTGCACATGATGCCGCGGAGACCCCGCGACGACTTGAGGAGGACAGGGCGATGGCGGTATTGCTGCGCGAAGTGATCGGCGACGTACTTCGTCGTACGCGCACGTCGCAGGGGCGGACGCTGCGAGAGGTCTCGAGCTCCGCGCGGGTCAGCCTCGGTTACCTCTCGGAGGTCGAGCGTGGACGCAAGGAGGCCTCCAGCGAGTTGCTGAGCGCGATCTGCACGGCTCTGGAGGTGCCGCTGTCCCGGGTGCTCGTCGACGCCGGGGCCGAGATGGCTGACCACGACGATGCGATGGCCCGACTGGCCGATCGCCGGGTGATCCCGCATCCCGCCGCGATGGCGGTGGCCTGACCGCCGGCGGTGACGTTCTCTTGGGCACGCGGCTGCGGTCCGGAGGCCCCAACCGATAAATTGGGCGGCGACGGCAACAGTACGACGTGGCACGACCGAATCTAAGGCGGCAAGCAGATGGCAAATCCGTTCGTCAAGGCGTGGAAGTACCTGATGGCGCTGTTCAGCTCCAAGGTCGACGAATACGCCGATCCCAAGGTCCAGATCCAACAGGCGATCGAGGACGCCCAGCGCCAGCACCAGGCGCTGACCCAGCAGGCCGCCCAGGTGATCGGCAACCAGCGCCAGCTTGAGATGCGGCTCAATCGGCAGCTGGCCGATATCGAGAAACTGCAGGCCAACGTGCGTCAAGCGCTGACCCTGGCCGACCAGGCCACCGCTGCCGGTGACGCCACCAAGGCCACCGAGTACACCAATGCCGCGGAGGCCTTCGCCGCTCAGCTGGTCACCGCCGAGCAGAGCGTGGAGGACCTCAAGACGCTGCACGACCAGTCCCTGCAGGCCGCCATGCAGGCCAAGAAGGCGGTCGAGCAGAACGCCATGGTGTTGCAGCAGAAGATCGGCGAGCGCACCAAGCTGCTCAGCCAGCTCGAGCAGGCCAAGATGCAGGAGCAGGTCAGCGCCTCGCTTCGGTCCATGAGCGAGATCGCCGCCCCCGGCAGCACCCCCAGCCTGGACGAGGTTCGGGAGAAGATCGAACGCCGCTACGCCAACGCCATGGGCTCCGCGGAACTGGCGCAGAACTCGGTGCACGGCCGGATGATGGAAGTCCAGCAGGCCAGCGTGCAGATGGCCGGGCACTCCCGGCTAGAGCAGATCCGGGCGTCGATGCGCGGCGAATCGCTGACCGCCGGCGGCGCGGCGGCTCCGGCCACCCCCGCAAGCCCGGCCGCCACCCCCGAGACCGAGAAGCCACTCGGCGAATAAGCCCTGAGGAGGGGACGATGACGGTGAAACCGGCCGGTTCCCGGCCGTCGCGCTCGGTGGTGCAGCGCGGCATCGACATCGTCAGCGAGTACGCCGATGCCGCGGCGGTGCGGTTGAGCAACTTGTCCGACCCGCGTTCCCGTCTGCTGCGCAAGCGTCGCTGGGCGCTGCGGATGGGCATCCTGTTCGGATCCGCCTCGGCGTTCTGGGTGTTCGTCACCGGATTGCTGGCGTCCTGGAGCACCCCGATCTGGGGGCTGCTCATCACCGGGGGTATCGCCGCCGGGGCCGCCGCGCCGGCCACGCTCTGGCTGCTGCGCTACCGGTGGCTGCGCGGAGAGCCGCTGCCGCCGGCGCGCCAGGCCAGCGGGCGCCGGCTTCCCCCACCCGGCTCGGTGGCCCGCCCGGCCATGTCGGCGCTGGGCGCCTCCGAACGCGGCCTGCACTCGCTGCTCGGCGTCATCGAGCGGGGTCGGCTGCTGCCGTCCGAGGACATCCGCGAACTGACCGACGCAGCGGGACGTTCGGCGGCGGCGATGGCCGCCTCGGCCGCCCAGATCGCCGCGCTGGAGAGGGCCGCCCGCGAGGCTCCGGAATCGCGGGCCTACCTTGCCCCGACCATCAATGCCTATACCCACGCCCTCAACAACGGTGTGCGGCAGTACAACGAGATGGTCACCGCCGCAGCGCATCTGGTCTCGGCGGCCAACTCCGGTCCGATGGCGACCGGCTCGATGACGACCGGCTCGATGACGACCGGCTCGATGACGACTATGGCGTCGGCTCAGCAGCGCTACCGCGGTGAGCTCACCGACGCGACCGACCGGCTGCTGGGCTGGGCGCAGGCCTTCGACGAGCTGGGCCAGCTGCGCTGACGGCCGGGCGGAATCCGATCAGAAAGTCGGGCGCAGCGCCGGCACCACCGCGCCGAGCAATCCCCGCGCGATCGCCTTGAGGAAGTCGACGGTGTCGAAGTAGTCCCGCCACAGGCTGATCCGGCCGTCGTGTACCTCGAACACCCCGCACACCCAGAACTGCAGCCGGACCGGGCCGATGATGATCGCATCGGTGCGTTCGGTGAGCACCGAGGAACCGTTCACGGCGATCCGGTGGGTCTTCACCTCGAACGCCGCGCGGCCCTCCATCGACCGGAACAGCTTCAGTGCCCGGGCCCGGCCGCGGATGGTCGGCAGACCGACGTTCTCGTACACCAGGTTCTCGTCGAGGACCGCCCCGGCGCCGTCGGTGTCGGCGGACTGCAGGCTGCTTAGCAGCACTTCGACGGTGTGGGCATTGTCGATGTCGGAGCTCACCGAACTCTCTTTGGCGGCGCTCTCGTTGGCGCTCTGCTCGGTCATACCGCCCAGCGTAGACCGCTGTGGAAGGGTGGGCGCTGATGCGGGTCGCCGTGGTCGCCGGGCCCGAGCCCGGGCACGCTTTCCCGGCGATCGCGCTGTGTCTCCGTCTCCGCGACGCCGGTGATCAGGCTGTCCTGTTCACCGGTCGGCAGCGTCTGGAGGCTGCGGACCGGGCCGGGTTGACGGCTGTGGAGTTGGCCGGGCTGGAGGCGGGGGAGTCCGACGACGACTCCGACGCGGGAGCCAAGATCCATCGGCGCGCCGCCAGGATGGCCGTGCTCAACCTGCCCGAGATGCGGCGTGTCAAGCCCGATCTGGTGGTGTCCGACGCGATCACCGCCTGCGGGGGGATGGCCGCCGAGCTGCTCGGTATCCCATGGGTCGAGCTCAGCCCGCACCCGCTCTACCTGCCGTCCAGGGGTCTGCCGCCGGTGGGCAGCGGGCTCGCGCCCGGCGCCGGTCTCACCGGACGGCTGCGAGACGCGGCGATGCGGGCACTGGCCGCACCTTCGATTCGGGCCGGAGCCCGCCAGCGCGCGGCGGCCCGGCGCGGAATCGGCCTGCCCGAAAGCGATCCTGGGCCGCGGCGCCGGCTGATCGCCACCCTGCCCGCCCTGGAGGTGCCCCGACCGGACTGGCCTGCCGAAGCCGTCGTGGTCGGTCCGCTGCACTTCGAGCCCACCGCCGCGACGCTGCCGGTTCCGTCGGGGTCTGGGCCGTTGGTGGTGGTGGCGCCGTCCACCGCGGTCACCGGCGCCGCCGGCCTGGCTGAGCTGGCCGTGCGGCATCTGGAACCCGGCCGGACCCTGCCCCCGGGCGCGCGGCTGGTCATCTCCCGGCTCAGCGGTGAGGTCCTCGAGTTGCCGCGGTGGGCGACGGCTGGACTGGGTCGCCAGGACGAGGTGCTCCGCGCCGCCGACGTGGTGGTCTGCGGCGGCGGTCACGGCATGCTGTCCAAGGCTCTGCTGGCCGGGGTGCCGGTGGTGGCGGTGCCCGGGGGAGGTGACCAGTGGGAGTTGGCCAACCGTGTCGCGCGGCAGGGCAGCGGACGCCTGGTGCGGCCGCTGACCGGCGAGTCGCTGGCGTCCGCGGTCGGCGAGGTGCTCACCGGGCCCGGCTACCGGCAGGCCGCCGGACGGGCCGGGGCGAGCGTCGTCGGGGCGGCCGACCCCGTCGCGGTGTGCCGCGAGGCGCTGAACCGGACTGGCTAGGGTTGGCCGCGTGCGGCTGACCGAATTCCACGAACTCGTCGAGGCCCAGTTCGGCCCGGCGCGAGGCGCCTCGCTGCTGGTTGACCACGCCCTGACCCGGTTCGGGGGCCGCAGCGCCGCTCAGGCGATCGACGACGGCGTCGACCCCCGCGAGGTGTGGCGGGCCCTGTGCGCCGACTTCGACGTGCCCCGCGATCAGTGGTAACCGCCGGGTAATACCGACACGCCGCGCGCCTCCTTGCCATCGAACACATGTTCGCTACTGTGGGCGATGTTCGGCGATCGAATTTCTGTCGGAGCCCTGTCCTAGCGTCACGGCCAACCGACCGAACCCGGTCACCGAACCCCGGACAGAACGGAGAAACCCATGGCGCAGCAGGCCCCCGACCGCGAGAAGGCCATCGAACTCGCGATCGCCCAGATCGAGAAGAACCACGGCAAGGGGGCGGTGATGCGCCTCGGCGACGAGGTCCGCCAGCCCGTCTCGGTCATCCCGACCGGCTCCATCGCCCTGGA
>CAYURT010000050.1:0-23444 GCA_964447215.1 uncultured Mycobacterium sp.
CGACACCACCCTGGGTGAGGAGCGTCCGCATTTGAGCGAGTGGCACGAGCGGGGTTGGTGACGGGTCGGGATCGAACCGGCTTGGCCCGATGTATGCCGATGTATCTAGCGGCCGATCGGCTGTCCCCCTGCTGTAGAAGCACACCGGGGTGTCGAAGGACCCCAGCGGAATCACGCCGGGCTCAACGGCTTTCTGTCTGGCAGTATTCGAGGTGCGAATAGATGGTCACATTCGCGACCGCCAACACGAGGAGCTTGAGGATGACGGACTCGGTCACGCCGAACCCTGAGACGCTGACCCGGAAGATCGAGCATGCCATTGCGCACCCGGCCACCAGCGATGAGTTCGACATTGATCGTGAGTTCGACGCAGTGCTGGCTGACTATGGATTCAGCCGGTCCGACCTGGGTGGCACGATCAGATTCGACGGGGCTGACCCGATCGTGCCCAGCACCATTCGGCTCGCTGGAGCGACCGCGATCTCGTTGATGGCCAAGTCGGCGGCCATGGCCTACCTGTGGCAGCACCGTGGCGGCAGTGAACAGGACATGTCGATCGACCTGCGGGTGTGCCCGCGTCGGTTGTGCCCGTTCTACGAGTTCAAATGGGAGTTGGTCAATGGGCTGCCGCCGGTGGCGCTGTCGGCGCCCAATTCGGCGTTCTCGATAGAGAGCTTCTACCGCACCGCCGACGGCCGGTGGATGATGCCGCTCAACCCGTACCCCAAACTGGCGGCGCGGACCTGCGAGTTGCTGCAGGCACCGGAGGAGCCGGCCGCGGTGGCAAAGGCGATCGCAGGCTGGAACGGTGAGACCCTCGAAGAGGCGGGTGCCGCGTTCGGGGTGGTCATGCCGATGGTGCGCAGCACGACGGAGTTCCTCAGAACATTGCAGTACCGGCAGGTTCTGCGGGAACTCCCGCTGATCAAGATCACCAAGATCGGCGAGAGCGACCCGATTCCCCTGTCAATGGGTGCCGAGTTGCCGCTGTCCGGTGTACGGGCGCTGGGCATGGGCCATGTGGTCGCCGGCGCCGGTATAGGCCGGGCGCTGGCGCTGCACGGCGCCGATGTGTTGAACCTGTGGCGAATCACCGAGATCGAACAGCAGCCGACCTTCTTCACCACCAATGTCGGCCACCGTTCGGCCCGCGTCGACCCCTACCACCCGCAGGGCCACGCGCAGATCATGAAGCTGCTGGCCGATGCGGATGTCTTCTTCGCCAACCGCCGCCCCGGCTACCTGGCCAAGATCGGCCTGACCGCCGAGGAAGCCGCCGCCGCCAAGCCGGGCATCGTCTACGCCAACGTGAACCTGCACGGCGGAGCCGGCCCCTGGGGCGACCGCGTCGGCTTCGACCAGGTCGCCGGATCGGTCACCGGCATCATGAACCTCGAAGGCGGCGGCGACGACCAGATGCCCTCGGTGCCACCGGTGCCGGTGGTCAACGACAACCTACTGGGCTGGCTGATCGCGGGCGGCGTGGCCGAGGCGCTGCGTCGGAGATCGATCGAGGGTGGCAGCTGGCGCGTCGATTGCTCACTGACCCGCACGGCGCTGTGGATACTCAGCATGGGTGTGTTCGATCTCGACTACGCCATCCACACTGCGGGTACCGGAACCGAACACGCGTTCCTACCGCCGGAACTGTTCACCGCCGATACTCCTCTGGGCCACTACCAAGGCGTCACCGACCAGGTCCGCATGTCCAAAACCCCGGGCCGCTACGACCCCGTGCTGGTACCACTGGGCTCCTGCTACCCGGAATGGCGCTGACCCACGGAGGATTCCGGTGCCCCGCTCCGGGAAGCGGTAGCCGAGTGCATGCCGGCCCTCGGCGGCAGACCCCGATCCTCTGTCGCCCCCGGATCCGGCTCACAGACCCGTCAGGTCGTCAGGAACGTCCACGGCGTACTGCTTGAGCACCTCGAGGGGTGCCACGTCGAGGGTTCGCTGATGGGTGCAGGCCAGCACCACCGGGGCCGCGCAGCCGTCCTGGTGGGCGCGTAGCCAGTTGCGAGCGGTCACACACCAGCGGTCGCCGGGCCTCAGGCCCGGGAACCGGTAGGCCGGCAGCGGGGTGGACAGGTCGTTGCCGATCGAGCGCTGGTGCTCGAGGAACTCGGCGGTCACCACCGCGCAGATGGTGTGCAGGCCGACGTCCTGGGGTCCGGTCGAGCAGCAGCCGTCGCGGTAGAAGCCGGTCATCGGGTCGCTGCCGCAGGGTTCCAGCGGGCCGCCGAGTACGTTCAGTTCGGTCATCGCGTCAGATCCCTCTCCGTCGTGTAAACGGGAGTGCAGAGCTACCGCAGCCGAGTCCGGGTGGCGGTCTGTGGGGCGGTCATGACCCCAGTCATCAGGGCCGCGTCGTCAGGGCCGTGCGTTCATGCGACTAGCTAGTGGTGTGGACGATCAGTACGTCGCTCTTGGATCGTCGCGCGACGTTGGCGGGAACCGAACCCAGCAGTCGGCCGGCGATCGTGTTGAGGCCGAGGTTGCCGACCACCAGAAGGTCCGCTCCGACTTCGGCGACCAGATCAACCAGCGCATCGACCGGGGCTCCCTCGACCGCGCGCTCCTCGACCTCTGCGGCGCCGGCGGCCGTTGCCCGCTCCCGGGCCTCCCGCAGGATTTCGTACACCGGGGCGTTGCCGGCAACCTTGTAGCTCTCATCCTTGAGCATGTCCGCCGCTCTGGTGTCCTCGGGTGCCGGGATGAAGGCGGATGCCACGATCAGCTTGGCGCCCGGTCCTGAGGCGAGTTGACCCGCGCGTTCCACCGCTCGCAGCGACGAGTCCGAGCCGTCAGTGCCGACCACCACGGTCTGGTAACCGCCCATCCGAAATCCTCCTCAAATTCAGCACCCCCCGGAACAGTAGCCCCTCAGAACCTCACCAGGACGGCATTTGCCGCACCCGAACCGCCGCGTGGGTCCGTGACATCGACAACGGCGCCGACAACAGCGCCGCAGCGTCCACCCCGCTGCCCGGTCCACTCAGTCGTGCCAGCGGTTGGCGGGGGCGCGGCCCGGTTCGACGGCGGGTACGGCCGCGGGTTTCGCCGGGCTAGCGTCAGCGCCGGAGCCGCTCAGTGACCATCCGGTGCCGATGCAGACCAGATCCTGCGGGCCGGAGATCGTCTTCGGCAGCGGAATCCCCCACCCCGGGATACCGGGGATGGTGACCTGCGGCGGCGACAGCACCGTCGCGACGCCCTGGGCCAGCGCGGGCAGCACGCCCGAGGGCGGGGTGGGCAGGGCTGCGGCCGCGTCGGCGATCGGGGCCGCCGGGATCAGCCCGCCCAGGCCCGGGTTGACGACCGCCGCGGCGCCGGGCGGGGCACCGGGGAACACCGCCGGCGGGGCCGGCGGAACAGCGGCAGCGCCGCCCACCGGAACACCCGGAACGGCGGCCGGCGGCACCGGGGGCGAGACCAGGCCATCGGCGTAGCCGCCGCCGGGAACAGCGGCCGCGGGCCCGGGAACGGCAGCGCCGGCGCCGGCGGCAGCGGCGGCGGGAGCCCCGGCCGCGGCGGGCGGAATCCCCGCCGCCAACGAGGCGACGGCCTCGGCAGGCAGGCCGGCAAGCTGCGCGACCCGATGGTCGATGTCGTCGGGGATGTCGGGCAAGGCTCCCGCACCGATTCCCTCGCCGACGCCCGCCCCGGCCCCCTCGGGGCCGACCCTGGCCGCGTTGTCCTCGATCCGGTCCGCAGCGATTCCCTCACCGACGGCTGCCGGAGCACCGGCCCCGGCAGCATCGGCTGCGGGCGGGGCCGGGATAGCGGCGGCATCGGCGATCGGCGCGCCGCCGGACCCGGCGGCCGGCGGGCCCGCGACACCCGCCGGTGGAATCGCGGCCGGGTCACCGGCTACCACTCCCGGAGCGCCCGGCACCGCGGCAGGCGGTGTTGCGGCGGCGTCGACGATCGGTGCTCCCGGAGCTCCGGGCACCGCGGCGGGGGGCACCATCGGGGTTTCGATGACGGCCGCGGCCGGGGCCGGCGGCACCGCCCCGGGCGGGGCGGGGATCGCGTCACCGACAACGCCTCCGGGTGTCCCGGGCAGACCGGCACCGGGGTTGGCCGCACCGGGCAGCAGAGCGTCGACGGGAACACCGGGAAGGGTGAGGTCGGGGGTGCCCGGGAAATCCAGCATCCCTCCACCGATTTCGGAACCGGGGATCGAGACCGGCGGCGGAGGAGGAAGCGCTGCCGCATCGGCGATCGGTGCTGCCGGAACGGCCGCACCCGGTGAGGGGGGAAGTTCCGCGGCGGCGGCGGCCGGGACCGCGGGTGTCCCACCCGCCGGAAGCGGCGGGGTCACGAGCGCCTCGGGGATTACGCCACCGGGCAGGCCCGCAGGAGGGGTCGGGGGCACCGCGCCGGCGGCGCCGGCGGGGATCGGGGGGACGGCGGCCGGTGGTCCGGAGGGTACAGCCGCGGCGTCGGCGACGACACCGGCGGGAAGCTCGGCCGGCGGGCCGGGCGGCAGGGCGGCGGCGCCGCCGTCGGGGAAGCCGGAGGCGGCGGCGGCGGGGCCGGGGCCCAGGCCGCCGGAGTCGGCGATCGGAGCGCCGGGCACAGCCGCGGCGGGGCCGGGCAACCCGGCGCCGCCGGCGACTCCGCCGGCGTGGGCGATCGCCGCCGCAGGCTCGGCGCCGATGGCGGCGGCCGCCGCGGGCCCCTCGACGCCGGCGCCCAGCGCGGTGCCGCCGATGACCCCGGCCGCGGCGTCGCCCGCCACGCCGGAGGCATCGGCGATCGGAGCTCCCGCCGCGGCGGCGGGGCCGGGCAGGGCCGCCGCAGCAGGCGGGGCCCCGGCCGCACCAGGGGCGGGGGGCGTGACCGGGACTGCGCCGGGTGCGGGGGGCAGGCCTCCGCCGGCACCAGCGGGTGGAGGACCGGGAACAGCAGCCGGCGGCGTCGGGCCGCCGCCCGCGGCGGCCCCGCCCGGGGCGCCGGGCACCGAGGCCGGCGGAACGATGGTTCCGGCGCCCGCCGGCCCGCCTGGGGTCCCGGGCGCGGTGGCGGGCGGAACCGGAACGGCGCCCGCGGCCGAGGCCGGCGGAACCGGGCCCCCGGCGGTCGGCGACTTCGGGGCCAACACCGACGATGCGGCCGCAGGCAGACCCTCCGACAGATCCGGCGGGTTGGTCACGGCCTGCTGAACGATGCTGATGCACGGAACACCCCCGCCGCCGAGGTTGGCCGAGGCGGGCTGGCTGAACAGCGGGGCTGTCCAGAAAAGGCCAGCGCTCGCCAGCGCGGCCCCCGCCGCCACCCGCGTGGTGGTCCGTGACATGGTGCTTCCTCTCTGCGGTCTGAGCCGAAACTACAGCCGTGTAAGTCGCAGGAGAGGCCGACTTTTCGCGGGGTTATCGAACCGTGCCCAAGCGGTGCCGCGGTGGTGATCCCGCTCTTGCGGGCTACTTCAGGCCGGCGGCGTCCATGCCGCGCAATTCCTTCTTCAGATCAGCGATTTCGTCGCGCAGTCGGGCCGCCAACTCGAACTGCAGGTCGCGTGCGGCCGCCATCATCTGCTCGGTCAGGCTCGCGATCAGGTCGGCGAGTTCCGCTCTGGGCATCCCCGCTACCGCGCGACCCTCGATGATGCCCGAACTGCCCGGCCGGCCCGGCTCCCCCGATGCCCGCCGCCCGCGTGAGGCGTCGCGCCCGGCTCCTCCGGCATCGGGCTCGTCGCCGGCCTCACGGTAGACCTGATCGAGGATGTCGCCGATCTTCTTCCGCAGCGGCTGCGGGTCGATTCCGTGTTCGGTGTTGTAGGCGATTTGCTTGGCCCGGCGTCGTTCGGTCTCCTCGATCGCTTCGCTCATCGAGTCGGTGATGTTGTCGGCGTACATGTGGACTTCGCCCGAAACATTGCGCGCCGCGCGCCCGATGGTCTGGATCAGGCTGCGGGTGGAGCGCAGGAATCCCTCCTTGTCGGCGTCCAGGATCGCGACGAGCGACACCTCGGGCAGGTCGAGACCCTCGCGCAGCAAGTTGATGCCGACCAGTACGTCGTACTCCCCTAGCCGCAGCTGGCGCAGCAACTCGACCCGGCGGAGTGTGTCGACCTCGGAGTGCAGGTAACGCACCCTGATTCCCATTTCGAGCAGGTAGTCGGTGAGATCCTCCGCCATCTTCTTGGTCAGCGTGGTGACGAGAACCCGCTCATCGCGTTCGGTGCGTTCACGGATCTGGCCGATCAGGTCGTCGATCTGCCCCGTTGTGGGCTTGACCACGACTTTGGGGTCTACCAGGCCGGTCGGGCGAATGACCTGCTCGACGAACTCCCCGCTGGTCTGCGCCAGTTCATAGGGTCCGGGGGTGGCCGACAGGTACACCGTCTGCCCGACTCGGGCGCTGAACTCCTCCCAGGTCAGCGGCCGATTGTCGACGGCGGAGGGCAGCCGGAACCCGTACTCGACCAGGTTGCGCTTGCGCGACATGTCGCCTTCGAACATGCCGCCGATCTGCGGCACGGTGACATGCGATTCGTCGATGACCAGAAGGAAGTCCTCGGGGAAGTAGTCCAGAAGGGTGGCCGGCGCCGACCCGGCGGGGCGGCCGTCGATGTGGCGGGAGTAGTTCTCGATGCCCGAACAGAAGCCGACCTGGCGCATCATCTCGATGTCGTAGTTGGTGCGCATCCGAAGCCGCTGTGCCTCCAGCAGCTTGCCCTGGCGCTCCAGTTCGGCGAGGCGTTCGGCCAGCTCGGACTCGATTTCGGAGATGGCCTGCGCCATCCGCTCGGGACCGGCCACGTAGTGGGTGGCCGGGAAAATCCGCAGCGAGTCCACCTTGCGGACCACGTCGCCGGTCAGCGGATGCAGGTAGTACAGGGCCTCGATCTCGTCGCCGAAGTACTCGATGCGCACCGCGAGTTCCTCGTAGGACGGGATGATCTCCACGGTGTCCCCGCGAACCCGGAACGTCCCGCGGGTGAACGAGACGTCGTTGCGGTCGTATTGGACGTCGACCAGCATTCGCAGCAGCCCGTCCCGTGGCACCTCGCTGCCCACCTGCAGTTCCACCGACCGATCCAGGTACGACTGCGGGGTTCCCAGACCGTAGATGCAGGAAACCGATGCCACCACCACGACGTCACGGCGGGACAGCAGCGCGGACGTCGCCGAGTGGCGCAGCCGCTCGACGTCGTCGTTGATCGAGCTGTCCTTCTCGATGTAGGTGTCGGTCTGGGCGATGTAGGCCTCTGGCTGGTAGTAGTCGTAATAGGAGACGAAATACTCGACGGCGTTGTGCGGCAGCATCTCCCGCAGTTCATTGGCCAGTTGGGCTGCCAGGGTCTTGTTCGGCGCCATCACCAGGGTGGGGCGCTGCAGGCGCTCGATGAGCCAGGCCGTGGTGGCCGATTTTCCGGTGCCGGTGGCCCCCAGCAGCACCACGTCGCGCTCCCCCGAACGGATCCGCTGCTCCAGTTCATCGATCGCGGCCGGCTGGTCCCCCGCCGGCTGGTGCGGGCTGATGACCTCGAACCGGGCTCCGGTGCGCACGACGTCCTCGACTGCCCGGTACTCGGACTGGGCGACGACGGGATGCTCGGCAGCGAACGCCATGGGGTACAGGGTAGGCCTGCGCACCGACAGCCGTCGCCGGCCGTAAGCTGAGCGCATACACCCGCCCAAACACGAGATCTTCGACCTGGTCGCGCGGACCAACACCGATCCGAAGGGCATCGTCCGCGCGGTGGAGGAATACCGGCTGCAGCCCTGGGGTCTGTACATGGCCCGCCCGACACCCGGACGGGAGCAGTTCCATTTTCTGGAGTCCTGGTTGCTGCCGGGGCTGGGTCTTCGGGCGAGCGTTTTCCACTTCAATCCCGGCCACGAGCGCGATCAGGATTTCTACATCGACATCGGCCGTATCACACCCGGTACCGAGCGCTGGGAGAGCGAGGACCTCTATCTGGACCTGGTGGTGCGCACCGGCAGGGGCACGGAACTGCTCGACGCCGAGGAACTGCTCGACGCCCACCGTTTCGGGCTGCTGAGCACCGAGGCCGCCGAGGTGGCGCTGCGAACGGCCGCAGCCGCCATCGCGGGGCTGGCGGCCCACGACCATGACCTGAACGCCTGGCTGGCCGGCGCCGGGATGGAACTGGCCTGGAGATAGGCCTGGGGATTGGCGTAGCCTGATGGCCCGTGGGACGCGTGAGGCCTGGAGGGACCGTCGGAGCCGGCGTCGTGGTGGCCTCGCTGCTCTCGCTGCTGGGCTCCCCGGCCGCCACGGCCGACGAGGACCCCCCCGCCGAGGACGAGCTGCAGCACAACGTCACCTACCGGGCCCGGGTGGACGGGCTTTCCCGCGGTGCCCTGGTCACCTACCGGATCAACGACGCCCAGGTCAACAGCGCCGATCCGACGATGCTCCCGGGCCGGACCTTCGAAGCGACGGCGGTGCTGTCCGATCCGGAGGAAGCCGGGATGCGGATTTCCATCCAGTGGCCCTACTCGGCCAACCTGGTGTGCGAGATCCTGGTCGACGAACAGATGTTCGCCGCCGCCACCCAGTTCATCGCTCCCCGTCTGACCCCGGCCAAGGACGATCCGGACTATGGCGCGCTGTACTGCGGAGCCCCGCTCACCAATGCTCAGGGCGTTGCGCCGTCTGAGGACGCGCTCACCGATCCCGAACCGCTGCCCGGGCCGCCGGACGCCCTCGGTGCGGATCCCGCCGCCGAACCTGTTCCGCCGCCGGCGACCGCGGTCGATCCCCCGATCAGTTGATTTCCGGAGTCCAGTTGCTGCTCTGCGCCCAAGCCCACGCTCGCGGGTAGGCCTCGGTCAGCCACCGCGTCATTTCAGCGGCGCGCCCGGTCATCGCCTGCTTGGCGGCCAGGTAGTCGGCCCGCACCGCCGGATTTGCGGTGACCCAGTCCCTGAACAACAGGGCAAAACGCTGATTCGGCCAGCCCTCCACTCTGAGGTGGACGTGGGTGGGACGACCGGGGTCAGCGGACGCATGAAACCGTTTGCCCCACTGCGTCTCTGGCGGTGCACCGGGAGGCTGCAGGGGCGCGTCGGAGCTGATCTGCGCCACTCGCGGATAGCCCGCCCGCAACAGGTCCTCGGCGAGGTCGTCGGCGACCTGCAGTGATTTGACGGTGACCTGGATGTCGATGACATCCCTCGCGTCCAGTCCGGGTACAGCGGTCGAGCCCACGTGGTCGATCCGCACAGCCCGGTGCCCGCACGCCGTCGCCAACCGGGCGGTGATTCGGGCCGCCTGTTCGGGCCATTGCGGATCAGCGGGCACCATCCTGTCGGAATCCGGGGCCGGGGTCTTTCGGGCAAGATTGTGGGCGAACGGCACAATCCGCTGGTGCCACAGTTCGCGGGCGCGTTCGATCAGTTCGCCTTCGCTCCCTGAGTTGTCCAGCCAGACATCGGCGGCCCGCCGGCGCTGCTCGTCGGCGGCTTGGGAGGCGATCCTGGCCCGCGCGTCGTCCTCGGCCATCCCGCGTCGGGCGACCAGTCGGGCCAGGCGTACCTCGGCGTCGGCGTGGACGACGATCACCAAGGGGAACAGCGGCGCCATCTGGGACTCCACCAGCAGTGGGATGTCCTCGACGACCACGTCGTCCTCGGCCACCGCGGAGACCAGTTCGGCGCGCCGGCGGGCGACCAGTGGGTGGACGATGGAGTTGAGCCTGGTCCGCTGCTTCTCGTCGACGAAGGCCCTGGCCGCCAGTGCCGGCCGGTTGAGTGCACCGTCGGGCAACAGGATCTCCCGACCGAACTCGTCGACAAGGGCGGCCAGACCCGGAGTTCCCGGTTGGACCACCTCACGAGCGATGACGTCGCCGTCGACGATCACCGCGCCACAGTCCGCGAAGGTAGCCGACACGGTGGACTTCCCGGCGCCGATTCCGCCGGTCAGGCCGATGCGCAGCATGGCCCGGCCTGGACGGTGTGGAGATGACTCACGCGGTCACCGGCGTCGGGCTGCGGGCTTCGATCTCGCGGTGCGCGCGACGAGCGAGCCCTCAGGCGTTGCCGGCCAGCTTCTCGCGCAGGGCGGCCAGCTGGGCGTCGCCGGCCAGCGAACCGCCGGCCGAGTTGTCCGCCTGGCCACCACTCTGGGAGGTCGCTCCCGCTTCGCCCGCCTCGACAGCGGCGGCGTCGGCGGCGGCGAACTTCTCCATCTGCGCGGTGTGCATCTTGTGGCGGCGTTCGGCCTCGGCGTAGCGAGCCTCCCACTCGGCGCGCTGCTTGTCGAAGCCTTCCATCCACTCGTTGGTCTCCGAGTCGAAGCCCTCCGGGAAGATGTAGTTGCCGGCCTCGTCGTAGCTGTCGGCCATGCCGTACTTGGACGGGTCGAACTCGTCGGTGTAGTCCTCGTTGGCCTGCTTGAGGCTCAGCGAGATGCGGCGCCGCTCCAGGTCGATGTCGATGACCTTGACCATCGCGTCGTCGCCGACGGCGACCACCTGGTCGGGGACCTCCACGTGGCGCTCGGAGAGTTCGGAGATGTGCACCAGGCCCTCGATGCCCTCCTCGACGCGGACGAAGGCGCCGAACGGAACCAGCTTGGTGACCTTGCCCGGGACGATCTGGCCGATGGCGTGAGTCCGGGCGAAATGCCGCCAGGGGTCTTCCTGGGTCGCCTTGAGCGACAACGAGACCCGCTCCCGATCCATATCGACGTCGAGGACCTCGACGGTGACCTCGTCGCCGACCTGTACGACCTCAGAGGGATGGTCGATGTGCTTCCAGGACAGCTCCGAGACGTGCACCAGGCCGTCGACCCCGCCGAGGTCGACGAAGGCGCCGAAGTTGACGATCGAGGACACCACTCCCTTGCGGACCGCGCCCTTGACCAGTTGGTTGAGGAACTCGCTGCGGACCTCGGACTGGGTCTGCTCCAGCCAGGCCCGGCGGGACAGCACCACGTTGTTGCGGTTCTTGTCCAGCTCGATGATCTTGGCCTCGATCTCCCGGCCGATGTAGGGCTGCAGGTCGCGGACCCGACGCATCTCGACCAGGGAGGCCGGCAGGAAGCCGCGCAGACCGATGTCGAGGATCAGGCCGCCCTTGACGACCTCGATGACGGTGCCCTTGACGGCCTCGTCCTTCTCCTTGAGATCCTCGATCGTGCCCCACGCGCGCTCGTACTGAGCGCGCTTCTTGGACAGGATCAGCCGGCCCTCCTTGTCCTCCTTGGTGAGGACCAGGGCTTCGACCTCGTCGCCGACGGACACCACTTCATTGGGGTCGACGTCGTGCTTGATGGACAGCTCGCGGGAGGGGATGACCCCTTCGGTCTTGTAACCGATGTCGAGCAGGACCTCGTCCCGGTCCACCTTGACGATGGTCCCCTCGACGATGTCGCCATCGTTGAAGTACTTGATGGTCTTGTCGATGGCGGCGAGGAAGTCCTCGGACGAGCCGATGTCGTTGACGGCTACTTGCGGCGAGGTGACGGTGGGACTGGGCATTGTGTTGGGTTGCTCCGGACAGGGTAGGTCGTAGTTACAGGGTTGTGGTGGCACCCCGGAGGGGCACGTGATCCCGCGCTTCTGCCACACGGGGACTGATTGAGCCTACTTGACCGACCGCAAGCTGGCCAAACCCGGGTCGGCGGCGGTTAGCCTTCTGACGTGTCGTACGCCGCGGTTCCGCCCCTTCCGGCACCGGTCCGGCAGGTGGGTGCGCCGCTGGCCGCGATCGTCGTTCTGGGCACGATCACCGCCTTGATCCTGACCCTGCAGACCGCGGTGAACCCGGGCGGAACGGTCCTGGGTTTCGGGCTGGCGACCACGGCGATGGTTGCGGTACTGCTCTGCTACCTCTGGCTGGACCGCTGGGAGCCCGAGCCGCCCCGGCTGCTGGTGCTGTCTTTCCTGTGGGGCGCCTCGGTCGCGGTGCTGATCGCGGTCGGCCTGGTCGGACTGATCGACGCCAGCCTGCCCCAACCCGCCCCTGCCGACGGCCAGACCCGGTTCGTCACGGCGGTGGTGGCCGCTCCTCTGGTGGAGGAGGCTGCCAAGGGGATGTTCCTGCTGGTGATGATGACCGGCCGGCGCCGCAATGAGCTGAACAATCTGACCGACTGTCTGGTCTACGCGGGGTTCACCGGCGCCGGCTTCGCCTGGCTGGAGAACATCTTCTACATCGCCAACGGCGAGACCGTGGCCAGTTCGCTGGCGATCGCCGGCCTGCGTCTGGTGCTCGGACCGTTCGCGCACCCGCTGTTCACCACGATGTTCGCCATCGGGGTTTTCGCCGCCCTGCGGCAGCGTTCGGTTGCGGTCCGGGTGGTCTGTCTGCTGGCCGGTTACGCCGCGGCGGTGCTGCTGCACGGCTTGTGGAACGCCTCGGCGGTGGCCGGCGGGCAGACCTATCTAGGGGTTTACGTGATGTGGATGATGCCGATCTTCGCGCTCGCCGTCCTCCTCGCGGTCACCAGCAGGCGGCGGGAGCGCCGGATCATCCTCGCTCAGCTCCCGGCGATGGTGGGCGCGGGGCTGGTCACGCCGGCCGAAGCCGGCTGGCTGGGTGCGCTGGGCACACGGAAGATGGCTGTGCGGTCAGCGATCCGCGACGGCGGGCGGCCGGCCGGTTCGGCGGTGAAGCGTTTCGTCCAGCAGGTCGTCGAACTCGCCTACGTCCGGGATCGGATCGACCGGGGATTCGGCGACGAGCGGGTGTTCGCGCTGCAGCACGAAGAGGCGCACCGGGTGGTGGCTGCCCGCCACACCGCCGGCCCGGCGCTCCATCGGCTCGGCGGTACACGCTTCCCGGTCCGCTGAGTCAGCCAGGTCGCCTAGTGGGCGGCGGCGTCCCAGGTCGGGCCGTAGCCGACCGATACCTCCAGCGGCACCTCCAGGGGATAAGCACTGCCCATCTTCTCCCGTACCAGGGCATCGACGGCGTCCCGCTCCCCTGGTGCGACCTCGAGCAGAAGCTCGTCGTGCACCTGCAGCAGCATCCGCGAGGACAGCCCCGCCTCACCCAGGGCGCGGTCGACGTCGATCATCGCCACCTTGATGATGTCGGCGGCGCTGCCCTGGATCGGCGCATTGAGCGCCGCCCGCTCGGCGGCCTCCCGCACCTGCCGGTTGCTGCTGTCCAACTCCGGTAGGTAGCGGCGCCGTCCCAGCACCGTGGAGGTGTATCCGTCCCGTCGGGCCTGCTCGACCACATCGAGCAGATAGTCCCGGACCCCGCCGAAGCGGTCGAAATACTGGTCCATCTGTTCCTTGGCCTCGTCGGTGGAGATCTTCAGCTGCTGGGACAGCCCGTAGGCGCTGAGCCCGTAGGCCAGCCCGTAGGACATCGCCTTGACCCGGCGCCGCAGTTCCGGGGTCACTTCGTCGATCGGCACCCCGAACGCCCGGGCCGCGACGAAGGAGTGCAAGTCCTCGCCGGTGCGGAAAGCCTCGATCAGGCCCTCATCCCGGGACAGGTGCGCCATGATGCGCATCTCGATCTGGCTGTAGTCCGCCGTCATCAGCTCGGTGTATCCGGCTCCCACGCAGAACGTGTCGCGGATCCGGCGGCCGGCTTCGGTGCGGATCGGGATGTTCTGCAGGTTCGGCTCGGTGGAGGACAGCCGGCCGGTCGCCGCGATCGTCTGGTTGAACGTCGTGTGGATGCGGCCGTCGGCGGCGACCGCTTTGAGCAGGCCGTCGACGGTCACCTTCAAGCGGGTGACGTCCCGGTGGGCGAGCAGATGCTCCAGGAAGGGATGCCCGGTCTTCTCGAAGAGGCTCTGCACGGCGTCGGCATCCGTGGTGTAGCCGGTCTTGGTCTTCTTGGTCTTGGGCATGCCCAGTTCGTCGAACAACACCACCTGGAGCTGTTTGGGCGAGCCGAGGTTGATCTGTTTGCCGATCACCGTGTAAGCGGCCTCGGCCACCTCGCGGATCTGATCGCCGAACTCACGCTGAAGGGTCTCCAGCTTGGCGGAGTCCACGGCGATGCCGATGCTCTCCATTCCCGCCAGCACGGACTGCACCGGCAACTCCATGTCGGCCAGCAGCGACGACGAGTCGATCCGGGCCAATTCCCCGTCGAGCGCGT
This sequence comes from uncultured Mycobacterium sp., assembly GCA_964447215.1. Lineage (GTDB taxonomy): Bacteria > Actinomycetota > Actinomycetes > Mycobacteriales > Mycobacteriaceae > Mycobacterium. The sequence goes on from CAYURT010000050.1 coordinate 14,049, forward strand.
CGGCGAGGTCGGCGACCGCGCGGGCCCTCAGTACGAGCGTCTGGACGGCCTGCTCGTCAACGCCGTCGGGATCGTCGAGAAGTGAGAGCTGTTGCTGACCTTCATCTTCGGCGCGCAGTTCGCGGCGCAGATAGCGCAACGACAGATCGTCGAGGGCGAAACTGCGTTGTCCCGGGCGGACGAGGTAGGCCGCCAGAGCGGTGTCGGAGGTCACTCCGGCCAGCGACCAGCCGCGGCCGGCCAGGTCGTGCATCGCCATCTTGGCCTCGTGCAGCGCCTTGGGCTGGCCGGCGTCGGCGAGCCAGTCGCCCAGTGCCGCGTCATCCTCGGCCGTCAGGCCCGTGGTGTCGACGTAGGCACCGTCCCCGTCGGCGGTGGCGATGGCCAGGGCGGTGGCGTCGCCGTCGTAGACGGCGTGGGTGCCGGCCACCGCGAGCCCGGCGCGCCGGCCGTCGCGGGCGTGGTCGGCCAGCCAGCCGGCCACCGTGCCTGGTTCCAGGGCGGAGCCGCGCACGTCGAAGCCCGCGTCGACCTCAGGTTCGGCCGTGGCCAGGGTGTCGAACAGCCGGTCACGCAGGACCCGGAACTCCAGATCGTCGAAGAGCCGGTGGATCTGGTCGCGGTCCCACGGGTGCAGGCGCAGGGTGTCCGGGGTCTGGGCCAGCGGGACGTCCCGCACCAGGTCGGTGAGCTCGCGGTTGAGCACCACCGATGACAGGTTGGCCCGCAGCGCGTCGCCGACCTTGCCGCGCACCTCGTCGGCGCTGTCGACCAGGCTCTGCAGCGAGCCGTACTGGGCGATCCACTTCGACGCGGTCTTCTCCCCGACACCGGGGATCCCGGGCAGGTTGTCGCTGGGGTCCCCGCGCAGCGCGGCGAAATCCGGGTACTGCTCGGGGGTCAGCCCGTACTTCTCGGTGACAGCCTCGGGGGTGAAGCGGGTCAGCTCGCTGACGCCCTTGCGCGGGTAGAGCACGGTGACGTTCGGGTTCACCAGTTGCAGGGCGTCGCGATCGCCGGTGACCACCAGAACGCGGTAGCCCGCCTGGTCTGCCTGAGTGGCCAGGGTGGCGATGATGTCGTCGGCCTCGTACCCCGGCTCGGCCAGGACGGTGATGCCCAACGCTCCGAGCACTTCCTTGGTGATGTCGATCTGACCCCGGAACTCGTCGGGGGTCGTACTGCGGTTGGCCTTGTACTCCGGGTAGCGGTCGGCGCGGAAGGTCTGGCGGGACACGTCGAAGGCGGCGGCAACGTGGGTGGGCGCCTCGTCGCGCAGCAGGTTGATCAGCATCGCGGTGAATCCGTAGACCGCATTGGTGGTCAGGCCGCTGCGGGTCTTGAAGTTCTCCGCGGGCAGTGCGTAAAAGGCCCGGTACGCCAGCGAATTACCGTCCAGCAACATCAATGTCGGCTTCTCGCTCACGCCCTTACTCTAGGCACGGGCTAGGCTACCGACGTGCCAGGATCACCGGAGGCGCCCGCTATCGAGGGCTGGTGGTCGTTCGACGAAGCCGGCCTACCCCATCTCATCGGCGGCCGGTGCCCGCAGTGTCGCACCTATGTGTTCCCGCCCCGCGCGGGAAACTGCCCCAACCCCGGCTGCATGGCCGGGGAACTCGAGCGGGTGGCACTGTCGCGGCGGGGCGCGCTGTGGAGCTACACCGAGAACCGCTACCAGCCCCCTCCGCCCTACCCGCAGACCGACCCCTTCGAGCCGTTCGCGATCGCGGCGGTCCACCTGGCCGACGAGGGGATCATCGTGCTGGGAAAGGTCGCGGGCGGGACACCCGCGGCCGACCTGAGGGTCGGGATGGCGATGGAGTTGACCACGATGCCGCTGTACGTCGGCGACGACGGCGCGGCCCGCAGCGTGTACGCGTGGACGGTGGCCCGATGACCGCGCCCCTTCCCGAGTCGTCACTCCCCGAGCCGCTTCGCTCCGGCGCGCCGGACCCGGTGTACATCCTGGGCGCCGGGATGCACCCGTGGGGCAAGTGGGGCCGGGACTTCACCGAGTACGGCGTCGTCGCCGCGCGCGCGGCGCTGCGCGACGCCGGGGTGGACTGGCGGCAGATCCAGCTCGTCGCCGGGGCCGACACCATCCGCAACGGCTACCCCGGCTTCGTCGCCGGTGCCACCTTCGCCCAGAAGCTGGGCTGGACCGGTATCCCGGTGTCGTCGAGCTACGCGGCCTGCGCCTCAGGTTCGCAGGCCCTGCAGTCCGCGCGCGCGCAGATCATGGCCGGACTGTGCGATGTGGCCCTGGTGGTCGGAGCGGACAAGGCGCCCAAGGGGTTCTTCGCTCCGGTCGGCGGGAACCGCCGCGATGACCCGGACTGGCAGCGGTTCCACCTCATCGGCGCCACCAACACCGTGTACTTCGCGCTGCTGGCGCGCCGCCGGATGGACCTCTACGGCGCCACCCACGAGGACTTCGCGCAGGTGAAGGTGAAGAATTCCCGACACGGCCTGCACAACCCGAACGCCCGCTACCGCAAGGAGAGTTCGGTCGCCGACGTGCTGGCCAGCCCCGTGGTGTCGGATCCGCTGCGGCTGCTCGACATTTGCGCGACCTCCGACGGCGGCGCGGCCCTGGTTGTGGCCAGCAGGCAGTTCACCGAGAAACACCTGGGCTCGACCGCCGGCGTCCCCTCGGTGCGTGCGGTGTCCTGCGCCACCCCGGTCTACCCGCAACACCTGCCGGAACTGCCCGACATCGCCACCGACTCCACCGCCGCGGTGCCCGCCCCGGATCGGGTCTTCAAGGACCACATCCTCGACGTGGCCTATGCCGAGGCCGGTATCGGGCCGGAGGACCTGAGCCTGGCCGAGGTCTACGACCTGTCCACAGCGCTGGAACTGGACTGGTACGAACACCTGGGCCTGTGCGCCAAGGGCGAGGCCGAGCAACTGCTGCGCTCCGGGGCGACCACGGTCGGCGGTCGGATCCCGGTGAATCCCTCGGGGGGCCTGGCCAGCTTCGGCGAGGCCATCCCGGCCCAGGCCATCGCCCAGGTGTGCGAGCTGACCTGGCAGCTGCGCGGGCAGGCCACCGGCCGGCAGGTCGAGGGCGCCACCGTCGGTATCACCGCCAACCAGGGACTCTTCGGTCACGGTTCGTCGGTGATCGTGGCGCGCTGAGATGGACGGCTGAGATGGACGGCCCAGTCGTGCCCGGCATCATCACCGTCACCGTCAAGCCGGGCAGCGCCAAGGGGCCGCTGGTGCACGCCGACCCCGAGGGGGCGCTGACGATCTATGTGCGTGAACGCGCAGTGGACGGCAAGGCCACCGCGGCCGCGCGCACCCTGCTCGCCGAGCACCTCGGCATCCCGAAAAGCCACGTGGAGTTGGTCTCCGGGATGACCTCGCGGGTCAAGCGCTTCCGCATCGGCTGAACCTCCCGAGGGTCACACCACGCCGAGGTAGGCCGCCCGGATGCTGTCGTCGTGCAGTAATTCCCGGGCCGGTCCCTCCCGGGTGACGGTGCCGGTCTCCAGGATGTAGGCCCGGTCCGAACGGCTCAATGCCTGCTGGGCGTTCTGCTCGACCAGCAGCACGGTGGTTCCGGCGGCATTGATCTCGGCGATGATCGCGAAGATCTGGGAGATCACCATCGGGGCAAGGCCCATCGACGGCTCGTCCAGCAGCAGCACCCTGGGCCGGGCCATCAGTGCCCGGCCGATAGCCAGCATCTGCTGTTCCCCACCGGAGAGGGTGCCACCGACCTGCTTGCGTCGCTCGGCCAGCCGCGGGAAGGTCTCCAGCACCCAGGCCAAGCGCTCGTCGTGGGCACTTTTGGAGTCGAACGTCCTTCCGTAGCAGCCCATCTCGAGGTTCTCCTGGACCGTCATCCCCGGGAAGATGCCGCGGCCCTCGGGTGCCTGCACGAGCCCTTCGATCACCCGTCGGTGGGCCTTGGTCCTGGTGATCTCCCGGCCCTCGAACCAGACCGATCCCGTTGACAGCGGCAGCAGTCCGGAGATGGCCCGCATCAGCGTCGTCTTGCCGGCGCCGTTGGATCCCAACAGGGTGACCAACTCGCCCTCCCCGACGCTCAGCGACACCCCGTGCAGGGCCTCGATGCGGCCGTAATGCACCACCGCGTCGCGGACCTCCAGCAGCGGGGTGCCCACCGGCTCAGAGCTGCTCATCGGGCACTCCCAGATAGGCGGCGATCACCGCAGCGTCCTCCCGGATCGCCGCCGGCGGCCCGTCGGCGATCTTCCGGCCGAACTCCAGCACGACGATGCGGTCGGTCACCCCCATCACCAGCCGCATGTCGTGTTCGATCAGCAGCACGGTGTAGCCGTCGTCGCGGATAGCGCGGATCAGGTCGATCAGGGCGGCCTTCTCGCTGGGATTGAATCCGGCCGCGGGTTCGTCCAGGCAGAGCAGCTTGGGCTCGGTGGCCAGGGCCCTGGCGATTTCGAGGCGGCGCTGGTCACCGTAGGACAGGTTCTTGGCCTTCTCCTCGCCGCGCTGGGCGATCCCCACGAACTCCAGCAGCGCCACCGCCCGCTCCAGGCCCGCGTGTTCCTCGCGGCGGTGCCGGGGGCCGCGCACCAAAGCGCCGGGCACCGAGGTCCGGTGGCGGGCGTCGGTGCCGACCACCACGTTCTCCAGGGCGGTCATCTCACCCCACAGCCGGATGTTCTGGAAGGTGCGGGCGATGCCCCGGCGGGTGATCTGGTGGCGTTTCATCCGGCCGAGGCGTTCGCCGTCGAACACCACGCTGCCAGAGGTCGGGCGGTACACCCCGGTGATCGCGTTGAAACAGGTCGTCTTCCCCGCGCCGTTCGGGCCGATCAGGCCGAGGATCTCGCCCCGGCCGATGGTGAAGCTGACCGCCTCCAGGGCGGTGAGACCACCGAATCGCACGGTCAGGTCGGAAACCTCCAGCAGCGGCTCGCCGGCCCCTGCGTGCACGTCGCGGTGCAGGCCGGCGAGGTCCTCGACGTCGTCGCGCATCATCGGGCCGCCCCGTCTCGGCTGGCGCGGTGCAGCAGATCACGCGCTGAGCGGCCGTAGGCCAGCAGGTGCTGACGCGCCGGGAACAGGCCCTGCGGACGGAAGATCATCATCACCACCAGGGCGAGGCCGAAGAACAGATACTTCAGGTCGCCGAGATTGATGCCCAGGACTTCCACACCGAGCAGCCGGTTGGGCAGGTAGACGATGAGGAAGGCGCCGAAGACCACGCCGAGTTTGTTGCCCTGGCCGCCGAGAACGACCGCGCACAAGAAGAGCATCGAGTTGATGATGTTGAACGTCGGCGGGGCGACGTACTGGACCTGGCCGGCGTAGAGGGCGCCGGAAAGGCCGCCGATGGCGGCACCGATGACGAAGGCCCACAGTTTGAACCGGAAGGTGTTGACCCCCATCAGCTCCGCGGCGTCCTCATCCTCGCGGATGGCCACCCAGGCGCGGCCGACCCGACTCCGCTCGAGGTTGCCGACCAGTAGCAGGATCACCACGATCAGGCTCAGGCCCAGCCAGAACCACCAGGTTCCGTAGTTGGCGTCGCCCACAGAGTTCCCGCTGGAGAACACCCCGTTGGGCAGGTCGGGACTCTGACCCAGTCGGGGATACGCGACCCCGTTGAGGCCGCGCGGGCCGTTGGTGATGCCCGACAGGTTGTCGGCCAGCAACCGGATGATCTCGCCGAAGCCCAGGGTCACGATGGCCAGGTAGTCACCACGCAGCCGCAGGGTCGGACTGCCGATGATCAGCCCGGCCAGCGCGGTCACCGCCATGGCGATCGGCACGCAGGACAGCCACGCCCACTTCTCGGAGAACATTCCGCTCGGGCCGAGCCGGTTCCACGGGCTGTCCGGGCTGGTCAGCAGAGCCACGGTGTAGGCGCCGACGGCATAGAACCCCACGTAGCCCAGATCGAGCAGGCCGGCCTGCCCCACCACCACGTTGAGGCCGATCGCGATGATCGCCACCATGGCGAACTGGGCCATGGTGCCGCCGAAGCTGATGCCCGGGGTGTCCAGAAACGGTGGCGGGAAGAGCGGCAGCAGGGCCAGTGCCCCGAACGCCAGCACGCCGAAGCCCCATTTCTGCACCCGGCCCAGCCCCGACCACCACTGCCGCAGCACATCGCCGGGAGCCCACAGCGACCTCGTGACGGGCGGTGTCATGCCCGGGCCTTCCCGAGGCTCTCACCGAGGATTCCGGTGGGCCGGATCAGCAGCACCAGGACCAGAAGGACGAACGCGACGACGTCGCGCCACTGGGTGCCGAACACCGCCTGACCGTAGTTCTCCATGATGCCGAGTAGCAGGCCGCCGAGCAGGGCTCCGCGTAGGTTGCCGATACCGCCGAGCACAGCCGCGGAGAAGGCTTTGATGCCCAGCAGGAATCCGCCGGAGTAGATGATGCCCTGGGGGACCCGGAGTATGTAGAGGACCGCCGCGGCGCCGGCCAGAGCGCCGCCGATCAGGAAGGTCAGCATGATCACCCGCTCGCGGGATACGCCCATCAGCGTGGCCGTTGTCGGGTCCTGGGCGACCGCGCGGATGCCCCGGCCGAATTTTGTTCGGTGCACCGCCAGGTAGGTCAGTCGCGCCAACACCAGCGCGGAGACGATGATCACGAGCGTGATGTTGGTGACCGAGGCGCCGAAGACCTCGAACTGGGTCTTGGGCTGCACAAGGATGATCGGTTGCTGTGCGTTGCTGCCGCCGTAGCCTTTGAGGATCTGGGGCAGCACGAAGTGGACGAACTCCTGCAGCACGAAGGACATCCCGATCGCGGTGATCAGGAATGTCAGCGGCCGGGCGTTGCGCTTGCGCAGCGGACGGTAGGCGACCGCTTCCAATCCCAGGGCCGCCGAACCGGATACCGCCATGGCGAACACCATCGCGATGCCCAGATAGAGCACCGTCAGCACGACCCCGCGGTTGTAGGCGTTGCCGCTGGGGGTGAATCCGAGGATCACATCCAGGCAGAAGTACGCCCCGAACATGCCCAGCATGAAGATCTCCGAATGGGCGAAGTTGATCAGCCGGAGCACCCCGAATACCAGGGTGTAGCCGACGGCGACGAGGGCGTAGATCGAGCCCCAGGCCAACCCGTCGATGGTCAGCTGCCAGAAGCCGTTCCGCAGGTTCTCGACGTTGAAGCTGATGTCACCGGCCAAATAGGCGACTTGGCTCACGCACTCGTTCATCGGCGGCGGTGGACTCCTCACTGACCTTTCGCCAGCGCGCTACGACCGGGGCGGCGGTCCCCCGGAAACTGTCGTGGCGGCTGCGTCTACTGGACCTCGTAGATCCAGATCAGCGTGGTGGTGAGTTCCCCGGTGTCGGTCCACTGGTACTTGCGGGCGACCCCTTGGCCCTCGTAGTCGCGGACGAAGCTGAGCAGCGTCTCGCGGGTGTTGGCCCCGGAGTCGATGCCCTTGGCCAGGATGGTGCCCAGGTCATAGCCCTCGGTGCTGTAGGTGCCGGGGGCCTGGCCGAACTTCTTGGTGTAGGCATCGGCGAACTCCGCGGAAGCCGGGCCGCAGGGGCAGGACAGCACCGCGTCCTTCGCGGACTGGCCGGCCTGCTTGACGAACTCCGGATCCTTGGTGCCGTCCGCGCTGACGAACCGGCCGGAGAATTCGGCGTCCCGCAGCTGTTGGACGAACGGTGCCGCCTCGGCGTAGTAACCGCTGTAGAACACCGAATCCGGATCGGCACCCTTGACCTGGGTGACCGCCGCGGAGAAGTCCTTGTCGCCCTTCTTGACCGTGATGTTGCAGCCCGGGTCGGCCACCGGACCGAGAGTGTCGCGAACAACGGTGGCCAGCCCGATCCCGTAGTCGGTGCTGTCATCGACCACGCACACCTTCTCGTCGCCGAGCGTGTTCTTCATGTAGTTGGCGATCGACGGTCCCTGCACACCGTCGTTGGCCAGCCCCCGGAAGAAGGTCTTCCACCCCTCCTCGGACAGCGTGACGTTGGTGGCCGACGCGGTGGCGGCCAGCAGACCGGCCTGATCGAACACCCCGCCGGTGGCCTTGGTCTCCCCGGAGAAAGCCGGACCTATCAGGCCGATGATCGAGGCGTCGTCCACGATCTGGGGGGCGATCGCGGTGGCCTTCTGCGGATCCCCTTCGGTGTCGAAGGTCTTCAATTCGATCTGGCAGCCCGGATTGGCCGTGTTGTGCTCGTCGACGGCCATCTGGATACCGTTCTTGATGTTGATGCCCAGGGCGGCGTCGGGTCCGTTGAGCGCACCGGCCATCGCGATCGCCACCGGCTCACAGGTGGCCGTGCCGTCGCCCGCCGCGCTCGCCGGCTCCAGGCCGCCCGAAGCGGTGACCGCGGCGCCGTTCTCGTCGACCTGCACTTTTTCCACGATCTTCAAGTCGGTGGCGGCAGCATCACCCTGCGCGGCGGGGGATCCCTCGCCACCCTGCCCGCCGGGTGCGGGCTGGCTGCAGGCAGCGATCCCCCACATGAGAACGGCCGCGGATCCCGCCGCGATGACCTTCCGTGTCGCCCGTCCGGGCACGTTTCACCTCCGGGTTGATCGGCCATCAGCCACCCTGGGGGCGGCGGGGTGACCACGATACTTGCGGTAGAACATAGCTAACGTGCGGCGAAACCGCTCGGGGATCATCCCTCGATGGGCGCGCCGTCGGATCCGTCCATCGTCTCCAACACGATCTCGGCGACCCGTTTCATCGTGGTCCGCCGGTCCATCGCGGCGCGCTGCATCCACCGGAATGCCTCCGGTTCGGTCATGTCGTGCCGGGACTGCAGGAGCCCCTTGGCCCTCTCGATCAGCTTGCGGGTCTCCAGCCGGTCGTTGAGGTCGGCGACCTCCCGCTCGAGGCCGGTGATCTCCGTGTAGCGGCTGACCGCCAGCTCAATCGCGGGGATGAGGTCGCTGACCGAGAACGGTTTGACCAGGTAGGCCATCGCCCCCGCGTCGCGGGCCTTCTCGACCAGTTCGCGCTGACTGAACGCGGTCAGCACCACAACCGGGGCGATCCGTTTGGCGGCGATCTCGGCGGCCGCGTCGATACCGTCGCGGCGGGGCATCTTGACGTCCATGATGACCAGGTCCGGACGCAGTTCCTGCGCCAGTTCGACGGCCTCCTGGCCGTCGGCGGCTTCGCCGACCACCTGATAGCCCTCGTCCCGGAGCATTTCGGCGAGGTCGAGGCGGATGAGCGCCTCGTCTTCGGCGATCAGCACTCGCGTCCCGGCGCCCGGCTCAGCCATAGGTGCCATTGTCACCCGGCCGACGGGTGACCGCGCGCCGGGATCCCCGCGCCCACACCGCGGGACAGCCATCCACTATCGTGAGCGCACCGCCCTCGTATCCCAACTGGCAGAGGAAACGGATTCAAAACCCGTCCAGTGTGAGTTCGAATCTCACCGAGGGCAC
>CAYURT010000051.1:0-23357 GCA_964447215.1 uncultured Mycobacterium sp.
CGGTGACAGTGTTCGCGGCGCCGGCGTTTCCGTCGCGCCCCCAGACTGATCACCGGCTCGATGAATGACGCAACCACCCTCTACCGGATCCAGCGCCGCCTGGAGGCGCGCCGCCAACGGCTGCGCGAATCCCGCGCGCTGGGTCCGGTCGTGGCAAAACGCACCTCGCAAAAATATTTGGGCCACTGCGAGATCGCGAGGCGGACACAAGGATCGATCGGTTCATTGACAGCCACCGCCCGAGCCTCGGGGCAGAACTGTCACCGATGTCCTGCGAGATCACACATCCGTGTCGGTGGCCCCTGACATAATAGAACACATGTTCGATAAACGGATTCACGACCACTGGGATCCCCCCGAGACCCCCGCGTCCCGGGCCCTGCTCGCCGGTCTGGTCGAGTCGTCCAGGCAGGAGAACCGGGCCGCCGCACGCAGGCTCGCCGCAGTCGCCGAACTCTTCGAGATGCGCAGGGCCGAACGCGGCGAATCCGAGGAGTGGGCGGTGGACACCTGGGCGGCGGTGGGCGCGGAGGTGGCCGCGGCACTGCGGGTCAGCCTCGGCAAGGCCGGCAGCTACCTCAACTACGGACTGGCGATGCGGCGACTGCCGTCGGTGGCCGCAGTGTTCGCCGCCGGGGAGGTCGATCTGACGATGTTCACCACGATCGTCTATCGCACAGAACTGATCACCGACAGCTCAATCATGGTCGAGGTGGACAGCCTCATCGCCGCCCGGGCCGCGCGCTGGCCGTCGATGACGCCGGGCCGGCTTGCCCGCGAGATCGATCGGGTGGTGCATGCCGTGGACCCTGACGCGGTCCGCCGTGCCCGGGAACGCTCCCGCGACCGTGACGTCACCATCTGGCATGAGGGCGGGGATACCGCCGATGTGTCGGGGCGACTCCTGGCCGCCGACGCCGCGGCGCTCGACCGACGGCTGGACGCGGTGGCCGCGACGGCGTGCGAGCAGGACCCCCGATCTGCCGGGCAGCGCCGCGCCGATGCCCTGGGAGCCCTGGCCGCCGGCGCCGACAGGCTGATGTGCCGGTGCGGATCGGCACAGTGCCCGGCAGCGGCGGCGACTCCCTCGCCGATTGTGATCCACGTTGTCGCCGAGCAGTCCACCCTCGCCGGCCGCAATGACAGGCCCGCCCTGCTGCTCGGCACCGGCACCCTGATCACCGCCGAGCAGGTGCGGGACCTGGCCGCCCAGGCCAGGGTCCGGCCGCTGATCGCCCCGCCTGTCGCCGAGCCCCGATACCGGCCGTCGCGGACACTGGCCGATTTCGTGCGGGCCCGTGATCTGACCTGCCGGGCGCCGGGCTGTGACCGCCCCGCGGTGGCGTGCGATCTTGACCACACAGTTCCCTACGCGGAAGGCGGCGCAACTCATGCGTCGAACATGAAATGCCTTTGCCGTCTTCATCATTTGATCAAAACCTTCTGGGGGTGGCAGGACAAGCAGCTCGTCGACGGGACAGTGATCTGGACGCTCCCCGGCGGTCAGACCTACGTCACCACCCCCGGCAGCGCTCTTCTCTTCCCCAGCCTCTCGGCGCCGACCCGGGACATCTCGCTCCCGTCCCGACGCCCACCCTCCCGCGACGGACACCGTGTCGCCGATCGCGCCGTGATGATGCCCGTGCGGAAGACCACCCGTGCCGCGAACCGGGCCCATCGCATCGCCACGGAGAGGACGCACAACCGTCGGGCCCGGCAGAGCCGGGCCGTGGCCGCTGGGATCGCCGGAACCCCACCCTGCGCCGGCGGCGACCCGCCGTTCTGATCAGGGCAGGCTGTTGACGAGTTCTTCGACGCCGACCCGCGGGCCGGTATAGAAGGGAATCTCCTCACGGACGTGCAGGCGCGCCTCGGTGGCGCGCAGGTCGCGCATCAGATCGACGATCCGGTGCAGCTCGGGTGCCTCGAAGGCAAGAATCCACTCGTAGTCGCCGAGGGCGAAGGCCGGCACGGTGTTCGCGCGCACGTCTTTGTAACCGCGGGCGGCCATACCGTGGTCGGCCAGCATCTTGCGGCGCTCGTCGTCGGGGAGCAGATACCACTCCAGCGAACGCACGAACGGGTAGACGCAGACGTAGTTGCCCGGCTCCTCCCCCGCCAGGAAGGCCGGCACGTGGCTCTTGTTGAACTCGGCTGGTCGATGCAGTGCCACACTGCTCCACACCGGCGTGCACGCCCGGCCCAGGATTGTGGCGCGCCGGAAGTCGCTGTAGGCGTGCTGCAGGGACTCCACCCGCTCGGCGTGTGTCCAGATCATGAAGTCGGCGTCGGCCCGCATCCCCGCCACGTCGTAGAGGCCGCGGACCACGACCCCGTTGCCCTCCTGCTGCTTGAGGAAGGTCGCGGTGTCGTCGACCACCGCGGCGCGGGACTCTTCGTCGTAGCCGAGTACCCCGGGCCGCACGGCGAACGTCGAGAACATCACGTACCGGATGGTGGCGTTGAGCGTGTCGTAATCCAGTCTCGCCATGGGGTCTATGGTGCCACGCGCCGCGCGGCTATCCGGCGGCGGCAACCGCCGCCACCGCCGCCCGTCCGGCAGCGGCCACACACGCCGGCACTCCCACCCCGTCGAGGTAGTTGCCGGCCACCGCCAGGGCCGGAGGAAGACTCGCCCGCAGTCGCGCGACGATCTCGGCGTGGCCCGGCCCGTACTGCGGCAGCGCGCCGATCCAGCGGCGCACCATCACCTCGAGGGGCTCCGCGGCGATCCCGAACACCGCTGCCAGGTCGTCCTGAGCCCAGCTCAGGATGTCGCTGTCGGTGGCGCACTGGGCGATGTCGTCGCCGAACCTGCCGAACGAGAGACGGAGCAACTCGGCACCCCCGCCGGTGCCCCACTTCCGGCTTGTCAGCGTGATCGCCTTGGCGTGCAGGGGTTCCCCGCTGGCCACCAGCACCCCGGACTGTGGCGGGAAGGGTGTGCCGGCGGGCATCGCCAGGGCGGCCACCACCGCCGAGGCCACCGGGATCTCGGCGGCCGCGGCCGCCGCGTGCGGGGCCACCCCGGACAGCAACGCGGCCGCCCGGGGTGCCGGCACGGCCAGCACCACGGCGTCGAACCTCCAGGACCCGCCGCCCTCCTCGGAGACCGACCACCCCGACCCGTCGTCCCCGAGGGCGGCCACGGCGGTCTGAATCCATCGGATGGAACCCGCGGTGACCAGGGCATCGAGCAGCACCCGGTAGCCGCCGCTGATGGCCCCGAAGACCGGGCCGGCCACCGCCGGCGGCAGGGCACGGCGCACCGCCGCGGTGAGACTGTCCGCCCCCTCATCCAGCGCGGCCGCGACAGTGGGAACCGCGGCACGGATGCCGATGCCGGCGGCTGAGCCGGCATAGACCCCCGATAACAGCGGATCGACCGAGCGGGACACCACCTGCTCGCCGAACCGGTCAGCGACCACCTCGCCCACCGCCGGGTCCGAGCCGGCGCACCAGTCCAGCGGCCGGCCCGGCTCGGTGGCGATGCGCTGCACCGTTGCCCGGTCCACCAGGCCGGCCACCGATTCCGCCGAACCCGGGATCCCGTTGACCGTCCCCTTCGGCAGCGGGTGCAGCCGATCGCGACAGTAGATGGTGGGCCGTACCCCGGTGGTGGTGATCTGTCGGCCGGCCAGCCCGAGTTCGGCAAGCAGGGCGGGCACCTCCCGGCGGCGCGCGACGAAGGCCTCGGCGCCGACATCCATCGGCCGGCCGGCCAGCGTTTCGGTCCGAAGCACGCCGCCGAGCCGGTCGGCGGGGTCGAACAGCACGATTTCGGCGTCCGGTCCGGCGGCCCGCCGCAACCGGTAGGCGGCGACCAAGCCGGAGACACCGCCCCCGATGACGCCGAAGCGGCGGCTCACAGCGTGTGCACGAGCGCGACCAGGTCGGTGAGCAGCCCGGGGTCGGTGGAGGGCAGGACTCCGTGGCCGAGGTTGAAGACGTGCCCAGCCGCGCCGGCCTCGACCGCGCGGCGGCCGTCCTCGACCACACCGCGCGCGGCCCGCTCCACCACCGGCCAGCCGGCCAGCAGGGTCACCGGATCAAGGTTGCCCTGAAGTGCCTTTCCGGGCCCGACCCGGTGCGCGGCATCGGTGAGGGTCGTGCGCCAGTCCACCCCGACCACCCCGGGGGCTCCGGCCGGAAGAGCCTCGGACATCGCCCCCAGAAGTTCGGCCGTCCCGACGCCGAAATGCGTCATCGGCACCCCGAATCCGGCGAGGGCGTCGAACACCCGCGCGCTGTGCGGAAGTACGTAGCTGCGGTAGTCGGCCAGCGACAGGGTGCCGGCCCAGGAATCGAAGAGCTGTACGGCGTCCACGCCGGCGTCAAGCTGGATCGTCAGGAAGTCGATGGTCAGATCGGTCAGGGCTGTCATCAACGCGTGCCAGACCGCCGGCTCGGCGAGCATCATCGTCTTGGTTCGCTCGTGGAGCTTGCTCGGCCCGCCCTCAACCAGATACGAGGCCAGGGTGAAGGGGGCGCCGGCGAACCCGATCAGAGGCACCTCGCCGAGCTCGGCGACGAGCAATCCGACCGCATCGGAGACCGCCCCCACCTGGTCGGGCTGCAGCTTCCGGATGCCGGCCGCATCGGTCGCGGTGCGCACCGGGTGGGCGATCACCGGACCGACATCGGGCACGATGTCCAGTTCCACTCCGGCCCCACGGAGTGGGACGACGATATCGGAGAACAGAATCGCCGCGTCCACCCCGTGCCGGCGGATCGGCTGCAGAGTGATCTCGCAGATGAGTTCGGGGTCGAAGCAGGCCTCCATCATCGAGTGGCGGGCCCGCAGATCCCGGTACTCGGGCAGCGATCGCCCGGCCTGCCGCATGAACCAGACCGGCACGCGGTCGGCGGGACGGCCGTTCGCGGCGGCCAGATACGGCGCCTCGGTCAGCCGACGGCGGGGGTTCACCGCGACCATGCTGCCATGCGCCCAGCCCCTGCCGTGCGGGCACGGCGCGCCTGCCTGCACGCCCCGCCGGTTGCGGCTAGCGTCGAGAGGTGTGACCCTGGCCGAGCCTGCCCAGTTCCGCGAGGCGGTGGCGGCGATGAACGCCGCCGAGGTGCGCGCGGAGATCGAGCTTGGCCCGATCCGCCCACCTCAGCGCCTCGCGCCCTTCAGCTACGCGCTGGGCGCCGAGGTCAAGCGCGATGACGCCGAGGCCATCGGCGAGGATGCCGGCGGCGACGCGTTCGGCCGGTTGATCCTGCTGCACGACCCCGACGGTGGCGAGGCCTGGGACGGCACCATGCGGCTGGTCGCCTACATACAGGCCGACCTCGACCCGCATGAGGCGGTCGACCCGCTGCTGCCCGAGGTGGCCTGGAGTTGGCTGGTCGACGCCCTGGAGTCGGGTGCCGACCAGGTCACCGCCCTGGGCGGGACGGTCACCGCCACCACCTCGGTGCGCTACGGCGACATCTCCGGCCCGCCACGCGCCCACCAGTTGGAGCTGCGCGCCTCCTGGACCGCCACCAGCCTTGCTCTCGGCGCCCACGTCCAGGCGTTCTGCGAGGTTCTCGAGCACGCGGCGGGCCTGCCGCCGGCGGGCGTCACCGACCTGTCCTCCCGCTCGCGCGCTTGACGATGGACCGCACCGACACTGCCGGGGCTGCCCCGACCACCGATACGGCGGCCGAGCAGCTTCCCGAACCGACCCCGCTGTTGCAGCCGGCCGATGGTGTTCCGCCTCTGGCGGTGACGGCCGAGGAGATCGCCGGAGCCGCCGCGAAGCTGGGGGCCGGCAGCGGCCCGTTCGCCGTCGATGCAGAACGGGCCTCGGGCTTCCGCTACTCCAACCGCGCCTATCTCATCCAGATCCGTCGCGCGGGGGCGGGGACGGTGCTGATAGACCCGGTCAACCACGGCGGCAGCCCGATCGACGCACTGGCCCCGCTCAGCGAGGTGCTCGCCGAGGACGAGTGGATCCTGCACGCCGCGGACCAGGATCTGCCCTGCCTGGCCGAGGTCGGCTTGCGGCCACCGGCTCTCTACGACACCGAACTCGCCGGACGGCTGGCCGGTTTCGAGCGGGTCAACCTGGCGGCCATGGTTCACCGGCTCCTGGGACTGGGGCTGGCCAAGGGACACGGAGCCGCAGACTGGTCGAAACGCCCGCTGCCCGCTGCCTGGCTCAACTACGCCGCCCTGGACGTCGAGGTGCTGCTGGAACTGCGGGCCGCTGTGGGCGATGTGTTGGCCGATCAGGACAAGACCACCTGGGCCGCAGAGGAATTCGAGCACCTCCGCCGCGCGGAATTTGCGGTGACCCGTCGGGACCGCTGGCGGCGCACTTCGGGCATCCACAAGGTCCGCACCCGCGCCGGACTCGCCGCGGTCCGGGAACTATGGACCGCACGCGATCAGATCGCGCGCAACCGGGACATCGCGCCAGGCCGCATCCTGCCGGATTCAGCCATCGTCGCCGCTGCGCTGGCCGACCCCAAGACGGAGTCCGAGCTCACCGCGCTGCCGGTCTTCGGCGGCCAGAAGCAGCGCCGCGGCGCGCGGGTCTGGCTCGACGCCCTCGCCGCGGCCCGGGCTGAGGTCGATCCGCCCGAACTCACCGAATCCCTGAGTGGCCCGCCACCGCCGGTCCGTTGGGCCAGGCGCAAGCCCGAGGCCGCCGCCCGACTGGAGGTGGTGCGGTCCGCGCTCACCGAGACCTCCGACCGCGTCCGGGTTCCCACCGAGAACCTGGTGTCACCGGAACTGGTACGGAAACTGTGCTGGGACTGGGAGCAAAAACCCGACACACGCGCCGCGGTCGAGGACTTCCTGCGTGAGGGCGGGGCCCGGTCATGGCAGTGCGAACTGGCGGTTCCTGCGGTGGCGGACGCCTTGAACCGGCTCGGGGCTCAGGACTGAGATCCGGCGCCCTTCTCGTCGACCCGTTCCCCCACCGACTCGTCGGCGGCGCCCTGGGCGGCCACCCAGCCGGTGATGTGGCGGGCGATGTTGCGTTCGGTGAGCCCTACCTCGCTGAGCACCTCGCCGCGGGAGGCGTGGTCCAGGAACCGTTGTGGCACCCCTATGTCGCGGCAGGGCACATCGACCTCGGCCGCCCGCAGCGCCGATGAGACCGCACTACCGACGCCGCCGCGCACCCCGTTGTCCTCGAGGGTGACGACCAGCTTGTGCCCTCGGGCCAGCGGGGCCAGCGCGTCGGGGACCGGGAGAACCCAGCGTGGGTCGACCACGGTGACGCCGATGCCCTGGGTTCGCAACCGGCCGGCCACCTTCAGCGCCATCGCGGCGAACGCGCCGACCGCGACGATCAGGACGTCGGCGGTGAGTCCCCTGTCGGGACGGGACAGCACGTCGATCCCGGAAATACGCTCGAGCGCCGGGATGTCCTCGCCGACTTCCCCTTTGGGGAAACGAAGGGCAGTCGGCCCGTCATCGACGTCGAGAGCCTCGCCGAGTTCCTCGCGCAGGCGGGTGCCGTCCCGCGGCGCGGCGACCCGGATCCCGGGCACGATGTTGAGCATCGACAAATCCCACACACCGTTGTGGCTGGCGCCATCGTTGCCCGTCACACCGGCCCGGTCGAGCACCATGGTCACCGGCAGCCTGTGCAGCGCGACGTCCATCATGATCTGGTCGAACGCCCGGTTGAGGAATGTCGAGTAGATCGCGACGACCGGGTGCAGACCGCCCATGGCCAGGCCGGCCGCCGAGGTCAGCGCATGCTGTTCGGCGATGCCCACGTCGAACATCCGGTCGGGGTAGCGCTCCCCGAAAGCCGCCAGACCGGTCGGCCCCGGCATGGCGGCGGTGATGGCCACCACATCGCGGCGCTTGTGCGCGTAGCCGATCAGCGCCTCGGAGAACACCGAGGTCCAACCCGGGGCCGAGGCCGCGGTGGCCAGACCGGTCTCCGGGTCGATCACCCCACAGGCGTGCATCTGTTCGGCTTCGTCGTTCTCCGCGGGCGCATACCCCATGCCCTTGCGGGTGACCACGTGCACGATCACCGGGGCGTTGAATCCGCGGGCGTGCCGCAACGCGGTCTCCACCGCGTGCTCGTCGTGGCCGTCGATGGGGCCGACATACTTCAGGCCCAGATCGGTGAACATGGCCTGCGGGGAGATCGCGTCCTTCAGGCCGGCCTTGACGCTGTGAATGGCCTGGTAGCAAACCTCACCGATCATCGGCATTCCGCGCACCGCCACGCGGCCGCGCTCCAGCATCCGCTCGTAGGCGGGCTGCAACCGCAGGCCGGCCAGATGATCGGCCAAACCCCCGATCGTCGGGGCGTAGCTGCGGCCGTTGTCGTTGACGACGATGACCACCGACCGGTCGGCCGCGGCGATGTTGTTGAGGGCCTCCCAGCACATTCCGCCGGTCAGCGCGCCGTCGCCGACGACGGCCACGACGTGGCGGTTGCGCTGGCCGGTGAGCTCGAAGGCCTTCGACAGACCATCGGCATAGGACAGCGCCGAGGAGGCGTGGCTGGACTCCACCCAATCGTGGTCACTCTCGCCGCGTGACGGGTAGCCCGACAGGCCGCCCTTCATCCGCAGCGAGTCGAAATCGGCCCAGCGCCCGGTCAGCATCTTGTGGACGTAGGCCTGGTGCCCGGTGTCGAACACGATCGGGTCGTGCGGCGAGTCGAAGACTCGGTGCAACGCCAGGGTCAGTTCCACCACACCCAGGTTGGGCCCGAGGTGCCCGCCGGTGGCGGCCACCTTGTGAATGAGGAACTGACGGATCTCGGCGGCCAGTTCGGTCAGCTGAGCCTGATTGAGGCGCTGCAGATCAGCGGGGCCGCGGATCTGTTCGAGCATTGCGTCAGTCTACGCACCGCGCCCGGGCGCCGGCGGCACCGCTTGGTAGACGTCGGGCACGCCGTCGCGGTCGGCGTCGGCGGTCTCCAGCTCGAAGACCGACCGGTAGTGCCGGTTTCGGATTCGCAACACGGCGGCGGCGAGCACCGCGGCGAGCAACGAGCCGGCGAGTACGGCGACCTTGACCACATCCCCACGCGGCGAACCCGAGCCGTAGGCCAACTCGCCGATGAGCAGGGACACCGTGAAACCGATCCCGGCCAGCATCGAGACGCCGAGCACGTCGATCCAGCGCAGTGACGGGTCAAGCCGCGCATGGGTGAAGGCGGCCAGCAACCGGGTGGTGCCGAACACCCCGATGGTCTTACCCACCACCAGACCGCCCACGATGCCCAAGGCGATCGGGTCGCTCAGGGCGGTCACCAAACCGTTATATCCGCCGAAGGTCACCCCGGCGGCGAAGAAGGCGAAGACCGGGACGGCGAAGCCCGCCGAGATGGGCCGCACGACGTGCTCGAAGCGCTCGGCCATGCACGGCTCGGCGGCGGGGTCCTCCGGCCCGTCGCCGTTCTCGCGCAGCACCGGCACCATGAAGCCCAGCAACACCCCCGCCACGGTGGCATGGACCCCCGATTCGTGGACCAGGATCCAGGTCGCCAGGGCCAGCGGGATGAGCAGCCATCCCGAGCGGACCCCCCGCTGCACGAGCACAGCGAACAGCGCCAGGGGGATGACCGCCAGCAGCAGCGCGCCGAGGTTGATCTTGGCCGTGTAGAACACCGCGATCACCATGATCGCCAACAGGTCGTCGACCACCGCCAGGGTGAGCAGGAACGTGCGCAGCGCGGCCGGGAGATGGGTGGAGATCACCGCCAGCACCGCCACGGCGAACGCGATGTCGGTGGCGGTCGGGATCGCCCAGCCGCGCGTCGCCCCGTCGCCCACCGGGGCGGCGAACGCCAGGAAGATCAGCGCCGGGACCACCATCCCGCCGACCGCCGCGGCGATGGGGAGCGCCGCACGGGCGGGATCACGCAGGTCCCCGGCGACGAACTCGCGTTTGAGCTCGAGGCCGACCACGAAGAAGAAGATGGCCAGCAGACCGTCGGCCGCCCAGCTGCCCAGCGACAGGTAGAGGTGCAGCCCGAGATCGTCGGAGCCGACCTTCCAGTCGGTCAGTGCGTGGTAGGAGGCCGACCACGGCGAGTTCGCCCACACCAGGGCGACGGTGGCCGCGACCAGCAGCACCGCCCCACCGACGGTTTCCTTGTGGAAGATCGTGAGGACCCGCCGGGTCTCCGACCAGGAGCCGCGGCTGAAGAGCCGGGCCGGGGCCCGGAGAAACCCCTTTGCCATGGCTTCACCTCGGTGATCGACGGGTCGGAGTGAACAGTGCCGACCAAATTTCCCGGAGCTCCCTGAGCACCCATCCTACAAACACCCCCACCGGCGCGCTCACCTCGTCAACAGCGCCATGCACTCGACGTGGTGGGTCAGCGGGAAGGCGTCGAACACCCGGATTTCGGTCACCTGATAGCCGCGTGCCCGGTAAAGACCGACGTCTCGGGCGAAAGCCGCTGCTTCGCAGCCGATGTGGATGATCCGCGGCACTTCGGCCGCCGCCAGCGAATCGACCACGGCGCGACCGGCGCCGGCCCTGGGCGGGTCGAGGACCGCCACATCGGCCCGCTGCGGCTGTCGGGACAACATCCGGCGCACCGAATCGCGGATCACCGTCACCTGACCCAAGTCGGCCAGGGCCGCCGCAGCGGCCGCCGAGGCGGCCCGGGAGGTGTCCACCGTCAGGACCCGCCCGTTCTCGCCGACCGCCCCTGCCAGCGCGGCGGCGAACACTCCAGCGCCGCCGTAGAGGTCCCATGCCAGCCCGCCCGCCGCGGCTGCGGCCCATTCGGCCACCAGCGCGCTGTAGGCGGCAGGGGCCTCCCGGTGGGCCTGCCAGAAGGCCGTGACGGGAAGCTTCCAGGACCGGGAACCGACCCGCTGGACCGACTCGGCCCGACCCTCCGCGACCCGGGAAGCGCCGCGCCCGGTCGTGACCACATGACGCCGTCCCTCGTCGTCGAGCACTGCGTGCACCTCCTCGGCGCCGCGCCAGCGCGGGCCGGCCAGCCCCTCCACCAGTCCCGCCGCGACCTGGCCGCAGTTCAGTTCGGTGACCAGTTCGGCGCTGTGGTAGCGGTGCAGGCCGGCGTTGCCCTCGGCATCCACTCCCAGCCGCACCCGGGTGCGCCAGCCCGTCGCCGCGCCCGTACCGATCGGTTCGGCGGCCCCTCCCCAGACGTGCCCGCCAAGGCGCTGCAATTGGTTGGCGACCACCTCGCCCTTGATCAGCCGCGCGGCGGCGGGGTCGGCGAACGCCAGGTCACAGCAGCCCGCCCCCTTCGCTCCGGCCACCGGGCACAGCGAGTCGACCCGATCCGCGGAGGCCTCCAGGATGTCGACGGCCTCGGCGTGCCAGAAGGAGTCACGACGGCTGGTGATTCGGACCCGGGTCAGCTCCCCGGGCAACGCGTGCCGGACGAAGACCACCCGTCCGTCGTGGCGCGCGACGCAACTGCCACCGTTGGCCATCGGCCCGGTGCGCAGTTCGAGCTCGCCGGCCCCGCTCAATCGACGAAACCGCGGCGGACGTCCCCGGGCGCGTTCTGACCTTGCGGCTGCCTGACCCGCTCGGACGAGTCCAGCTGCCAGGGAACCGACGTCATCATCACGTTGGGCATGAACAGCAGCCTGGTCTTCAGTCGCAGCGCGGTCTGGTTGTGCAGCAGGCCCTCCCACCAGTGACCCACCACGTACTCGGGGACGAACACCGTCACCACCGTGCGCGGGGAGTCCCTGCTGATCCGCTTGACGTAGTCCAGCACCGGGCCGGTCACCTCCCGGTAGGGCGAGGCGAGCACCTTCAACGGGACCGAGACGGCGCTGTCCTCCCATTTGTGCACCAGTGCGCGGGTATCGGCGTCGTCGACGCTGACGGTCAGCGCCTCCAGCACGTCGGGCCGAGTCGCCCGGGCATAGGCCAGTGCCCGCAGCGTCGGCAGTTGCATGTTGGAGACCAGCACCACCGCATGATTGCGGCTGGGCAGCACGATCTCGCCCTCTTCCTCCGCGCTCGGGGTCAGTTCCCGCGCCACCGCGTCGTAGTGCCGGTGGACCGCCCGCATCAGCACGAACAAGATCCCCATCGCCAGGACCGCGATCCAGGCGCCCACCGCGATCTTGGTCACAAGCACCACGATCAGCACCGCGCCGGTGGCGATGAACCCGACGGTGTTGACCGCCCGTGACCGCATCATGCGGCGCCGTTCCTGGGGGTCGTCCTCGGTGGCCAGCAACCGGTTCCAGTGCCGGACCATGCCGATCTGGCTGAGCGTGAAGGACACGAACACCCCGACGATGTAGAGGTGGATCAGCGAGGTCACCTCCGCGCCGAAGGCGATGATGAAGCCGATTGCGGCCAGCGCGAGGAAGACGATGCCGTTGGAGAAGGCGAGCCGGTCGCCGCGGGTGTGCAACTGGCGCGGCAGGTAGCGGTCCTGGGCCAGGATGGAACCCAGTACCGGGAACCCGTTGAACGCGGTGTTGGCGGCGAGCGCGAGGATCAGGGCGGTCACACCGGTGATCAGGAACAGCCCGGCCGGGAAGTCGTGGAAGACGGTGTCGGCGAGTTGGGCGAGCAGGGTCTTCTGCCGGTAGCCCTCCGGCGCCCCGACAAGCTGCTCGGCCGGCCGCTCGGCGACCTTCACGCCGGTCTCGATGGCCAGCACGATCATGCCGATGAACAGCGTGACGGCGATGGCGCCCAGCATCGCCAGGGTGGTGGCGGCGTTGCGCGACTTGGGTTTACGGAACGCCGGAACCCCGTTGCTGATCGCCTCCACCCCGGTCAGGGCCGCGCAGCCCGAGGAGAACGCCCTGGCCACCAGGAACACCAGCGCGAATCCCAGCACATCCCCGTGCTCGGACTTCAGATCGAATCCCGCGGACTCGGCGCGCAACTCGTGCCCCATCACGAAAATCTGGACGAAGCCCCAGGCCAGCATGATCAGCATGCCGGCCATGAACGCATAGGTAGGGATGGCGAAAGCGGTCCCCGACTCCCTGATACCGCGCAGGTTCGCCGCGGCGAGCAGCAGGATCGCCCCAACCGCGAAGGCCACCTTGTGCTCGGCGACGAAGGGCACCGCTGACCCGATATTCGACATCGCCGAGGCCATCGACACCGCGACGGTGAGCACGTAGTCGATCAGTAGCGCGCTGGCCACCGTCAGACCCGCGGTCGGCCCGAGGTTGGTGCTGACGACTTCGTAGTCGCCGCCGCCGGAGGGGTAGGCCTGCACGTTCTGGCGGTAGGACGCCACGACCACCAGCATCACCACCGCCACCGCCACGCCGATCCACGGCGCCATCACATAGGCCGACAGGCCCGCGACCGACAGGACCAGGAAGATCTCCTCGGGGGCGTAGGCGACCGAGGACAGCGCGTCGGAGGCGAACACCGGCAAAGCCACCCGTTTGGGCAGCAGCGTGTGACTGAGCTTGTCGCTACGGAATGGCTGTCCGAGCAGAAGCCGGCGCACACCCGTGGAAAGCTTGGACACGAGAGCCAAGGGTAAGCCTTGGCGGGGTCGGCGGTAGCGTTCCCCCGGGCGGCCGCCCGGACCGTCGCTGACGAGACTGGAGGGCTTCAGGGTTGCGTGTTGTGGTGATGGGCTGCGGCCGCGTCGGCGCGTCGCTGGCGGACGCGTTGTCCCGGATCGGCCACGAGGTCGCGGTCATCGACAGGGACCCGACGGCCTTCCAGCGGCTGTCCCCGGAGTTCTCCGGCGAGCAGGTCCTCGGCATGGGCTTCGATCGCGAGGTGCTCCTCAGCGCCGGGATCGAACGCGCCGGCGCTTTCGCCGCGGTGTCCTCCGGCGACAACTCCAACATCATCTCCGCCCGGGTGGCCCGCGAGATGTTCGGCGTCCAGCGTGTGGTGGCCCGGATCTACGACGCCAAGCGCGCGGCCGTCTACGAGCGGCTCGGCATTCCCACGGTGGCCACCGTGCCGTGGACGACCGACCGGTTGCTCAACGCGCTCACCCACGACACCGAGACCACGCGGTGGCGCGACCCGACCGGCACCGTGGCCGTCACCGAACTCGACGTGAACGAGGAGTGGGTGGGGCGGCGAGTAACCGAGTTGGAGACGGCCAGCGGCGGGCGGGTTGCCTTCCTGATCCGATTCGGCACCGGCGTGCTGCCCGATTCCAAGACCGTGGTCCAGGCCGGTGACCAGATCTACCTGGCCGCGGTGTCGGGCCAGTGCGCCGAGGCCATGGTCATCGCCGCCCGGCCGCCCGAGGCCGACGAGTGAGGCCGGATAGGAGATCGGGAATGCGACGGGAGTGGTACTGGTGAAGGTCGCCATCGCCGGAGCGGGCGCGGTGGGCAGATCCATCGCGCGCGAACTGGTGGAGAACGCCCATGACGTCACGCTGATCGAGCGCAACGCCGGCCACTACGACGTCGAGGCCATCCCGGCGGCGCACTGGCATCTCGGCGACGCCTGCGAGCTGAGCCTGCTGGAGGCGATGCATCTCGAGGACTTCGACGTGGTAATCGCCGCGACCGGGGACGACAAGGCCAATGTCGTGCTCTCCCTGCTGGCCAAGACCGAGTTCGCGGTGCCGAGGGTGGTGGCCCGGGTCAACGACCCCCGCAACGAGTGGCTCTTCGACAACGCGTGGGGCGTGGACGTGGCGGTGTCCACGCCGCGACTGCTGGCCTCGCTGGTCGAGGAGGCTTTCGCGGTGGGCGACGTGGTGCGGCTCATGGAGTTCCGTCACGGCGAGGCCAACCTGGTGGAGATCACCCTGCCGGACGACACCCCGTGGGGCGGGCGGCCGGTCCGCAAGCTGACCCTGCCCCGAGACGCCGCACTGGTCACCATCCTGCGGGGTCAGCGGGTGATCGTGCCGGAGTCCGACGAACCGCTGGAGGGCGGCGACGAGCTGCTGTTCGTCGCGGCCGCGGAGGTGGAGGGCGAGCTACGCCGGCTCCTCACCGAGGGTGACCGCTGAGTCGGCGGGCTGTTGGGCGGGCTCGTCCTTCCGTTCCCGCGCCGCGGCGTGCTCGGCGTGCACGGCCCGTTGGGCGGCCCGGATCGCCAGATAGGTGACCAGCGCTCCCATGGCAGCCAGCGGCCAGCCCATCGCGATCCGGGCGACACCGAGCCAGCCGGTCTGGTCCGCGTCGTAGAGATGGTTCTGCACCAGGAACCGCGCGCCGAAGACCAGTACCCAGGTCAGGGTGGCGAGGTCGAAAGCGCGCACCGCGCGGCGCGAGCGGCGCCAGTCGCGGTCGTGGCCGTTGAGCCAGCTCCACACATAACCGACGACCGGACGCCGGATCAGCACCGAGAGAGTGAACACCACAGCCCAGAACAGCGACGTCCAGATGCCGAGCAGGAAGTAGCCCTTCGACTCTCCGACGATCCAGGCGATCAGCGCACTCACCCCGACGCCGAGGAACCC
This sequence comes from uncultured Mycobacterium sp., assembly GCA_964447215.1. GTDB lineage: Bacteria > Actinomycetota > Actinomycetes > Mycobacteriales > Mycobacteriaceae > Mycobacterium. The sequence continues at coordinate 15,345 of CAYURT010000051.1, forward strand.
GGCCAGTGCGGGCTGGATCGAGTCCTTCCGTGCCAGCCGCCAGACCAGGATGGCGGCGGCGACGCCCAGCGCCGAGAAGATGGCGGGCAACAGGCCGAACGCGGTGTTCATCGGGACCAGGACCGCGACCGGCAGCGCGGAGTAGATCAGACCGCGCACACCGCCCATCTGACCGAGCAACGCCTGTCCGGGGTTGCGCTGGTCAGGCTGCTGATCGGGCTGGGTCAACGCTGAATCTCGTAATGCGGGTTGTAGATCGCCTTGTCGCCGTTGTCGAGCAGGCTCACCCGGCCGTGGACCCGCAGGGTGCGTCCGCAGTCGATACCCGGGATGCGGCGCTGGCCGAGCCAGACGAGCGTGACCGAGTCGGTGCCGTCGAAAAGCTCGGCGCGCACGCCGCCGGAGCCGCCCAGGGAGTTGGTCTCCACGCTACGCAGCTCGCCGACCATGGTGACCTCCTGGCCGCGGTGACAGTCGATCGCCCGCGCAGCGTCGGTCGGGGCTTCCTCGCTGTCGCGCCGCTCCGGGCTCTCGGACCGCCGGCGGGCAAGACGGCGGACAAAACCTTCGGCCGTGGCCATGGACTCTCCTGGTGGTCGATCACACTGCCACCGCAACCGTAGCCCGACAGGTTCCGGTTGCGCCACGCGCCGGACCGACAGGCACCATCGTGTTGTGGCTGTCGACCTGGAGGGCGTGACGGCGGTTCTGCTCCCCGGGACCGGATCCGATGGGGATTACCTGCGCCGGGCCTTTGCCGAGCCACTGGGCGGGGCCGGCGCGCGCCTGGTTGCGGTCACACCCCGACCGACCGGACTGGTAGCCGGCTACCTGGCCGCCCTCGACAAGGCCGGCGCCCACGACCCCGTCGTGGTGGGCGGGGTGTCGCTGGGCGCCGCGGTCGCCGTGTCCTGGGCGCTGCGGCATCCGGATCGGGTCGTCGCGGTTCTGGCCGCCCTGCCGCCGTGGACCGGCGCCCCGGACGCGGCCCCGGCGGCGCTGTCGGCACGGCACACCGCGGCCCTGCTGCGCCGCGACGGGCTCGACACCGCCATCGCGGCGATGGCGGCGTCCAGCCCTGCCTGGCTGGCCGAGGAACTCGGCCGGTCCTGGCGCGGGCAGTGGCCGGACCTGCCCGGGGCCCTGGACGAGGCTGCCGGCTACACCGCACCCACGGCGGGCCAGCTCGGCCGGCTGCGACCTCCGATGGGTGTCGCGGCCGCCGCCGACGATCCGATCCACCCGATGGACGTCGCCCGGGAGTGGGCGTCGGCAGCCCCACATGCGGCCCTGAGGACGGTGGCGCTCTCCACCTTCGGGCCGGAACCCGAAGCCCTGGGGGTGGCGTGTCTGGAGGCCTTGCGCGCAGCCTGCTAGCGGCCCTCCCCGGCCACTTACTGCGGTGACGCGGGCTGCTGCGCGGGCGGCTCCTGCTGGCGCAGCCGCGCCTGGGCAGCCGCGGCGAGCATGGCCTGCTGAGCCTGCTGAGCCTGCTGTGCCTGCTGGGCGGCAGCGGCCCGGAGCTGGTCGGCCAACGGCTCGGGCAGCTGGACCGGCAATGGGGTACGTACCGGGAGCGGGGTGTCACCACGCCGGATCACGGTGTCGGCGAGGGCTTTCCGGGCCTCGACCAGCAGGGCGTCCATGGACTCCTGCGTACCGTTGACCACGCAGCGCACCATCCACCGGTAGCCGTCGACGCCGATGAAGCGCACCACGCCCGTCCCGGTGCCGACGACCTCACGCCCCCACGGGCCGTTCTGGACCGACACCGATGCTTTGTCCCTGCGCAGGGCTTCGGCGAGTTCGGAAGCCACTTCGCGCCACAGCCCGGGCGACTTGGGCGCAGCGTAGGCCGCGATGGTGAACCGGCCGTTGGGGGTGACCACCCACACCGCGCTGGGCACCCCGGTCTGGCTGATCTCGACCTGAACCTGGCCGCCCGCCGGCATCGGAACCAGCACCGAGCCGAGGTCGAGGCGTGCCAGCACGGCCTCGTCGGGATCGGTGAAGTCCTCGATGTCGAAAGGACCCTCGATGTCCTCGCCGGCGTCGTCGCCGGCCGGGTCGGAGACGCCGACCGCCTTCGCGCTGTCGGCGTCGCTGCCGCTGTCTTTCTTTCTGCCGAATGCCATCACAAACTCGCATGTCCGCCGGAGGAACCGTGGCCGCCCTTGCCACGTGTGGTTTCGGCCAGTCCGACCTCGTCAAACGAGGACACCTCGACCAGCCCGGGCAACTCGACCTGCTGGACGAGTAGTTGCGCGATGCGGTCACCGCGCCGGATGTGAATTGGATCAGCCGGATCCAGGTTGATCAGCGCCACCTTGACCTCGCCGCGGTAGCCGGCGTCGATCGTGCCGGGACTGTTGACGATGGATAGTCCCACCCGCGCGGCGAGCCCCGAACGCGGGTGGACCAGACCGACCATGCCGTGCGGAATCGCCACCGCGATGCCGGTGGACACCAGCGCCCGGCACCCGGGGGCCAGCTCGACGTCCTCGGCGCTGTAGAGATCGACCCCGGCGTCGCCGTCGTGGGCGCGGCTGGGAAGCGGCAGATCACGGTCTAGCCGAACCACCGCGAGATCGGTGTGCACGGAGGGAAAGACTACCCTTGGACGAGTGCCCGGTTCGCGTGTGACCTCCCAGCAAGTGCGCTACCGGGAGCGGCTGTGGGTGCCGTGGTGGTGGTGGCTGATCGGCCTGGGACTCGCGGCGCTGCTGGCCACCGAAGTCAACATGGGCGTCGGGGTTCTGCCGGACTGGCTGCCGTACGCCGTGCTGGGGATCGCCGCCTCGGGAGTGCTGCTGTGGCTGAGCCGTACCGAGGTCCGGGTAACCGGAACCGGGGTCGATGCCGAACTGTGGGCCGGCGAGGCCCACCTGCCCGCTTCGGTGATCACCCGCTGCGCTGTGATACCGCGAACCGCGAAGTCAGCCGCGCTGGGGCGGCAACTCGACCCGGCGGCATTCGTCCAGCACCGAACCTGGATAGGGCCGATGGTGCTTGCGGTTCTCGATGACCCCGATGACCCGACTCCGTACTGGCTGGTGAGCGCACGGCACCCGGACCGGGTGCTCGAGGCCCTCGGCAGAGCGGACTGAACCGCCCGGGCAGAGCCGCCCTAGGCCGCGCAGTCCGTGCAGATCATCGCCCCGCCCTTGGTGCTGGCCAGACGGCTGCGGTGCTGGACCAGGAAGCAACTCGAGCAGGTGAACTCATCAGCCTGCTTGGGCACCACACGCACCGACAACTCCTCACCGGAGAGGTCGGCGCCGGGGAGTTCGAAGGATTCAGCGGACTCCGATTCGTCCACGTCGACGACGGCGGACTGCGCTTCGTTACGGCGCGCGGTGAGTTCTTCGAGCGAGTCTTCTGACACGTCGTCGCTCTCGGTACGTCGCGGAGCGTCGTAGTCGGTAGCCATCTCTCCAGTCCCCTCGTCGTGACCTCAGCAAGGCTTTGTATCAGCGAGGAACGTATGAGCGGAATGGTTCCCGTCCTGTTTGTCCCGAAAACCGAGTGTGATTTCCATCACCATCGCTCAACCAGGGCTTCGGGACGTCCGAAACCGGCATCGACTCAGCTACTACAGTGCTGGCGTGGTCGCGCACATCAGCAAAGGCTCCGCTTACGACGAGAACGGTCAGCCCTTCCGGCGGCGCAACTACCGGCCCGCTCTGATCGCTCTCGCCGTGCTCGCCACGCTCACCGCGGTGGTGTGGGTCGTGGCCCTGACCCGGCCGGTGACGGTGCGCGACACCGCGTCGTGCAACCCGCCACCGACGCCGGCCGACCCGGCGGCGGCCCGGCTGGGCGACCGGCTGCCGGTGTCGTCGATGATCGACGTCGCTCCGGCCAAACTCGCCGACACCAAGATCCGGGTCCTCAACGCCAGCGGGCAGGGCGGGCAAGCCGGCGAGGTGGCCGGTGCCCTTCGCGACCTGGGGTTCGCGGCACCGACCGCGGCCAACGACCCGATCTACGCCGGAACGCGTATGACCTGCCAGGGCCAGATCAGATTCGGCGACAGCGGCAGGGCCGCGGCGGCGGCCGTCTGGGTGGTCGCCCCCTGCGTGGAGCTGTATCGCGACGACCGTGACGACGACTCGGTGGACCTGGTGATAGGGACCGACTTCACCGGCCTCAGCGACAGCGACGATATCGCCGCGGTGCTCGCCGGACTCCGTCCGGACGCCACCGAGCCGGCCGACTCGGCCCTGCTGACCAAGATCCACACCACCACCTGCTAGCTCTCGGCGGTCACGACAGCGAGCCGAGGCCGGACAGCGCGTCCAACGACGCGAGCAGGGCCGCGGCGACCCCGGGCGCCGCGGCCACCAGCAGGCCACCGGGTTCCTCGGGCAGCGTCACCAGCGCCCCTGCCTCCGCGGCGATGACGGCCCCCGCCGCCCAGTCCCACTCGTTGAGACCGTGCTCGTAGTACGCGTCGAGACGGCCCGCCGCCACCAGGCACAGGTCCAGGGCCGCCGACCCGATGCGCCGGATGTCACGCACCCGGGGCAGCATTCCGGCGACCAGCGCCGCCTGAGCCGCCCGGCGCTCCGGGTCGTAGCCGAAGCCGGTGCCCACCAGGGCGAGCGACAGGTCGGTCGCCGCGCTGCACCGCAGCGGCCTGCGCACACCGGCGCTCAGGCAGTGCGCACCCATCCCCGTCGCCGCCGAGTAGACCTTCGCGCCGGCGACATCGGCCACCGCGCCGGCGACCGCGACACCGTCGAGGTACGCCCCGACCGAGACGCCGTAGGCCGGGATCCCGTAGACGAAGTTCACCGTGCCGTCGATGGGATCCACCACCCAGCGCACCGGACCGTCGCCGCTGCCACCGCCACCCTCCTCGCCCAGGATCGACTCCCCCGGTCGAAGCTCGGCGAGCCGGTCCCGGATCAACTGCTCGGTTTCGGTGTCAGCCAGCGTCACCGGATCGGTGGGACCGGACTTGGTCCGGACCGTCGACCCGCCGGGCCCGCCCGAGTCGAAGAGTTCCGATCTCCTGCCGCGGACGAACGACGCGGCCTCACCGACCAGTCGCTCGGCCACCTCACGAAGTTCCGCCGGTCCGTTCTCACCCACCCCGCCATCGCAGCACAATTCGCCCACCCGGGAGGACCAACCCACTAGGGTTGAAGTCGTGACCACGACCGAGACCGCCGGGGGGCCGCGGGCTCTGGGCATCGACGTCGGCGGCAGCGGCGTCAAGGGCGGCCTCGTCGACCTGACCACCGGGACACTGGTCGGAGACCGTTTCAAGCTGCTGACCCCCCAACCGGCCACACCGGAAGCGGTGTCGGCGACCATCGCCGAAGTGGCGACCCACTTCGACTGGACCGGACCGCTCGGTGTGACCTATCCGGGCGTGGTGGTCAACGGCGTCGTGCACACCGCCGCCAACGTCGACAAGGCCTGGCTCGGGTGCAATGTCGCCGAGGTGATCGGAAACGCGCTCGGGGGCCGGCCGGTCACGGTGCTCAACGACGCCGACGCCGCCGGGGTGGCCGAGATGCGGTTCGGCGCCGGACGGGGCCGGAACGGGGTCGTCATTCTGCTGACGTTCGGCACCGGTATCGGCTCGGCTCTGATCCACAACGGGGTCTTGTTGCCCAACACCGAGTTCGGACATCTGGAAGTCGGCGGCAAAGAAGCTGAGCACCGCGCCGCTTCCTCGGTCAAAGAACGCAAGGAGTGGAGTTACAAGCGGTGGACCGAGGAGGTCACCAAGGTTCTCGTCGCCATCGAGAACGCCCTCTGTCCGGACCTGTTCATCGCGGGGGGCGGTATCAGCCGGAAGGCCGACCGCTGGATTCACCTGCTGGAGAATCGGACCCCGGTCGTGGCCGCCGGACTGCAGAACCAGGCCGGGATCGTCGGTGCGGCGATGGCCGCGGCCGAGGCCGCCGCGGCGCGCTGATGAGGGTGGCCGCACCTGCGGATACCCGTGTGGTGGCTACAATGGGGCCAACGGCGGTCTGAACAGCTCACGCCGACAATCCCCATAGCTGACGCTTGAGGTGAGGCACGCGCGCCCGCCGGATGCATGACCGAAAGGGTGTTCGTGGCAGCGACAAAGGCACGATCGGCTGTCGACAAGCCGGAGAAGCGCTCCGCGGCCAAGTCCACCAACGCTGCGGGTGCGGCCAGGACTCCGGCGAAGAAGACGGCGGCGAAGAAGACGGCGGCGAAGAAGACGGCGGCGAAGAAGACGGCGGCGAAGGCTCAGAGCACGAAAGCGCCGGCCAAGCGGTCAACCAAGGCCGCCCCCGCCAAAGCCGCGCCCGCCAAAGCCGCGCCCGCCAAAGCCGCACCCGCCAAGGCCGCCAAGGCTCCCGCGAAGGCCGCGGCGACCAAGGTCGCCAAAGCCGCCAAGACCACGCCTGCCAAGAAAGCCGCCAAGACGGCCGCCAAGACGACCAAAGCCGCACCGGCTAAGGCCGCTAAAGCCGCCAAGGACCCCGCGCCCGCTAAGGCCGCTAAGGCTGCTAAGAAGGCCCCCGCCAAAGCCACCACGTCGGCCGCGAAGCGCACCCCCGCGAGCGGCGGGCAGACTCCGGGCTCCGCGCGCGCAAAACCGGCGTCGAAGACTGCGGCGCCGGCGGCCAAGACCACCCGCAGTCGCGCCAGGAAAACCACCGCGGCAGCTCAGGGCGCCACCGCCCTTGCCCTCGCCGAGGCACCCGAAACCGATCTGACCAACGCCGAGGACGTCACCCCCGAGGATCTCCAGACCGCCACAGAGGACGGCGGGGACTCCTCGGCGGCGGCCGAAACGCAGGACGGGGCGGCCACCCAGTCCGACTCCGGCGAGGACGAGGAGATCGCCGAGCCGTCCGAGAAGGACCGGGCCTCCGGGGACTTCGTATGGGACGAGGAAGAATCCGAAGCGCTGCGCCAGGCCCGCAAGGACGCCGAACTCACCGCGTCGGCGGACTCGGTTCGCGCCTACCTCAAGCAGATCGGCAAAGTCGCGCTGCTCAACGCCGAGGAAGAGGTTGAACTGGCCAAGCGCATCGAGGCCGGCCTGTTCGCGACGCAGAAGGTGGCCGAACTCGCCGAACGCGGCGAGAAGCTCCCGGTCCAGCAGCGGCGCGACATCATGTGGATCTGCCGGGACGGCGAGCGGGCCAAGAACCACCTTCTCGAAGCGAACCTCCGACTGGTGGTCTCGCTGGCCAAGCGCTACACCGGGCGGGGCATGGCTTTCCTGGACCTCATCCAGGAAGGCAATCTGGGCCTGATCCGGGCGGTGGAGAAGTTCGACTACACCAAGGGCTACAAGTTCTCCACCTACGCCACCTGGTGGATCCGCCAGGCCATCACCCGCGCCATGGCCGACCAGGCCCGCACCATCCGTATCCCGGTGCACATGGTCGAGGTGATCAACAAGCTCGGCCGCATCCAGCGCGAGCTGCTCCAGGACCTGGGCCGCGAGGCCACCCCGGAGGAGCTGGCCAAGGAGATGGACATCACCCCGGAGAAGGTGCTGGAGATCCAGCAGTACGCCCGCGAGCCCATCTCACTGGACCAGACCATCGGTGATGAGGGCGACAGCCAACTCGGCGATTTCATCGAGGACTCCGAAGCCGTCGTCGCCGTCGACGCGGTGTCGTTCACGCTGCTCCAGGATCAGCTGCAGTCGGTGCTGGAAACGCTCTCAGAACGCGAGGCCGGCGTGGTCCGGCTGCGATTCGGACTGACCGACGGCCAGCCCCGCACCCTCGATGAGATCGGCCAGGTCTACGGCGTCACCCGTGAGCGGATCCGCCAGATCGAGTCCAAGACGATGTCCAAACTGCGGCACCCCAGCCGCTCGCAGGTCCTGCGCGACTACCTGGACTGAGCTGGCCCGACGGTCACCTCGACCGCGGCATCACTGCGCGGGATCGCGCAGCCACTCCCACGCCTCATCGGCATGGCGGAAGTAGCGGGCCTGACGGGCATACAACGGGGCGGCGAGTTCGGTGATCCACTTCTCCCAGTGCTTCTCGCCGACGA
>CAYURT010000052.1:0-23069 GCA_964447215.1 uncultured Mycobacterium sp.
GCGCCTTGACCGCGACGGCCTTGAGCGTCTTGCGGATGGCGTTGACCACCAGGGTGGACAGCGCCTCACCCTCGACGTCCTCGGCGACGATCAGCAGCGGCTTACCGGACTCGGCCACCTTCTCCAAGAGGGGCAGCAGGTCGGGCAGCGAGCTGATCTTGTCCCGGTGCAGCAACACCAGCGCGTCCTCGAGCACGGCCTCCTGGGTGTCGAAGTCGGTCACGAAGTAGGCCGAGAGGAAACCCTTGTCGAAGCCGATGCCCTCGGTGACGTGCAGTTCGGTGCTCAGCGTGGACGACTCCTCCACGCTGACCACGCCTTCGGCGCCGACCTTGGTCATCGCCTCGCCGACCAACTCACCGACCTCCTCGTCGCGCGAGGAGACGGTGGCCACCTGGGCGATGGCGTTCTTGCCCGACACCGGGGTGGCCGCCGCCAGGAGCGCAGCGGAGGCGGCGTCGGCCGCCTGGGCGATGCCCGAACCCAGGGCGATCGGGTTGGCCCCGGCCGCCACGTTGCGCAGGCCGTTGCGGATCATGGCCTGGGCCAGAACGGTGGCGGTGGTGGTGCCGTCTCCGGCGACGTCGTTGGTCTTGGTGGCCACCGACTTGACCAGTTGGGCGCCGAGGTTCTCGAAGGGATCCTCCAGGTCGATCTCCCGGGCGATGGTCACTCCGTCGTTGGTCACCGTCGGACCCCCGAAAGCCTTGGCGAGCACCACATGCCGGCCCCGCGGCCCGAGGGTCACCCGTACGGCGTCGGCGAGCCGGTCGACACCGGCCTCCATGGCGCGCCGCGCGGTCTCGTTGTATTCGATCTGCTTGCTCATGTCCTCTGAATCCTGTCCTGCCGTTCCGACCGCAACGCGATCCGCCCCGGAAAACCGCCGTCATGCACGGGGATTTCCGGGGCGGTTCACGACCACTACTTGTTGATGACCGCCAGCACGTCGCGGGCCGAGAGGATCAGGTACTCCTCGCCGTTGTACTTGATCTCGGTGCCGCCGTACTTGCTGTAGATGACGGTGTCGCCCTCGGCGACGTCAAGCGGAATCCGCTTCTCGCCGTCCTCGTCCCACCGGCCGGGGCCGACGGCGACAACGGTGCCCTCCTGCGGCTTCTCCTTGGCGGTGTCCGGGATGACCAGACCCGATGCGGTGGTCGTCTCGGCCTCGTTGGCCTGGACGAGGATCTTGTCCTCGAGTGGCTTGATGTTCACGCTCGCCACGATTGGAGCCCTCCGAAAGTTGGGGCCGGGCGCGAGCGCCCGGACCAGGGGTGGATGAACCAGGTGTTCGGCATTCGGCCACGCCCTCGCACCGTCGTCGCGGGAGCCGGCACAGGGGGTGTCCGCCTGCCGCCTAGCACTCTATACCGGCGAGTGCTAGCACTCAAGGGAGGGGGTCTGCGATTCGCTGACGGCGAAGTTCACCGGGCCCCGAGGTCGTTGGCGCCCGGGTCGATCAGCAGGTGATCGGAGACATCGCCGACCATCTCCACCTCGGCGACCCGCTGGGTGAAGTGCCAGCCGGCGGTGTCCCGGGCGAAAGTATCGCCGCCATCCCGGGCGAAAGTGTCGCCGCCATCCCGGGCGAAAGTGTCGCCGCCATCCCGGGCGAAAGTGTCGTAGTAGCGGCCGACCACGATGGGCTGCAGTGCCACCGCGTCGGTGGCTTGGACCACGCAGAACGTCGAGCGGGCGCTGGCGGTGTCGCCGTCGACCTCCACGATCGGGTTGAGCACGAGGTGACGGGTCTTCGGGGTGCCGTCGGCGAATCGTCTGGTGGTCGCGACGAACAGGGCGGTGATCGCGTCGGCGCCGCGCGCCCGCGGGGTGCGGGGGCCGCCGAACTCGGCGTGGGCGAGCAACTCCCCCAGTCCGTCGAAATCGCCGGCGTCGATGAGTTCGGCGTAGCGGTAGATCAACTCGGTGATCGCCACCCGGTCCTCGGTCATGTCACCTGTGAGCGCACGACCGGAAGCCCTGGGTCGCCGGCGACGTCCAGTGGCGAGGGTGGCGCCCCGGCGGCCACCAGGTGGGCGGCGAAGGAGGCGATCATCGCACCGTTGTCGGTGCACAGCCGGGGCCGCGGGACGCGCAACTCCAGACCGGCCGCCGCGCAGCGCTGTTCGGCCAGTTCGCGCAGCCGGGAGTTGGCCGCCACCCCGCCGGCGATGAGCAGCGTCGAGACGCCCAGGTCGGTCGCCGCGCGGACCGCCTTGGCGGTCAGCACGTCGGCCACCGCCTCCTGGAAGCCGGCGGCGACATCGGCGTGATCGGCGTCCGGGTTGGCCTCCAGGTAGCGGGCCACCGCGGTCTTGAGTCCGGAGAAGCTGAACGCGTACCGCTCGTCGCGCGGGCCGGTCATCCCGCGCGGGAAGCTCACCGCGGTCGGGTCCCCGGTGCGGGCCAGTTCGTCGAGCACCCGCCCGCCCGGGTAGCCCAGCCCGAGCAGGCGCGCCACCTTGTCGTAGGCCTCCCCCGCGGCGTCATCGACGGTGCTGCCCAGTTCGGCGATCGGGTCGGCCAGCGAGCGCACGTGCAACAGGTGGGTGTGCCCGCCGGAGACCAGCAGACCGACGCACTCCGGCAGCGGCCCGTGGTCGTAGACGTCGGCGGCCAGATGCCCGCCGAGGTGGTTGACGGCGTAGAACGGCAACCCCCAGGCCGCGGCGTAGGCCTTGGCGGCGGCCACCCCGACCATCAGCGCCCCGGCCAGCCCGGGCCCGATGGTGGCGGCCACCACGTCGGGGCGGTCGACGCCGGCGGCGTCCAGCGCCCGGCGCATGGTGGGGCCGAGGGCCTCCAGGTGGGCTCGGGAGGCGATCTCGGGAACCACCCCGCCGTAGCGGGCGTGCTCCTCGACGCTGGAGGCCACCTCGTCGGCGAGCAGGGTGACCGTGCCGTCGGGGCCGAGCCGGGCGATGCCGACCCCGGTCTCGTCGCAGGAGCTCTCGATGGCCAGGACCGTCCGGCTCATCGCGGATCCCGCCGCATGGTGTAGGCGTCGGCCCCGCTGGCCTGGTAGTAGCGCTTGCGCAGGCCGACGGTGACGAAACCCAGGCTGGTGTAGAGGCCCATCGCGGCGGTGTTGTCGGTGCGGACCTCAAGGTAGACGGTGGCCTCGGGTCCGGCGAAGTCCAGCAGCCGGGTCATCATCGCGCGGCCGATCCCACGGCCCTGGTAGCCGGGGTCGACCCCGATGGTGTGGATCTCGTACTCGAACGGCGGGGTCCTGCCCAGCCGGGCGATTCCGGCGTAGCCGACCAGGGTGTCACCGACCCGGGCGGCGACATAGCGGTTGTGCCCGACGGCCAGTTCCCTGATGAAGGCCTCCCGCGGCCACGGGTCGTCCCGGTCGAAGAGCTGGGTTTCCAGTTCCGCGCAGCGGGCGGCGTCGGCCCGGGTCAGCAGGTCGTAAGTGATGTCGGTGGTGCTGCTCACCGGGTGGCCCGTTCGGCGAGGGTCTTGGCGTCGGGCCGACGCAGGTAGGCCGCGACGAGCGGGGCCGGCTCACCGTCCCAGTCGGCGACGGCGTCGGCCAGCCCGGGCGGCGTCGGCCGGTCCGGGCCGACGGGTTCCAGCCCGGCGACGGTCTCGAACAGGGCGCGCTGCTCAGGGGATCCGGCTACCGACCGCGCACCGTCGACCGGGACGTCGGCGGGGGCGGCCACTCCTGGGCCGGCCACCCGCAGTCCGTCCGAGTACCTGGCCCAGTAGACCTCGCGGCGGCGGGCGTCGGTGACCACCAGCACCTCGCCGCAGTTCTGGCCGCCGATCGCATCCAGCGAGCACACCCCGTGGACCGGCAGGCCCAGGGCGTGACCGATCGCGGCGGCGGTGGCCATCCCGACCCGGAGTCCGGTGAACGGACCCGGACCGCAGCCCACCACCACCGCATCGAGGTCGGACATGGTCAGGCCGGCGTCGGCGACGGCGGCGAGGACGTTGGGGGTGAGCCGCTCGGCGTGCGCACGGGCGTCGACGGTGACCCGCTCGGCCAGCAGCGTGATACCGCCACCGGCCGAGCCGCGGCGCACCAGGCCGGCCAGGACGGCCGGGGTTGAGGTGTCGATGGTCAGCACGGTCGTGGTCATGGCCGGCTCCACCGCCAGGCAGCGGTCCTGGTGTCGTCGCCGGGATGGCGTTGCAGGTCGACGTCGAGGTGACGTTCGGAGAGCCGTTCGGCCACGCCCTCACCCCACTCCACCACCACGACCGCGTCGTCGAGATCGGTGTCGAGGTCCAGGGAGTCCAGTTCGGCAAGCAGATCGGCGGGGCCGCCGCCGTCGCCGTCACTGTCGAGCAGCCGGTAGAGGTCGACGTGCACCATCGACGGGCGGCCGGGCCGCCGGGCGCGGTGCACCCGGGCCAGCACGTAACTGGGCGAGGTGATCGGACCCTCGACATCCATCCCGGCCGCGATGCCCTTGGCCAGGACGGTCTTCCCGGCCCCGAGTGGGCCGGACAGCACGACCACGTCACCGGCCCGCAGCCCGCGGCCCAGCCGCTCACCGAGCGCGAGGGTGTCTTCGGCCCTGCGCAGCGTCGCCGTGCCGGCCGCGCCGGTCACTTCGCGCGACCCCGAAGCCGGCGGGCAAAGGCCACCAGCCGCGATGGGGTGGCCCGCTCCACCAGGCGCACGAGGGCGTCGTTGATGACCTCGGGGCGCTCCAGTTGGACCAGGTGCCCCGCGCCCGGCACGATCACCAGGAGTGAGTCGGGCAGCGCGGCGGCCATCTCTCTGGAGTACTTGACCGGGGTGAGCAGGTCATGGTCGCCGCAGGCGATCAGTGTCGGGATGCGCGCCAGCACCGGCAGCGCGGCGCACTCGTCGTGCACCTCCAGGGCGTGCAGGAACTCCACGAGGGTGGCGATGTCGGTGTCGTGGATCATCGCCTCGACGAAGTCGGCCACGCTGGGCGAGATCTCCTCGTCACCGAAGGAGGCGGTCCGCAGGATGGGGCGCAGCGCCGAACGGACCGCCCCGCGGGAGCGGTGCACCAGCCTGGGCGCATAGCGGGTGGTGAAGCGCACCGCCTCCAGCGCCGGGTTGGCCAGGATCTCCCCCAGCGGCGATCGCGGCAAGCCCTCGACCGCCGAGGAGATCAGCGCGGCGCCGACGACCCGGCGGCCGTACTCCCCGGGGAACTGGCGGGCGTGGGAGAGCACGGTCATCCCACCCATCGAGTGGCCCACCAGAACCACCGGTCCGCTGGGCACCATGACCTGCAGGATGGTCTGCAGATCCTGGCCCAGTTGCTCGACGGTGTAGGACCGGATGGGCGCGGAGCCGGACTGGCCGTGGCCGCGCTGGTCGTAGAACACCATCCGGACCTGCTCGCCCCACCGCTCGGCCAACGCGGCACGCTGGAAGTGGAATGCCCCCATCCGCATGCAGAAGCCGTGCGAGAACACCACCGTCAGCGGCGCGGTCACCGGTCCCACCTCCCGAACGACCAGAGGGACGCCGTCGGCGGTGGTGACCACGCATCCGCGGTCGGCCTCCAGCAGGGCGAAGTCCTCGCCCTGGTAGGCGTCCTGAATCTTGCGCTTGCGCAACGCCTTTGCCGCTGAGAGGCCGGCCGCGGCGCTGACCGCGCCCAGGCCGGCGACCCCGGCCAGCAGCCCGTTCCTCCGGCCGTTGGACCGCCGCTCTGGCCTGTCCCGTTCGGGATCAGCGTCCATCGCGGTCACCGCCCCGGTAGCTGCGCAGCACCCGGCCGCGCGGGCCGGTCACCACCTCGTAGTGGATCGTGCCGAGCAGATCCGCCCAGTCCTGCGCGGTGGGTTCACCTGATGTGCCCGGCCCGAACAGGACGGCCTCGTCGCCCTCGGCGACGTCGGTGGCGCCGGGTCCGAGATCCACGACGAACTGGTCCATGCAGACCCGCCCGACGCTGGGCCGCAACCTGCCGTTGATCAGCACGTCGAACCGCCCGCTGAGGCCCCGGAAGACCCCGTCGGCGTAGCCCAGCGGCAGCAGGGCCACCACAGTGTCGCGGGGGGCGACCCAGGTGTGGCCGTAGGAGACTCCCGCACCGGCCGGCACCGGCTTGACCATGGCGACCGGGCACTTCAGCGTCATCGCCGGGCGCAGCCCCATATCGCCGCGGCCCGGGATCGGGCTCAGGCCGTAGACGGCGATCCCTGGGCGGACCATGTCGAAGGCCAGATCCGGGCGGGTCATCGCCGACGGGGAGTTGGACAGATGCGCCACTTCGGGGTCGATCCCGCGCCGGCGGGCCTCGGCGATCATCGCGGCGAACCGGCCGGCCTGCAGGTCGTTGAGCGGGTCGTCGGGGACGTCACCGCTGACCAGGTGGGACATGATCCCCCGGACCCGGATCGCGTCGTCGGCCACCGCCCGGGCCAGCGCGGTGAGCAGCCGCGGGTACTCCGTGGCGCCGACCCCGTTGCGGTTGAGTCCGGTGTCGACCTTGATGGTCGCCTCGGCGGTCCGGCCGGTGTGTGCGACGGCGGCGGTCAGGTCGTCGACCTGACGCACCGAGGAGACCCCGATCTGCACCCCGGCCTCCAGCGCGGCGGCGAAATCGGTGCCCGGCGGGTGCAGCCAGGCCAGCACCGGAGCGGTGATCCCGGCCCGGCGCAGCGCCAGCGCCTCGTCGACCGTGGCGACACCGAGTTCGGCCACCCCGGCCGCCAGCGCCGCCCGTGCGACGCCCACAGCGCCATGGCCGTAGCCGTCGGCCTTGACCACCGCCATGACCCCTGCCGGGCCGGCGTGCTCGCGCAGCACCGCCACGTTGTGGGCGATCGCGTCGAGGTCGACGACGGCTTCCCCACTGACACCGGCGCTGGTCAATGGCGTGGTCTGCATGTTCTCACCACCGCCGATTGTCCCAGAACCGCCCGGGGCTCAGTGCGCGAAGTGGGCTTCGGTGAAGTGCCCGCCGGGTTTGATGGCGTCGAGGCTGCTCAGCACGGCACGCAGGTCTTCCCACAGCGATCGGGCGAGGTCGGCCGAGAAGCCCTCCCGCACCACCACCCTCAGCACCGAGACGTCCTCGGCTCCGGTGGGCATGGTGTAGGCCGGCACCTGCCAACCGTAGGTGCGCAATCCGGCGGAGACGTCGAACTCGGTGTAGCCCCATCCTCCCGACGGCGCGTCCCCGGAGAGTTTGAAGGCCACCACCGGGATGGCCGAACCGTCGGAGATCACGTCGAAGTGACCGGAATCCCGCAACTGGTCGGACAGCCAGCGGGCGGTCTCGGACAAGGTCTGCATCACGTGGGTGTAGCCGGCCCGGCCCAGGCGCAGGAAGTTGTAGTACTGGCCGACCACCTGGTTGCCGGGCCGGGAGAAGTTCAGGGTGAAGGTCGGCATGTTGCCGCCCAGGTAGTTGACGTTGAACACCAGGTCCTCGGGCAGGTTGTCGGCGTTGCGCCACACCACGAACCCGATGCCCGGATAGGTCAGGCCGTATTTGTGGCCGCTGACGTTGATCGAGACCACCCGCGGCAGCCGGAAGTCCCACTTGATGTCGGGATGCAGGAAGGGCACGACGAAACCGCCGCTGGCCGCGTCGACGTGGACCGGGATGTCCAGGCCCATGGACTTCTCCAGTTTGTCCAGCGCCGCGCAGATCCTGCCGATCGGTTCCAACTCGCCGGTGTAGGTGGTGCCGAGGATGGACACCACTCCGATGGTGTCCTCGTCGACGGCGTCGACGACCTGCTCGGGCGTGATCACGTAGCGGTCCTCGGCCATCGGCAGATACCGCGGCTCCACCTCGAAGTAGCGGCAGAACTTCTCCCACACCACCTGCACGTTGGAGCCCATCACCAGGTTGGGGGTGCGGCCCTTCCAGCCGTTGCCGTCCTTGCCACCGACCCGCTTCTTCCACTGCCACTTCAGCGCCAGTCCGCCCAGCATGACCGCCTCGGAGGATCCGATCGTCGACGCCCCGACCGCGGTGGCGGCGTCGTCGTCGCGTAGGTTCTCGGCGTGGAAGAGGTCGGCGACCATTGCCACACAACGGGATTCGATCGCGGCGGTGGCCGGGTACTCGTCCTTGTCGATCATGTTCTTGTCGAACGTTTCGGCCATCAGCTTTTCGGCCTCGGGGTCCATCCAGGTGGTGACGAAGGTGGCCAGGTTCAGCCGGGAACTGCCGTCGAGCATCAGCTCGTCGTGGATGAATCGGTAGGCGGCTGCGGGCTCCATCGGCTCGTCAGGCAACCGCAGCGAAGGGATGGGGTCGGTGGACAGCCGGCCGGTGTAGGCCGGGGCGATCGACGGTGAGCGGTACTTCACGTGCGGCATAGGTGTCCTCCGGGTGTTGTCGGTTTACAGGGTGGCGATCGCGGAACGGATATGGGCCAGGATGCCCGACGCCGACGTAGGAACTGGCCGGGGGCCGGGGTCGGCGGCGGCGATCCCGGCGGCCCGGGCGTGCACGAAGGCCGCGTCCGCAGCGGCCTCGGCGGGCGGCAGACCTGCGGCCAGCAAAGCGCCGATGACACCGGAGAGGACGTCACCGGAGCCGGCAGTGGCCGCCCAGGACGCCCCGGCCGGGTTGAGGAACACCCGGCCGGCCGGTTCGGCGATGACGGTGACGTTGCCCTTGAGCAACACGGTGGCGCCGGTCCGGTTCGCCAGCAGGCGTGCCGCGGCAACCCGGTCGGCACCGACCGGGCCCAGACCGAAGCGCTCGTATTCCCCGGCGTGCGGGGTCAGCACGGTCGGGGCGGCGCGGCCGGCGATCAAGCGGGGGTGAGCGGCGAGCAGGGTCAGCCCGTCGGCGTCGACCAGGACCGGCAGTTCACTGTGCAGCGCGAAGTGCAGCGCGGCCAGCGCCGCCTCGTCGGTGCCCAAGCCCGGGCCGACCGCCCAGGCCTGAACCCGGCCGGCCTCGGCGGCGCGTGCCGCGGCGACGACCTCCGGCCAGTGCGCCACCACCTCGGCGGCGGCCGGCCCGGCGTAGCGGACCATGCCGGAGGTTGCGGCCACCGCCGCGCCGGCGCACAGGACCGCAGCGCCCGGATAAGCCGCCGATCCGGCGAGGATTCCCACCACGCCCTGGGTGTACTTGTCGTCGGTGCGACCGGGCACCGGCCAGCGGTCCCGCACATCGGCGGCCTCGACGCCGACCAGGTCGGTGTGGGGCAGATCCAGGCCGATGTCGACCACCTCGACCCGGCCGCAGTCGGCCAGTGCATGCACCGGCTTGAGCCCGCCGAAGGTGACGGTGAGCGCAGCGCTGACGGCCGGGCCGGTGATCGCGCCGGTGGCCACGTCGATGCCGCTGGGGATGTCGACCGCGGCGACGGGCACTCCGGTGGCGTCGGCGGCGGCGAACACCTCGGCGGCGGCGGGTCGCAGGGGGCCGGTGCCGGAGATGCCGACCACCCCGTCGATGATCAGGTCGGTTCCGGCCGGGAGGGCCCCGACGATCCGGCCGCCGGCCCGGCGGAACGCCGCCAGTGCCACCGGGTGGGTCTGCGCGGGATTGAGCAGGATCGCGCCGGCCGCCACCCCGCGCCGGTGCAACAGGGTGGCCGCCCACAGCGCGTCGCCGCCGTTGTTACCCGAGCCCACCACCGCACAGACCCGCCGGCCGGCCACCCCGCCGGTCCGGCGGGCCAACTCGGCGGCCAGCACGGCGGCCAGGCCGTGGGCGGCCCGGCGCATGAGCGCGCCGTCGGGCAGTTCCGCCAGCAGTGGCGCCTCGGCGGCGCGAATCTGCTCGGCGGTGTAGTAGTGCCGCATGGCGGGCTATTCGACCGTGACGGACTTGGCGAGGTTTCGGGGCTTGTCCACGTCGTAGCCGCGGGCACGTGCTACCGCCGCGGCGAAAACCTGCAGCGGGACGGTGGACAGCAGTGGCTGGAAAAGCGTTGATACCGATGGTATTTCGATCATGTGGTCGGCGTAGGGGCGAACAGTGTCGTCACCCTCCTCGGCGATGACGATGGTGACCGCGCCGCGGGCCTGGATCTCCCGGATGTTGGACAGCAGTTTGGCGTGCAGGGTGGGTGCGTTCTTGGGCGAGGGCATCACGACGATCACCGGCAGGCCGTCTTCGATGAGCGCGATAGGGCCGTGTTTGAGTTCGCCGGCCGCGAAGCCCTCAGCGTGCATGTAGGCCAGTTCCTTGAGCTTGAGCGCGCCTTCAAGAGCGACCGGGAAGCCGACGTGGCGACCGAGGAACAGCACCGCCGGGGAGTCGGCGAAGCGGGAGCCCAGCGCAGCAACCACCTCGAGGTGGGACAGCACCTGCTCGATCAGGCCGGGCAGGGCCTCCAGTTCCCGGTACTCGCGCTCGACCTCGTCGGGGTACTTGGTGCCGCGCGCCTGGGCCAGCGCGAGGCCCACCAGGTAGTTGGCGGCGATCTGGGCCAGGAAGGTCTTGGTGGCCGCCACCCCGATCTCCGGACCGGCGCGGGTGTAGAGCACCGCGTCGGACTCCCTGGGGATCTGGCTGCCGTTGGTGTTGCAGATCGCCAGCACCTTGGCCTTCTGGGCCTTGGCGTGTCGCACCGCCTCCAGGGTGTCGGCGGTCTCGCCGGACTGCGAGATGGCGATCACCAGGGTGCTGCGGTCCAGTACCGGGTCGCGGTAGCGGAACTCGCTGGCGATCTCGACCTCCACCGGCAGCCGGGTCCAGTGCTCGATGGCGTACTTGGCCAGCAGGCCGGAGTGGTACGCGGTGCCGCAGGCGACGATGAACACTTTGTCGATATCGCGCAGTTCCTGGTCGGACAGCCGTTGCTCGTCGAGCACGATGCGGCCGTCGGTGAAGTGGCCGAGCAGGGTGTCGGAGACCGCGGCGGGCTGCTCGGCGATCTCCTTGAGCATGAAGTACTCATAGCCGCCCTTCTCGGCGGCCGACAGGTCCCAGTCGATATGAAATGGCCGAGCATGGCCGGACGCGTCGTTGCCGTCGAAGTCGGTGATCCGGTAACCCCCGGCGGTGATCACCACGGCCTGGTCCTGACCGAGTTCGACCGCCTCGCGGGTGTAGTCGATGAAGGCCGCGACGTCAGAGCCCAGGAACATCTCGCCGTCGCCGACACCCACCACCAGCGGGGTGGACCGCCGCGCGGCGACGATCGTGCCGGGATCGCCGGCGTGGGTGAAGACCAGGGTGAAGTGGCCTTCCAGCCGACGCAGCACGGCCATGGCCGATTCGACGAAGTCGCCGGCGGTCGGGCCCTGCCGGTAGGCCCGGGCCACCAGGTGCACCGCCACCTCGGTGTCGGTGTCACTGGCGAACTCGACCCCCTCGGCCTCCAGTTCGGCGCGCAGTGCGGCGAAATTCTCGATGATGCCGTTGTGCACCACCGCGAAGTCGCCGGCTGCGTCACGGTGCGGGTGGGCGTTGCGGTCGGTGGGCCGGCCGTGGGTGGCCCACCGGGTGTGGCCCACCCCGGCGGATCCGCTCAGTGCCGACGGGTCGGTCTCGGCCAGCGCCTTCTCCAGGTTGGCCAGCCGGCCGGCGCGGCGACGCACGGTCAAACCGCCGTCGCCGTCGAGAACGGCCACCCCGGCCGAGTCGTAGCCGCGGTACTCCATCCGGCGCAGCGCCTGAACCACGACGTCGCTCGCCGGGCGGTGCCCGACGTACGCCACGATTCCGCACATGGGTTATCAGGGTAGTCCAGCGCCCGGTCGGCTACCGTCGTCGAGTGTCCCGTCGCACCCGCTCTCTGATGCGTTCGCTGGCCCGGCGCGGGCCGCACCGGGTTCTGCGCGGTGACCTGGCCTTTGCCGGTATTCCCGGGGTGCTCTACACCCCGGAGTCCGGGTTCGGGCTGCCCGGCGTGGCCTTCGGCCACGACTGGCTGACCGGCGCCGACCACTACACCGCGACGCTGGAGCACCTGGCCAGCTGGGGCGTGGTGGCCGCCGCACCGAACACCGGCCTGGGGCCGGCACCGTCGGTGCTGGACTTGGGCCACAACCTGGCCGTGACGCTGGATGTCATCAGCGGGGTCCGGCTCGGACCTGGCCGGATCAGCGTGTCCCCGGACCGGCTGGGGCTGGCCGGGCACGGATTGGGCGCGTCGGCGGCGGTCTTCGCCGCGGCCGAGCGCCCGCAGGTCGCCAGGGCCGGGGCGGCGGTGTTCCCCTCGGTGACCCGCCCGTCGGCGGAGGCGGTCGCGGCGCGCCTGACGGCGCCCGGTCTGGTGCTGGCCACGCCCAAGGACGCGACCTCGCTGCGCACCGACGCCCTGGAGGTGGCCCGGGCCTGGGACGGGTCGGTGCTGCGGGTGGTCAAGAAAGCTGACGCTGCCGGGCTGGCCGAGAAGCGCCGACTGCGCCGGATGCTGGGCATCGCCGGGTCGAACACCCGGACCCAACGCACCGTGCGGGCGCTGCTGACGGGTTTCCTGCTGTTCCACCTGACCGGGGACAAGACCTACCGGGCGTTCGCCGACGCCGACGCCGCGCTGCCCCGCACCGAGAAGCCCGACCCCGACGCCCCGCCGGTGACCGCCGAGGACCGCATCGTCGCGCTGTTCCGGTGAGGGAGATATAACCGGGGCATGCGCACCGGCATCTTTCTGGACTATTCCGGCGGTTTCCGGGAGGCGGCCGACCACGTCGCCGCCTTGGAGAAGGTCGGGGTGGACATCGCCCTGGTGGCCGAGGCGTATTCCTTCGACGCGGTTAGCCAACTCGGCTATCTGGCGGCCAAGACCTCGACCATCGAACTGGGTTCGGGGGTGTTCCCGATCTACACCCGCACCCCCACGCTGCTGGCGATGACCGCCGCTGGGCTGGACTACGTCTCCGAGGGCCGGTTCCGGCTCGGTATCGGGACCTCCGGACCGCAGGTGATGGAGGGGTTCCACGGCGTGCCCTTCGACGCCCCGATGGGCCGCACCCGGGAGGTGGTGCAGATCTGCCGGCAGGTCTGGCGCCGCGAGCGGCTCAGCCATCAGGGCCGCCACTATCAGATACCGCTGCCGGCCGACCGTGGCACCGGGCTGGGAAAGCCGCTCAAGCTCATCAACACCCCTGTCCGCGAACGGATTCCGATCACCATCGCCGCGCTCGGCCCGCAGAACGTGGCGCTGACCGCGGAGATCGCCGAGGGCTGGCAGCCGGTGTTCTTCTACCCGGAACGGGCCGGGGAGGTGTGGGGTGACGCGCTGCGCGCCGGGATGGCGAAACGCGATCCCGGGCTGGGTGATCTCGACGTCATGGTCGGGGTATCGCTGGCGGTCGGCGAGGACGTGGCGGACCGGCTGAACTGGGCCAAACCGCAACTGGCGCTCTACCTCGGCGGGATGGGCGCCCGCGGCCGCAACTTCTACCACAATGTGGCCACCCGCTACGGGTTCGGAGCGGTGGCCGACCGCATTCAGGAGCTGTTCCTGTCCGGGCGAAAGGCGGAGGCCGTCGCAGCGGTTCCCGATGATCTGGTGCGGGCGGTGTCGCTGATCGGGCCCCGCGGCTACGTCAGGGAACGCATCTCAGCGTTCGCCGAGGCGGGGGTGACGACGCTGCTGGCCACTCCGGTGGCCGCCGACGGCGCCGAGTACCGCGCCTTCGTCGAAGAGATGGTCGGCCTGCTGCCCTGAGCTCACCGGCCGACCTGGGGCAGTTCGTCGGCGGCGATCTCACACGGGGTCAGTTCCTCCGGGTCCGGCTCGACGGCGGGCAGCGGAACGCCGGCCTCCACGGGCGGCAGCCCACCGGCCTCCACGGGCGGCAGCCCACCGACCTCGGCAGCCAGCGGTTCAGCGGTGGCGACGGCGTCGTCGGCCAGTTCGCCCGCGGGTTCGCGGGGCTGCTCGGGTTCGCCGGCATCCTCAGCCTCATCCCCGGTTTCCTCCCCGGCCTCAGCCCCGGCTTCTTCGGCCTCAGCCTCGGCTTCCCCGGCCTCAGCCCCGGCTTCTTCGGCCTCTTCTGCCGGCTCTTCCCCGGACTCGGCACTCGGTCCGGCCTCGTCGAGAGCCTCGCCCGGGCCGAACGGATCGACCGGGCCGAACGGATCCGGCGGGAGAAGCGGATCCGCATAGCCGCCGAGCAGGCCGGCGATCTCAGAGACCAGGCCGGCCAGCCCACCGCCTGGATCCGGGATCCCCGCCGGGGACCACGACGACGGCGCCGAACCCGGCTCGGACCACTCGGGGGGTGCTGCCGAACCGGAGGGCTCGGCCCTCACGGCCCGGGCGCCCGGCCCGGGGCGGACGCCGCCGGGCGGCACAGGTTGTTCGAAACGCGGCCGTGCATGTACCCGCAGCCGGTCGAGGGCCTCGTCGTAGGCCGCCGCCACCGCCGCGGTGCCCGAGCGCATCGCCGTCAGCCAATCCCCGCCGATCTCCCCATCGACGTAGGGCACGATCCGGCTCTCGACCAGGCCGATGGCGGCGGCGTCGGCCGATCCGCCCAGCACCGCATGCGCGGCGCCCAGCCACCCACGGTGCTCGGCGGCCCGCCGATCGTCGATGCGCACGACCGCCTCGACTTTGGCGTTCACCGCCACGGCCAGCGTCTCTCGCAACGCGGTGAGGACCACGGCCGCATTGGCCAGCCCGGCCACCACATCGGCGCCGGCGGCGCACTGTCGATCCACGAAATCAGCTGCCGCCGAGGCGGACTCACCTCGCCACGATTGCCGCAGCAACCCGGCGGCCTGCTCTCCGGCGCGCAGCGCTTCCTCAGCTCCGGCAGCTGCGGCCGACAGTGCCGAAGCGTCGGCGTCCAGGGCGGACAAGCGCATCCCCCGCTCGGTGTCGTAGCGGTCACGAACCTCGCGCGCGGTCACCGGCCCGCCGTAGCCGACGGCCCGGGCGGCCGCCGCGTAGATCTCCGCTCGGGCGACGGCAGCCTCCCCGTCGGCCAGCCGCACGGACACCTCGGCGGTCACCGCAGCGCCCCGGCGGCGGCGTTCTCGGCCGAGTCGTAGCGCAGCGCCGCGACGTTGAGTGCGGCCGCCATCTCAGCCGCCGCCGCAGCCCACTGCGCGAGACCGCCGACGAGCAGGTCCACCGCCGCACGCACCTCCGCGCCGACGGAGGCATGGGCACGGCCGGCGGCCGCCGCGTCGAACTGCGGCACCCCCAGGCGCGCGTGCAGTGCGGCCAGCATCCCGGCGGCGGCGTCAAGACGGTGGGCGGCCGCCGCGAGCGCCGCGGGATCGACCGAGTTGGTGGGCATATCTGATAGGACGCGGCGACCGGCGATCCGGTTCCACCCCTCAGTCCTGGGCGCTGACCGACCTCGCCACCCGGTGAGCGACCTGGCGGGCGGTGTCCTCGTCGGAGGCCTCCACCATCACCCGGACGATCTGCTCGGTTCCCGACGGGCGCAGCAGGATCCGGCCGGTCGCACCCAGCTGGGCTTCGGCTTCACGGACCGCGGTGCGCACCGCGGGGGCCTGCGCTGCGGCGGCCTTGTCGGCCACCTCGACGTTGATCAGCACCTGCGGCAGGGTTTTCATCGGTGCGGCCAGATCGGCCAGCGAGAGCCCGGTCTGGGCCATCCGTGCCATCAACCGCAGTCCGGTGAGAATCCCGTCACCGGTGGTGCCGAACGCCGGGATGACGATGTGCCCGGACTGCTCCCCACCCAGCGAGTAACGCCCGGCCCGAAGTTCCTCGAGCACGTAGCGGTCGCCGACCCCGGTGGTCCGCACGGTGATCCCGGCCTCGCGCATCGCGAGGTGCAGGCCGAGATTGCTCATCACGGTGGCGACCAGGGTGGCGTCGGCCAGTTCGCCGGAATCCCGCATGGCCAGCGCCAGGATCGTCATGATCGCGTCGCCGTCCACCACCGAGCCCGCGGCATCCACCGCCAGGCAGCGGTCGGCATCCCCGTCGTGGGCCAGGCCCAGGTCGGCGCGGTGGTGCTGCACCGCGGCGCGAAGCGGACCCAGGCTGGTCGACCCGCAGCCGTCGTTGATGTTGAGACCGTCGGGTTCGGCGTTGATCGGGATGACCCGCGCACCGGCGGCTGCGTAGGCGCGCGGCGCGGCGGCGAACGCCGCCCCGTTGGCACAGTCGACGACCACGGTCAGCCCGGCCAGCCCGGCACCGGCGGCCGCGCCGAGATGGCCCAGGTAACGGTCGAGCGCGTCGCGGGCCTGCCGCACCCGCCCGATACCGGAACCGGTGGGGCGCAGGCCGGGACCCTGGGCGAGCAGTTCCTCGATCCGGTCCTCGGCGTCGTCGTCGAGTTTGTGACCGCCGGGACCGAAGAACTTGATTCCGTTGTCGGGCATCGGGTTGTGCGAGGCGGAGATCATCACCCCGAATCCGGCGTCGTAGCTGGACGTCAGGTACGCCACTGCCGGTGTCGGCAGAACACCCACCCGGAGCACGTCGACGCCCTCGCTGGTCATCCCGGCGATCACCGCGGCCTCGAGCATCTCGCCGCTGGCGCGCGGATCGCGGCCGATGACCGCCACTCGGCGGCCCGCGGCGCCGGCCATCCGACGAGCCGCCGCCGAGCCGAGCGCCAGGCCCAGCTCGGCGGTCAGTTCGCGGTTGGCGACGCCACGGACGCCGTCAGTGCCGAACAGCCGGCCCATCGCTCAGCGCTTGCTGTACTGCGGCGCCTTGCGGGCCTTCTTCAGGCCGTACTTCTTGCGCTCGATGGCGCGCGGGTCACGGGTGAGGAAGCCAGCCTTCTTCAGCGCCGGACGGTCCTCGGGCTGCACCAGGATCAGCGCCCGGGCGATCGCCAGGCGCAGTGCCCCGGCCTGACCGGACGGGCCGCCCCCGTCGAGGTGGGCGTGAATGTCCACGGTGTCCACCCGGTCGACGGTCACCAGCGGGGCCTTGATCAGCTGCTGGTGCACCTTGTTGGGGAAGTAGTCCTCCAGGCTGCGCCCGTCGAGGTTGAACTGGCCGGTGCCGGGCACCAGGCGCACCCGGACCACGGCCTCCTTACGACGGCCCACGGTCTGGATCGGGCGGTCGATGAACACCGGCTGGCGCGGGGTGCCCTCGGCGGGGGTGTCGGCCTGCGGCTCATCCTGCGCCGGAGCAACTTCGGCGGCGGCGGTCTCTTCGACGCCCTCGGGGTTCACGGTTTCACTCACTGGGCCACCTGCTTGATCTCGTAGGCCATCGGCTGCTGGGCGGCGTGCGGATGATCCGGGCCGGCGTACACCTTCAGCTTCTTCTGGATCTGACGGCCCAGCTTGTTCTTGGGCAACATGCCGACGACGGCCTGGTAGACCAGACGGTCGGGGTGGCGGGCCATCAACTCGCCCACGGTGCGCGATCTCAGGCCGCCGGGGTATCCCGAGTGCCGGTAGAGCTTCTTGCTGTTGATCTTGTCGCCTCCGATGGCGACCTTGTCGGCGTTGACGATGACGACGAAATCGCCGCCGTCGACATTCGGCGTGAATGTCGGCTTGTGCTTGCCGCGCAGCAGAGTTGCTGCCGCGACGGCGAGCCGGCCGAGCACCACGTCGGTGGCGTCGATGACGTACCACGAACGCGTGGTGTCACCGGCCTTCGGCGTGTACGTAGGCACAGCGCTGAACCTTTCCTGGTCGGGGTGGATCCCGGGTCGAGCCGGGTGCCGGTCGTGTGGACGCGGTCGAAAAACGGCCCCCGGCGACCGACACTGACCCGGGGACCCGGCGTGCCTTGCGGGATGTCCCGTGACGCACCGCGTGCCGACATGGCAGCTTACCGGCGGGGATCAGCGCAGGTCAAAACGCGGCCACCGGCCCTAACCCGGCTGCCGGGGTGCGCTGAGTTCACGGGCCGAGCGCACCGCCTCCCGGCAGGCCGCCCGGACCGACTCCTCGCGCTCCGGAGCGCTCTGGCAGCCAATGCCGATACGGGTCGAACCGTCCTGCAGAACCGACCAGTGGATGACCCGTCCGGGCCGCACCTCGCGATAGGTCAGCGCCGGGCGCCCGGCGGTCTCGCCGTCGGTCCGGAAGTCCACGAACACCCCCGCCGGGCGAGCCGCGGCGACCGCGCGCCCGAGCACCTCGGCGGCCTCAGCCAGTCCTGAGCCGGGCGTATGAGACTGGGTGATGTGCAGCGCGGCGTCCCCGTCCGCCGGCGAGTCGACCTGCACCCGCGGCGATCCCGGACCGCCGGTCACCCGCGTGACCAGCCAGTCGGGCGGGATCACCACCGCCACGTGGCCCTCGACGAGGGTGGCCGGCACGACGGCGCCGGAGTGGCCGGGCGCCTCGGGCGGCGGCGGACCCGGCACCGCGCCCCACACCGAGAGCCCCGCGACGGCCAGCACGGCAACGGAGAGTCCAGCAGCGGCCCGCACCACCGCGCGCAGCGGCGGCAACCGGCGCCGTCCGGCGCCGATCTCGGCGGCCAGTTCGGCAGGGTCCACCACGGCCGTGGCGACTCCCCGCAACCGCAGCGCATCCCGGATCCCGGCGGCGGCCTGGGAGGCGCCCGGCACTCCGTGCGGCGCGTCGACGAGCACCTCCCGGCCCGCGGACGCGGCGGCGCCGACGACCTCGGCCGGATCCCACCCGGGGAGCACCCGGGTGGACCCGTCGGCGCTGACCGCAACCAGACCCGGCGCGATCTCCACCAGCACCACCTCCCGGCCACGCCGCGCGGCGACCACGGCCGCGCGGGTCAGCGCCGGCGGGCCTCCGGCGCAGGCACGCACCCGCTCGACCCGCGACCGCGGCCACCACGACGGACACACCATGAGCGCCGGAGCGGCCGCGCCGGCCAGTGCGCCGGACAGCACGGTGGCCCACAGCCGATCGACGCCGACCGGTTGTTGGCCGACGAGTGCCACCGGCTCGTCGACGCAGTCCAGGGCGGCCTCCTCGGCAGCCGAGGGGACTGGCGAGGGTACGGCGGCGGCCGGCCCGCTGAGCGCGCGCACCACAGCCGGGCCCACTTCCAGGACCAGCAGCGCAGCCACCGCCTCACGCTAGGACCACCACCGCCGGGGCGGCGGCGGTCATCCACAGCGGGCACGCCCGGGCCGGTCGGTGGGGGGTCGCGCCATGTCACCCCGGTACCATCGCGGACGTGGTTTCTGGGTTCCCCTTTCTGCCGCGGGCTGCCGCAGCCTTCGCAGCGTCGGCCGCCGTCCTCGCTGCTGCGGCCGGTGTCGCCGGCGCCCCCCCGGCCGGTGCGGTCGCGTGCAGCGACGTCGAGGTGGTGTTCGCCCGCGGCACCAATGAGCCGGCCGGTATAGGCCGGGTGGGCGAGGCCTTCGTCGCCGACCTGCGCAACCTGATCGGCAACCGCACGCTAGGGGTCTACGGGGTCAACTACCCGGCCAGCTACGACTTCCTGGCCGCCGCCGATGGCGCCAACGACGCCAGCGCCCACATCCAGAACATCATCAACAACTGCCCCAACACCCAACTGGTACTCGGCGGCTACTCACAGGGCGCGGCGATCATCGACATCATCACCTCGGTGCCGTTTCCCGCAGTCGGGTTCACAAACCCGTTGCCGCCCAACGCTGCCGAACGAATCGCCGCACTCGCGGTGTTCGGTAACCCGACCGCCAAGATCGGGTTGCCCCTGACGTCCAGCCCGGCCTACGGATCCCGCGCCATCGACCTGTGCAACCCCGGCGATCCGATCTGCTCCAACGGCGACAACGTGCCCGCCCACCGCAGCTACGGACCCGACGGGATGGCCAGCCAGGCCGCCGCGTTCGTGGCCGGACTGCTCTGAGCTCCGCGCGGTTTCACCGCCGCCCGACAGATATGGGATCTGTGAGTATGAAATCCATGCGGATCGCGGCCCGACGCGCAGCGTCGCTGGGGATCGCCGCCGGAATCGCCGCCGGCAGTGCCGCCGGAACCGCGACTGCGGCCCCGGCCGGGCAAACTCCGGCCTGCCCCGACGTTCAGTTGCTCTTCGCCCGCGGCACCAGCGAACCCGTCGGGCTGGGCCGGGTCGGGCAGGCGCTGGCCGGACAACTGGCCGGCCAGTTGGGCGGCCGGACCCTGGGCACCTACCCGGTGAACTACCCGGCCAGCTATGACTTCCTGGCCACCGCAGACGGCGCCGCCGACGCCACCAACCACATGGCCGACATGGCGCAACGCTGCCCGTCCACCCGGTTCGTACTGGGCGGCTATTCACAGGGCGCCGCGGTGGTCGACATGCTCCTGGGCATCCCCCCTCTGGGCAACAAGGTCGGCGACGTCGGCTCCGCGCCGCCCCTGCCGCAGAGTCTGGCCGGCCGGGTGGCCGCCGTCGCGGTGTTCGGCAACCCGGCGACCAAGTTCGGCAACCCGGTCTCGGTCGCCGGCGCCCCCTTCGCCGGTAAGACGATCGACCTGTGCTCTGACGGCGACCCGATCTGCTCGCGGGGCCGCAACCCGTTCGCCCACACCAGCTACGAGAAATCCGACATGGTCGGCCGGGCCGCCGGATTCGTGGCCAACCTGCTCTAACCAGGCCCCGGGGTCCTCACCTGGCCACACCGGCCCGCCCTCGCTACCATGAGGTGGTGCTGGTGAGGCTGATGTGGAAAGTGGTGTCGGTCACATCCGTGGCGTCCGCGGCACTGCTGGCCCCGGTAACGCTGACCGGGGCCGGGTCGAACGCGGTGCCCTCGGCCGCGGCCGCGCCCTGTCCTCAGGTCGAGGTGATCTTCGCCCGCGGCCGCATCGAACCGCCCGGCACCGGCCTGGTGGGCAACGCCTTCGTCAGCGCGCTGCGCAGCAAGACCACCAAGAGCCTGGACTACTACGCAGTGGACTATCTCGCCGACATCGACGTGGTCCAGGGCGCCAACGACATGAGCCGACGGATCCAGTACATGGCCGCCAATTGTCCGAACACCCGCCTGGTCATCGGCGGCTATTCGCTGGGTGCGGCGGTGACCGACGTCGTGCTTGCGATCCCCTCCCCGGTGTTCGGCTACACCAACCCGCTGCCGTTGGGGATGGACGACCACATCGCCGCGGTCGCACTGTTCGGAAACGGCACCCAGAAGGTCTTCGGCCCGGTGGCCGAGGTGATCCCCAAGTGGGGCGGCAAAACCATCGATCTGTGTACCGCCGACGACCCGATCTGCAACGACAACATGGATCCGGAGACCTGGGTGGCGAACTGGTCGTCGCACCTGCAGGGTGCCTACATCGACTCAGGCCTGGTCGACCAGGCAGCGGCCTTCGCCGCCGCGCGGATCTAGGCTTCAGGCTCGGGGGGCTCGGTGGGCTTCGGAGCGAGGTCGCGAAGATCCCGGGTCACCTCGGCCCGGTCAGCCAGGCCGGCGTCCGGCGGGTAATCCACCCCGAGCAGCGTCAGACCCCGCGCCGGCGCGGCCGCGAAATCACTGGAACGACTCGATGCGCTGAGAAGTGCTGCGCACCAATCGGGTTCACGTCGACCCTCTCCGACTGCCAGCACCGCGCCGACCAGCGAGCGCACCATCGACCAGCAGAACGCGTCCGCGGTGACGTGCGCGGTCACCAGGTCGCCGGCGCGCTCCCAGTCCAGCCGCTGCAAGTCGCGGATGGTTGTCGCCCCGGGGCGGGGCCGGCAGAACGCGGCGAAGTCGTGCAGGCCCAGCAGGCCGGCCGACGCCCGGGACATCGCCTCGAGATCCAGCGGTCGCCGCCACGGGGTGACGAACCGGGACTGCAGCGGCTCGGCGCCCCAGGGCGCGGTGGTCAAGCGGTAGGCGTAGTGCCGGCGCAGCGCCGAGAAGCGGGCATCGAATCCCGCCGGGGCACGGCGGATATCGCGGACCCGGACGTCTTCCGGAAGAAACCTGGCCAGCCGCCGGACCAGCCCGGCGAACTCTGGCTCCGCCGCGGCCCGCCGACGGGGGTAGGCGCGGGGTATCGCGGTGGCGGGGATGTCGGCATGCGCGACCTGCCCGCTGGCATGGACCCCGGCATCGGTGCGACCGGCGACGGAAAGCCGGACCGGAACGCCGAACACCGTGGACAGCGCGTCCTCGAGGACCCCGGCTACCGTCCGGGGGCCGTCCTGGACCGCCCAGCCACTGAAATCGGTTCCGTCGTAGGCGATGTCGAGCCGGAGCCGGACATCGCTGTCAGGAGTGGAGGGGTCAGGACTTGTCAGACTCGTCGGCCGCCTGGGCCTCGTCGACCTGCTCAGCCGCTACGGCCGTCTGGGCGTCGGCGATCGCGGCATCCTCGGCCTCGACCTCGGCCAGCGGGGTCTCAGCCATCGGGGTCTCGGGCACCTCGGCCGCTGCGGCCTTGGCGGCCGCGGCACGGCGGGCCCGGTTGGCCTCCGAGGTGGCCGTCTTCTCCCGGACCAGCTCGATCACCGCCATCGGAGCGTTATCGCCCTTGCGTGCCTCGACCTTGATGATCCGGGTGTAGCCGCCGTCACGGTCGGCGAAGAACGGCCCGATCTCGGCAAACAGCACATGGACGATGTCCTTGTCGCGGATCTTCTTCATCACTTCGCGCCGGTTGTGCAGCGTGCCCTTCTTGGCGTGGGTGATGAGCTTCTCGGCATACGGCCGCAATGCCCGGGCCTTGGGCTCGGTGGTCGTGATCCGACCGTGCTCGAAGAGCGAGGTGGCCAGGTTGGCCAGGATCGCCTTCTGGTGCGAGGAGGACCCGCCGAGGCGGGGCCCCTTGGTGGGCTTAGGCATTGCGACTATCTCCTAGATGGGCCGGCCGTGACGGCCGGAGGTTGGATCAGAGCTGTTCGGTCTCGGCGTAGTCCGCGTCGTTGTCACCGTCATAGCCCGACTCGTAGCCGGCGTCGGCGTTCCAGGTTCCGGTGGCCACGTCGTAGCCGGCGACCTCGGAGGGGTCGAAGCTGGCCGGAGAGTCCTTGAGCGCCAGACCCATCTGGTGCAGCTTGACCTTGACCTCGTCAATCGACTTCTGGCCGAAGTTGCGGATGTCGAGCAGGTCGGACTCGGTGCGTGCGACCAGTTCGCCGACGGTGTGCACACCTTCCCGCTTGAGGCAGTTGTAGGAGCGCACCGTGAGGTCGAGGTCATCGATCGGGAGCGAGAACGCCGCGATCTGGTCGACCTCGACCGGGGACGGGCCGATCTCGATGCCCTCGGCATCGGCGTTGAGTTCGCGGGCCAGGCCGAACAACTCGACCAGGGTCTTGCCGGCCGAGGCCAACGCGTCCCGCGGGCTGATCGAGTTCTTGGTCTCGACGTCGAGAATCAG
>CAYURT010000053.1:0-22944 GCA_964447215.1 uncultured Mycobacterium sp.
TCCTCCGCGGGTACGGCCGACAGTTCTTCCATGTCGAGAAACTAAGACCGAATTCCGGCCCAAAGGCCGCCCGCCGCCATGGAGATTTGTTCGAAAGCCACTTTCGCCGGAGACAAGGCCGCCAAATCGCCCTTACGGGCCAGGACCGTCGCGGCAAATGCCCACTTCACAGAGCCACACATTGCCGACCGACGGCTAAAAATGCCCGCTGACCAGCGCAGGTGACACTGCCCCCGGAAATTGGTCCACGCCGGGCGCCGCGGCTCCGTTCGGAATAGCGGCCACCCGGCCGAATTTCCGAGTGTTTTCAAACGGGGATGTCAGGTCAGCCAGCGCCGGCGGCGCAGCGCGGCGACGGTCAGAGGCAGTACGTCGGTGTCTTCGGCGAGCGCCGTGATGCGGATGAGATTGATCTGTTCGAGCAGCTCGGCGTCGGAGTGGCTGGAGGATTCACGCAGTTGTTGGGCCAGTTCGGTTCCGTGGCGGAAGCCGTCGCCGACCGCGTCGATGCGCTCAGTGCGGGCATCGGAACCCCGCCAGCGGCCTAAGACGGGTGGCTTGGCGCCCCGGCGGGATAACGTGGCAACGGACAGAGAGCGTCCATGCGGCCCCCAGTGCGCGACGGCGACGCACTCTCGGTCGCCGCCGCATGCCTGGCCATCTTCAATGACGGTCACCAGAACCATCTCGGTGACCTCGTAGAGGATGATGATTGCGGGAACGTCGGTGCTCGCGGCACGCCAGAAGTCGTCTTCGCTCAGCTCGGGCAGGCTGACGTACATCATCTCGACTGGGCTATCGACGATGACGAACGGCGTCAGTACCCCGTCCCGGCGCAAGTCGAGCAACGCTTTGTCAACATGCAGGGAGGCTTTGCGGACGATCGCGGAGTCATTGAAATTCGCGGGCGAGTTCTTCGTCGACCCGGGATCATCTGCCGTGGTGCGCCGCCTCCGCGTCCTGCGCTGCCGTCCACCGCTCCGCAATTTCGGGTTGGTGCCCAAGGCGGCCCACCGCGCGAACTCGACACGGCTGAGGGAACCGCTACTCCGTTCTGATTCCCGGGCCGCACGGTCACCGCGTATTAGGGCTCTGCCCAGCGCGCCCAGTGTCACTATGCCCTCGGCATTTAGATCCTGGACGAATCGGGTGTAGTCGAGGTTTTTTTCGGATGCCCGCTCGGGGTACATGCCGCGCAGCAGTACCTTCAGCGAGCCCCTGTTGATGACCGCATCTGGTCCGCTCCCGAGCTTCTCGACAGCGGGGTCCGTGCTGGCGGGGTCCTCAACGGAAGGGTCGTCAGAGGCTTCTATCGCCGCCAGGTAGAGCGGCGCAAGCTGTTTGGCGATGGCCTTAGACCGGTCCATCGCCTTGATCTGATCGGCGATGAACTGGAATCTCTCGTCAGCGACGTGGAAAAGCCCCGCCAGGGCGCTGAATTCGCGCTTCAGTTCGTCGGGAATCCGTTTTTCGGACTTATAACCGAGTTGGTGCTCGACGGTTGCCCAGGCGTCTTGCAGGATGGTGCGAACTTGGATCTCGAACACCAATCCCTTCACATCGTCGTAGTTCCGCCCGCTGGAGGATTCGGGCAGCGTGCAGTCGTAATGGACCGAGGTGTAGCGCCATACCTCCGGTTCGGAGTTCTTGCCCTTGTCCTCGTACTGCACAACGTTGAACGTCTGGCGGATCAAGGTGTCGATGTCTTGCAACACGCTTGGGTAGAGGCAAACGACGCGGACCCCGAGAAGATCTCGGGTTTCGACGAGTGGCTTCTTGTATCCGCGGCTCGTGATCTTGCCGCGGAAGCTGTCGATCTCCTTGACGCGGGACTGCACAGGACCGTGAACCTGCTTGTCAAGGCCCCGATCGCGCAGTGCCTCTGTTAGGTCGCGAACGACAACATTCTTCAGCTTTTCGTACAGATCCCGCTTCCCTTCAAACTCCTGGACCGAACGTTCGGGATCTGGAACTTGTGATTCGCTGGTGGTCATGTTTCGAGTATCTCGCCATTCACAGCTCTACGCAGTTAGCAGCGACGTCCCTCGGAAGTATTGACGGCGTTAGACACCAGGAGCATCAAGGAAGGCCCCTGGAGAAACTGGGATCGAGTGCAGGCCCAAACCGCTCCGCCGGCATGGAGATTTGCGCGGGGCCCACGTTCTCCGCGGGCATGCCCTGCGTAGACGTTCTAACAACTTTCCGGCAAAACTGCCAGCGCTGTGCCAGCAAAACGGAATTGTGCGGACGAAGAGCGGCGCCTCAGGAATTCTCAACTCCACTGCACAAGTGCAGCGTGAAGTGCAGTCATTGTCGAGAAAGTGCAGTCAACTTCGAGAACCTACTGTAGGTTCTCGATTTCCGCTGCACTTATCGTGATCTGTATCAGGCTTTTTGCCGCGATTCTCGCGATTCCGCACCGGCAAATTTCTCGCTAGAGACTGCACTTCCTAACCAAGTCCGTTGGACCGACCGCGCATCTAGCTGAGCTAACCACTCTCCCCTTTTCGGTCTGTCTTTTGACGGCCGGTACGTACTCACTGGGTGGTTGTTTTGCCGCCTGGGTCAATGCTCGCGGACTTCAGACGGGCCTTGGCGTAGCCCAATGCCTGCCGCGACTCGGGGTTGGGCAACCCGTTGCGGTGCCGAAAGCCGATATGGAAATCGTCTGGCGTAATCAGTCCCAGCGGCCAGTAGTCCAGGCCCAGGTACTCGGGACGGTGATCTGCCCATCCACCGACAAAGATATTCGTGCCGGGATGTTCGAACTGTAGCCGCGAGACTTCACCAGCCAAACCAACATGATTGGTGTACCCGTCAGGCTCATAGACAACAGCGAAACGGTGCTTACCGTCTACCCGCGCCGGCGCCCATAAACCAAAGCGCTCAAACTTCGATCCGAGCGCGAAGTCGAGGTAGTAACGATTCAGATCGATCTGCTCGGCCGGTGGCGGAATATCGTCTTTTCTAGCCGACGGATGGTTGCGGATAGCGTCGGCGATAGCCCCGACTTGTGGGTATGCAACCAGCAGTGGCTCCCAGTCATCGAAGTGGTGTGAGCGGACGCAGCAAAATGCCCAGGCTCGTAGCAAGTCCACACCCGCCCATTCCGGTACCCGGCGGTTGCGTTCCCATTCCTGCAGGACTGGGGCTAGGCAGGCTTCGATGTGGTGTGGGGTGCTGGCGAATCGCTCGTAAGCCTTGTACGTGTGCGCCCAGATTACGAGTTGTTGCTCATAGTCGCCGGTCATCGCATCACCCCTTCTTTGATACGGGTTAATGACGGTACTTAGCGCGTAACCTCTGCGGCTGTGAGGTGAGGCGCCGGTACTTCGGGGCGTCTAAATCCCCAGGCTTTTAATAACTATTGTTGTACGACGAGCACGGTCGCCCTAGCCATAGCTCCTCGAGCTGAGCTGAGCTTGCAAAGGTGGTTCAAATGAAGTCGACGGCCCTGGCCCTACCGGCGCTGTTCGTCACCATCATCGGCATCATTACCGGATGCAGCCGGGACGGTGAGGAGATCGCCGCGGAGCGCTACATCGGGCCGGACGGGTTGTTCGATCAGGTCTATGCCAACGTCCGCGCTGATCCTGCTGCGGAGGTGATCGTCGACATCGACCACTCACGGCTGGCCGCTGAGGCCGGTTCGCCGATGCCTCCGTCACACGTTCTGATCTGGTCAGAGTCAGAGGTCGAGGCCGCAATCCTCGCAGAGAACCGGATGGCGGCCATCGACCTCCCTCTGCGGGTGCTCGCCTACGAGAACCAGAGCAACGGAACCGCTGCGATCACCTTTAACAATTTTAACTACCTCGCTCGGCGATTTGATCTCGCCAACGACTCACCCGCCCGCACGCTCTATGACGCCGCCTTTGCCCGGGCTCTGACCGGTATTGCGGCGAGCGCGGTCACAGACCTTCCGTTGGACACCATGTCGCAACCAGGATTGATCACCCTGATCAGCCCGTACGACTTCACCGAGACGAAACAGCGGATCCTCGATGCAGTCACCGCCGAGTCGGACACCGTGGTGTTCGGGGAGCTCGACTTCGCGGCCCGGTCGAAGAAGTGGGGCGTCGATCTCGAACCGACCGAGCTGATCCTATGGGGCAGCCCAGGCCCCGGCGGGAAGGCGATGGCGTCAGCACCGACTCTGGGCTTGGACGCTTTCTGCCAGAAGCTGTTGATCTTGCAGGACGCGGACGGCACGGCGCGGGTGATCTTCAATGACCTCACGGCGCTCGCCGAACGCCAGCAGGTGTCGGGTGGAATTCCGTTACGGCTGATCAATCGCCGGATTCAGAAGACGTTTACCGATGCGCTGAAATGACCTGTCGCGGCGAGTCTGATTACCCCGTCAAACGTGATTGGGTGCCAGCGGCAGGATCGGGGTGGTGACCGGACCCCGTGAAGTAGTCCACGACGGAAGAGAGTCGTTCAGTGGGTGCAGGTGGCAGCGTAGCGGGCTGGTGGTTGGTATCCCAGCGATGAGTGCCGCCGGTGGTGGTTGTAGTCGTGTTTCCAGTCGCTGATGACGACACGGGCGTGGGCCAGTGACCAGAAGCTGTTGATGTTGAGGCATTCGTCGCGGATGAATTGAACGACTCGACGTAGCCGTTGCGCCAGGGCTGGCCGGGCGGGATGAAGTGCAGGCCGAGTTCGCCGTCGGCCCAGGCGGCCATGGCGTTGCAGGCCAATTCGGGTCCGTTGTCGCATCGCAGGACGGCCGGGTATCGGCCACGCTGGGCGGCGACGCGGTCGAGTTCGGCGCTGAGGTCCTCGCCGGTGATGGTGCGCTCGACCAGACCACCCAGGCACTCGCGGGTGTGTTCGTCGATGACGGTGGCGATCTTGACCGGGCGCCCGTCGGTGGTGGAGTCGAACTGGAAGTCCACCGCCCAGACCCGGTTGGGGGCATCAGCGGCCGGCACCTCGGCGGCGGTCGAGGTGCCGTGACGTTTACGGCGGCGCCGCTTAGGAACGCGCAACCCTTCCTCACGCCACAGACGTTGAACCTTCTTGTGATTGACCATCCAGCCTTCGCTGCGGGCATCGTGGTAGGCCGGCCGGAAACCACGGCGCGGATGGTCCTTGGCGTACTGGCGCAGCCAGCCCCGCAGGGCGGCGTCAGGATCGGCGGGAGTGCTCGAGACCGGTTCATGGCGTTGGGTAGCGCGGTGCTGCCCGGTGACGCGGCAGGCGAACCGTTCGCTGACCCCCAGCACCCGCTGGAGGTGGTGAACAGCCGCCCGCCGGCGACCCGGGCCTAAAAGTTTCCCCGCGCGATCTCCTTGAGCGCAGCCTTCTCCAACTCGGCCTCGGCCAACAGCCTCTTGAGGCTGGAGTTCTCGCGCTCGAGTTCTTTGAGCCTTTTCGCGTCCTCGGCTTTCAAGCCGCCGAACTGGTTGCGCCAGCGGTGATAGGTGGCCTCGGAGACACCCAGCTCGCGACATACCGCCGCGGTGTCCTTGCCCTCGGCCAGCAGCCTATCGGCCGTCATCAACTTGCGCACGACCTGCTCGGGGCTGTGCCATTTCCTTGTCGCCATGATCCTGTCGAGCCTTCCTTGCCCACGACGTGGGCCGCAAGACTCTCATAGGCCCTGGATCAACCAATCGGGGTCAGGGCAGTAGGACTGCGCGAGTCGGTTGTGCCGCAACGAGTTGTCATAGTCCCCGATCTGGAAGTAGCACAACGCCAGATGCTTGCGCGGCAGCCATGTCGAAAAGGCCTGGTTCTCCACCACCCCCGATCGGCCGCGTTGTCCGGCGGGATCGCTCACAGCGGTCTCGAACCAGAAAATGGCCTGCTCCCAGCGGGCCATGATCGCCGCACTCATGCCAGCCTCGGCAGCGAGATCAGGGAGCGTTCGACGATTGTTGACGTATTGCTCGTAGAGCCATTCCCGGTCGACGGTTGTACGTGATCGTCCGCCCGGTTCACGTATCGGGAGGCCGTAATCGCGGGCGAGACATTCGATGGTTGTCCGGCTGACGTCGACAGTGGCAGCAATGTCCATGAGCGACATCTGTTCACGCTCATAAAGATCAGCTAGACGTTCCTTGGGCAGCGCTGCTTTGGCGGTATTTAACCGCCCGCTTGTCTCACGAATCTGGCGGATCCGCCATCCGGTTCGCTGTGGTGCGACGGGTGCCCCGACCCGCTGTTGCCCGACACACCACCGGTGGAGATCAGTGTTCTTTCAGACACTGAACCCTCGACGCTCGGGAGGCAGGATTACTCAAATGGCTATCAGGCTCGCGCAT
This sequence comes from uncultured Mycobacterium sp., assembly GCA_964447215.1. GTDB lineage: Bacteria > Actinomycetota > Actinomycetes > Mycobacteriales > Mycobacteriaceae > Mycobacterium. The sequence continues at coordinate 6,270 of CAYURT010000053.1, forward strand.
AGGCCGAACACATGACGGTTGAGCGGAACCCCATCGGTGTTTTCGGTGCGCTCAACACCGGGGTATTGCTCGCCGCGACGCCGGAGTACCGCGAGATTCGCAGGGTTCGAAGAAAGGGTGCCGGCGCTCCCGCGCCGACGGCGGGCGGGATCACCATGGACCTGTCCTTCGAACACGTCGACGGGGTGAAGGTGCGCGTCGCGCGGGGCGGGTTGTCGGACGGTCCGACCGTCCTGCTGCTCTCGCCCCTGCCGCAGAGCATCCTGTGCTTCGACCAGGTGTGGGAGACGCTGGGCCGGCACTGCCGTCTGGTGGCGTTGGACCTTCCGGGCTTCGGGCGCAGCGCAGGTGGCATGGAGTTCATGAGCTTCGATGCCCAGAGTCGCTTCCTGGAGAAGTTCGTGCGGCAACTCGATCTCACCGACGTCCACATGGTCGGCCCCGACGTCGGCATGGCCGCGGCATTGCACTACGCCATCCACCGGGCCGGCCACCGAGCGAACTCACTGGCGAGCCTGATCATCGGTGACGGCCCCGGGATTCTTCCGACCGCCAATGGAAGCATCATCAACAAGGCGGTTGACTCGGCTTTCTGGCGAATGATGTTCCGGGTCGCCGGGGCCCAGGCATTCGTCGCCGGCGCCTACCGCCTGGCCTGTGTGAACTATGCGCCCAGCTACCAAGAAGTCGCCGACTACATCGCGTCCTATGACGGGCGGATCGGCCCGATCACGCACTGGTTCAAGACCTACCCCGAGAACCTTGCCACGGTGGACCCCCATCTGGAGGACCTGCAGGTTCCGACGCAGATCTTCTGGGGTGACCTGGATCAGTTCCTGCTGCTGGACAACGCGCACCGTCTGAATCAGCGCATGCCACGGAGCCGGCTTGAGGTCTTCGGCCATTGCGGCCACTTTTCGTATCAGGACGACCCCGTGGGATTTTCCCGGCTGGTGCTGTCCTGGGTTCAGGGCGGCTACCAAGACGTGTGATCGGCGTGCCGCCACCTTCTCCCCCATCAAATCCGCAGAGAGGACCCGCTGATGTTGTTCTTCGCCAAAGTGAAGGTCGATCACACCCGCATCGACGAGGACGAGTTGTGGGACCTCTGGGAGAAGGAGGCCGAGAGCGCGTTGGCGGCCAAATCGCACGGCAAGATCCGGGCCCTGTACAAGGTTGCCGGCCAACGCCGGGTGGTGATGATCCTCGATGTCGATTCCCACGATGACATCGACCGGCTTGCGCTGGGTGTGATGCCCATGCGCCACATCATGGAGATCGAGGAGATGCTGCCCCTTCGCGACTACGAATCCTTCGCCGAGGACGTCAAGGCCCGCTGGAACCGATGAGCACGCCATTCAGGGGGGTCGTCAACCTCGACATCCGTGATTCGGTGCCCGACTGGGCTCCCTACGAGCAGCCGAAGGCGCCTGAAGGGTCGCCGAATGTGTTGTTCATCGTGTGGGACGATGTCGGCTTCGCCACCTTCGACTCGTTCGGCGGCCCCGTCGAGGCACCCACGATGAAGCGGTTGGCCGACAACGGGCTGCGCTACACGCAATTTCATACGACCTCGATGTGTTCGCCGACCCGTGCGGCGTTGTTGACAGGACGCAACCACACCACTGTCGGTATGGGCTGCATCACCGACTTGGCGATGGGGTTTCCCGGATCCAACGGCCACATCCCCTTCGAGACGGCGACGGTCGCCGAAGTTCTCAGCGAGCGCGGTTACAACACCTATGCCGTCGGCAAGTGGCATCTGACGCCCTTGGACGAGACCAACATGGCGGCGACGAAGCGGAACTGGCCGAGCGGGCGCGGTTTCGAACGCTTCTACGGCTTTCTCGGAGGTGAGACCAGCCAGTACTACCCGGACCTTGTCCAGGATCAGCAGTTCATCGACGCTCCGGATCAACCCGTCAGTGATGACGAGTGGCTCGCTGGAGAAGAGGGCTATCACCTGACCGAAGACCTCGTGGACCGGGCGATCGCCATGATCGGCGACGCAAAGCAGGTGGCGCCGGAACGGCCCTTCCTGATGTATTTCTGCCCCGGTGCAGGTCACGCACCCCATCAGGTGCCCAAGGAGTGGGCCGACCGCTATCGCGGAAGCTTCGACACGGGTTACGAGGCCATCCGGGAGCAGATCCTGGCTCGCCAGAAACGCCTCGGCATCGTGCCGGAGAACACGGACCTCTCCCCCATCAATCCCCTGGCGGAGTTGTCAAGCCTGGACGGCAAAGCCATGCCTGAGACAAACCCCACCAGCATGGTCCAACCGTGGGAGTCCCTGTCCGGGGACGAAAAGCGGCTGTTCGCCCGGATGGCCGAGGTGTTCGCCGGGTTCGTCAGCCATACCGACCATCACATCGGCAGGCTGATCGACTACCTGGAGGAGATCGGTGAACTGGACAACACCCTCATATTCGTCATCTCGGACAACGGCGCCTCCTCGGAGGGCGGTCCGACCGGGTCGGTCAACGAAAACAAGTTCTTCAACGGCGTGCCCGATGACATAGCCGAGAACATGAAATTCCTCGACAAACTGGGCTCACCCGCCACTTTCAACCACTACCCCACCGGCTGGGCGATGGCGTTCAACACACCGTTCAAGCTGTTCAAAACCTGGGCCTGGGAGGGCGGGGTCTGCGACCCGCTGATCGTGCACTGGCCCAGTCACATCAGCGCCCGCGGCGAGGTCCGGGATCAGTACCACCACTGCACCGATCTGGTGCCGACCGTCTACGAGTGCCTCGACATCGATCCCCCGCGCGAGGTGAAGGGCTACACCCAGTGGCCGCTGGAGGGGACGAGCCTGAAGTACAGCTTCGACGAGCCCGGCGGCGCCAGCCGCAAACCGGTTCAGTTCTACAGCCTCTTCGGCACCCGGGCACTGTGGCGGGACGGTTGGAAGGTCAACGCTCTACACGCAGTCGCACCATCGAACTCCGGTCACTACGAGTTGGACCGCTGGGCGCTCTACAACACCGACGTCGACCGATCGGAGTGCCACGACCTCAGTGAGCAACACCCCGACCTTGTCAAGGAACTAGAGGTTCTCTGGTACGTGGAGGCCGGGAAATTCAAGGCGCTGCCCCTGGAGGACCGCGATGCGATGACCGTCTTCAACTCACCCCGCCCGCAGATCGCCCGGCCCCGGGATCGCTATGTCTACTATCCCAACACCATCGAGGTGCCCGAGCCGGTTGGGGTCAACATCCGCGGTCGTTCCTACAAACTGGCGGCCAACGTCGACATCATCTCCGCAGAGGCGTCGGGTGTCCTCTTCTCCCATGGGCATTCCTTCGGAGGCCACGCGCTCTACCTGCAGGATGGCAGGTTGAAATATGTGTACAACTTCCTCGGCGAGCGCGATCAAATCCTGACCTCGGAGATCGACTTTCCCCTGGGGCCGAGCGTGCTGGGCGTGGAGTTCACGATGGAATCACTGGCTCGACTTCGTGGTGCGCCGATGCCGAACCAGTGCATAGGCACGGCCAGGCTTTACATCAACGACCGTCGGGTCGACGAATTCGTCGGCATGGCAACGCAAATCGGGAAGTTCTCGCTGTGCGGCGAGGGTCTCAACGTCGGCCTCGACCGTGGTTCCCCAGTAACCACCGACTACGGTGGAGCCAGCCCGTGGCACTTCTCCGGGGGCACGATCAAGCGCGTCACCGCTGACGTCAGCGGCGAACCCTATCGGGACTTCGAGCTTGAGCTTGCGGGGCTGCTGAGCTTGCAGTGACGGCGGAGTCGCTTGCAACTGCCGCGCCCGATATCCTTGAGCGTTGGTGAATGCCCGAGACGCAGATGCCGCCAATAGGTGGCTGGATGATTTTGCTCGCACGTCCAGTAGCGAGCAGAGCCTCGATCGGTTGGTTGCTGTCGTCACCGATCGAATCGTTTCAGCGATTCCCGAATTCGGTGACCCGGCGCTGCGCCCCGGCCTCAATGCCAGCGTCCGTGGGAACTGGACCGGGTTCCTGGCGGTGGTGAGCCATGAGCGCATTGAGGTTCACTCGCCCCCGCAGGTGCGGGATTGGGCACGCACACTGGCCCGCCGAGATGTCGAACTTCCTGTGCTGTTGTCCTCATACCGGATCGCTCAGCGCGCGACATGGGACTTCATCAACGAGTTCCTCAATGAGCAGGTGGCCGATCCGGAGCTTCGATCGGCGGTGCTGGTCAAGTTCTGGTCGCATGCCTCGGAGTGGATGGACACCACCGTGGAGAAGTTGGTCGAGCTGTTCACCGCGGAACAGCGGCAGTGGCAACGCAGTGCCGTTGCCCGCCGGTCCGCGATCGTGAAGGCGTTACTGGCTGGCCGGGCCGATGACATCGAGGGCATGAGCGCGGACTTGGCATACCCGCTGACGCAGCAGCACACCGCCTTCACCGTTCACCTCGACTCCGTAGTGCCCGAATCCGAGACCCTCCGCACATTGGAGTGCGCGGCTCGCGCGGTGAGCCGATGGCTCGGAGGTGGCGGACCGTTGATCGTGCCGACCGGTGCGCGTTCCGCATGGGGATGGACGGCAACAACCCAACCGGTCGCGGTGCCGGGGACGACCCCGCCAGCAATTCCGCGAGGCGCACGGGTAACCGTGGGGAATTGCCATCCTGGGGTCAGCGGGTTCCGTATCAGTCATTCCGAGGCCGTCGCGGTGGTTTCCGTGGCCAACCCCGACGCCGTCGTGACGCGGTTCTCCGATGGCGAGTTGGCCTGCCTTGTCGCAGGAACCCTCGACGCCGAGGCGAGGTCGGCGTTTGTGGTCAGGGAACTGGGGGGCTTGGCCGACGCCGGGGAGATTTCCCAGCGGCTACGGGATAGCTTGCGCGCGTATTTGGCCAGCGGATGCGATGCGGTCACGACAGCCGAGCAATTGGCGCTGCACCCGAACGGTGTCCGATACCGGATTCGGCAGGCCGAGAAGCTGATCGGGCATCCTCTCAATCTGCGGCGGGGGCATCTCGAGGTGGCACTGGAGATCATCGGCGTCTTCGGCGTTCCGCCGGCGGGTTGACTCGACTTCGACCCTCCACCGGTGCCAACTCAGCCGCATTGTCTTCAGATCACGGCTAAGGCGGGTTCGCCGGTCTGAACCGCACTGGTTCCGATGGAGGCTCTGATGTGCCCCGACCGGGCATCTCGTCGATCGCCCGAACACTCAGCCCACCGACGGTCAGGGCGAGCAGTACGCGGGCCCAGGTCATAATTCGATCCGGGCGCCGACGATGGCTGTCTGGCCAGGAGGTAGGCCGAAGTAAACGGCCGCGTCTGCGGCTATGTGTGAGGTGGCATCGAACAATCTCTTACGCCACAGCGCCATCGTCGGCTTCGATCCGGGAACGACGGCCACGCGAGACAAGAAATAGGACACATCACCTTCGCCGATCGTCGGCTGGATCATCTCAAGAACGGCAGGAACGTCTGGATCCTCCAGATAGCCGAAATTAGCAGTCAGGAAGAGAATTCGGCCGTCGACAAATGCGAGGTCAACGACTGTGACCCGCTCATCGGGCGGCACTCTCGGGACGGGTGACTGGCCGATCGACAGGACGATCACCCGATCGTGGAGGACCTTGTTGTGTTCGACGTTGGCGCGCAACGCCATCGGGGCGGTCTCAGCGACGCGATTGAGAAACACCGCAGTCCCGAGCACCCTCGCCAGTGGTGGCCGACGCCGGGCGATCTCGTCGACGAACTGACGCAACGGGCCTTCCACCCGGCTTCGCTCACCAGACACGATCTGGCTGGCGTGATGCCAGGTAGTCAGAACTGTGAAAGTCACCAGCTCACAGGGGCGCGGGCCCCTAATCAATCACCGACACGACACAATGCCGGACAGCACCAGACCCCCATCAAGTGCGAAGAGGCGAGAAACTAGGATCGAGTCCCGGCCCAAACCGATCTCGCCGCCACGGAGATTTGTGGGAAACCCAAGTTCTCCGGGGGCATGGCCTGAGAGGACGTTCCAACAACTTTCCGACACACTGCCAGTGCTGTGCCAGCAAGACGGAATTGTGCGGACGAAGACCTCAGGAATTCTCAACTCCACTGCACAAGTGCAGCGGAAGTGCAGTCATTCTCGAGAAAGTGCAGTCAAATTCGAGAACCTACAACCACCACGTACAACAGTCGTCTACTGCCGCGCCATGTTGGTAAACCGCGACAAATGCAACTGGTGGGCCACCGTGATCGTCTTCGTGGGGCCGTTGCGGTGCTTGCCCAGGATCAGGTCGGCCTCGCCGCCGCGCGGGTCATCGCGCTCGAAGGCGTCGGGCCGGTGCAGAAGGATGACCATGTCGGCGTCCTGTTCCAGGCTGCCGCTCTCGCGAAGATCGGAGACCATCGGTTTCTTGTCGGTGCGCTGTTCGGGGCCTCGGTTGAGCTGGCTGATCGCCACCACCGGAACCTCGAGTTCCTTGGCGAGCAACTTGATGTTGCGGGAGAACTCCGAGACCTCCTGCTGGCGGCTCTCGAACTTCTTGCCCGAGGTCATCAGCTGCATGTAGTCGATCACGATGAGCCGCAGGTCGGACTTCTGGCTCAGCCGGCGGGCCTTGGCCCGGATCTCCATCATGGTCAGGTTCGGCGAGTCGTCGATGAACAGCGGCGCCTCGCTGATCTCACTCATCCTGCGGGCCAGGCGGGTCCAGTCGTCGTCGCTCATCCGGCCCGAGCGCATATCGGCGAGCTTGATCTTGGCTTCCGCCGACAGCAACCGCATGACGATCTCGGACTTGCTCATCTCGAGGGAGAAGATGACGCTGGCCATCCGGTGCTTGATCGAGCATGACCGCATGAAATCCAGTCCCAGGGTGGACTTACCGACGCCCGGCCTGGCCGCGACGATGATCATCTGCCCGGGATGCAGGCCGTTGGTCACCTCGTCGAGTTCGGTGAACCCGGTGGGAACCCCGCGGGCGATCCCACCGTGGGAGGCGATGGCGTCGATCTCGTCCATCGTCGGCTGCAGCAGCGACTCCAGCGGGACGAAGTCCTCACTGGTACGCCGTTCGGTGACGTCGTAGATCTCGGCCTGGGCACGGTCGACGACCTCGTGGACGTCAGCCCCCTCGGCGCCTGCGTAGCCGTATTGCACCACCCGGGTGCCGGCCTCCACCAGTCGGCGCAGCAGCGCCTTCTCGGCCACGATGCCGGCGTAGTAGCCGGCATTGGCGGCGGTGGGCACCGTAGAGATGAGGGTGTGCAGATACGGCGCGCCGCCGATCCTGCGCAGCAGGCCGCGCCGGTCGAGTTCGGCGGCCACGGTGACGGGGTCGGCGGGCTCGCCCCGGCCGTAGAGGTCCAGGATCGCGTCGTAGACGTTCTGGTGGGCGGGCCGGTAGAAGTCCCCGGGGCGCAGCCGTTCGAGGACGTCGGCGATGGCGTCCTTGCTCAGCAGCATGCCGCCCAAGACCGACTGCTCGGCGGCCAGATCCTGCGGCGGCTGGCGGCCGAAGTCCTCAGCCTGCGCGGCTGCGTGGGCCGGCTGTTCAAGATCGTCGACAACCGCCATCGGGCTGGCCCCACCTCCTGATCGACGCAAACCACGCTCGAACGCGGGTTCGATTCAACGAATTCACGATAAGTCGGCACTCCGACGAAAACGCCCATTGCCCGCGTCGGCGTGCCGTGCCGAGAGGTAACGGTAAAGGTTGCTGACCGCCGGTAAAACCGGGGCTGTTGATCAACCTGTTAGCGCACTGTGAATAGCTGCCCTCAACCGTGTTGGCTGGCTGGGGAAAACCTGTGTATCACCGAGAAATCAACGGCCATCCTCCGACGTAAACCGCTGATTGACGGCACGAACAGCTGTGGATGGGAAGTTCACCGGCGTGTCGGGCAGGGTTGCCGTTTCGGGCGTGTTGTGTTGCCGCCGCTGAATCAGACCGTTAACGCCCGGTTACGTTAGCTGTGCCCCCGAGCGCACGGTGAATTCGCTGGTAGCGCCGACCGCCGGCCCGCCAGGGGGCCGTGGCCGGTCGGCACGGGGGATGAAACGGATTCCGAGTGGGACTCAGGCCCGGTTGGTGATCTCGAGAGCGACCTCGACGTCGACCTCGGGGTGCAGATGGACGGCCACCGTGTGGCTGCCGGCCTCCTTGATGTGCGCCTTGGGCAGCCGCACCACCCGCTTGTCCAGGCTCGGACCGCCCGCCTTCTTGATGGCGGTCACGACGTCATTCGCCGTCACCGAACCGAACAACTTGCCGGTGTCCGCGGAGATCTTCATCGGCAGGGCGACGGTCCCGAGCGCGACGATGGCCGCCTTGATCTCGTCGGCGTGCTCGCGGTCCCGCACCGTCTTGGCCTCGCGGGAGCGGCGGATCTCGTCAGCCTGCTTCTGGGCGCCGCGGGTTGCCACGATGGCCAACCCGCGCGGCAGCAGATAGTTACGCCCGTAACCGTCCTTGACCTCGACGGTGTCGCCGGGCTCACCGAGGTGGTCGACCTCAGCGGTGAGGATCAGTTTCATGATTGCTTCCTATCTCCGGATCCGGGTGTCACCGCGTCGCCGAGGTGAACGGCAGCAGGGCGACCTCCCGCGCGTTCTTGACGGCGATGGCGATGTCGCGCTGGTGCTGAACGCAGTTGCCGGTGACCCGCCGGGCCCGGATCTTGCCGCGTTCGCTGATATAGGTGCGCAGCAGCGCGGTGTCCTTGTAGTCGATGATCTGCGCCTTCTTGGAGCAGAACACGCACTTGCGGGTCTTGACCGGCTTATCCGGTGCGGGACGACGTTTGGTGGACTTCGACTTCATCTGTGGTTCTCTCTCATTCGCTTTGCGTCATTGCCGCGCCGCCGGGCGCACGCAGACTGGGTCGGTCGTGGGTCAGAAGGGGGGTTCGTCGTCGCTGCCGCCGAAGGAACCCGAGGCCGGGGCACTGCCCCAGGGGTCCTCGGAGGAACCGCCGCCGGCCGCGGCGCGGGGCGCGCCGCCGCCCTGGGAGGCGCCGCCGCCGAATCCGCCGCCCCCACCGCCGCGGGAGGCTTTGGTGACCTTGGCGGTGGCGTAGCGCAGCGAGGGCCCGATCTCGTCGACCTCGACCTCGACGACGGTGCGCTTCTCGCCCTCACGGGTCTCGAAGGAACGCTGCTTGAGTCTCCCGCTGACGATCACCCGAGCACCGCGGGTCAGGCTCTCGGCGACGTTCTCGGCCGCCTCGCGCCAGATATTGCAGCGCAGGAACAGCGCCTCGCCGTCCTTCCACTCCCCGCTCTGGCGGTCGTAGATGCGCGGTGTCGACGCCACGGTGAAGTTGGCAACGGCCGCTCCGGACGGGGTGAAACGCAGTTCGGGGTCCGCGGTCAGGTTTCCGACGACGGTGATGGTCGTGTCACCGGCCACAATGTCCTCCTGGGATCGGCGGTGGATGTTTCCGGGCTCGTGGGAGCCGATGTGGGGGAGCCTACGCAGCGGCTGTGACAGCGCGTCGACGATCCCCAACGGCGGACTCAGTGCTTGTCGGTCCGCATCACCTTGGTGCGCAGCACCGACTCGTTCAGGTTGAGCTGCCGGTCGAGCTCGGACACCGTGGCCGGCTCCGCCTTGACGTCGACGACGGCGTAGATGCCCTCGGCGTGCTTGGCGATCTCGTAGGCCAGGCGCCGGCGGCCCCAGATGTCGACTTTGTCGACCGTTCCACCGTCACCGCGGATCACGTTGAGGAACGTGTCCAGCGACGGGGCGACGGTGCGCTCGTCGAGGGTGGGGTCAAGGATGACCATGATTTCGTAGGGACGCATGGGAACCTCATCACCTCCTATGGTCGTGTGCGGCCACGGCGGAATGTCGTGGCAGGAGGGTCGCCTGCGTCGGCAACCGCGTCAGGCTACCGCAGGCGCGGTTCATCAGCGAAATCAGTGCCGCCGGGTGCCGTATTCCAGGGCCAGCAGCCGCACGCTCTCCGGGGCCTTCCGGAGGCTGCCGGACCGGAAGGGCGGCTGCGGGTCGTACTCGATCATCAGCTGGCTGGCCTCGGCGGCCTGACGGTCTACCAGCAACTCCACCAGGCGCAGCGCCATGTCGATTCCGCTGGACACCCCCGCCGCGGTGATCAGCCGCTGCGGCAGGTGCTCGACGACGCGCTGGTCGGTGTAGACCGCCCCCAGCGAACCCAGGACATCCCGGGCCGACCAGTGGGTGGCCGCCGTCAGCCCGTCGAGCAGACCGGCCGCGGCCAGCACAAGGCTGCCGGTGCACACCGACGTGGTGAACAAGGTCCGCCGATGCACCCGGCGGACCCAGTCCAGCAGCACGTCGTCGCCCAGCAGCGCCCGGGTGCCGACGCCGCCCGGCACCAGCAGCACATCGGGTTCGGTCACCTCGGCGAAGGCGGCGTCACAGGTCAAACCGAGCATCCCGTTGTCGGTGCGGACCTCGCCGCGGGAGTGGCCGACGAACACCACGTCGATGGATGGCACCCGCTGCAGCACCTCATAGGGACCGACCGCGTCCAGCGCGGTGTTACGCGGGAACAGTGCTATCGCGACCTGCATGGCGCTCCTCCTGGAATTGCCTGGCCCGCAACCACTGCGGCAACCACGGCGGGTAGGCGTCCGCTGCCCCGTCGAACACCCCGCTGGCCGGATCGTCGACGCCGCGCTGGCGCACCAGATCCTCTGCGGGACGGTAGATCTGGCGGACGACCAATGCCATCACGGCCAGCAGGGCCAGGTCTCGCAGGGCGACGGCGGCGGTGAACCACTGCTGGGGCAGACCCATGTTCTGCACTCCGTACAGGTAGAGCATCCGTGGCACCCACACCAGCGCGTCGATGCTCATCCAGGCCAACAGCACCCGGCGGTGCGGCAGGGCCAGCACCGCCAGCGGCACCAGCCACAGCGAGAACTGCGGGCTCCAGACCTTGTTGACCAACAGGAACGCGGCCACAACAAGGAAGGCCAGTTGCGCCACCCGGGGCCGGCGCGGGGCAGTGAGCGCGATGTAAACGACTGCGGCGCAACATAACAGGAAAAGCACCGTCACGACGGTGTTGAGGACCAACGGCGGCTGCCAGAAACCCAGGCCGGGGTCGAAGCCCTCCCATCCGGTGAACGACTTGATCACCGCGTACACCGAGTCCATGTCCGCGTCGCGTCGGCTGTTGAGCCGGAAGAACTCTGACCAGCCGCGCGGGAACAAGACCATGACCGGCGCGTTCACCGCGAGCCAGGTGGCGAAGGCCACCGCAGCGGTACGCGCGACGTCGGGGAGGCGGCCGCTGCGGATTCCCAGCGCCAGCATCGGCAGCAGCAGCAGCGCCGGGTAGAGCTTGGCAGCCACCCCGAGGCCGAGCAGTGCACCGGCCACCATCGGCCGCCGCCTCGCCCAGGCCAGCATCGCCCCGGCCGCCAGCGCCGTGGCCAGGGCGTCGAAGTTGGTGAAAGCCTGGAAGATCAGGATCGGGGAGGCCGCCACGAGAGCTGCGTCCCAGATCCGCCGGCCGGCCAGCATGGCGGTCGCCCACACGGTGGCCAGCCACGCCAACGCCAGGCCGAACGCGGCGATGTTGAAGAACATCACCACCTCGGCGACACCCGCGAGCACCGGCCATCCGGTCACCTTGGCCACCGCGGTGTACGTCTTGGCCAGCGACATCGACAAGTACTGGTAGAGCCCGGTGAACACCGGGTACTCCATGTAGCGGACCGCCGGCAGGCCGTCGTACTGGGTTTTGGGCCGGCCCGCCGAGTCGGTCTCCAGCCAACTGGACTTGTAGGGAAACTTGCCCTGGCTCAATAACTCCGCGCCGTAGAGCGGCACCGTGTCGGAGTAGCACAGCTGAAAATAGGCGCGCTTGTTCTCCCAGTTGGCGACCCGCTGGTCCGGCGGCCCGGTCCCGGTCGTCTGCAGGCACGGCGCCTTGGTCAGCCACCCCAGCGACAGCACCACCAGCGCGATCAGGAACATCGCCCGCAGTGGGGTCAGCAGCGGAGCCCGGCCGATCAGGGCGCGGCGCCCCACCGGGCCGCCGATCACCTCCGAGACCGCCGACCCGATCACATCGGTGCGGCTGGGCAGGTCGCGGTCATCCTCGCTGCGAAGGTCATCGGCCAGCGGCCGCGGCGAGACCGTGGCGCACTGCGGGTCGGGCGGCGCGCCGACGACCGTTGGGCCGACGGGGTGCCGTCCGGTCACGGGGGCGGAGGCGGCGCGTTGGGATCGACCGGCGGCGGGGGCGGCGGAGGCGGCGGGGCCGGCTCAGGCGCCGGCGGGGGCGGAGGGGGCGGGAACGGCGCGCCCGGCGGAGGAGGTGGTGGCGGCGGAGCACCCGGCGGGGGCGGCGGCACGGGGATGGTGATACCGGGCAGTATCTCGATGCCGGTCGGCGGGGGCGGGGGCGGCACGTCGCCGTTGTTGTCGCCGCCCGGCCGGAACGGGTTCTGCGGGGCGTTCACCGGTTGCTGGACGACCGGCGGCGGGGGCGGCGGGGGCACCCCGGCGTAGCCGCCCACCTCCGCAGGGGTGGGGAAAGACTCGAAGTCGGTGCCCTGCAGGGCGCCGTCCATGGTGGCCCGCCAGATGTCACCGGGGATTCCGGCGCCGTAGACGGCACCGCCCCAGCTGTTGACCAGGGGCTTGTCACCCTTGACGGTGCCGACCCACACCGCGGTGGACAGCGACGGGGTGAAGCCGACCATCCAGGCGTCCCGGTTGGCCCCGGTGTCGCCGAGTTGATGGGTCCCGGTTTTGGCCCCGGAGGGCCGGCCCCCGGAGAGGCTCTTGCCCGACCACCCGGCGATCGGCTGCATGGCGGCGATGACGTTGTCGGCCACCGCCTCGTCGATACGGCGTTCGCCGGTGTCGTCCTCGGTGGCCGCGTCGAAGAGCACCTCGCCCTGGGCGCTGACGACCTTCTCCACGAAGTGCGGCCGGTGGTAGATGCCGGAGTCGGCCAGCGTCGCGTAGGCCGACGCCATGTCGATGACCCGGGTTTCGTACTTGCCCAGCACCACCCCGGGTGCCGGCGGCCCGCCCTGGCCGTCCTCGGAGAGGGTGTGGGCCACGCCGGGGAAGCTCTCGGCGATCCCGGCCCGGTGGGCAGCCTCGGCCACGTCGGACGGGCCGTCGCGGAGCTTGAGCATCAGCCGGTAGTAGCTGGTGTTCAGAGACTGCTTGAGGGCCTCGGCGATGTTGCAGGTACCGCAGCCGGCGCCCTCGGCGTTGTTGATGGTGAGCTTCTCGTCGACCTTCAGCGGGGAGCTGTCGACCTGGTAGCCCAGCCCCATGCCCTGCTCGAGCGCGGCGACGAGGGCGAAGACCTTGAACGACGAGCCTGTCGGCAGACCCGCCTGAGCGAAGTCGAAACCGGCCGCGTCGTCCCCGCCGTAGTAGGCCCTGACCCCGCCGGTGCGCGGGTCGATCGAGACCACCGCCGCCCGCATCTCGGGCATCTGCCCGGACAGGTAGGTCGACACCGCGTTCTCGGCGGCCTCCTGCGCCTGGGCGTCGATGGTCGTGGTGATCTGCAGCCCCTGGGTGTCCAGCGTCTGCTGGTCGATGTTGAACAGCTCGAGGAGCTCCTTGACGACCTGCCGTTCGATCAGCCCGTTGGGACCGGTGGTCACGTTCGCGGACTTGGCCTGCTCGGGCGGGACCGTCTGCGGGAAGACCTGCCCCTGACGTTCCTCGGGGGACAGCGCCCCGGTGATCACCATGCCGTCGAGGACCCAGTTCCACCGGGCCTCGGCGGCATCGAGGTTGACCGCGGGATCCAGGCTCGACGGACGCTGAATGAGGGCGGCCAGCAGGGCGCCCTCGGAGACAGTGAGGTCCTCGACCGGCTTGTCGAAGTAGGCCCGCGCCGCTGCCGAGATGCCATAGGCGCTGCGGCCGAAGTAGATGATGTTCAGGTAGGCCTGCAGCACCTCGTCCTTGGACCACTGCTGGCTCATCTTGGTCGAGATCACCAGTTCCTTGGCCTTGCGGAGAAGGCCGCCGAGTCCGTAGCGCTGGTCGCCGACCAGGGCGTTCTTGACGTACTGCTGGGTGATGGTCGAACCGCCCTGGATGTCACCGCCGAACAGGTTGTTGCGCACCGCGCGACCGAAGCCGGTGATCGAGAAGCCCGGGTTGGAGTAGAAGTCGCGGTCCTCGGCGGCGATCACCGCCTCACGGACGTGCACCGGGATCTCGTTGATGTCGACGTCGACCCGGTTTCCTTCGGGCGGAACGATTTTCGCCAGTTCCGTGCCATCGCTGAAGAGGATCGTCGACACCTGGTTGGTTCGAAGGTCTCCCGGCTGGGGCACGCTGACAACCAGGTAGGCCATCCCGAAACTGACCAGCGGGAGCACGATGAACACCGCGGCCGCCGCGGCCAGCCAGCGGCGCAGGCCCCATCCCCGCAGCCGGTGCCACCGGCCGGTCGGGATGCCATCCCCGTCGGGGGCCTCGCCGCCGGCGCCGGCGGGCGGCGGTCCCGGTGAGGCCGGTGAGGCCGGTGTCCTGTCCATGGCGGCCTTGACCGCGTCCACCGGATCGCTCAACGCACCGGCGCGGTCGGAGACCGGCGCGATCACCGCGGTCAGCCGATCGTCGGGCGGCACCCTGCGGCGCACGGTGGCAGGTTCGGAGCCCGTCGGTCCCGGTGTCTGGGCCTGCCGGCCCTCGGCGCTGTGGCGGGGCCCGGAGGCAGCAGGCGGTTCGCCGGAGGGCGGCCCGTCCTGTGGGTGGTCGTTACTCACTGGCCGTCCGCGCATCGGAGCGGGCCCTGCGGGCCCGTGTCGCCGGCTTCGCCTGCTTGGGCGCACCCAGCACGTAGGACTTCACCAGGTGGTTCCAGCTGCAGGTCCGGCACACCTCCACGACGTGCACCGCGAACTCATCGAACCGGGTGGCCAGCAGCACCAGTTCCTCGGCGGTACGCGCCGAACCGGACACCGCACCCAGGTGCTCGCCGAACACCCAGGAGACCAGCGTGAGCTGCTCCTTCCGGCAGATCGGGCACATCACCGAACTGGGCTTCCCGTGGAACTTGGCGGCACGCAGCAGATACGGGTTGGCGTCGCACACCTCGTTGACGCCGGTGCGTCCGGAGTACACCTCGGACAGCAACGACCGGCGCCGAAGCGCGTAGTCGACGACCTGCCGTTGCAACCGCACGCTGACAAGAGTACGACGGCGGTCTGTTCGGCGGGGCGTGTGAGCCCTCCGCGCCGAGCGTCTAACCCGCGCCACGGCCGGCGACCTGCCGCCCGCCAGAGCAACAACGGGCAGGCCCGAGATGGGGATTTGGCGGAAAATATATCGGGCCGATACAGTTAAGCGAGGTGTCGCGACGCCGTAGCGGACAAGCAGAGGAGGTGACTCGGTGCTGGAACTGGCCATCCTCGGCCTCCTCCAGGAGTCTCCGATGCACGGTTATGAGCTGCGCAAGCGGCTGACCGGCTTGCTGGGCGCGTTCCGGGCCTTCTCCTACGGTTCGCTCTATCCCGCGCTGCGCCGGATGCAGGCCGACGGGCTGATCGCCGAGGACGCCGCCCCCGAGGGCACCCCGGTGCTGCGCAAGGCCCGCCGGGTCTACCAGCTCACTGACAAGGGCCGGCAGCGGTTCACCGAACTGGTCGCCGACACCGGTCCGCAGAATTACACCGACGACGGCTTCGGGGTGCACCTGGCGTTCTTCAACCGCACCCCGGCCGAAGCCAGGATGCGCATCCTCGAGGGCCGCCGCCGCCAGGTCGAGGAGCGCCGTGAGGGCCTACGCGACGCCGTCGCGCGGGCCGGCAACTCGTTCGACCGCTACACCCGGCAGCTGCATCAGCTGGGTCTGGAGTCCAGCGAGCGTGAAGTCAAGTGGCTCAACGACCTCATCGCCGCAGAGCGGGTGGCCCAGAGCCATCCGGACCAGAGCTGAAACAACCGACAGAAGTACAAGTAAGGAGAACGTCCATGACTGAGCACAGCGCGCCGTCCAACGAAGTGCGGGTCGCCATCGTCGGCGTCGGTAACTGCGCGTCCTCGCTGGTTCAGGGCGTTCAGTACTACAGGGACGCCGACCCCGGCTCGACCGTCCCCGGGCTGATGCACGTCACCCTGGGCCAGTACCACGTGCGCGACGTCAAGTTCGTCGCGGCCTTCGACGTGGACGCCAAGAAGGTGGGCTTCGACCTCTCCGAGGCGATCTTCGCCTCGGAGAACAACACCATCAAGATCGCCGACGTGCCGCCGATGAACGTCCCGGTGCGCCGCGGCCCGACGCTGGACGGGATCGGCAAGTACTACGCCGACACCATCGACGTCTCCGACGAGGATCCGGTCGACGTGGTCAAGGCGCTCAAGGACGCCAAGGTCGACGTCATGGTGTCCTACCTGCCGGTGGGCTCGGAGGAGGCCGACAAGTTCTACGCCCAGTGCGCCATCGACGCCGGGGTGGCGTTCGTCAACGCGCTGCCGGTGTTCATCGCCTCCGACCCGGTGTGGGCCAAGAAGTTCACCGACGCCGGCGTCCCGATCGTCGGTGACGACATCAAGAGCCAGGTCGGCGCGACCATCACCCACCGGGTGATGGCCAAGCTGTTCGAGGACCGCGGCGTGCAGCTGGACCGGACCATGCAGCTCAACGTCGGCGGCAACATGGACTTCCTGAACATGCTGGAACGCGAGCGCCTGGAGTCCAAGAAGATCTCCAAGACCCAGGCCGTGACGTCGAACC
>CAYURT010000054.1:0-22624 GCA_964447215.1 uncultured Mycobacterium sp.
GTGGCCAACAACCGCGGATTCCACGCCTTCTTCCGGCAGTACTACAACCTGCGGGAGATGCTGCGCCGCAGCGACCCGACGCTGTCGAGGTTGCGCCCCGTGCAGGACTACCCGCTGGTCGACGGCCAAGGGCGGCGGGACACCTTCCAGGGCCTGCCGCAGAGTCCGCCATGGAACGCGCTGGTTTTCGCGCTGCGCAGCCCGACGTTTCGGTTCCGCGACCTTATCCGCATCGACGCCAAGGCGGCGGCGCCGCTGGCCGCGGTGTCGGTGCCCGCAATCTACGACCGGCTCGACGATGTCGACGCCGGCACCTTCCTGACCGACATCAACTTCCCCGACGCCGCCCGTCACCTCGCCTTCGAGGTGTTCGCCCGAAGCTTCTTCGCCCGGCCCGAGCGGCTCTCGGCAGCCGAACTCGCGGCGATGTTCCACATCTACTTCCTCGGCTCCAACGAAGGTCTGATCTTCGACGTCGCCGAGTCGAACTTCGACACCGCGCTGTGGAATCCGCTGGCGGAGTACCTGTCCGGCCAGGGGGTGAAGTTCCACACCGCGACCGAGGTCGAGTCGCTCAACCTCGGCGGGTCCCGTCGGTTCGAGGTGCGCACCGGCGGGGGAGTGATCGACGCCGACGCCGTGGTGCTGGCCGCCGACGTGTCCGGCCTGCAGCGTGTCATCGCGGCCTCCGACGGAATAGGCGACGCCGATTGGCGCGACAGGGTGGCGGCCATGCAGGTGGCCCCGCCGTTCGTGGTGCAGCGGCTGTGGCTGGACACCCCGGTGCGCCCCGATCGCCCGCCGTTCCTGGGCACCGGCGGGCTGGAGCCGGTGGACAACATCAGCGTGGTCAGCAGCTACGAGCGCCAGGCGGCGGACTGGGCGCACGCCAACCGGGGTTCGGTGGTCGAAGTGCACTCCTACTCCGTCATCGACCCGCCGCCCTTCGAGGGCCTGCGGGAGCGGATGCTGGCGCGCCTGCACCAGCTGTACCCGGAGACCGCCCGGGCCGGAATCGTGGCCGAGCGGATCCTCTTCAAGCAGGACTGCCCGTTGTTCTCCCCGGGTTCCTTCGCGGATCGCCCCACGGTGGAAACCCCGGTGCCCGGGCTCGTGCTGGCCGGTGACGGGATCCGCATCGACCTGCCGGTGGCCCTCATGGAGCGCGCCGCCACCACCGGCTGGTCGGCGGCCAACCGGCTGCTCGCGGGCTGGGGGATCACCGGGCATACCCTGTTCACCGTGCCGGTGCGGGGGCGTTCCCCGGTGCTGAGAGGTCTGGCGGAGAGGGGTATGCGCTGATGGGTCTGTGGTCATGGGTGGACGACCACATGCCGAAAGAGATTCCGCTGCAGGTGATCCCGGAGATCGCCTGGGCCGATCAGAAGCCGACTTTCCAGCAGGCCGAACCGACGATCATCGAGGCCGCACTCAAGCGCGGGACGAACCGGCCGAGCGGTAACTGGTATGTCTTCGCGGCCAGCACCGACATCCAGGGCGACCAGCCGTTCGGCACGACGGTGGCCGGCGTGGAGATCGTCGCCTGGCGCGACGAACGCGGAGGCCTGCATGTGGGTCCGCGGTCCTGTCCGCACCTGGGCGCCGACCTGGCCACCGGGATCATCGACTGCGGCGGATTGATCTGCCCCTGGCACGGGCTGCGGCTGGAGGGTGAGCGGACGTTCGGATGGAAGCCGCTGCCCGCCCACGACGACGGCGTCCTGGTCTGGGTGCGGCTGGACAAGGTGGGCGGGGAGGAGCCGCTGGACGCCCCGGTACTGCCGGCACGCCCCGCCGGCCGGCGGCTGGCGGCGGTCGCCCGGCTGGAAGGGGTGTGCGAACCCGACGACGTCATCGCCAACCGTCTCGACCCGTGGCACGGGGCATGGTTTCATCCCTACTCGTTCGCCCAACTCGAGGTGCTCAGCGCCCCGCCGGTCGGCGCCGACGAGGCTTCCGACAAGTTCCAGACCGCGGTCACCTTCCACATGGGCCGCCTCGGGGTGCCGGTCATCGCGGAGTTCACCGTCCCCGAACCGCGCACCATCGTCATGCACATCGTCGAGGGCGAGGGTGCCGGAAGCGTGGTGGAGACCCACGCCACGCCGCTGGGGCCGGGTCCGGACGGACGACCCCGCACCGCGGTCATCGAGGCGGTGATCGCCCAGTCCGATCGTTCCGGCTTCCGCCAGTTCCTGCGGGCCGCCCCGGTGATCCAGCCGCTGATGAGAATCGCAGCCGGACGGTTGTGGCGCGACGACCTGGCGTATGCCGAACGCCGTTATGCCTTGCGCGCCAAGGCAGCCCATGGCTAAACGGGTCGTCGTCTACGGGACCGGCTTCGTCGGCCGGATGGTCATTCCCGAAGTGCTCAAGCACCCGGAGTTCGAACTCGTGGGGGTCGGTGTGAGCAATCCGGCCAAGGTCGGTCTCGACGTCGCCGAGATCTGCGGACTCGGCGAACCGACCGGTGTCACCGCCACCGACGACCTCGACGCCCTGATCGCGCTCAAGCCTGACGCGCTGGTGCACTACGGGCCGACCGCCGCGCACGCCGAGGCCAACATCGACCTGATCGGCCGATTCCTGCGGGCCGGTGTCGATGTGTGCTCCACGGCGATGACGCCGTGGGTGTGGCCGAAGATGCACCTGAACCCGCCGAACTGGATCGAGCCCATCACCGAGGCCTGCGAAGCCGGTGGATCGTCGTGCTTCACCACCGGGATCGACCCCGGCTTCGCCAACGACCTGTTCCCGATGACGTTGATGGGGCTGTGCTCCGAGGTGCGCCGGGTGCGCGCCTCCGAACTGCTGGACTACACCAACTACGAAGGCGACTACGAGTTCGAGATGGGCATCGGCCGCGAACCGGAGTACTCCCCGCTGCTGGAGAACCGCGACATCCTGGTGTTCGCGTGGGGGGCGACGGTGCCGATGATCGCCTACGCGGCGGGCATCGAACTCGACGAGATCACCACCACCTGGGACAAGTGGGTGACGCCCGAGGCCCGCCAGACCGCCAAGGGGACCATCGAACCCGGCCACGTCGCCGCGGTGCGATTCACCGTCAACGGCGTCTACCGAGGGCAGACCCGTATCCAACTCGAGCACGTCAACCGGATCGGCCACGACGCGGCGCCGGACTGGCCCTCCGGCGACCAGGACGACGTCTACCGGGTCGACATCGAGGGCACCCCGAGCATCTTCCAGGAGACCGCGTTCCGGTTCACCGACGGCTCGGGCCGGGATCCGGCGGCGGCCGGCTGCCTGGCCACCGGGCTGCGGGCACTGAACGCCGTCGCGGCCGTCAACGACCTGCCCCCCGGCTGGGTGACCCCGCTGGACCTGCCCCTCATCCCAGGGCGGGGAACCATCCGTTGACGGGCTCAGCGGTTGTGTTTGACCATCACCACGGTCGCCAGCGGGATCGCCACCGGCTGCGGGTCACGGGCGAGCCAGGCGGCCACCTCGGCCTCGAGCCGGTCGGCGAAGCCGGACAGCCGGGACTCATCGGTGCTGTCCTGAAGTGCGCTGAGCAGCGTCGGGAAGATCGCCGAACGGGCGAAGGCGGCCCAGCCCGCCCCGAAGGCCCCGGCGTCGCCGTCGGCGCGGTAGCGCGCCCAGAACCGGTCCTCGGCCTCGAAGTCGTCCACCTGCTCCACCGCGAGGCCTTCGAAGCGCCCCGAGGGTGAGAACGGGGCTCGCAGATCCTTCTCGGAGCGCCCGGCGGTCGGGACCACCATCTGGTGCAGTTCCTCGGGCCGCAGCACTCCGGCCTCCACCAGGTGTGACAACCCGGCCTGCAGAGCCTCCATCACACCGCCGAAGCCGCTCCCGCCGGCGGAGTCCACCGACAGGGTCAGCACCACCAGCCGGCCGCCCGGCGCCAGCTCCCGGCCGCGGAAGGCCAGGAAGTCGTTCCAGTCCGTGGCGGCCTGCGCGGCGTAGGCCCGGCGGGCCGATTCGTCGGTGCTGTGCGCGATGTGGATGTGGTCGCCGACCGGTGCCGGGACCCGGCTGAGCCACTGGGTTGCCCAAGAACTCCAGCCCAACACGATGCTGTCCGAGGGCAGTATCTGCTGGTAGAACGATCGGCCTACAGCCGAAGCGAACGACGCGCCGTCCTTGAGCAGATAGCTGTCGGGATCCTCGGTGAGGGTGGTGAACAGTGCGGTGAAGTCGTTGTCCGGAAGGTCGGTGTGAGCGACGAGGATCGCGTGGTCGGGGCGGGTGCGCCCGCGCAGCACGCGTATCGCCGCGCCGATCGGCAGCAGGGAGTTGTAGCCGTTGGCCGCCCCGTAGTCGGCGACCGTGATCGGATTAGGCGGGTCGGGCAACGGAACGGTGCGTGCGGCGGCCTCGAAAGCGGCTATGCCCCTTGCCAATCCGGAGGCCTTGAGCCGGGTGGAGGCGGTGTAGGTGGCGCTTTCCATCGGCTCGGGACGCACCACGATGCTGGACTCGCGCATGGCTCAACCTCGCCGCCGGCGCAGCAGCAGCCCCACGATGATGCCGATGAGCAGCATCGCGGCCAGCAGCAACCACATCGGCGACTCCACGCTGATCCACAGCAGAGAGATGCGCTGCCGGTCGCGGTTCTGGCCGATGAACACCGCCGCCAGCGCCACCAGGACGATCGCGACCCAGTTGTGCAGAACGAAGCGACCGGCCGCGTGGACGGGTGAAGATTGAGCGTGCTGGGACGACATGTGGACCTCCTGACTCGTTCCTACCCCGCAAGCGTCCATCGTCGCAGCCCCGGAGGCGGGAGGCGTGCCGCAGGCGCGGAAAGCCGATGCGGGAAGATCATCCCGTGCCCTTTCTGCTGCAGCGCCTGTTCGCCGGGGAGGTCCCGTGATCACGTTGGGCTCGGCCGACGCGGCACCCGAGGCCGCGGTACTGCACGGTCCGGGCGGTTTCACCTGGTTTTACGTCGATCTGGTCGATGAGCGGGGCGACGGTGCGACGGTCATCTGGTCGTGGGGGCTGCCCTTCCTGCCGGGCTACGCCGGCGCGGCCCGGTCCGGGTGCGCACAGCTACCGATCGACCGGCCCAGCGTCAATATCGCCGTCTACGAGAACGGCCGGGAACGTTTCTATCTGCTCTCGGAGTTGCCGGCCGACCGGTGCCACTGGAGCGCCGACGGCCGCTCCTGGCAGATGGGTGACAGTTCGTTCGCGTGGACCGACGTCCCGGGCCCGGCGGGCGGCGCGCCGACCCGAACGCTGCAGGCCGACCTCGACCTGGCGTTACCCGCCGGGGGCCGGGTCACCGGGAGGTTGCTGCTGTCGGGAACGCTGCGCCGGGACCCGGTGGCCCAAACTTTTCCCGGACATGTCGGCGAGCCCGGATCGAGCCACGTTTGGACGCCGATGATCGCAGCCAGTCGGGGCTGTCTCGACTTGCGCACCCCCGGCGGCCCGGTCCGGGTGGAGGGCCGCGGGTATCACGACCGCAACAGCGCCGCGCTGCCACTGCAGGCGCTGGGAATCCAACGCTGGTTGTGGGGTCGCGTGGCACTGCCCGGGCGCGACCTGATCTTCTACCGGCTCATCCCCTCCGCCCGGAACTCGCCGCCCCGCGATCTCGTGATCGAAATCGCCGGCGACGGATCCTCCCGGGTGCAGGAGAACGCCGGCATGCGGGTGGGGGGGCTGCGCCGCAGCGTGTGGGGTCTGCAGCGACCCACCGGCCTGACCTTCGCCGACCCCGACGGCCGGCCGGTGCAGGTCGAGGTCAGCTGCCTGCTCGACAACGGGCCGTTCTACCAGCGTTACCTGCTGCGGGGGCGGTGCGGCGCCGACGCGGGCCGGGGAGTCGGGGAGAACCTGGTGCCGGACCGGGTCGACACCGACCTGTTGCGGCCCCTGGTCCGGATGCGGGTCCACCGGGCCGCCGGGCCGAACTCGATGTGGCTGCCGCTCTTTTCCGGGGACAGTGCCGGCCGGGTGCGCCGACTGCTGCGTCGGCACGGGAACGTGCCGGTATGAGTCCTGACCCGACCTGGACCCGGCTGGCAGTGGCGCTGCTGGCTTTGCCCGCTCTGCTGCCGCTGGGGCTGGTGCTGGTCAACGCGCTGTTCTGGACCCGCGGCCGGGCGCTGGGCGCCGCGGCCCGGGCGGCGCCCGGCGGGGTGAGCGTGCTGATCCCGGCCCGCGACGAGGTGGCCAACATCGAGCGTTGCGTTCGTGCCGCCGCGGCCGCCCGCGGACCGCTCACCGAGATCATCGTCTACGACGACGGCTCCACCGACGGCACCGCGGAAGTGCTCGAACGGCTGCGGGCCGAATTGCCGGCTTTGCGGGTCGAGCGCGGAGACGGCTTGCCCGCCGGCTGGGTCGGCAAGCCGCACGCTTTGCATCGGCTCAGTGCGGCGGCCCGGGGCGAGGTACTGCTCAACATCGACGCCGACGTGGCCCTGCGCCCGGATGGCGTGCTGCGGATGCTGTCCCTGCTCGGCTCGCCGGATCAGGTCCGCGGCGGCCTGGACGCGGCCGTGGTCACCGCGGTGCCCCGGCAGCGGGCCGGCAGCTTCGCCGAGCGGATCATGATGCCGCTGCTGCATCTGTCCTACGTCGCCTGGCTGCCGATGCCGCTGATCTACCGGACCCGTGACCCCCGGGTGCTGGCGGCCAACGGTCAGCTGTTGATGATCCGGCGTGCCGCGCTGGACGCCGTGGGCGGCTGGGACCGGGTCCGCAGCTCGCTGGTCGACGATATGGCGCTGTGCCGCGCGGTCAAGGAGAGCGGCCGGCGGGTGGTCTTCGCCGACGGACATGAGATGGCCGACTGCCGGATGTACTCCGACGCCGCCTCGCTGTGGCGGGGCTTTGCCAAGAACTTCTACGAGGGCATCGGCGGGCGCCCCCGGGCGATGATCGTGGTGATGGCGCTGCATCTGCTGCTCTTCGTCGCACCGTTCGGCGCGCTGCTGGCCGCGGTCCTCACCGGATCCCCGGCATTGGCCCTGGCCGCCGCCGCCGGGGTCGCCGCCAACCTGATCCTCCGGCTGGTCATGGCGGCCCGCTACCGCCACAGCCTGCTCAGCGTGGTGCTGCACCCGGTGGCGGTGCTGCTGATGATGGGTGTGCTCGTCGACAGTTTCCGGTGGAGCCGCCGCGGTGACATCCGCTGGCGGGGACGCTCCTACCCCGCCCGGGCCCAGCGGGAGGCGGCATGAGCACCCCGGCCGGCCCGGAGGCCGACCGCAGGGCGCTGGCGCTGGCCGGGGACACCCGCCGGCCGGCCTTCGTGGCGCTGGCCCGCCGCTACACCCGCCGCCGCGCCGCCCGCGGACTCGACGGGGTGTGGGTGGTCGGCCTGGAGGGGGCGCGTGCCGCGCTGGCTGGCCGGCCGCTGATCCTGGCCTCCAACCATGTCGCCTGGTGGGATGCGCTGATGCTGGTGCTCGTCGACCGTGCCCTTGGCGGGCTGGGCTGGGCGGTCATGGACTCCCGGAACTTGCGTGCGTTGCCGTTCTTGGGCTGGCTCGGCGCGCTGCCACTGGATCGCAGCTCCCACGAGCGCAGCCGGCAATGCTTGCGGAACTCGGCGGCGCTGTTGGACCGTCCCGGGCGGGCCGTCTGGATCTTCCCGCAGGGCCGACAGCGCCCGGCTCACCTGCGACCGCTCGACCTCCGGCCCGGCCTGCAGATCATGCATGACAGCAACCCGGTCGACCTGATCGCCGTGAGCATGGATTACGTCTTCCTCGAACGCGACCGGCCGGCCGCGCTGATCAGGTTCTCGGCGCCGATCCCGGGAGCCGCGGTCGCCGGGACGGCCCTGCTGCCGGCCGTGGAGGAAGCCTTGCTGGAGGGGCTTTCCGAGATCGACGCCGCCGTGCTGGCGGCGACCGACGGACGCCGGGCCCGCACCCACCCGGATGACCCGCTGCCCGGCTTCGTCCCACTGGTGCGGCCCGCGCGGCGGTGGGCGCCCGGTCGTGGGGGTCCCGGTGCGCGCTGAGCGCGGCGGTGAGGTCCTGGTCGTCGGCGCCGGTGTCGGCGGTCTGGCCGCCGCGCTGGCCCTGGCCGCGCGCGGGTTGCCGGTGCGGGTGCTCGAGGCCGGCGCGGAACCGGGTGGCAAAGCCGGGTCGGTGCGGATCGACGGCGTCACTGTGGAGACCGGTCCCAGCGTGCTGACCCTGCCCGAGGTTTTCACCCGGCTGTTCGCCCGGGCTGGCCTGCACTTCGAGGAGATGGTCGGACTGCGGCGGCTGGACCCCGGTTTCCGCTACCGATTCGCCGACGGGTGCACCGTGGAGGTGGCCCATGACCCCGAGGACACCCTGGCCCGGGTGCGTTCCGCGCTGGGGCCGGCGGCGGAGGCCGAACTGGCCGCCTTTCTGGCCTACGGCCGCCGGATCTGGGAGGCCGCCGCCCCGAATTTCGTCACCGGGCCGGCCCCCACCTGGGTGGCGATGGCCGGGCTCGCGGCGCGCCACCCGCGGGCCCTGCTCGCCGTCGACCCGCTGCGCGGTATGGCCGCGGCGATCGACCGCCATGTGCGGGAGCCGCATCTGAGGCTGCTGCTTCGCCGGTACGCGACCTACAACGGCAGCGACCCCCGCACCGCTCCGGCCACGCTGAATTGCATTGCGCACGTTGAGCTGTCGCTGGGCGGGTTCGGTGTGCAGGGCGGGATCCGGGCCCTGGTCGACGCTCTGGCCGAGGCCATAGCGGCCCGAGGCGGGGTGATCGAGTGCGGGGTGAGGGTCGATCGGGTCCTGGTGCGGGCGGGCAGGGCGGTCGGTCTGGGTCTGTCCGGCGGCGGTGAACGGAGTGGCCGCGCCGTGGTGGTCAACGCCGACGTCGGATGGTTGCGGGACGGGGCTCTGCCGGGTGCTCGCCGGAGGCTTCCGCCGCCGGCCGCGCCGTCGATGTCGGGCTGGACCGCGGTCCTGCGGGCGGCGCGGCGCCCCGACCGGCTGCCGCACGAGGTGATCTTCCCGCCCGACTACGACGCGGAGTTCGCCGATATCTTCGACCGCGGCCGGCCCCCGGAGGTGCCCACGGTCTACCTGTGCGCCCAGGAGCGGTGTCACGGACTGCCCGGCTGGACCGCGGGCGAACCGGTGTTCGTCATGGCCAACGCCCCCGCCGAGCCGGCCGGCGGGTCACGGCCACCGGAGGTCTGGGCGGCGCTGGAGGACGCCGTCGAGAAGCAGATCCGCTCAGCCGGCATGTGGGATGAGGGTGACACGACGGTCTGGCGGCGCAGCCCGACGGATCTGGCCGCCGCCTTCCCCGGCAGCCGGGGGGCGATCTACGGCGCGGCGAGCAACGACCGTCTGGCCGCCTTCCGGCGACCACCCAATCGGGTGCGCGGGGTGGGCGGGCTCTACCTGGCCTCGGGCAGCGCCCACCCGGGCGGAGGCCTCCCGATGGCGGCGTTGTCCGGGCTGGCCGCCGCCGACTGCCTCGGCGCCGACCTCGGTTCGCCCTAGAATCCGGGGGATGCGGGCGGTCAGCTGTGAACGTGGGAGTCTGTCGGTGGTCGACCTCGCTGACCCGCGCCCGGGACCCGGGCAGCTGGTGCTCGAGGTCCGGGCCTGCGGTATCTGCGGATCCGACCTGCACGCCAAGGACCACGCCGACGAGTTGACCGACGTGATGGCGGCGGTGGGCTATCCCGACTTCATGCGTGGCGACACCGCCACGGTGATGGGCCACGAGTTCGCCGGGGTGGTCGCCGAGCGCGGACCCAAGACGCCAAAGGGTCTGAGGACGGGAATGACGGTCGTCGCCTTTCCTCTGGTGCGCGTGCGTGGAGGAGTTCACCTGACCGGGCTTTCGCCGCTCGCCCCGGGCGGCTACGCCGAGCGGGTGCTGGTCGAGGCGGCGCTGACCTTCCCGGTGCCGGGCGGCCTGCCGGCGGCGACCGCGGCGCTGACCGAACCGATGGCGGTCGCGTTGCACGCCGTCCGTCGCTCTGAGGTCAAGAAAAAGGACACCGCGATCGTGATCGGGTGCGGCCCGGTCGGTCTGGCGGTGATCTGCCAGCTCAAGGCGCTGGGCGTGGACAGGATCGTCGCCAGCGACTTCTCGCCCGCCCGCCGGGATCTGGCCCGCCGGTGCGGTGCCGATGTCGTGGTCGATCCGGCGGTGGACTCGCCGCTGGCCGCGCCGGGCCCGGCGGTCAAGGGAGCGGTCACCGAAGTGCCCGAGCTCTACGAACTGGCGTTGTCCACGATGCGCCGGCTGCGCCGCGTGCCGGGGTGGGCGCACGTCTACCGGGCGGCCGAGGCACTCGGCGCGGCCGCTCCCAGGCGCCCGGTCATCTTCGAGTGCGTCGGTGTTCCCGGAATGATCGACGGCATCATGGCCGAGGCGCCGCTGAACTCCCGGGTGGTCGTGGTCGGAGTGTGCATGGGCACCGACCGGTTCCGGCCCACCATGGGCATCGCCAAGGAGCTCGACCTGCGTTTCGTGTTCGGCTACACGCCGCTGGACTTCCGGGACAGCCTGCAGATGCTGGCCGAGGGCAAAGTGGACCCGTCGCCGATGGTGACCGCGACCGTCGGGCTCGACGGTGTCGCGGCAGCCTTCGAGGCGCTCGGGGATCCGGAGAAGCACGCGAAAATCCTGGTGGACCCGGCCAGTTCGGCGCAGCTGCGGGACTAGTGGCCCCGGGCCACCCGGTCGTCCTAGTGGCCTCTGGCCACCTGGTCGTCCTAGTGGCCCCGGGCCACCCAATCGTCGTAGTGCACCAGTTCGTCGCCGACCGTGGTGGTGTCGCCGTGCCCGGTGTAGACGACCGTGTCGGGCGGCAGGGAACCGAGCCGGCCCTTGATCGAGCTCAGGATGGTGGGGAAGTCCGAGAACGACCTCCCGGTCGCCCCGGGGCCGCCGTGGAACAGTGTGTCGCCGGAGAAGAGAGCCCCGAGTTCCGGCGCGTACAGGCAGGTCGATCCGGGGGAGTGGCCCGGGGTGGCGATGGCGCGCAGCTCGATGCCGTCGGCGGTGAGGACCTCGCCGTCGTGCAGTTCCTTGAAGGGCAGCGCCGCGTGGGTCATCTCCCAGAGCATGGTGTCGGCCGGGCTGAGGAGTACCGGCGCGTCGAGCAGCGCGGACAGTTCGGGTGCGACGGTGATGTGGTCGTTGTGGCCGTGGGTGCACACCACCGCGATCACGTGCCGGCCCGCGACGGCCTTCTCGATCGCGGCCGCGTCGTGGGCGGCGTCGACGACGATCACCTGCGAGTCGCCGCCGAGGACCCAGACGTTGTTGTCGACCTCCCAGCTTCCGCCGTCGAGTTCGAAGGTGCCGTGGGTGACCACCCGCTGGATTCCCGGCGCCCTCACAGCACGACCACCGAACGCAGCACCCCGCCCGTGTGCATCTTGTGGAAGGCCTCCTCGACGGCATCGAGTCCGATGCGCTCGGTGACGAACCTGTCCAGTGGCAGCCGGCCCTGACGGTACAACTCGACCAGGGTGGGGAAGTCACGCTCGGGCAGGCAGTCGCCGTACCAGGAGGACTGCAGCGAACCCCCGCGGGAGAAGAAGTCGACCAGGGGCATCTGCAGTCGCATGTCGGGAGTGGGGACGCCGACGAGGACGACGGTGCCCGCCAGGTCCCGGGCGTAGAAGGCCTGCTCCCAGGTCTCCGGGCGTCCCACCGCGTCGATCACCACGTCGGCGCCGTACCCCCCGGTCAGGTCGCGGATGGTCTCGACGACGTCGAGTTCGGTCGCGTTGACGGTGTGGGTGGCGCCGAACTCGCGCGCCCAGTTCAGCTTGGTGCCGTCGGTGTCGACGGCGATGATCGTCCGCGCGCCGACCAGACGGGCCCCGGCGATGGCCGCGTCGCCGACCCCGCCGCAGCCGATCACCGCGACCGTGTCGTCGCGGTCGACCGCGCCGGTGTTGACCGCCGCGCCCAGGCCCGCCATCACCCCGCAGCCCAGCAGGCCGGCGACGGCAGGGTCGGCCTGCGGGTCGACGCGGGTGCACTGTCGCTGGTGGACGAGGGTCTTCTCGGCGAACGCGCCGATCCCCAGCGCGGGGGTGAGTTCGGTGCCGTCGGTCAGCGTCATCTTCTGCGCGGCGTTGAAGGTGTCGAAGCAGTACCACGGCCGGCCCCGCCGGCAGGCCCGGCACTGACCGCAGACGGCGCGCCAGTTCAGGACGACGAAGTCGCCGGGTGCGACGTGGGTGACCTCGGCGCCGACGCTCTCCACCACACCGGCGGCCTCATGGCCGAGCAGGAAGGGGTAGTCGTCGTTGATGCCGCCGTCGCGGTAGGTCAGGTCGGTGTGGCACACGCCGCAGGCCTGCACGGCGACGACCACCTCGCCGGGGCCCGGGTCCGGGATGACGATGTCGACGAGTTCGACCGGATCGCCCTTGCTCCGCGAGATGACACCGCGCACCGTCTGGCTCATGCGTCAGACCCTAGCGGGGGCCGGCCGGGGGCTACGGTGGCGGTGATGCCCACTCCTGCCCCGAACGTTCTGGACCGGCTGGCGGACTGGCCGGTGACCACCGCGTCCGCCGCGGTGGTCGGGCCGGCGGGGATCCTGGCCAGCCATGGTGACCGCACCCGGCCCTACCGGTTGGCCTCGGTGACCAAACTGCTGGCCGCCCGGGCGGTGCAGGTCGCGGTCGAGGAGGGGGCACTCGATCTGGACACCCCCGCCGGGCCGCCGGGATCGACGGTGCGCCATCTGCTGGCCCACGCCTCGGGTCTGGCCATGCACTCGGCGCAGACCATGGCCCGGCCGGGTACCCGGCGGATCTATTCCAACCACGGCTTCGCGGTGCTCGCCGAGACCCTCGAGGGCCACACCGGGATCGCCTTCGAGCGCTATCTCGCCGAGGCGGTGTTCGCCCCCCTGGGCATGACGGGATCCAGCCTGGAGGGGGGCGCGCCGACGGCCGGGTTCGGGGCGGTGTCGAACGTCGGCGACCTCGCTGCCTTCGCGACCGACCTGTTGCGTCCGCGCACGGTGTCGGTGCCGCTGCACCAGCAGGCCACCCGGGTCCAGTTCCCCGGCCTGGACGGGGTGCTGCCGGGTTTCGGCGCGCAGCGGCCCAACGACTGGGGCCTGGGATTCGAGATCCGCGACGGGAAGTCGCCGCACTGGACGGGCGGGCTCAATGCGCCCGGCACCTACGGGCACTTCGGTCAGGCCGGGACCTTCCTCTGGGTGGACCCGGACCGCGATCTGGCCCTGGTCGTCCTGACCGATCGGGACTTCGGTGACTGGGCCAAACCGCTGTGGCCGGCGATCTCTGACGAAGTCCTAAGAGAGTTTCGCCGGGACTAGCGCAACAGGGGTCCCAGGAGGCACAATAGAAACGTTCGACACAACTGCATCTTCGGTAGCGCCAGGTCGTTGGGGAAGACGTCCCTAGTGCAACCGAAGGAGCAAGGTGATGCGTGCGTCGAACCAGTTCGCCGACGTGACGTCGGGCGTGGTGTACATCCATGCCTCACCCGCGGCGGTGTGCCCGCATGTCGAGTGGGCATTGACGTCGACCCTGAACGCCGGGGCCAACCTGAAGTGGACACCGCAGCCGGCCATGCCCGGCCAGCTGCGGGCCGTGACCAACTGGGTGGGTCCGGTGGGCACGGGTGCCAGGCTGGCCAATGCGCTGCGGTCGTGGTCGGTGCTGCGCTTCGAGGTCACCGAGGACCCCAGTCCCGGCGTTGACGGCCAGCGTTTCTCGCATACCCCGCAACTGGGGCTGTGGAGCGGGGCGATGAGCGCCAACGGCGATGTCATGGTCGGTGAGATGCGCCTTCGGGCGCTGATGGCATCAGGGGCCGACACCCTTGCCGCGGAGCTGGACACCGTCCTGGGGACCGCCTGGGACGAGGCCCTCGAGCCCTACCGCGATGGCGGGGACAGCGGAGAGGTCAGCTGGCTGAGCCGGGGCGTCGGGTAGCGCTCGCCGTCAGGCCGGTGGCATCGGCGGTGGCGGCGGGACCTCCCCGGCGGGGATGGCCTCCAGCGCCGGCGGCGGCGGGGGCGGGCGGTTCGAGCCGATGTAGGTGCCGGTGGGGCCCACCACGAAGCCGACCTGTTCGCCACCGTTGAGGCAGGCCACCACGCCGGAGTCGTTCACGCCGCAGGTGACCTGCCGGTAGGTCAGCCGGGTGTTCGGCGGCAGCATCCTGACCTCGCCGGCGTCGGCGAACTCCGGGGTCGGCGTGGTGCTGAAGGACGGCAGGCCCGTCGGCCCGGCGCTGACAAGGTTCGCCCCGCCGGGCGCCCCCGGCAACGGCCCCGAACAGCCGTACTGGCCGTTGAGGCTGTCCAGGACGCAGACCACGCCGGGCGGTCCGGCGAAGGCGTACCACCTTCCCTTGTTGGCGGTGTAGTCCGCGGGGTTCATCGGCGTGTACTCGAACACGTTGGGGATCGGCAGAGTGGGTGCGGGCGGAGGGTCGGGCTCGGCTCCGGCCGGCGAGGCGCCGGCCAGTCCGGCCACCGTCACCGCAACGCTGCTGATCAGCAACCTCGTAAGCATCACCACACTGTACCCAACCGCCCCGGCCGGAGGCGGGGGTGAAAGCCCCCGGTAGCGCAGAGCGGTTGTGCGACAGGGTGTTGCGCTCGTTCAGCGTGCGGCGGGTAAGCGGATGCGCAGCGCGCCGGGCACGGCGGAGATCTCGGCAGGCAGCGGGCAGACGTAGTCGCCGTCGGCGTAGGCGTTGATGCCCGGTGAGGCCACGGTGACCCTCCGGGCGCGCGCCGTGCTGACCTCGGCGACCCCGACGTGGGTGCCCTTGAACACTTTGGGGAACAGCCGGATCAGCCTGGCGCGGGCCACGGCGCGGACCATCGTGACGTCGAGCAGGCCGTCGGCATGGTCGGCGTCGGGACAGATCAGCATTCCGCCGCCGTAGCTGCGGGTGATCCCGAAGGCCGCCAGCGCCAACTCGGTGACGACCTCGGGGCCGTCGTCGAAGGACAGCCGGAACTGCAGTGGCCGCAGCCGGGACAGCTCGGCCACGATCGCGAGGTTGTAGCGCATCCGGCCGTGCGGCCACCGCATCCGGTTGACCCGGTCGGAGACCAGCGAATCGAAACCGGTCGCCGCGACCGTGCCGAACCAGGTCTGCGAGCCGTCGGCGCCGCAGATCCGGCCCAGGTCGACCACCGCGGTCCGGCCATCGACGATCACGTCGACGGCCGCCGCCGGGTCATCGGTGGGGATTCCGTACTCGCGGGCATGGTCGTTGCCGGTGCCGGCCGGAACGATCCCCAGCGGAATGTCGTTGTGGGCCAATAACTGCAGAGCCAGCCCGATGACCCCGTCCCCGCCGACGACGACGAGCGCATCGGGTCCCGGCTCCAGGGCTTCGGCCGTCAACGCCCGCGCGTGGGCGGCGTCGCGGCCGACGATCTCGGTCACGTCGATACCGAGCTGCTGGAACCGCGCAACCGCCAGTTCCGCGGCGTGCGGGGCGTTGCCGTGTCCGGACATCGGGTTGGTCAGCACGGTGACGCGCTGCATCTGTGTCACGGAATCAGCTTGCCGGGATTGAGGATTCCGCTCGGATCGAGTGCCCTTTTGACCGCCCGCAACACCTCGACGCCCAGTTCGCCGATCTCTTCGGTCATCCACGGGCGGTGGTCGGCGCCGACGGCGTGGTGATGGGTGATGGTTCCGCCGTTGGCGATGATGGCCTCCGATGCCGCGGACTTGGCGGTCATCCACTGCCGGGCCGCATCACCGCGCTGGCCGGCGACCACGGTGAAGTACAGCGAGGCCCCCGTGGGGTAGACGTGCGAGATGTGGCACAGCACCAGAGCCGGGGTGCCACTGGCGGTCAGCGCCGCGGTCAGCGCCGCGGTCACCGCCGCTTTCAGGGTCGGGATGTTCGACCACGTCGTGGCCGTTTCCAGGGTCTCGCACAGCGCACCCGCCGCGAGCAGGGAGTCGCGCAGATACGGGGCGTCGAACCGCCCGTCGGCCCAGGCCCTGGCGGGTTCCTCGCCCAGGGAGGTGCCACCGTGCGCCTCGAGCACCGTCCGGGTCTCGGCGTGCCGGCTCTCGGTGTGTGCGGGGCTGCCCTCGAACAGCGTGATGGCCAGGCAGCCGCCGGTGATGCTGCGTTCACCGATGGTGTGGGTGGTGGCCAGGTTCACCCCTGTCTCGGCCTCGTCGGACAGCCGTAGGACGGTGGCCCCGGTGCCGGTCTGGGTGACCGCGCGCAGAGCCTCGGCCCCGGTGGCGAAGTCGGGGAAGGACCAGGCCTCGTAGCGCACGCTCTGGGGGACCGGGTGGACCCGGAGCCGAACCCGGGTGATCACCCCGAACACCCCCTCGGACCCGGCGAAGAGTTCCCGCAGGTCCGGGCCGGCCGCCGAGGCGGGCGCCCGGCCCAGATCCAGCGTGCCGGCCGGGGTGATCACCCGCATTCCGCGGACCATGTCGGTGAACCTGCCGTAGCCGGCGGAGTCCTGCCCGGAGGACCGGGTGGCCGCATAGCCGCCCAGGGTGGCGAAGCGGAAGCTCTGTGGGAAGTGGCCCAATGAGAACCCACGTTCACCGAGCAGGCGCTCGGCCTCGGGCCCGGTCACCCCAGCGCCGAGTTCGGCTTCCCCGGACACCTCGTCGAGCCAGTGCAGGGCATCCAGACGGCGCAGATCCATGCTGACCACCGCGTCGAAGCCGGCGCGGATCGGGTCCAGACCGCCGACCACGCTGGTCCCGCCGCCGAACGGCACGACGGCGATCCGGTGCAGGACGCAGTAGTCGAGGATCGCCGCCACCTCGTCCTCGCTGCCCGGCAGGACCACCGCGTCGGGTGCCTCCTGGTGAGTCTGCTTGCGGCGCAACAGGTCCAGTGTCGACTTACCGCCGGCGCGCAGGAGACGGTCGCGGTCGCCCGCGCGCAGGTGCCGTTCGCCCACGATCGCGGCCAGGCCGCCCCGGTGCTGAGGCGGCAGCGCGGAGGGGCTCAGCTGCACCTCGTCGACGGCCGGGCCGCGCGTCGGGGCGCCGGTGACGCCCAGTGCCTGTTCGAGCAGGGACCGGATGCCCTCCGGCAGCGGCTTGGCCAGGGCGGGGTCTCCCCAGGCGTCCCAGGCCATCGGGGGGAGCAGGTGTGATGCGTCAGCGTCGGCCACGCGTTACAGTATTACAGATGTTGTCAATCAGTAATGCTGAGTCGGTGGAGGTCGGGGACCGTATCCTGGCCGCCGCCGCCAGTTGCGTGCGGGACTTCGGGGCCGAGCGCGTCACCCTTGCCGAAATCGCGAGACGGGCCGGGGTGAGCCGTCCGACGGTCTACCGGCGCTGGCCCGACACCCGGACCATCCTCGCGGCCCTGCTGACCGACCGGATCGTCGGCGCGTGGCGTGCGGTGCCCGCCGACGGGGTGGGCCGTGCGCCACTGGTGGCCCGCATCGTCGCGGTGGCCCGACGACTGCGGTCCGACGAGCTGATCCTGACCGTGCTGCGCTCCGCGCCGGAGATCGCCGTGGTCTACATCACCGGCAGGCTGGGCACCAGCCAGCAGATCCTGATCGATCTGGTGGCCGGCGAACTGCGCACCGCCCAGGCCGACGGCTCCGTCCGGGGCGGCGAGCCGGAGGATCTGGCCGCCATGGTGCTGCTGATCGCCCAATCGGTCATCCAGTCCGGCCGGATCGTCGAACCGATCCTGGATGCCGACGCACTGTCGGCCGAACTCGACCGCGCACTGAACGGATATCTGCGGCCATGGACGACCTGACGGCGCTGAACGCGCGACGTCGGGCCGCCGACCTCGCCGCTCTCGGGGATGACGGCCGGGCCGATGTGGTGGTCATCGGCGGCGGGATCACCGGTGCGGGGATCGCACTGGACGCGGCCTCCCGCGGGTTGTCGGTCGTGCTGGTCGAGAAACACGATCTGGCTTTCGGTACCAGCCGATGGAGCTCGAAGCTGATTCACGGCGGACTGCGCTACCTGGCCAGCGGCAACCTCGGCATCGCCCGGCGCAGCGCCGCCGAGCGGGGAATCCTGATGTCGCGTAACGCCCCCCACCTGGTCAGCGCCATGCCGCAGCTGGTGCCGCTGCTGCCGTCGATGGGCCGCGCCCAGCGGGCGCTGGTTCGAGTCGGCTTCCGCGCCGGGGACCTGTTGCGGCTGATGGCCGGAACCAGTTCGGCGGTGCTGCCCGGGCCGCGGCGGATCAGCGCCGCCGAGGCGGTGGCGATGGCGCCGACCGTTCGCCGCGAGGGCCTCGACGGGGCGCTGCTGGCCTACGACGGGCAACTGATCGACGACGCCCGGCTGGTCGTGGCGGTGGCCCGGACCGCGGCCGGACATGGTGCGCGGGTGCTGACCCGGGTGGGAGCCTCGGCGGCCACCGGCACCTCGGTCCGGCTGACCGACCAGCTGACCGGGGAGGACATGGATTTGCGGGCCGGAGCGGTGATCAACGCGACGGGGGTGTGGGCCGCTGAGGTGGATCCGTCGATCAAGCTGCGGCCCAGCCGCGGCACCCACCTGGTGTTCGACGCGGCGGCCTTCGGCAATCCGACTGCGGCGCTGACCATTCCGATTCCCGGCGAAACCAATCGTTTCGTCTTCGCCATGCCCGAGCAACTGGGCAGGGTCTATCTGGGGCTGACCGACGAGGAGGCCCCGGGCCCGATCCCGGATGTGCCGGAGCCGACGCCGCAGGAGATCGGCTTCCTGCTGGACACCGTCAACACCGCGCTGCAGGGCACCCTGACGACCGCCGACGTCATCGGCGCCTACGCGGGGCTGCGGCCGCTGATCGACGTGGGGGAGGGTCGCACCTCGGATCTGTCCCGCGATCATGCGGTGCTGGAGTCCGATTCGGGGATGCTCAGCATCGTCGGCGGCAAGCTGACCGAGTACCGCCTGATGGCCGAGGACGTCGTCGACCGTGCGGTGGCCGGCCGCGGACTCGGCGCCGGACCGTGCCGGACCCGCGATCTGCCCCTGGTCGGTGCGCCGGGACATCCGGCCGCGGCAGGTCCCGCCCCCGTCGGGGCGCCGGCCTCGCTGGTGGCCCGCTACGGCGCGGAGTCGGCGGCGGTACTCACCGCGGCCCGCTGCGACCGGCCGGCCGCGCCGGTGGCCGAGGGCATCGACGTGACCCGAGCGGAGTTCGAGTTCGCCGTCACCGCCGAGGGAGCACTGGACGCGGGGGACATCCTGGACCGCCGAACCCGCATCGGGCTGGTGGACACCGACCGGCAGCGGGCCGCCGAGGCTGTCGGGGAGTTCCTCGCCACCTCCCCGTGAGGCCCTGAGCGCGTCGGCCCGGAGCGTTAGAGCGGGATGTTCTTGTGGCGCCCGCGGCGGGCCGGCGCCTCGGCCAGCGCCTGGGTCAGCTTGCTGCGGGTGTGGGCGGGGTCGATCTTCTCGTCGACGACGCCGATGTCGATCGCGCTGTCCACACCCCCGGCGATGCGCTCATGCTCGGCGGCCAGTTGCTCGTGCAGCGCCTCACGCTCGCCCTCCGGTGCGGCGGCCAGGGTCTTCTTGTGCAGGATGCCCACGGCCGCCTTGGCGCCCATGACCGCGACCTCGGCGTCCGGCCAGGCGAACACCTTGACGGCACCCAGCGAGCGGGAGTTCATCGCGATGTAGGCACCGCCGTATATCTTGCGGGTGACCAGCGTCACCCTGGGCACCGAGGCCTCGCCGAAGGCGTGCAGCAGTTTGGCGCCGCGACGCACCACTCCGCCCCATTCCTGATCGACGCCGGGAAGATAGCCCGGCACATCGACGATCACCACCAGCGGGATGCCGAAGGCGTCGCACAGCCGCACGAAGCGGGCGGCCTTCTCGGCGCTCTCGGAGTTCAGGCAGCCGCCCAGTCGCAGCGGGTTGTTGGCCAGCACTCCCACGGTGCGGCCGGCCAGCCGGCCCAGTCCGACCACCATCGAGGGGGCCCAGCGGGACTGGAACTCCTCGAAGGTGCTGACGGCGTTCCCGTCGTTGTCGATGCCGTCATGGTCGAGGAGGGCCTCGACGATCGGGTGCACGTCGTAGGCCCGGCGGGGTGACTCCGGCAGCAGCGCGTGCAGGTCGACCTCGGCGGCCTCGGCCTTGGAGCGGTCGAAATGGCCTTGCTGGGCGAAGAATCCGACCAGTCGGCGGCCACGGGCGTAGGCGTCGAGCTCGCCGTCGGCGACGATGTGGCAGACGCCGGACTTCTTGTGGTGGGTGTCGGGGCCGCCGAGTGACTCCATGTCGACGTCCTCGCCGGTGACGCTGCGAACGATCTCCGGGCCGGTGACGAAGATCCGTCCCTCCGGGGCCATGATGACGACATCGGTCAGCGCAGGCCCGTAGGCGGCGCCGCCGGCGGCGAAGCCGACCACGACGGAGATCTGCGGGATGTGGCCGGAGGCGCGGATCATCGCCTCGAAGACCAGACCGACCGCGTGCAGCGCCCGCACACCCTCGGCCAGCCGCGCCCCGCCCGAGTGCCAGATGCCGACGATCGGTGTCTGCTCGGCGATGGCGAGGTCATAGGCGTCGACGATGTGCCGGCAGCCTTCGACCCCCATCGCGCCGCCCATCACGGTGCCGTCGGTGCAGAACGCGATGGTGCGGACACCGTTGACGGTGCCCGCGGCCGCGAGGATGCCGGAGCGGTCCCGTTCGTGCAGCAGTTCGACACTGCCGGGGTCGAAGAACGTGCGCAGCCGCAGCAGTGGGTCGCGGGGGTCGACCGACTCGCCAACCGTTTCAGGAGCCACGGTCGTCATCTGAACCTCCTTGTGCGTGCGCTGGTCATGGTTTCCCGGTCAGTACTTTCCGAACGCGATCGCGACGTTGTGGCCGCCGAACCCGAACGAGTTGTTCACCGCGTACCGGTAGTCGCCGGTGCGCGGTTCGCCTGCCACCACGTCCAGGTCGATCTCCGGATCGAGGTTGCGCAGGTTCAGTGTCGGTGGGACGACCCCGTCCCGCAGGGCCATGACGGTGAGGATGGACTCCACCGCGCCGACCGCGCCGACCGAGTGCCCCAGTGCCGACTTCGGTGCGTAGACCGCCGGGTGGTGGCCGCGCATCGCGTTGTTGATGGCCTTGCCCTCGGCCACGTCGCCGACCGAGGTTCCGGTGGCGTGCGCGTTGATGTGGTCGATGTCGGCGGGTTGCAGACCGGCCAGTTGCACCGCGCGGGTGATGGCCTGCCCGGCCTGTACGCCGTCGGGATCCGGCGCCACCATGTGGTAACCGTCGGAGGTGACCGAAGCGCCCATGATGCGCGCCAGGATGTTGGCGCCCCGCGCTTTGGCGTGTTCCTCGGTCTCGATCACCATCAGCGCGCCGGCCTCGCCGAAGACGAACCCGTCGCGATCCCGGTCGAACGGCCGGCAGGCACCCGCCGGGTCGTCGTTGTTCTTGGACAGCACGATCCGCATCTGGGCGAAGCCGGCGATCGGCACCGCCTCGATTTTGGTCTCCACCCCGCCGCAGATCGCCATGTCGGCCTCGCCGTAGACGATGTTGCGCCAGGCGTTGGCGATCGCCTCCGAACCGGATGCACACGCCGAGATCGACGTGGACACACCGGCTTTGGCCTCGCGATCGAGGCCGATGGTGGCTGCGGCACCGTTGGGCATGTACATCTGCACCACCAGCGGCGACACCGCCCGCAGACCCCTGGCGCGCATGCCGTCGTAGGCGAACACCAACTCCTCCGCCGAACCCAGTCCGGTGCCGACCGACACCGCCAGCCGGCGGGTGTCGACCTCCGGCGAGCCGGCATCGGCCCACGCCCGGCGGCCGAGCACTTTGGCCATCTTCTGCAGGTAGGACAACCGCCGGTTGTCGACCTTGTCGAGTTGGCTGTCGAACTCCTCCAGCAGATGTCCGCCGATGCGGACCGGCAGGTCGTACTCCTCGACGAAGGGGTCATCGAGAAGACGGATACCGGACTGCCCGTCGAGCAGTTTCTTCCAGGTGTTGTCAGCGTCGGTGGCCAGCGCGGTCGTCATGGCAACGCCGGTGACGACCACGTTCGGCAGACCGTTTCCCGTTGTCAGCTGTGCCATCGTGCGATTGGGTCCTTCTCCCGGGTCAGTACCGTCCGAACGCGAGGGCCACGTTGTGCCCGCCGAAGCCGAACGAGTTGTTGATCGCGTACTGGTAGTCGCCGTAGCGCGGTTCGCCGGCCACCACGTCCAGGTCAATCTCCGGGTCGGGTGTCTCGTAGTTCAGCGTGGGCGGGATGACCCCGTCCCGCAGTGCGAGCACCGTCAGGATCGACTCCAGCGCTCCGACCGCCCCGATGGAGTGCCCCAGCGCGGACTTGGGGGCGTATACGGGGGCGTTCTGCACCCCGGCGACCCGGATGGCGTTGGCTTCCGCGGTGTCACCGATCGGGGTGGCCGTGGCATGGGCGTTGACGTGGTCGATGTCCTTGGCGGACAGTCCGGCCAGTTCCATCGCCCGGGTCATCGCCCGGCCCGCGCGCACCCCGTCGGCGGCGGGGGCCACCATGTGGAATGCGTCGGAGGTGACGCCGGCGCCCATCAGCCGCGCCAGTGGCGTGGCACCGCGGGCCTTGGCGTGCTCCTCGGTCTCGATGACCATCAGCGCGCCGGCCTCGCCGAAGACGAACCCGTCCCGATCCTTGTCGAACGGCCGTGACGCGGCCGCCGGATCGTCGTTGCGAGTCGACATCG
>CAYURT010000055.1:0-2024 GCA_964447215.1 uncultured Mycobacterium sp.
CGCGCAGCGTCCTGCCCAGCCCGCGCGGAACCGTACCGGCCACCGTCGCCAGATAGGTCTTGGGAACCTCGAATGAGGGATGCATCAGCCGGTGGGCCAGCTCGCCGTCGTTGGTCAGCAGCAGCAGGCCCTCGGTGTCGGCGTCGAGCCGCCCGACGTGGAAGACCCCCTTGTTACCGCGAACGCGCTGTGCGACCAGGTCGCCGATGCACGGCCTGCCCTGGTCGTCGGACATCGTCGAGTGCATACCGCGGGGCTTGTTGACCGCCAGGTAGACCATCGATTCGTCGAGGACCACCCGGGTGCCGTCCACTCGGATCTCGGCGGTATCGGGATCGACGCGGGTTCCCAGTTCGGTGACGATCTGCCCGTCGACCTCGACACGGCCGTCGACGATCATCCGCTCGGCCACCCGTCGCGAGGCGACGCCGGCCTGGGACAGCACTTTCTGCAGCCGGACGCCTTCGGACTCGACCACGCCGATCACCGGTCGCTGTCGACGTTGAAGGAAACCGGTGTGTCTTCACGGTGCTGTCCGGCGAGTTTGGCGAACCGCGGTTCGCTGTCCAGGGATTCGCTGAGGTCGTCGATCACGTCGACGTCAGGCAGCAGCGGCGCGATGTCGG
This sequence comes from uncultured Mycobacterium sp., assembly GCA_964447215.1. Classification (GTDB taxonomy): domain Bacteria; phylum Actinomycetota; class Actinomycetes; order Mycobacteriales; family Mycobacteriaceae; genus Mycobacterium. The sequence goes on from CAYURT010000055.1 coordinate 627, forward strand.
GTAGATCGGTGAGCGAGGCCAGGCCGAGTCGTTCGAGGAACAACTCGGTGGTGGCGAAGGTGGTGGCTCCGGTGTCGGGGTCTGCGCCGGCCTCGGTGATCAGCCCTCGGGCCACCAGGGTGCGCATCACCGCATCGACGTTGACCCCGCGCACCGCGCTGACCCGAGCCCGGGTGACGGGCTGGCGGTAGGCCACCACCGCCAGGGTCTCCAGCGCCGCCCGGGTCAGTTTCGAACGCGCCCCGTCGAGCAGCAATCGCTCGACGTAGGGCGCGAAACGGGCCCGGGTGTACAGCCGCCAGCCGCCGCCGGTCTCGCGCAGGTCGAATCCGCTGTCGCGTTCGCTGAAGCGGCCGGCCAGATCCGCCAGGGTCTCGCTGACGCGGTGAGCCGGTTGATCGGTCGCCGAGGCCAGCGTCTCGGCGCTGACCGGGCTGTCGACGACCAGCAGCAGCGCCTCGAGGACACGGCCGAGTTCGGCGTCGTCGAGGTCAGCCTTCTCGGCCCCACCGGCATCCGCCGGCTCACCCGCCGCGGTGTCCTCGGATCGGGCATCGTCGGTCATGCGCGGCTCACTCTTCCCATTCCGCTCTCACCAGGTCCTCATTCATCGCGGTGTTACCGGTCCACGAAACCTGCAGCGCGCCAAGTGGTTCAGACTGCTCGAAGGCTATCGTCCTGGCCCGGTACAGTTCCAGCAGGGCCAGGAAGCGTCCGACGATCTGGATCGGCTCGGAGCACTCAGAGACCAGTTCGGCGAAGGACGTCCACTGACCGACGCCGCGCCGTGCGAGTAGCTCCATCAGCCGTTCGGCCTGTTCGGGCACCGACACCCGCGAGACGTGCAGGTGGTCGGTCGCCACCGTCGGCATCGGGCGCGGGGTGAAGGTGCTCGCCGCGATCTCGGCGAAAGCGGCCGCGTCGACGCCGAGCATCACCTCCGGCAGCAGTTCGGCGTAGCGCTCCTCCAGTGCCACCGAACGGGGGTAGCTGCGCAGGGCCGCGGCCTCCAGTTCGGCGAACATCTCGGCGACGTGTTTGAAGGCGCGGTACTGCAGCAGTCGGGCGAACAACAGGTCCCGGACCTCGAGCAGGGCCAGGTCCTCCTCATCGGAGACCTCACCGGCCGGCAGCAGACGCGCCGCCTTCAAGTCCAGCAGGGTCGCGGCGATGACCAGGAATGCGGTGGTCTCGTCGAGGTCGAGCAGGGAGCCGATGGCCCCGATGGCCTTGGTGTAGGCGATGAACTCGTCGGTCACCTGGTGTAGCGCCACCTCGGTGACGTCGAGCCGATGGGCGAAGATCAGCTGAAGCAGGAGATCGAACGGGCCTTCGAAGTTGGTCAGCCGGACGTGGAAGCCCTTGTCGGAGCCCTTGTCGGAGCCCGCGTCAGAGCCC
>CAYURT010000055.1:2124-21192 GCA_964447215.1 uncultured Mycobacterium sp.
CAGCCGGACGTGGAAGCCCTTGTCGGAGCCCTTGTCGGAGCCCGCGTCAGAGCCCTGGTTGGAGCGCCTGTCCGGGGTGTCTTGTGATTCGTTCCCGGGACCGGCGGTGTCCAGCCCGCGCTCGTGGCCCGTCGCCGGGGCAGCCTCGGCGGTCACTTGCCGAAGCGGTCGATGACTTCGCGGGCCAGCGCGCGATAGGACTGCGCTCCACCGGATTTCGGCGCCCATGTCAGGATCGGCTCTCCGGCGACACTGGTCTCGGGGAATCGAACAGTGCGGGTGATGACGGTGTCGAACACCAGGTCCCCGAACCGCTCCACCACCCGGGCCATCACCTCCCGGGCGTTGACGGTGCGGGAGTCGAACCTGGTGACCAGGATCCCGCTGATCGCCAGTTTCGGGTTGAGCCGGTCGCGGACCTTCTCGACGGTGTCGGTGAGCAGAGCCAGCCCGCGGAGCGAGAAGAACTCGCACTCCGTCGGGATGACGACGCCGTCGGAGCAGGCCAGGGCGTTGACCGTCAACAGGCCCAGCGACGGCTGGCAGTCGATGAGCACATAGTCGTAGTGGTCCAGAACCGGGCGCAGGGCCCGGGCCAGGGTCTGCTCGCGGCCGACTTCGTTGACCAGCTGGATCTCGGCCGCCGAGAGGTCAATGTTGCTGGGCACCAGGTCCAGGCCCTCGATCTTGGTGTGAATGAGGACGTCCTCAATCGGGACTCGCGGGTCGACGAGCAGGTTGTGCACGGTGCTGGCCAACTCGTGATGCGGCACCCCCAGGCCCGCGGACAGGGCGCCCTGCGGGTCCAGGTCGACCAGCAGGACGCGGCGGCCGTATTCGGCGAGGGCGGCGCCGAGGTTGATGGTGGACGTCGTCTTGCCCACCCCGCCTTTCTGGTTGCACATCGCGATGACCAGAGCCGGGCCGTGCGAGGCCAGCGGCTGCGGCGTGGGTATTTCGCGCGGGGGCCGACCGGTGAGACCGACCGCCGCGTTCTCGGGCTGGTCGGTCACGCCGTGCCTTCCGGGCGCGCACACCAGGCCAGGCGCAACGACGGGGTGGCGGACATCGGCGAAAGTCTATCCATGCCCGGCTGCCTACTGTGGTCACATGGCCCCTAACAAGCCGATCCCGTTCCTGCGATGGTCGTTCTGGCGCCTGGTCGCGGGTCTGCCGAGCGTGGTGCGCACCGGGCAAGTGGGCGACGGCCGGGAGGCCGCGGCCGTCCGGTACGTGCTCGGCCAGGCCCTGCCCGGCGACCTCGACGGGGCGATCGAGGCCCTCGACCGCTTCGCCTACCAGCAGGCGATCCTGATCAACGTCGGTGACGAGAAGGGCCTGCTGCTCGACGCCGCCGTGCGCCGGGCCGACCCGGCCCGGGCCCTGGAACTGGGGACCTACTGTGGCTACGGAGCCCTGCGGATCGCCCGGGCGGCTCCGCGGGCGCGGGTCGTCTCGGTCGAGATGTCGGCCGCCAACGCCGACAACGCCCGGCGGATCTGGGCGCACGCCGGCCTCGGTGACCGGGTGACCTGCGTCGTCGGTTCCGTCGGAGACGGCGGGGGCACACTGGACCGACTGGCCGCCGAGTTCTCGCTGGGTGCCGGAGGTCTGGACGCGGGAGGTCTCGACTTCGTGTTCATCGACCACGACAAGAAGGCCTACCTGCCCGACCTGCTCAGCATCACCGCCCGCGGCTGGCTGCACGCGGGAAGCATCGTGGTGGCCGACAACGTGCTGGTACCGGGCGCGCCGAGGTACCGGTCCTACCTGCGCCGCCATCAGGGCAGGTCATGGAACACCGTCGAGCACAAGACCCATGCCGAGTACACCGGCATACCCGACCTGGTGCTGGAGTCGGAGTACCTGGGTTGAGGCCCATCCGGCGGGGCGGGCCGGCGCGATCAGGCCCGCGGGTGGGCGCCGGCCCAGACTTCGCGCAGCGCATTGACCGTCACCAGGGTGTAGATCTGCGTGGTGGTCACCGAGGCGTGGCCGAGCAGTTCCTGCACCACCCGGACGTCGGCGCCGCCGTCGAGCAGGTGGGTGGCGAAGGAGTGCCGAAGGGTGTGCGGGGACACCCCGGCGGCGATCCCCGCCCGCTCCGCAGTGTCCTGCAGGACCTGCCATGCGCTCTGCCGCGACAGCCGGCCGCCGCGGGCGTTGAGGAACAGCGCCGGCACTCCCCGTCCGCGGCGGGCCAGGTCCGGCCGCCCGCGCACGAGGTAGGCCTCCAGCGCGCCGACCGCCGGCCGACCTATGGGCACCAGCCGCTGTTTGCCGCCCTTGCCCCTCAGCAGTACCGAACGGGCCTGCTGGTCGACGTCGTCGACGTCGAGGCCGACCGCCTCGGAGATGCGAGCCCCGGTCGAGTAGAGCAGTTCCAGCAGGGCCCGGTTGCGCAGGGTCAGCGGGCTGTCGGTCTCACTGTCCCCGCCGGCGCATTCCAGCAGGCTCAGGACTTCGGCGAGGGTGAGGCTCTTGGGCAGCCGGCGGCCCGGCGTGGGCGGACGGACGGCGCGGGCGACGTCGGCCTCGACCAGTTCCTCGGCGGCGGCGAACCGGTGCAGACCGCGCACCGCGATCAGGGCCCGCGCTGCCGAGACCGCCGACAGCGCCGATGCACCGGTTTCGGGATCTCCCCGTCGCAGCGCCACCAGGAATTCGCTCACGTCGTTCTCGGTGACCGCCCGCAGGTCGGCGATCCCGCGCAGTCCGAGGTGTTGGGTGTAGCGGCGCAGGTCGCGTCGGTAGGAACTGATCGTGTTGGCGGCAACTCCGCGCTCGATGGTCAGGTGGTCCAGGTAGCCGCGCACCTGTTCGTCCAGCACGGTCGGCAGGCCGGCCCGGGCGTGCCCGGGGAGGTCGGTCGGCAGAGTGGTCACCGGGCCCGCCTGCGTGCCGCGAAGGCGGTGGGACGGTCCGGCCAGCCGGCGTCGGTGGGACGGGTCGGTTTGCCGTCGACGATCGCGGCGTTCGCGGCCAGCACACCGGCCGCGGCGGTGGCGTTGACGATTTCCCCGGAGAGCACGCGGCCGACGGCATCGGTCAGAGCCATCCACTCCACGATCAGGTCGGCTTCCTCGTGGTCGGCTTCGGGACGGCCGACGTCGGTCAGCCCGCTGGCCAGGTAGACCCGGACCGACTCGTCGCAGAAGCCCGGGGACAGGGCGATGTCGATCAGCACCCTCCAGCGCGCGGCCGCCAGGCCGGTCTCCTCGCGGAGTTCGCGCGCCGCGGCCGTGGTGGGGTCCTCCCCCGGCTCGTCGAGCAGTCCCGCCGGCAGCTCCCACATCCGGTGGCCCATGGCATGCCGGTACTGGTAGATCATGGCAAGGCGGCCCTCGTCGTCGACCGCGGCCACCGCGACGGCGCCGAAATGCTCGACCACCTCCCGCCTCGCGGTGACCCCTCCCGGCATGCGCACCTCGTCGGTGCGCAGCGCCAGGATGTCCCCGCAGTAGAGGGTTTCGGAGCCGACGGTTTCGAAGGTGTGCCTAGCCACGCGCGTGCTCGGGCATCGGCTGGCCGACCTCGCCGGCGTGCTCCCTCCCGTTGTGCTGTTTCTCGGGAATCTCGACCGGCAACCGTTCGGCGGCCTTGTACTCGATTGCCGCGCCGACGAATGCGATGAACAGCGGGTGCGGCCGGGTGGGTCTGCTCTTGAGTTCCGGGTGTGCCTGAGTGCCGACCAAAAAGGGGTGCACCGCGCGCGGGTACTCGACGAACTCGACGAGGTGCCCGTCCGGCGAGGTCCCGGAGAACTGCAGCCCGCTCTCCGCGATCCGGTCGCGGTAGGAGTTGTTCACCTCGTAGCGGTGCCGGTGCCGCTCGGAGACCCGGGTGGACTGGTAGGCCTCGGCGACAATGGATTCCGGTTTCAGCACCGCAGGATAGGCGCCCAGCCTCATGGTCCCGCCGAGATCGGCCTGGCCGGACACCGCATCGCGCTGGTCGGCCATCGTCGAAATCACCGGGTCCGGTGTGGCAGGGTCGAACTCGGCTGAATTGGCCTCGGCCAGCCCCACCGAGCGGGCCGCTTCGATGACAATGCACTGCAGTCCCAGGCACAGGCCGAGGAGGGGCAGTCCACGTCGGCGTGCGTAGCTGATCGCTCCGATCTTGCCCTCGATGCCGCGGATGCCGAAGCCACCCGGGATCAGCACCGCGTGCATGTCCCCGAGAGCGGCGGCGGCACCGCTGTCGGTCTCGCAGTCGTCGGAGGCAACCCAGTGCATCTCGACCTTGGCCCGGTGGGCGAAACCCCCCGCGCGCAGTGCCTCGGCCACCGATAGATAGGCGTCGGAGAGGTCGATGTACTTGCCGACCAATGCTATTCGTACGACCTCTCCGGGCTCGTGAACCCGTTTGAGAAGGTCGTCCCAGGTGGTCCAGTCCACGTCGCGGAACGGCAGGCTAAGCCTGCGGACCACGTAGGCGTCGAGTTCCTCGCGGTGCAGCACCTTGGGGATGTCGTAGATCGAGGGCGCGTCCGGTGTCGAGATCACCCCGTCGACGTCCACGTCGCACATCAGCGCGATCTTGTCTTTGAGCGCCTCGGGCACATCCCGGTCGCAACGCAGGATCAGCGCGTCGGGCGTGATGCCGATGCTGCGCAGGGCTGCGACCGAGTGCTGGGTCGGCTTGGTCTTCAACTCCCCCGACGGAGCCAGGAAGGGAACCAGGGAGACGTGCAGGAAGAAGCAGTTGTCGCGGCCGACCTCGTGGCGCACCTGGCGGGCCGCCTCCAGGAAGGGCTGTGACTCGATGTCGCCGACGGTCCCGCCTATCTCGGTGATGACCACGTCGGGCCGACGGCCGCCGGTCTCGGGTTCGGCCATCGCCAGGATCCGGTTCTTGATCTCGTCGGTGATGTGCGGGATGACCTGCACCGTATCGCCCAGGTACTCCCCGCGACGTTCCTTGGCGATGACGGTCGAATACACCTGTCCGGTCGTGACATTCGCCGATCCGGGCAGGTTACGGTCCAGGAAACGCTCATAGTGACCAACGTCGAGATCGGTTTCCGCGCCGTCCTCGGTGACGAAAACCTCGCCATGCTGGAACGGGTTCATCGTGCCGGGATCGACGTTGAGGTAGGGGTCGAGCTTCTGCATCGTCACCTGCAGTCCGCGGGCGATGAGCAGCTGGCCGAGGCTGCTGGCGGTGAGGCCTTTGCCTAGTGAGGAGACCACCCCGCCGGTCACGAAGAGATGCTTGGTGGCGTGCTGCTGGTGCTTGCGCAGATTCGGCAAGAGCAACCTCCGTGACGGGCGCAGGACTTGGGATTCCGCGCCGGGAGCGGAAGCTCTCGACCCGGATGGGGCCTGCCGACCCACGGAAATTCACCCTAACACCGACCCTGGCTGGACGCGGCTGACACACCGCAGCGGGGCTGGTTCACCGGGGGGAGATCGCCGAAGCTCCCGGGCCGGCCCCGTAGCTGCCGGGTTGGGCCCCGTCCAGCAGTGCCTGCAGGGCCAGGACGACGGTGATCCGGCCCGCCTCGACGTCGACGTCGTCGACGGTGCTCAGGTCGCCCGATATCCCGGGGTCGGCGCGGGCGATCGCGACCGCGGCGACCCCGCTACCCGATCCGGTCCGCCCGGCCAGCACCGTCCCGGAGCCGTGTCGACCCAGACCGGAGGCCAGTCTGGCCACCGAGAGGCCGCGGTTCCCGGCGTCCTCCGGCAGCGCTCCGCCAGTAAGGACGACCGCGGTGTCGGCGGGGCCGCTGAGTTCGCCGTAGCGCAGGAACCCGGTGTCGCGCAGCGTTGCCAGCACGGTGTCGCGGGCGGCGTCGTCGACAGTCGGCGCGGCCGGGTCGGGGGCGTTCAGCAGGACGATGCCGAGCAGGTCTCCGGCCTGGGCGGTCCCCTCCGTCAGGCCGGTGTCCAGCTGTGTGCCGGCCGGCACGATCGGGGAGTTCACCACCGAGTCCAGCTTTTCGGCCGAGTTGGCCTCGACGAACTCGTCGGTCAGGCTGACGGTCCCGGTGACCGACCCGCCCGCCCGGCCGATGAGGTCCATGACCGACTCGATGTCGGCCTCATCGGCGTCGGGAGTCCGCACCAGCACTACGGATTTCCCGGCCAGGGTGCCCCCAACCACCTTTCCCGAGATCCGGGAGTCGAAATCCTGTGTTGCCGAGAGTCTCTCGGTCAGAGCTTTCTTCTCCGCGGTCAGGTCGTCGATCTGGGCGCGGAGTTCGGAATCCTGGCCGCGCTGGGCGAGTCCGGGTACGGCGACCGTTCCCGAACCCAACACCAGCCCGGCGGCGAACGTCAGGACCGCCGAGGCCACCGAAACGATGACAACGCGGCCACGACGCTGGCGTGCGGACACGACCGACCTGCCTCTCTGCTCTGGGCTCTGGGCTCTGGGCGGGGCTGGGGCGGGGCTAGGCGGGGCTAGGTCACCCAGCTCTGGACCCACAACAGGAGCCGGTTCCAGTAGTCACCGACCCAGGCCAGCGCCGCGGTGTCGGCACTGAAGACCCACAGCGCGGCGATGACCGCGATCAGCACGGCGAGGATGAGCAGCGCGATCGCCCCACCGGAGATGTGGCTGCGATAGAGGGTGGAGACGGCTTTGGCGTCGACGATCTTCTCCGAGACCTTCAAGCGGGTGAGGAACGTCGAGGGATTGCTCTGGGCCCGGGAGCGGTCGAAGAACTCCTCGATGCGGGCCGACTCTCCGACGGTGACGATCAGCGCCGCACCATGGTGATCGACCAGCAGCAGGGCTAGATCGGTCGCCGACCCGGCGGCCGGGAAGGTCATCGCCCCGATACCGAGGTCCTGGATCCGCTCCAGGCCGCTGGCATGCCCGTCGGCGTCGGCGGGCAGGACCACCTGCGCCCCGCACTTGAGCACCTCCGCGCTCATCTGGTCGGGGTTGCCCACGATCAACTGCGGGCGGTATCCGCCCTGCCTCAGCACATCGGCGCCCCCGCCGACGCCGACCAGCACCGGCTGGTACTCCTTGATGAACGGTTTGAGCGCATTGAGGTCGTTCGCGGCTCCGGGGCCGTCGGTGACCACCACGACATGACGGCGGTACACGTCCACCTCGATGTCGGGAATCCCGATCCCGTCGATCAGCAGTGGACTCTCGCTGCGGATGAACTCGATGGTGTTGCCGGCGAAGGCCTCCAAGTGCGCGACAAGCCCGGTCTTGGCGTCATGCATCAGGTCGGCGATCTCCTCGTCGGTGCGTTCCACCCCGTGCACCAACCGGCGGTCACCCGAGTAGACCCCGCTGCTGTGCAGCCTGATCTTGGACCCGTCCTTGACCTTCTTGAAGACCTCGGGCCCGACGTTGTCGATCAGCACGATGTTGTTGGCCACCAGCACCTCGGGTCCGAGGTTGGGGTACCTGCCGGAGATCGACGGCGAGGCATTGACCACTCCGGCGATCCCGGCGTCGACGAGGGCGTCAGCGGTGACCCGGTCGAGGTCGAGGACATCGAGCACGGCGATGTCGCCGGGGCCGATGCGCCGGAGGAGACGGTCGATGTCCCGGTCCACCCGGGCGGTTCCGGTGACCCCGGGGCGTGCTTGGTTACGCGAGAGCAGCGCTGACATCTTCATGCGCCGATTTTGTCGGCGCGGGCTTGGATATCCGGGGAGGCGCGCCGTAACAACAGCCTCAGAAGTTTAATCCAGTAACACTGGTCACTCGCGAAGAGGGGTCATCGAGACCCGGTGCCAGCGCGGTCGGCGCGGGCGGCGGCGAGCAATTCGCGGGCGTGCGCCCGACCGGTGTCGGACTCCCCCAGACCGGCCAGCATCCGGGCCAGTTCGGCGACCCGTTGCTCGTCGTCCAGGCTGCGCACGATGCTGGCACCCGCGGCGCTGTCGACGATGAGGTGGGTGTCGGCATAGGCCGCCACCTGCGGCAGGTGGGTGACGACGATGACCTGATGGGTTCGGGCCAGGCGGGCCAGCCGACGGCCGATCTCGACCGCTGCCCGGCCGCCGACACCGGCGTCGACCTCGTCGAACACCATCGTGGTGCCCGCCGCCGCGGAGGCCAGCACGACCTCCAGCGCCAGCATCACCCGGGACAGCTCCCCGCCGGATGCGCTCTTGCTCAGCGGCAGCGCGTCGCTGCCCCGGTGGGCGGTGAACCCGAACTCGACGACATCGGCACCGTCACCGCCGGCGTGCACCAGCGCCCCGTCCGGCAAGCGCAGTGGCGCGGTGTCGCCGTCGCGGGCCGGCATCGGGGTGACCGTGACGCTGAAGTCGGCCTCGGCCATCGCCAGCCCGGACAGCTCCGCGGTCACCGCCGAGGCCAGGTCCTCGGCTGCGCCGGCCCGGGTGGCCGATAACCCGGCCGCCGCGTCGGCCAGCTGTCCGGCCAGTTCCTCGACTCGGCGCGACAACGTCGACAGCGCCTGCTCCGAGACGTCCAGGCCCGCGAGTTGGCGCCGGGATCGCGCCGCCCACGCCAGCACACCGTCGATGTCGGCCGCGTATTTGCGGGTGAGCCCGCGCAGCTCGGCCTGGCGGGCCAGTTTGGCCTCCAGGGTGCTGGCGTCGGCGGGCAGCCCGGCCAGGAACGTGCTGAGTTCGGCAGCGGCATCGCCGACGATGTTCTGCGCCTCACCCAACTGCCCGGCCAACGTCGCCAGTGCGTCGTCGTCGACCGCGACCAGCCCCGCGATGGCCCTGGCGAGGCGGTCGGCCGCCGACCCTTCGCTGATGTCGTCGGATCCGGCCAGCGCGTCCCGGGCGCCGGCGGCCGCTTCGCGCACGGCGCCGAGCTCGGTGAGCCTCCGGACCTCGGCCACCAGTGCCTCATCCTCACCGGGGCGGGGGTCGATGCGGTCGATCTCGGCGAGGGCGAACTGCAGCCGGTCGGACTCCTGCTGTATCTCCCGCGCGCGCTGGCTCCGGTCCAGCAGATCGCGTCGGGCGATCAGCCATTCCTCGCGCAGCTTGCGGTAGCGGTCGAGGGCGTCGCCGACCGCGGCGAAGCGGTCCAGTGCGGCGCGTTGCTCGTCGGGTCGCATCAACCGCAGCTGGTCGTTCTGGCCGTGCAGGGTGAGCAGCCCGGTCGTCAGTGCGCCCAGCGCCCGGGCCGGCACACTGCGTCCGCCGAGATAGGCCCGCGACGGGCCGGTCCTGCTGACCGTCCGCACGGCGATGACGCTGCCGTCGTCGTCACGGTCGGCACCCGCGGAGTCGATGACCTCGTCGATGCCCCGCGCCACCACCGGATCCAGTTCGGCGGTGCTGAACCGCCCTTCCACCACGGCGCGGTCCGACCCCGACCGCACCCGGGCCGCGTCGGCGCGCGCCCCGCCCAGGAGGTGAAGCCCCGTGACGACCATGGTCTTGCCGGTGCCGGTCTCGCCGGTGAGCACACTCAGGCCGCGGTCGAACTCGGCGGTGGCCGCGCTGATCGCACCCAGCGACTCGATCCGGATCTCGGCCAGCATCACTGCTCTCGCCAGCTGGTGACCGGCAGCCGGAACTTGCGGACCAGGCGGTCGGTGAACGGCGCGCTGTCCAGCCGCACCCACTTCAGCGGTGCGCGGCACTTGGTCACCTGCACCCGGCCGCCGGCCGGCACCACCGCCTCCCGGCGGCCGTCGCACAGCACCACCGGGTCGGGATTTTCCGGATCGACGTCCACGGTGATCACGGCGTGGGGGCTGGTGACCATGGGTCGGGCGAAGAGGGCGTGGGCGTTGTTGGGAACCACGATGATTGCCTCGAGGTCGGGCCAGACTACCGGGCCACCGGCTGAGAAGGCGTAGGCCGTCGATCCGGTCGGGGTCGACACCAGCACCCCGTCGCAACCGAACGCCGACACCGGACGGCCGTCGACGGCGACGACCACCCCCAGCACCCCCTGATGGGTCCCCTTCTCCAGGCTGGCCTCGTTGAGCGCCCAGCCTCGGTAGCTGATCTCCCCGTCGAGGCTGACGGTGACGTCGAGGGTCATCCGGTTCTCGATGCGGTAGTCACGGGCGATCACATGGCCCAGGATCTCGTCGATGGCGTCGGCTTCGGCCTCGGCCAGAAAGCCGATGCGGCCGAGGTTGATTCCCAGCACCGGGATCTCGGCGCTGCGCGCGAGGTCGGCTGCCCGCAGGAAAGTGCCGTCCCCGCCGAGGATGAGCACCAGCTCGCAGCCCTCGGCGGCGTCCTCGGTCCCTGAGACGACCTCGATGGAGGCCCCGGTGGTCGCCAGATCCGCCAGGTCCAGGTGCAGGGAGCCGCGATCGACGGCCTCGGTGTCCAGCACTCGCAGCGCGATGCCGTGGGCGCCCAGTGTCTTCCCCACCCGGCGGGCCGTTTCGGTCGCCTTCCCGCGCTCCGGATGAACGACGAGCAGGACGGTCCTGTCCTGGCCGGTCACCGCGGCCCCTCCGCGACGGCGCGGCGAACCGCGCGCTCGAGACCGGAATCCGCCAGCGCGCCGGCGGGCTGAGCGCGCAACCACAGGAAGTACTCGACGTTCCCGGACGGGCCCGGCAGCGGGCTGGCGGTGACGGCGGCGGTCTGCCAGCCCAGCGCCGCGGCGCGGCGGGACACCCCGACCACCGCCTGGGCGCGCAGTTCGGGATCGCTGACCACTCCGCCGGCGCCGACGCGCTCCCGTCCGACCTCGAACTGGGGTTTCACCATCGGGACGATATCGGCGTCGGGAGCGCTGCATGCGGTCAATGCGGGTAGCACCGTGTTCAGCGAGATGAAGGACAGGTCGGCGACCACCAAGCCGACCGGCCCACCGATGGCCTCCGGGGTCAGGTCACGAACATTGGTCCGCTCGATCACCCGCACGCGGGGGTCGGACCGCAGTGCCCACGCCAGCTGGCCGTATCCGACGTCTACCGCGGCGACCTCGGCGGCACCGCGGTCGAGCAGCACCTCGGTGAATCCCCCGGTCGACGCCCCGGCGTCCAGGCAGCGGCGGCCGCCGGGATCAATGCCGAAGGCCTCCAGAGCTCCGAGGAGCTTATGGGCGCCACGGGAGACCCAGGCTCGCCGGTCGGGATCACTGACCGCCAGGGCGGCTGAGGCGGCGACTGCGGTCGCCGGTTTTGCCGCCGGCATCCCGTCGATGGTCACCAGTCCGGCACTGATCAGTTCGGCGGCCTGCTGGCGGGAACGGGCCAGCCCGCGTCGCACCAACTCGGCGTCAACCCGCGCCCGGCGCGTCACGGCTCAGCCTCTCTCCACCGACTCCAACGCGTCCACCAGAATCTGGTGCGCCTGCTCCAGCCGGCGTCCCACCGCGTCGATGTCCCAGTCCTGTTCGCCCTGGCCCTGGTGATCGCCCGAACCTTCTCCGGGCGTTCCTGCTCGCCCGCCGGGCAGCCCGGCCAGCACCGCCTCCACGTCGGCTCGGATCTGCTGCGGATCTGTGTTCATGTCACCGTTCACGCTAACTGATCGACCAGCGTTCCAGCGCTTCGCGGGCGGTCGGGTCGCCGGCGCGGACCTCCCCGCCCGACACGCCGTCATCGGTGGCCGTCCACACCGCCCGGGCGACGGCCCGCACCACTGACAGGCCGTCGGGTCCGGGGTTGGCGCCGGTCGCGGACACCGTCACCGCACCGGCGTCGACCTCGGTCCGCCACGCCGGGTGGGCACCGACCGTCAGCGCCCGCGCGTTCCCGAGCAAGGCGCGCAGGTCGGCCCCGATGTAGGTCGGCCGCTGCCCGGGCGCGCTGTGGACCGCGTCGCGTGCGGTGCCGACACCGGTCAGCACCATCAGACTGGGAAGGCCCGCGGCCTCGGCGCCGGCGATGTCGGTGTCGAGGCGGTCGCCGACCACCAGCGGGGCCTGGAAGCTGCCGCGCCCGAGCGCATCCTCCATCAGCGCCGGCGCCGGCTTGCCCGCGACGAGAGGCTCGGCCCCGGTCGCCGCGCGCACCGCCGCGACGAGGGACCCGTTCCCAGGCACCAGTCCGCGCTCGGTGGGCAGGGTCACGTCGAGGTTCGAGGCCACCCAGACCGCGCCCGCTCGGATGGCGAGGGCGGCCTCGGCGAGCTCGGGCCAGCCGACGGTCATCGACAGGCCCTGGATGACCGCGACGGGGCCGTCCTCGAATCGCTGAACCGGTGTCAATCCGACCGCTTTGACCTCTCCGGCCATCGCCTCGGTGCCGACCACGAGCACCTTGGAGCCGGCCGGAATCCGTCTGGCCAACAGCCCGGCCGCGCTCTGGGCGCTAGTGACGACGTCCTGCGCGGTGGCGCTGAAGCCGAGGTCGCGGAGGTGTGCGGCGACGTCCTCGGCCGAACGGGTGGCGTTGTTGGTCACGAACAGCGAGCGGGCGGCGACCCGCCGGAGGGTTTCGACGGCCCCCGGGGTCGGCGAGTGGCCCCGGAACAGGGTCCCGTCCAGGTCCAGCAGCAGGCAGTCGTGGAGCGTGGCGAGTGTTTCCATGTCAGGCGATTTCGCCGACCCGTTCCTCGGCATCGGTCACGCCGTCGACGTCGGCGGCGGCGGCACGCAGGAACCACTCGAGGGCCTCTCCGGAGCGGCCGAGGGCCAGCAGGATCTCGGCGTGGGCGTAGCACAGCCGGGCCGCGGTGGCGCCGGTGCGGGACGGGTCCGGCGCAGGGCTGGACAGCACCGCCAGCGCCTGGTCGAGATGCCCCAGATCGGCGCGCGCTCCGGCGGCCACGATGCGCATCTCGTCGGCGTCGTCGCCGGCCAGCTCCGCGGCTTCCGGGCTGCGCGCCAGTTCGATGGCACGCTCGGGCCGGCCCACTCCGCGCTCGCAGTCGGCGATCAGCGGCAGCAGTTGGGATTTGGAGCCCATCCGCCGTGCGGCCCGCAGCTCCGAGAGCGCCTGCGCCCAGTCCCCGCAGTGGTAGGCCGCGATGCCGACCGCCTCTCGGATCGCGGCGATGCGCCCGGATCGGGTCCGGGCGGCCTGGGCGTGCGCGAGCGCGGCCTGCGGGTCCTCGTCGAGCAGTTCCCCCGCGGCGACGAGGTGGCGGGCGACGGTGTCGGCGGTGGCACGATCCAGGGTCGCCAGTTCGGAGCGCACCTCGGGAGCGAGTTGCCGGGCCTCGATGCTGGCCGGGATCGCCGGACCGCTCTGCGACGGGTTGTCAGGCTTGGTGGTGTCGGCGCCGGTGGATTCGTCCGGCCGGCCGGGGCCGCGCGGTCGCTCCCCCCGGCGGACCGGTCGGTGGCCCGGCTGTGGCTTCCGGCGCGCCGGCCGGCCGGCGGAACCGCGCTGCGCGTTGGTGTCCATTGCGTAGCAGGATACGGCGCAGGGCGGCGCCGGCGTGGCCGGCACGATTGCCGCCGGGCTTGCGGGCCCGAAGCCGAGGACGGGCCGGGGCCACTCCACCTCTGCGGCTATCCGGTTCCGTCGCCGAACAGCCAGGACTTGGCCGCGGCCACGGCATCGTCGATCGTGCCGAACACCACGTCGTCGAAACCGCGGCCCGGGACGATCACCGCGGCGTCGGGATCGACCAGGAAACCGTTCTTACCCGCCGCCCTGAGCGTGGTGCTCATACTGGCCAGCAGCGACCGCGCCGGGTCGTTGATGGTGTCGACCCGGGTGACGTCCAGGATCGCCACCGAGAACTCCGCGCTGTCGCGGTCGACGCTGCGTAACACCCTTTCGACGCCGGCGAACATCAGGTCGCCATGCATCTCGTAGACCCGCACGCCCTCGCAGGCCTCGTAGACGGCCCGGATGGTGGCGCGGGATTCCCGGCCCACGGTCAGGAAGTGCAGACCCAACCGCTCCGAGAGGGCCCGGCACAGCAGGACACCGCGCACGCTGTTGCCGCGGGAGTCCAGCAGTGGTGAGTGCACGCCGATACCAAGCTGGCCCGGCAGCACCGCCGTGATCCCCCCGCCGACCCCGCTCTTGGCCGGCATGCCGACCGCGCTCACCCAGTCCCCCGCGCCGTCGTACATCCCGCAGGTCACCATCACGCTGAGCGTGCGGCGCACCACCCTTGAGCCGGTGATCCGCCGGCCGGTCTGCGGGTTGATTCCGCCGCGGGCGAGGGTGGCGGCCATCCGGGCGAGGTCCACGCTGGTCACCTTCAGCGAACACTGCCGGAAATAGGTGTCGAGGACGTCGTCGGGATTTTCGAGCACGCCGAAACTGGTCAGCATGTAGGCGATCGCCCGGTTCCGGTTGCCGGTGGCCTTCTCTGAGCGGTAGACGTCCTCGTCGATCTCCAGCGGCCGCCCGGCGCAGGCGGAGTAGAAGTCCTGGATCCGGGCGAACCGCTCATCGGATCCGGCGCCGGGGATGAGCGAGACCGCGGCGATGGCACCGGCGTTGATCATCGGGTTCTTCGGTGTCTTGGTGCGCTGGTCGACGCTGATCTCGTTGAAGGCGTCACCGGAGGGCTCGACACCGATCCTGGCGTCCACCGTGTCCTGCCCGGCCAGATCGAGGGCGAGAGCGTAGGTGAACGGCTTGGAGATGGACTGGATGGTGAATTCGGTCCGGGAGTCGCCGGATTCGTAGAGGAACCCGTCAGCCGATGACAGCGTCAACCCGAAGGCCGTCGGGTCGACCTGGGTCAGTTCGGGAATGTAGTGGGCCAGCGCACCATCGGTGACCGGGGCGAACTCGGCGACCAACTGGTCGAGGTAGCGCTGGACCAGGTCGGCCATGCTCGGCGCCGGGCCCCTACTCTTCGGCGGCGGCGTCGCGCCGGATGCGCTCGTCGTAGGCCGAGCGGGCTTCGGTGTCCAGAGTGCGCAGCACCCGTTGCCGGGTCAGCCGGCCGCGGACCGCGCCGAGAACCTTGTCGGGCAGAAGGGCGGCCGCGGCTTCGTAACTGCGCATCCATCCCGGCACCGCGACGATCGCCGTTCGATCGCGGCAGGTCTGCACGATCGCCGCGGCGATGTCCTCGGGATCCACCGTCGGCAGCATGCCGCCGAGTTTGACCCCCGACACCAGGTCGGTGCGCACCGCCGAGGGCAGTACCACGGTGACGGTGACCCCCGTGCCGGCGAGTTCGTCTCGCAGCGCCTCGCTGAAGCCGACCACCGCATGCTTGCTGGCGCAGTAGGTGGCAAGACCCGCGGCGGGCACCTGACCCAGATAGGACGCCACATTGACGATGTGCCCCGAACCCCGCTCCAGCATCCCGGGCAGCGCGAGTTTCGTACCGCGCAGGACGCCATTGAGGTTGACGTCGATGATCGCGTCGGTGACGGCGTCCAGTTCGTCGACGAAGCGGCCGGCGGGCATGATGCCGGCGTTGTTCACCAGCACTTGCAGCGGGGCGTCGACCGCGGCCAGGAAGCCGGCGAAGGATTCCCGGGAGCGGACGTCCACCTGCATGCCGACGCAGCCGAGTTCCTCGGCGGCGGACTTGGCCAGTTCGGCGTCGAGATCCCCGATGAAGACCTGTGCTCCCTGGGCGATGAAGGCCTTCGCGGTCGCATAGCCGATGCCGCGGGCCGCCCCGGTGATGGCTACGGCCGCCCCCGGCAGCACGATCGAGTCGCTCACGGTGTCAGTTGCCTCCTGTTTTGGCGCGCATCACCGGACATCCCCGCGGGGCGGGTTCGGCGGCGGGTCTTGCCGCTTCGCGCTCGGCCTGCCGGCGCGCGAGCACGGCGGCGTCCAGGGAGTAAGCCTCGGGATCCCAGCCGCCCTCGACGAACCGGGCCGCCATCGCCTGAACGCGGGCCGCCCCCGAGTGGTACAGGTTGGCCAACAACCCGGGCCTGTGCAGCGCGTTGGGCACGAATCCGGTGAAGTACACATCGCCGTCGGCGTAGGCATAGGAGCCGAATCCGTAGCCGGTGTGTTCGCGGGTGAGGTCGGCGGCGTTGAGCGACAGCGCCAGCCTGATGCCCTCGGCCTCGGATCCGGACCGGACCGGGAAACGCTGCAGCACCAGCAGGCCGTTGCCGTAGAGCGGGTGGGGCTGGTCGCCGGTCACCCGCAATCGCGACGTCTCCGCCCCGAATGGGATGTCGACGGTGAATCCCCGCCCGGCCGCCGTCGCGCCGGGGATGCCGATCATGTGCCGGCCCACGGTGTCGCTGAACTCATCCTCGGTCCACGCGCAGGGTTCTTCGCCGGAACCGACGAAATCGACTGCGGCCGAGAGGATCCGGTCCGGCGAAGTCCGCAGCCCACCCTCGGGGTGTCCGCTGGTGGCCGGCAGCGCGCCGGTGCGCTCGGCCAGGATCTGTGCCAGCGACCGGGCCTCCGCGATCTGGGTCACCGCGGCCGCGGCGATCAGGTGCCGCATCCAGGGACCGTTGTCGTCGTGCATCCTGGCCATGGACCAGAGGTCCAGTCGCCGGGCCGCGGCGTCATAGACCGGACCCGACATCGACGCGCATCTCATCGACAGAGCGTTGATCTCGGCCAGGGCGGAGTCGGTCAGGTCAAGATCGCGCAGCAGCTCGGTGCGCACGCACACCAGGTAGCCGGTTTCCCCGCGCGGGCCGGTCTGTTCGCGAACGATCTCCACGGTCTGGGCGTACTGGTCGGGCCACCAGGTGAACCCGGTCGGCAGCAGGTACGACCACTGGTCGTCGATCCGGAACTGTTCGCCGGCGAGCCAGTCGATGGTCTCCTCGGCTACATTCACCCGTCGGCCCCGGGTTCGGGCAGACGCTCGGGATGCAGCATCTCGGCGTCGCGCAACTGCTCGGGGATCCCGAATGCGTCGACGAGTGTCTCGGCGTGCGGCCGCAGCGAACGGCAGCGCTCGTTGATCCCCCGGGTCACCGCTTTGGCCCGCTCGGTGGACAGCAGCCGGTGCTCCATGAACCAGGCCTTGTCGGCGTCGATCACGCTCAGAGCGTAGAGGTCGCACACCATTTCCAGAATCCGGCGGGCCTCGGGGTCCTCGCAGCGGTCGATCCCGGCGATGAACGCCTCGAGCACGACGCGGTCGATGTGGGCGCGGGCGGTGTGCATGACGTGGTCCTGGGCGACGTTGAACGCGTCAAAGGCCGACATCTTCTTGGAGTTGCGCTGCAGCCGTCGGGCCAGCGAGGACAACAGGCCTTGCTCGCGGTCCTCGAACATCTTGGCCTGGGTGCCGCGGTTGAACAGGCTGCCCTCCTCCTCGTTGTCCTGCCGGGTGTCGAGGATGGTCTGCATGATGGTCTCCGCCGCGGTCCTCTTGACCACCCGCTCGCCGGCGTAGTTGGCGGCGAAGCGCACCCAGTCAACGGGGCTCATGCCTTTGATGTCGTCGTTGTAGCCGGTCAGCAGATGCTTGGCGACCAGTTGCAGCAAGACGTGGTTGTCGCCTTCGAACGTGGTGAACACGTCGGTGTCGGCGCGCAGTTCGACCAGACGGTTCTCGGCGAGGTAGCCGGCGCCGCCGCAGGCCTCGCGGGCCTCCTGGATCGCCGCACTGGCGTGCCAGGTGCTGACCACCTTCAGCCCGGCGGCCCGGGCCTCCAGGTCCCGCTGGACCTCAAGATCGGGTTCGGCGGCGGTTTGCAGGTCGTGGACCGCGGCGACCAGTTCGTTCTGGGCGAACTGCAGGGCATAGGACTGAGCGAGGAACGGCAGCAGCCGACGCTGGTGGACCAGATAGTCCATGATCAGCACCTCGCGGTTCTCACCGGGGGCATCGAACTGCCTGCGCTGCAGCGCATACCGGACCGCGATGTCCAACGCCACCCGGGCGGCTTGCGCTGCGCTGCCGCCGACGGTGACGCGGCCGCGGACCAGGGTCCCGAGCATGGTGAAGAAGCGCCGGTTGGGATTCTCGATGGGCGAGCTGTAGCTGCCGTCGGGGGCGACGTCGGCGAAACGGTTGAGCAGGTTCTCCCGCGGTACCCGGACCTGGTTGAACATGATCCGCCCGTTGTCCACACCGGGCAGCCCGCCCTTGTAGTCACAGTCCCAGATCCGCACGCCCGGCATGTTGTTGCCCTCGGCGTCTCGGATGGGCACCACCAGGCAGTGCACCCCGTGGTTCTCGCCCTTGGTGATCAGCTGGGCGAACACCGCGGCCACCGTTGCGTCCTGGGCCGCTCCCCCGAGGTAGTCCTTGCGGGAGGACGGGGTCGGCGAGTGGATGACGAACTCTTCGGTCTCCGGGTCATAGGTCGCAGTGGTCTCCAGCCGCTGGACGTCGCTGCCGTGACCGGTCTCGGTCATCGCGAAACAACCCAGCAGGTCCAGGGTGATCAGCGGCCGGACATAAGCCTCATGGTGGCGCTGGGTGCCGAGGTTCTCGATGGCGCCGCCGAACAGCCCCCACAGCACCCCGGCCTTGACCATCAGGGAGAGGTCGGACATCGCCAGCATCTCGATCTTGGTCACCGCGGCTCCGACATCACCGGTGCCGCCATGGTCCTTTTTGAAGCCGTCCTCGGCCGCGCCGGCGGCCGCGATGATCTTCAACTGCTCGTTCACCCGGATACGGGCGACCGACTTGGTCGGAGTGAAGTGCGGCCGGAAGATCGCCAGCGACAACTTCTCGCGGATCAGCATCTTGGTCGGACGCCAGCGACCGTCAAGTGCCCGCTGCAGGTGCTCGCTTGTGGTGGTCATGGCTCGTTAATAGCTTAATCCCGGTTCGGGCACACCGTTTCAGGCCAGGAAATCGTGCGCCCGCGCCCGCTAGGTGGTCGGCTTGACCTGCACCTGGAACCCGAACAGGTCCAGGCTGTAGGGCAGCGGCCGCGACGGCGACAGTCGTGCGCCGCGCAGGGACGGTTCGCCGGCGCTGAGCAGGTGTGCCATCACAGCCTGGCCGAGGAAAACCGACATGCCGTACCCGGGGCAGACCTGCGGACCGTGGCTCATGAAGTTGAAGGACCAGTTCGCGGCCGCGTCACCGGACACCCACTCCCCGGGCGAGAACCTGTCGGCGTAGGGAATGCGTTCCCGGTTGCGGTGATTGAACACGTTGTAGATCAGTACCTGAGTGCCCTCGGGAAGCACTGCACCGTTGGGGAATTCGATGTCCCGCGTCGAGACCCTGGCGAACAGGCCGGTGGTCGGCCACAGCCGCATGGCCTCCAGCAGGCAGCCGGCCAAGTATTGCAGCGACGCCACACCCTTAGGGGTGGTGATGTCGGCGGCGGCGATCTCACGCCGAGCCTCGGCGCGCTGCTCGG
>CAYURT010000056.1:0-19649 GCA_964447215.1 uncultured Mycobacterium sp.
CGCTCAGCTCAGTGTGCGCTCGGCGCTGCGGGTCAGACCCGAGAGGGCCCAGCCGACCAGTGACAGCACGATCGCCGCCCAAATCGCGGTCCACCAGAACCGGTCGATCTGCAGGCCCCAGTGCGTGGTGTGCTCGGTGATCCAGGAGGTGATCCACAGCATCAGGGCGTTGACGACCACGTGGAACAGACCGAGGGTCAGGATGTAGAAGGGAATCGACAACACCGCGACGATCGGCTTGATGACCGCGTTGACCACCCCGAAGATCAGCGCGACGAACCCGATGATGCCGATCCGCTGCAGGGTGGTCTGGCCGCCGACGAACGACACACCCGGCACGATCAGTGCGACCACCCACAGCGCGAAGCCGGTGACCGCGACCCGAACAAGGAATCCCACCGGCGAAAGCCTAGGCCCGCAGCAGATAGGTGTCCATGATCCAGCCGCGCTCGGCCCGTGCCGAGGCCCGTATCCCGGCGATGTGCTCACCGACCTCCCCGACGGTGCCGGCGACCAGGATTTCCTCCGGGGTACCCAGGTAGGCGCCCCACCAGATGCGCGTTTGTGGCGGACAACCCAGGAAGGCGCAGTCGCCGTCGAGCATGACCACCGCCGATCCGGACAGGCCGTGCGCGCGCAGTTGCCGCCCGGTGGTGATCAGCACCGGTTCGCCGACGTCGTTGAGCGGGATGCGGTGCCGTGCGGTCAGGGCCTGGATGGCGGTGACCCCGGGGATGACGTCGTAGTCCAGGTCGACGTGCCGGGCGACCTCGCCGAGGATTCGCAGGGTGCTGTCGTACAGCGACGGATCCCCCCACGCCAGGAATGCGCCTACCCCGCGGGGGCCGAGTTCGGCCCGGATGGCCGCCGCCCACAGCCGGGCCCGGGCGGCGTGCCAGTCCGCCACCGCGGCGGCGTAGTCGCCGCCGGTGGCGCGAACCGGGTCGGGCAGTTCCACGAAGCGGTAGTCCGACCCGGGGACGAAGCGCCGGCACACCTCGTGGCGAAACGCGACGAGATCGTTCTTGGCCTCGCCTTTGTCCATCGCGAAGAACACTTCGGTGTCGTTGAGGGCCCGGACCGCTTGCGCCGTGACGAATTCGGGATCGCCGGCGCCGATTCCGATGACGTGGATCGTCGGCATCACTAGACCCTAACCGCCCCGGCGCAGCACCAACCGGCCGAGCAGCGCCACCGCGAAGCAGCCGCCGGCGACGCCGGACACCAGCAGCGGCAGCCGTCCGTCGGCGCCCCAGAGCAGACCCGCCCACAGCCCCGCGACCAGGATGGCCAGTCCACTGGCTCCCTGGAACACGCCCTGGGCCGTGGCCTGGCGGTCCTGGCCGACCAGGGCCGACACCCAGGCCTTTCCGACGCCGTCGGTGCATGCCGTGAAGAGGCCGTAGACGCCGATCAGTATCCAGGCCAGCGCCGGATCGGTGGTCATGCCGAGACCGATGTAGCCGACGGCGAAGAACACCAGCCCCACTCCAAAAACCGCGGATCGCGGCAACCGGTCGGCCAGCACCCCGGCCGGAAAGCTTGCCACCGCGTAGACGAGGTTGTAGGTGACGTAGGCGAGGATCACCTCGACGACACCGAAACCGATTTCATTGAGCCGCAACAACAACAGCGCGTCGGGGAAGTTGAACAGACCGAATCCGACGACGACGGCGGTGACCCGCCAGTACCGTCGGGGCAGCTGAGCGATCCCCGACAGCAGGGGCTGACGCGCGGGCCGAAGCCGGGGCCGGGGTTTCTCCCGCACCAGCACGAGCAACAGCACCGACAGCACGGCCGGGACGATCGCCACATACAGCAACGGCGCGATCTGCTGATCCAGCAATTGATAGCCGGCCAGGCCGATCAGCGGTCCCAATACCGCACCGAGTGTGTCCAGGGTGCGATGGAATCCGAAAACCTTTCCTCGCGAGTTGGTTTCGATCCCCTCGACCAGCAGGGCATCGCGCGGAGCGCCGCGCAGACCCTTGCCGAGCCGGTCGACCACCCGCCCGGCGAGCACCCCCGGCCAGGCGCCGGCGCCCGCGACGATCACCTTTCCCAGGGCGGCCATCCCGTATCCGGTGGCGATCAGCGGACGTTTGGCGAAGCGGTCGCCGAGAGGCCCGACGGCCATCTTGGTCACCGATGCGGCCCCCTCGGCGGCCCCCTCGATGGCGCCGACGACCGAGGGCGGCGCCCCGAGCACCGTGGTCAGGTAGATGGGCAGCAACGGATAGAGCAACTCGCTGGCGGTGTCCTGCAGGAAGGACACCATCGAGAGCACCCGTACGTTGCGGGTCAGCCAGGTCACGACCGTTCGGCGGGGTGAAGGCCCGTATCGAGCACGAAGAAGTTCTCCTCCTCCTGCACGAAATGCAGGAGAAGCAGCGCGTAGAGGCCGTAGAGGGAGGCCAGCAGGTCGTCGGACTGCTCGGCGGTCACCGCCCCGGCGGCGTCGGCGATCTCACGGTGGCTGTGCAGCCGCTGGGCCAGCCGGTGGATCTCGGCGTGCATCCGGCTCATCGTGGCCGTGGCCTCGGCGCTGCCCAGGGGCCGCGCCAGTGCCGGGTACAGCGCGGCATCCTCGGCGTCCTCGTGCGGCAGCAGCGTGTCCTGGAGGAACGCGTCGGCCGCCCGCAGCGATTCGACCGCCTCGGTACTCCGGCCCGCGGAGACCTGCTGGGCGGCCTCCCGCAGCAGCGAGAGGTCATCGCGCATCCGGTCGTGCTCCGCGGAGAACCGGCGGACCAGGTCGGCGGCGTTCGGAGTCAGCGGGGGCGCAGCGGCCCGGTCCGAGCCCAGCGCGCGCAGGGCGTTGAGGATCACCGCCAGGTCGATACCTTCCTGCAGCAGCGCGCCGACGGCCGGAGGGATCAGCCCGAAGGCCGCAAAACCCATGGCCACCAGGGACAGTCCCATTCCGATTCCCGCGCTCTGCAGTGCGATCCGCCGAGACCTGCGGGCGATGACCTTCGCGTCGGCCAACCGGTCGAGCCGGTCGGCAGTCAGCACGATGTCGGCGGCCTCCGAACTCGCCGTCGATCCCCGCGCGCCCATCGCGATGCCGACGTCGGCGGCGGCCAGCGCCGGTGCGTCGTTGACACCGTCGCCGACCATGGCCGTCACGGCCCGCTCGCATTCGGCGCGCACGCGGGCCACCTTGTCCGCCGGTGTCTGCTGCGCGGCGACCTCGTCGAGGCCCAGCACCGTTCCGACCTGCTGGGCGGGGGCGGGTCGGTCGCCGGTCAGCATCACCAGACGGGTGATGCCGGCGGAGCGCAACCGGCGCAGCGTCCGCGGGGCATCCGGACGCAGCGGATCGGCCAGCAGGATCGCCCCGGCCAGTTCCCCGTCGACGCGCACCCAGGCGACCACCGCGCCGTCGAGGGCGGCCCGGGAGAGCACACCGTCGGCCCAGTCGGCCCATTCCCCGTCGAGGCCGAGGTTGCCGACATGCACGCGGCGTCCGCCGACCTGTGCTGAGACCCCGGTCCCGGCCTCCTCCTCCACGGCCTCGGGCATGGTCAGCTCGAGGCCCCGCAGCCGGGCCTCCTCCACGATCGCGCCGGCCAGGACGTGCGGGGAGAGCTGGTCGGCCGAGGCAGCCAAGCCGAGGACCTCGTCGACGGTCCGTCCCGGGGCCACCACCACGTCGGTCCCGCGCGGGCGCCCCGAAGTCAGGGTGCCGGTCTTGTCCAGGATCAATGTCGTTGCCCGGCCGAGGGTTTCCAGCGGCCCTCCGCCGCGCACCAGCACGCCGATCCGGGAGGCGCGCGACAGCCCGGAGACCACGGCTACCGGTGCGGCCAGCAGCAGGGGGCACGGGGTGGCCACCACGAGCACAGCGACCGCCCGGGTCGCCGAACCGCTGAGCAACCACGACAGTCCGGCGACCGTCAGAGCCAGCGGCACGAACCAGGCGGCGACCCGGTCGGCGATGCGGACGATGGGTGCGGACTCGGCGGCGGCCTGCTCCGCCAGCCGGACGATGCCGGCGTAGGTGCTGTCGGCGGCGGTGGCCGTCGCACGCACCTCCATGCCGCCCCCGGCGTTGAGACCGCCGCTGCGAACCGGGGCCCCGCGGTCGTAGCGGTTCTGCAGCGGCTCACCGGTGAGCGCGGACTCGTCGATGACGGCGTAGTCGGATTCCACCCGGCCGTCGACGGGAAGCACCTCGCCGGGACCGATCACGACGACGTCCCCGACCGCGATCGCGTCGGCCTGGACCACCTCGACGCCGTCGGCGGTGCGGCGGCGGGCCGTGCGAGGCACCCGGTCCAGCAGTGCGCGCAGGTCCTTGGCGGCGCGACGCTCGGCCGCGGCCTCCAGCGCCTGCCCGCCGGTCAGCATGACCGCTATCAGCGCACCGGCCAGATACTCCCCGACCGCCAGCGCACCGAGCAGGGACAGCACCGCCAGCACGTCCACGCCGAATCGGCGGGCCCTGATTCCGTCGATCACCGACCACAGCGCCGGCACCAGCGCGGTGACGGTTCCGGTGATCCAGCAGTAGCCGGCGATCGCCGGGGCGCCGGCGAGCCAGGCCGCCGCGCCGGAGGCCAGCGCGACCAGCGTGATGCTCAGCAGCAGCCACCTGAGATTCGCCATCGCCGTCAAGTCTGGCACCCGGCTTGTAGCATTCGGCAGGTGTCGACGATCAACGGCCTGCCCACCCACCCCCTGCTGGTCCACTTCCTCGTCGTGCTCACCCCGCTCACCGCGATCCTGGCGATCCTGTGCGTCGTCTGGCCGGCCGCACGCCAGCGGCTGGTGTGGCTGGTCGTGGCACTCGCCTCGGTGAATCTGGTGCTGACCCCGATCACCGCCGAGGCCGGGGAGTGGCTGGAACACAAGGTCGAGGAGACCGCGGCACTGGAGGTCCACGAACACCTCGGCAAGACGATGATCTACGTCTCCATCGCCCTGCTCGTCGCGGCCATCCTGCTCGCCGTCTCCCATGTCCGAAGTTCCCGCGGCAAGTCCTCCGCGGCGGTGTCGGCGATTGTGGCGGTGCTGGTCGTCGTGGTCGGACTCGGCGCCACCGTCCAGGTTCTCCGGATCGGACACTCCGGTGCGGAGTCGGTGTGGGGCGACGCGGTCGCCGGCGCGGACGGGAAAGAGGCGGACGAGTAATGCGATTCACCTACGCCGAGGCGATGACCGACCCGAGCTTCTACATCCCGCTGGCCAAGGCCGCCGAGGCCGCCGGCTATCACGCGATGACCATCCCCGACTCGGTCGCCTACCCCTTCGAGTCGGACTCGAAGTACCCCTACACCCCTGACGGCAACCGGGAGTTCCTCGACGGCAAGCCCTTCATCGAGACGTTCGTGATCACCGCCGCCCTCGGCGCGGTCACCGAACGGCTGCATTTCAACTTCTTCGTCCTGAAACTGCCGATCCGCCCGCCCGCCCTGGTCGCCAAGCAGGCCGGGTCGCTGGCCGCGCTGATCGGCAACCGGCTCGGCCTCGGGGTGGGCACCAGCCCGTGGCCGGAGGACTACGAGTTGATGGGGGTGCCGTTCGCCCGGCGCGGGAAGCGGATGGACGAGTGCATCGACATCATCCGCGGGCTCACCTCCGGGGACTACTTCGAGTACCACGGCGAGTTCTACGACATCCCCAAGACCAAGATGACCCCCGCTCCCACCGAGCCGATACCGATCCTCATCGGCGGGCACGCCGACGCCGCGCTGCGCCGAGCGGCCCGCAATGACGGGTGGATGCACGGCGGCGGCAACGAGGACCTCGACGAACTCCTGGCCAAGCTGCAGCGTTACCGCGAGGAGGAGGGAACGGCGGACAAGGACTTCCAGATCCACGTCATCTCGATCGACGCCTACACTCCCGACGGCATCAAGCGGCTGGAGGACAAGGGCGTCACCGACGTGATCGTCGGCTTCCGGATCCCCTACATCAACGGTCCCGACACCGAACCGCTGGACACCAAGATCCGCAACCTGGAGATGTTCGCCGAGAACGTCATCGCCAAGGTTTCTTGACCTCACGACTCCTCGAACAGTGGTCATCGTTGTGGCCGGCGCTGGCTTTCCTCCTTGCCGGAGTACCTCTGGCCGCTCTTCTGGACCGGCTCGGGTTCTTCAGCGCCGCGGCGTCATTGATGCTCAGCCGGGGGCGAAGCGGTAGCCGCCCGGTCCTCGGCCTGTGGGTGCTGGCCGCGCTCACCACGGCGGTGCTGAACCTGGACACCACGGTCGTGTTGCTCACGCCGCTCGCCCTTCGACTGGCACGCCAGTCCGGTATCGACCCGGTGCCGCTGGCAGCGATTCCGCTGTTGTTGGCGAGCTTCGCCTCGTCCGTGCTGCCGATCTCCAACTTGACGACGTTGATCGCGGTGCAGCGGTTCGACCTCAGCGCGATCGACGTGCTCGGCCATCTGGGGTTACCGTCGGTGGCCGCATCGGTCGTCGGCTGGCTCGTCTACCGCCGGCGCTACCCGACGACACTGGCTGCCGGCGCACCGGGAGCGCCGGACCGGCGGGCCCTGGCAATCGGCGGCACGGTGGTCGCCGGACTGCTGATCGGCTTCGTGGTCGGGCCCGAGTTCGGCGTCGACGCATGGGTCGTCGCTGTTGCCGCCGACCTGGTGCTGATATCGGTGGTCGGCACGATCCCGTGGCGCGAGGTGCCGGTCACGACCGCAGCGATGGTCGCCGGGATTGCCGCACTCGTCGCCCTGTCGATTCCGGCGGAAACCTTGCGCGGGCCGTTGCAGAGTTCCGCACCAGGGAGTGTCGGACTGCTCGCGATGGCAGCCGGGGCACTGGCGAACACGGTGAACAACCTGCCCGCTCTGCTCGTCGGCTCGGCTGCTCTGACCGAGATGACCTGGGGCATGTGGGGGTGGCTGCTCGGCGTGAACGTCACCGCGGTGCTCCTGCCGATCGGAGCCCTGGCCAATCTGCTCTGGCTGCGGATCATGCGCACCGAGGGCGTCCGGGTGGGCCTGACCGGTTACCTGCGGATCACGGTGCCGATCGGGCTGCCGGCGGCGGCCGCCGCCATCGCCGTGCTCATGGCGGAGCGGCTGGCCGCCGGCGGGTGAGGCCCGCTCACCGCGGCAGCCGATCCCGGACCGGCAGCGGTCCGCCGCGCTACGGTGCTCAGCGTGCGTGGTTATCGGGAGATCTACCAGTCCAGCCTCGATGATCCGGCGTCGTTCTGGGCGAGAGCCGCCAGGGCGGTTTCCTGGACCACCGAGCCGCGCCGGGTCCTCGATGACGACAACCCGCCGTTCTACCGCTGGTTCCCCGACGGGGAGCTGAACACCTGCGCGAACGCCCTGGACCGCCATATCGGTGAGCGCGGCGATCAGACCGCACTGATCTACGACTCACCGGTCACCGGAGCCGCCCGCAGCTTCACCTACCGCGAGTTACTGGCCCAGACAGCTCTTTTCGCAGGCGTCCTGCGCGAACTGGGGGTCGGCAAAGGCGACCGGGTCGTTCTGTACATGCCGATGATCCCGGAAGCCGTCATCGCGATGCTCGCCTGCGCACGGCTGGGAGCGGTGCACTCGGTTGTGTTCGGCGGTTTCGCCGGCCACGAACTGGCCACCCGGATCGACGACGCCCAGCCGACCGTGGTCGTGTCCGCCTCCTGCGGTATCGAACCCTCCCGGGTGGTCGAGTACAAGCCGATGCTCGACGAAGCCCTGCACCACGCAGACCACCGGCCCGATGCCTGCGTGATCGTGCAACGCGACCGGCACCGCTGCGACCTGGTCGCGGGCCGCGACCACGACTGGCATGACCTGATGGCCGCCGCCACCCCCGCCGATCCTGTCCCGGTCGCCGCGACCGACCCCCTCTACGTGCTCTACACCTCGGGCACGACCGGCAAACCCAAGGGCATCGTGCGCGACAACGGCGGGCACGCCGTGGCGCTGCTGTGGACCATGGCCAACATCTACGGGGTCGGTGCCGGCGACGTCTTCTGGGCGGCGTCCGACGTCGGGTGGGTCGTCGGGCACTCCTACATCGTCTACGGGCCGCTGCTGGCCGGCGCGACCACGGTGCTCTACGAAGGCAAGCCGGTCGGGACACCCGACCCCGGGGCGTACTGGCGGGTCATTGCCGACTACCGGGTCAACGTCCTGTTCAGCGCGCCGACCGCGATCCGGGCGATCCGCAAGGAAGATCCGGACGGCACACATATCGGGCGCTATGAACTGTCCTCGCTGCGTTATCTGTTCCAGGCCGGTGAGCGCCTCGACCCCGACACCTTCGGGTGGGCCACCGAGAAACTGGCCGTCCCGGTGATCGACCACTGGTGGCAGACCGAAACCGGGTGGGCGATCGCCGCCAACCCCGTCGGACTGGAGGCCCTCCCGCTGAAGGCCGGATCACCCACGGTGCCGATGCCGGGCTACGACGTCGCGGTCCTGCGTCCGGACGGTTCCGGTTGCGAACCCGGGGAAGAGGGCGCGATCTGCGTCCGGTTGCCGCTACCGCCGGGCACGCTGCCCACGCTGTGGGGCGATGACGCCCGCTTCGAGGCGTCCTACCTGTGCGAGCACCCGGGGTTCTACCTCACCGGGGACGGCGGCCACCTCGACGACGACGGCTACCTGTTCGTGATGGGCCGGATCGACGACGTCATCAACGTGGCGGGCCACCGGCTGTCGACCGGTTCGGTCGAGGCGGTGCTGGCCGCCCACCCGGCGGTCGCCGAGTGTGCGGTGATCGGAGTCGCCGACCCCGTGAAAGGTCAGGTGCCGCGCGGCCTGGTGGTGCTCAAGGCCGGCGCGAGCCACGAGGGACTCGCCGCGGACCTGGTCGGCGCGGTGCGCGCACAGATCGGGCCCGTCGCGGCGCTGAGCCGGGTCGACGTCGTGCCGGCCCTCCCGAAGACCCGCTCGGGGAAGATCCTGCGCAAGGCGATGCGCGGGATCGCCCACGGATTGGACGAGCCGATACCGTCGACGATCGAGGATCCGGGCGTGTTGGACGCGATACGCCCGATCCTGCGCGACTGACGGGTCAGGCGGCGCTTCGGTCGCGCCAGCGGCTTTCGTAGGCAGCCCGGGCGCCCTGGTCCTGCCTGCGCTGGCGGATCATCGCCCGTTCCCGCATGATCACCGCGCGCATGGTCAGAGCCATCAGCATCACCAGGATGAGGGCCGGGACGATCATGAAAAGCGGGGTGAACAGCGGGTCGCTGAATCCGGTGGAGATCATTTCCGCTCCGATTCTTTGTGGGGACGCCAGTGCCGTGCCGGACGCTGGCTACACGAGTCATTCGGCACGGGCCGGGTGTGGTAGGGGCGGCGAAATATTACGTATTTCTTACGCGTCCGCGACCGGCGCGGAGGGCTCTTCGGGCACGACCTCGTCGGGCCGCTTGTCCTCGCGCAGGCCCCGCCAACTGGCGTGACGCAGCCGTCCGTCGGGCGTGCGCTCACCGTAGCGAACCTCCCCGACGAGTTCCGGACGCACGAATGTGACCGCCTTGGCCTCGGTCCGCGGCAGAGGCGGGTCGAAGGGCGAGGCCTCGCTGCGCAACGGCGCGAGCAGGTTCTTCAGCCGAGCCAGATCCCGCTCGGTGAACCCGGTGCCGACCCGCCCGACGAACCGCAGTCCGCCGGCGCCCGGTATGCCCATCAGCAGCGAACCGATCCCCGAGGAACGTCCTCCTCGGCCGTGCCGCCAGCCGCCGATCACCACCTCCTGGGTGTTCCAGTTCTTGTCCTTGACCCACGAGGCCGACCTTCGCCCCGGCTGATAGGTCGATGCCCACTTCTTGGCGACCACACCTTCCCAGCCGTGCGCGCGCGAGTAGGCCATCGCCTCTGCACCATCACCGCGAAGCAGCGCTGGGACGGTCAACCCGGTTGCGGCCGAGAGTTTCTCAAGTACGGCCCGGCGGTCGGCGTATTTGGCCTTCAGCAGCCAGCGACCGTCGAGAGCGAGGATGTCGAATGCCCAGAACTCGATTCGGGTCGCCCGGGCCCGGTTCTGCATCTCGGTGAAGCGCGGCACACCACGACCGTCCAGTGCGACCACCTCGCCGTCCAGGATCACTCGGTGATCGGCCAGGACGGTGGCCAGTTGCCGGAGTTGGGGGTACTCGCCCGTGACGTCGCGGCCGTTGCGGGACTGCAGCCGCAGGTAGCCGCGGTCGGCTTCGACCAGCATGCGGTAGCCGTCGTACTTGCCCTCGAACGCCCACTGCTTGGCGGTCAGCCGGTCGACCGATCCCAGGGTCGCCAGCATCGGCGCGATGTCGCTGAGCCGCAGCGCCCGTTGCTCCTTCATCCGATGCGCCAGCCATTGATCGCCGTCGGTCTGGATCAGCGCGTAGCGTCCACGGACTTTCCGGCCGTCGAGGTCGACGACGACCTCCCCGCCGGACCGGCCCTCGACGCCGAACTTCTCGGCGGTGTAGGTCCCGGAGTCCCAGATGCGGACGGTGCCCGCTCCGTACTCGCCCTCGGGTATCACGCCCTCGAAGCTCGCGTAGGCCAGCGGATGGTCCTCGGTGCGCACCGCCAGCCGGTTCTCCGCGGAGGTCTCGGGCAGATTCTTGGGGACCGCCCATGACACCAGAACCCCGTCGTGCTCGAGCCTGAAGTCGTAGTGCAGCCGCCGGGCCCGGTGTTCCTGGATCACGAACAGCGGACCCCGGCCGGACCCCTCCACGGAGTTCGGCACCCGCTCCGCCGGCTCGGCGGACACCGGCTCGGGAGTCCGTGCGGGGTCCCGCTTGCTCCGGTAGGCGACAAGCCGGTCCGACGGCGCCGAGGCGTCCAGGCCCGAGAGCAGGTCCCCGTCGCGGGCGACGCGTTCGAGCACCTCGTCGAAGCGCAGCTGTCGCAGATCGGCGTCACCGATCTCGTCCCAGGTGCGCGGCGCGGCGACCGTCGGGGTGGGGCGGCCGCGCAGTGAATACGGCGCGATCGTGGTCTTCGACGCGTTGTTCTGACTCCAGTCCACGAAGACCCTGCCCGCCCGAAGACTTCTGGTCATGGTGGCGGTGACACGGTCGGGCATGCTCGCCTCCAGCTGCTGGGCGACCCGCCGTGCCACCTCGACCGCGCCGCCTGCGCGCAGCGGCCGCACCAGCGGCGCATAGAGGTGCAGACCCTTGCTTCCGCTGGTCAACGGATACAACGGCAGATCGAGATCGTCCATCAGCTCGCGCACCGCATGGGCGACCTCGCCCAGTTGGGACATACCCACGCCTTCCCCGGGATCCAGGTCGAAGACCAGCCTGGTGGCCGGGCCGGGCGTGCCGTCCGCGGCGAACCGCCATTGCGGCACATGGATTTCCAGGGCGGCCTGCTGGGCGATCCAGGCCAGTGCGGTCGGGGTGTCGATGATCGGGTAGACGGTCGCGCCCGAGCGGTGCTGGAGGGTCCCGCGATTCAGCCATTCCGGCGCCGACGCCGCAAGGCTCTTCTCGAAGAAGGCCGGATGGTCCACGCCGTCCGGCCAGCGTTTGCGGGTGGCCGGACGGCCGGCGATATGCGGCAGCATGAACTCGGCGATACCGGTGTAGTAGGCGAAGACGTCCGATTTGGTGACAGCCGGGCTTCCCGCGTCGGCGGGATAAAGCACCTTATCGGCGTTGGTCAGCCTGACCAACGGTCCGCGCGTCGCCCCTGGCGGCCACACCTCGCTCACCACCACAACCTATGACCCGTTGCTAGGCTGAGCCAGTGACCAGGATGGCGATGGCAACGCTGCTGGCGGTTGCCGTGTTCGCGGGCGCTCCACTCGCCGGGGCCGATCCGGAGATCCTCGAGCCCTACTGCACCAGCGGCCAGGAGCCGGAGACCGACGCGTGCAAGACCGCCCCTGGAGAGGTCTACGTCAACGACGCGCCGGGCGCCGATCCCGACGTCCCGGTCGGACTGGATCCCGAAACCGTCCCGGACGTCTGATCCCGTCGCCGGCGGCCGCATACTTGTCCGATGCGCTCCATCTGGAAAGGCTCGATCGCCTTCGGACTGGTCAACGTTCCGGTCAAGGTGTATAGCGCGACGCAGGACCACGACCTGAAGTTCCATCAGGTCCACGCCAAGGACAACGGCCGCATCCGCTATCAGCGGGTCTGCGAGGAGTGCGGCGAGGTGGTGGAGTACCGCGACATCGCCAAGGCCTACGAGGCCGACAACGGCCAGACGGTGGTGATCACCGAGGATGACATCGCCACGCTGCCCGAGGAACGCGCTCATGAGATCGAGGTTCTCGAGTTCGTTCCCGCCGGCCAGATCGATCCTCTGATGTATGACCGGAGCTATTTCCTGGAACCCGACGGCAAATCGCCGAAATCTTATGTGCTGCTGGCCAAGACGCTCGCCGATACCGACCGGGTGGCCATCGTGCACTTCGCCCTTCGAAACAAGACGCGGCTGGCGGCGCTGCGCGTGCGGGACTTCTCCAAACGCGATGTCATGGTGGTGCACACCCTGTTGTGGCCCGATGAGATCCGCGATCCGGCCTTCCCCGCGCTCGATCAGGATGTCGAAGTCCGACCCGCCGAGTTGACGATGGCTGGGCAGGTGGTGGACGCCATGGCGGCCGATTTCAAACCCGAGCAGTACTCCGACACCTATCAGGAACAACTGCGCGAACTGGTCAAAGCCAAACTGGCCGGCGGGGAGGCCTTCACCCCCGCCGAAGCCCCGGCCGGCCTGGACGACTCCGGCGACGTGACCGATCTACTGGCGAAACTGGAAGCCAGCGTTCGCAGACGCCGTGAACAGACCGCCGAGAAGCCCGCCAAACGGGCGCCGGCCAAGAAGGCTCCCGCCAAGACGGGTGCGCGGAAAGCCGCCACGAAAAAATAGAACGTGTTACAGATTCGTTCCTGAATCCGCAGCCCCGCCACCGCCCCGCTTGTTACGGTGCTCGTGGGCAGCGGAAGAGAGAACGGTGATACTCGACAAATTCCGGCTAGACGGACAAGTGGCAGTAGTCACCGGCGCCGGCCGGGGAATCGGTGCGGCGATCGCCGTCGCCCTCGCCGAGGTCGGCGCCGACGTGCTGATCTCCTCGCGCACCGAGTCCGAGCTGCGGGCGGTGGCAGCGTCCATCGAGCAGGCCGGACGGCGAGCGGAGACCGTCGTGGCCGACCTGGCCCAGCCGGAGGCAACGGCCGAACTGGCCGCAGCGGCGGTCTCGGCCTTCGGACGTCTGGACGTCGTCGTCAACAACGTCGGCGGCAGCATGCCCAACGCACTGATGACCACCAGCGTCAAGCAGATGCGGGACGCGTTCACCTTCAACGTGCTCACCGCTCACGCGCTGACCGTCGCCGCGGCCCCACTGATGCTCGAGGGCGGCGGCGGTTCGATCATCAACATCAGCTCGACGATGGGACGGCTGGCCGGGCGGGGTTTCGCCGCCTACAGCACCGCCAAAGCCGCATTGGCGCACTACACCCGGCTGACCGCACTCGACCTGTGCCCCCGCATCCGAGTCAACGCCATAGCTCCCGGATCAATTCTGACCTCGGCGCTCGACATCGTGGCCTCCAACGAGGCTTTGCGTACTCCGATGGAGCAGGCAACCCCGCTGCGCCGTCTGGGCGAGCCCGTCGACATCGCCGCGGCCGCGGTCTATCTCGCCTCGCCGGCGGCCGGATATCTCACCGGGAAGATGATCGAAGTCGACGGCGGACTCACCGTGCCGAATCTGGATCTGCCCATTCCCGACCTGTAAGCCACTGAACCGCAAGGAGACCCATGCCCATCCGCGTCGCCCAGATCGGCACCGGCAACGTCGGCGCCCATTCACTCAAGGCGCTGATCACAAACCCGGACTACGAACTCACCGGGGTCTGGGTGTCCTCAGAGGCCAAGGCCGGCAAAGACGCCGCCGAACTGATCGGCCTCGACGCGCCCACCGGAGTCAAGGCCACCACCGACCTCGACGCGGTTCTGGCCGCCAAGCCCGACTGCGCGGTCTACAACGCGATGGCCGACAACCGGCTCGTGGAGGCGATGGAGGACTACCGGCGCATCCTGGCCGGCGGGGTCAACGTCGTGGGCAGCGGCCCGGTGTTCCTGCAGTGGCCGTGGCAGGTCATTCCCGAGGAGATGGTCAGGCCCATCGAGGACGCTGCGCGGGAGGGTAATTCGAGCCTCTTCGTCAACGGCATCGACCCTGGGTTCGCCAACGACCTGCTTCCGCTGGCGCTGACCGGAACCTGCCAGAGCGTCGAGCAGGTGCGCTGCATGGAGATCGTGAACTACGCCACCTACGACAGCGCGACGGTGATGTTCGACGTGATGGGGTTCGGCAAGCCGATGGACGAGATCCCGATGCTGCTGCAGCCGGGTGTGCTCAGCATCGGGTGGGGTTCGGTGGTGCGACAACTGGCCGCCGGTCTCGGTGTCGAACTCGACGGGCTGGAGGAGATGTACGTCCGGGAGCCGGCCCCGGAGGCCTTCGACATCTCCAGTGGCCACATCGCAGAGGGAACCGCGGCGGCGCTGAGGTTCGAGGTGATCGGCCTGGTCGACGGGGCGCCGGCGGTGGTCCTCGAACACATCACCCGGTTGCGCGACGACCTGTGCCCGGACTGGCCGCAGCCGGCTCAGCCCGGCGGTAACTACCGCATCGAGGTGACCGGAGAGCCGTCCTACGCACTCGACCTATGCCTGTCGAGCCCCAACGGAGATCACAACCATGCGGGCGTGCTGGCCACCGCGATGCGCGTCGTGAACGCCATACCCGCCGTCGTCGCCGCCGAACCCGGCATCCGCACCACCCTGGACCTGCCGCTGGTGACCGGCAAGGGCCTCTACCGGTTGTCGTGAGGCCTCACCTGGGGTCGGCAGCACCGATCGCCATCCTCGCCACGCTGATATCGGCCGCACCGGCGGCCGGTGCGCCACCGGAGTGCGCCGACGTCACCCCCACCACCCGGCTGTGCCGCACCAGCGGCCATACCGGGATCACCACCTCCCCCGACCCGGCCCTGACCAACCGGTACCCCGGCTGGGGTTACGCCGGCATGGGCATCGGCCTGAGCGCCGGCGGCTGGTGGTTCCCGTCCTGAGGTCGGCTAGCCTCACGTTCTGACTCGCCGCCCCACGGCCCCCGGGGGACATCCGACAGGAAGCCGAGCATGGTCCGCACTACGGTGACTCCGACCTGGGCGCTGCTCGGTCCCGCATTCGTCGCCGCGGTCGCCTATGTCGATCCGGGCAACATCGCGGCCAATGTCAGCGCGGGAGCCAAGTTCGGCTTCCTGCTGGTGTGGGTCATCGTCGTGGCCAATGTGATGGCCGGCCTGGTCCAATATCTCAGCGCCAAACTCGGGCTCGTCACGGGCCGCACCCTGCCGGAGGCGGTCCGCGAAAAGACCCGGGCGCCGACCCGGGTCGCCTATTGGATGCAGGCCGAACTGGTCGCGATCGCCACCGACCTCGCCGAGATCATCGGCGGCGCCATCGCCTTGAACCTGCTGTTCGGCCTGCCGTTACTGCTCGGCGGGGCGATCACCGGGATCGTCTCCCTCGTGCTGCTCGGGGTGGGCGACCGGCGCGGGCCGCGGATGTTCGAGCGGGTCATCACCGGCCTGCTGCTGATCATCGCGATCGGCTTCCTGGCCAGTCTCGTGGTCAATCCGCCTGCGGGCGGAGACGTCGTCGAGGGACTGGTTCCACGGTTCGCGGGAGCCGAGAGCGTGTTGCTGGCCACCGCGATGCTCGGCGCGACGGTGATGCCACACGCGGTGTACCTGCATTCCGGACTCGCCCGCGACCGCCACGGACACCCTGAGCCAGGTCGCGACCGGACCGGACTGTTGCGGGCGACCCGATGGGACGTCACCCTCGCGATGCTGCTCGCCGGGACGGTCAACCTGGCCCTGCTGCTGGTTGCCGCGACCAACCTGCGCGGCCGCGAGGGCACCGACACCATCGAAGGCGCGCACGCGGCCGTTGCCGACGTCCTCGGGCCGACCGTGGCACTGCTGTTCGCCGTGGGTCTGCTGGCCTCTGGTCTGGCCTCGGCATCGGTGGGCGCCTACGCGGGGGCCATGATCATGCAGGGCCTGCTGCGAAGGTCCTACCCGATCCTGACCCGTCGACTGGTCACCCTGCTCCCGGCGCTGGCGGTGCTGGCCAGCGGGCTGGAGCCCACCCGCGCTCTGGTGCTGTCCCAGGTGGTGCTGTCATTCGGCATCCCCTTCGCCCTGATCCCGCTGGTGCGGTTGACCAGTGACCGGCGGCTGATGGGATCCGACGCCAACCATCCGGCCACCGTACTGGCGGCCTGGGCGGTGGCCGTGATGATCAGCCTGCTCAACGCGGCGCTGATTTACCTGACCGTGACGGCGTGACTGCCGTCACAGAATCGTGGCCCATCCCCGCCCCGCGCTGCTCCGAATCGCCGATGTGACGACAACGCTGACGACAACGGCGGTGTCAGAGGCGAGCCGCCGGCTGACCCCGCTGACCCCGGCGCTGTATCCGACCCGGGTCTCCCACCTGCACCGATCACCCGTCCGCCACTACGGCGAGCACCGCAGCTACAGCTGGCTGGTCGACGTCGACGATCTGCCCGCCGTACCGCGCTGGCTGCGGCCCTTCGCGCGATTCGAGGCCAAGGACCATCTGCACGGAAGGCCCGGCGACAGCCTGCGCCAGCGAGTCGATGCCGTCCTCGCCGAACACTGCACCGACCTGCCGGGCGGCAAGGTCATAGCGCTGCTCATGCCCCGGGTGCTGGGGCGGTCGTTCAACCCGCTGAGTCTGTTCTGGTGCCATGACCGGGCCGGTGCGCTGCGGGCCGTGATCGCCGAGGTCCAGACCGTTCGCGGAGAGCGGCACGCCTACGTGCTGCCGCCCAGCGGTCAGAGTCCGGCGGCGGTGGCACCGGCCCGGTCTCAACGTGCCGACAACACCCCGTTCGCCGCCGACAAAGGCTACTTCCTGGTGAACGCCCCCCTGCCCGGCGAGCAGTTGGACCTGACGGTCGCGTTGCATGACGGCGACCGCGCCGTGATGGTGGCGAACTGGCGCGGCCGGCGCCGACGGGCCAGCGCCGGGCGCATCATGCTCACCCAGCTGACGACCCCGCTGGCCCCTCAGGCCGCCGAGTTGGCGATGCGACTCCAAGCCGTGATGCTGCGGCTGCGTGGGGTTCCGCAGACTCCCACGCCGGCCTCCGGTCAGGCCGCCCGCTCCCCGCTGCCCGCCGGATGGGCGGCGGGCCGCTCCTTGGCCGCATCGTGACCGAATTGCTTGACCGCCCGGCTACGCTTCGGATCAATGGCATCGACCACGAACGGTCCAAGCCGGTGACCGGCCCGATCGGTGCGGCAGATCTGGATGCACTGCTGCGCCGGGTCGCGCAGCGTGATCGCGAGGCATTCGCGGCGTTTTACGACGCGACCAGGTCACGGGTCTTCGGCATGGTGGTCCGGGTTCTGCGCGACCGCGGATACAGCGAAGAGACAACCCAGGAGATCTACCTCCAGGTGTGGCGAACCGCTGAAAGCTACGACCCGGCATCCGGCAGCGCGCTGGCCTGGCTGCTGACTCTCGCGCACCGTCGTGCGGTCGACCGGGTGCGCTCCGAGCAGGCCGCGGGCCAGCGAGAGTCGCGCTATGGCGCGGCGAGCGTTGAGAGGGCCGCCGACCACGTCAGCGACGCGGTGATCTCCGGCGAGGAACGCCGACGGGTCAAGGCCTGCCTGGATGGGCTGACGCCGGTCCAGCGCGAGTGCATCGAACTCGCCTACTACCAGGGCCTGACCTATGTGCAGGTCTCCGAGCGGCTCTCGGCGAATCTGGCCACCATCAAATCCCGGATGCGTGACGCGATCCGGGGCCTGCGTCAGTGCCTGGGCGTCCGGTGAGGCGGCCACGATGACACGACCACACGACCCTTCCCGCGGCGGCGACTCTGATCTGCTCGAGATGGCGGTTCCCTACGCGCTGCATGCACTCTCCGACACCGAACGCGATGACATCGAGAGCCAGATCGCGACGGCGGGGCTGCCGGCGATCGACGCGTTCTACGACGAGGTGCGCGCGGTCCGCGAAACCATGGCCGTGGTGTCCGCCGCGGACGCCGATGAACCGCCCGCCGATCTGCGGCGGCGGCTGCTGACGATCGTGGCCGACGACCCTACCGACGACCGGGTGCAAGCACTGCCCACCCGGAGCCGACGCTCGGTCTGGCTGTCGGCCGCCGCCGCATTGGTGATCGGACTGGGCGCCCTGGGGGTCGGACTCTCCCTGCGCCCGCCGCCGCCACTGCCGTCGACCGCACAGCCGCCGTCCACCGTGGCTCAGGTTTTCGAGGCGCCCGATGTGCACACCGTCTCCGGGGCGATTCCGGCCGGCGGGACCGCGACAGTGGTGTTCTCCCGCGATCGCGACGCGGGGGTGCTGGTGATGAATGACGTCCCGCCGCCTTCGCCGGGCACGGTGTACCAGATGTGGCTGATCAACAGCGCCGGAGCCACCCTGGCGGGAACGATGGACGCCGAATCGGTGGCGCCCTCGACCACCGCCGTACTCGAGGACCTGGGCGACTCGACCAAACTGGCGTTCACCGTCGAGCCCGGGTCGGGCTCAACCCGGCCCACCGGGCAGCTGATCGCGGAGCTGCCGTTGACCTGACCGCGGCCCGCCTACCATGGCCCGGTGGCCCGCGAGTTCCGGTTCGGCATCGGTGTCCGGTCCATCCGTTCAGCGGCCCGGCTCACCGAGAAGGTCCGCCGCTTCGCCGATCAGGGTTACGACGTCGTCCACGTGCCCGACCACCTCGGGGCCCCGGCGCCCTTCCCGGTGATGATGGCCGCGGCGGATGCCGCCGATATCCGGGTCGGCACCTTCGTGCTCAATGCCGCCTTCTACCGGCCGGCACTGCTGGCACGCGATGCCGCCGCCGTCGATCTGCTCTCCGGCGGCCGGCTGGAACTGGGACTGGGCACCGGCTACGTTCGCGAGGAGTTCGAGGCCGCCGGAATCCGGTACCCGAGCGCCGGCGAACGGGTGAAGCACCTGCAGGACACCACCGTCTACCTGAAGCAGACGCTGCCCGGCCTCCCGGTTCTCATCGCCGGCAACGGGGACCGGGTCCTGACCATCGCCGCCCATCACGCCGACATCATCGGGCTGACCGGTGGCGGCCTGGCCAGCGCGGACAACCCCGACCCGATGGCCGAGAGGGTCGGTTTCGTCGCGGCCGCCGCCGGGGACCGGTTCGCCGACGTGGAGCTGAACCTGGCGATCACCGCAGTGCCCACCGAAGACTCCGGGGTCCCCGACCTGACACTGACCCGCGCCTACTTCCCGCAGGCCGGCGACGACCAACTGCTGGCGATGCCCACCGTTCTCAGCGGGAGCCCGGAACGCATCGCCGACACCCTGCGCGCTCACCGGGAGCGCTACGGGGTCAGCTACTTCACCGTGCAGGACTCTCACGGCGACTATTTCGCGCGGGTCATCAACGCGATGCGCTAACGGTAAGCTTTCAGCCGGTTCCGCCCTCGTAGCTCAGGGGATAGAGCACGGCTCTCCTAAAGCCGGTGTCGCATGTTCGAATCATGCCGGGGGCACTTTTTCTCCACTTCGCTGCAAACACTCAGGCGCTGCAACCACTCAGGCGGCGTGGGTGGCCAGGGATATTCCGATGTCGATCTCCAGGGTGCTGGCC
>CAYURT010000057.1:0-18346 GCA_964447215.1 uncultured Mycobacterium sp.
AGGCCGCCCCGGTGGGCCTGTTCGTGGAGACCTTCGGCACCGAGACCGTCGACCCCGCCCGTATCGAAAAGGCGATCTCCGCGGTGTTCGACCTTCGTCCCGGCGCGATCGTGCGGGATCTGGACCTGCTGCGGCCGATCTACGCCCAGACCGCCGCCTACGGCCACTTCGGCCGCACCGACATCGAGTTGCCCTGGGAGCGGCTCGACAAGGTCGAGGACCTCAAGAACTCGGTCTGAGACAAGGTCGAGGACCTCAAGAACTCGGTCTGAGACAAGGTCGAGGACCTCAAGAACTCGGTCTGAGGAGCCTCGGACGGCGGTGCAGTCGCTGAAGCGGTGGTCCGACGAGGGAACCGGCGGCTGCGCCAGAACGACGACGCGGTTGTTGCCGGCCGCAGCGGAACATCACCGTGCCTGGCGACCACGCCGGTGCTCAGCGGATCCGCGACCGCAGACCGTACTTGCCGTGATTTCCGGCGCAGTGTTCAGCCGGGCGCGCAGCTCCCCGCCGGGGGCGTAGCTACGGGACGATCAGCGTCCCGACGTCCACCGCCTACCCGACGAACTGGTCGTAGGCCCACTTGTACTGGGCCGGTATGACCGACACGCCGCACTGCTGCTCCAGCGTGCCGAGCTGGGAGAGGATCTGCTTGAAGTCCGCGTACTGCTGCGGGTTCTGGGCCGCGTAGGCCTGGATCGTCGCGGCAGCCTCCGCGCGGGGCTGCAGAGCCGCCGTCATCAGCACCTTGTTGCCCTCGGGGTGGGCGTTCATGTAGTCCTGGGCCTGCTGGGTCACCCGCTCGACGGTTCCGTCCACCGCCGCGGGACTGCAGTCGGTGGTGGCCGACGCGGCGGGGGCGGCCAGCACGGCCAGCGCCAGGCCGCCGATGACAGTGCCGGTAGCGATACGGGCGATGCGCCGATTGTCAGCAGTTTTCACGGTTTGAGTCCTCCAGTCGCGGCATATGACAGCCGATTCGTTGCTTCTCATTGTGGACTGTCGCGCCGCCATCGCCAAACGTTACCGGGTGACCGGCCTCGGTGGTCGTGTACAAGGCCATGATGGCGGCGGACGCCGGTCACGGGCATCCCCGATGGTGACATCAGTCACAGCCGATGCCGGTGGCCGGACCGGTCCGCGGCCGTTCGCGAGCCCGCGAGCTCGATTGTGTCGGTCCCCCGCGCTAGCTTGAGGTCACCCGGCTGCCTCGAGCTACGCCGCGCGCAAGCGGGTGAACGCGGCTCCGGCGGCGCCGATAGTCTTCGACGGCGCCCGGCGGACCAGGCGCGCAGCGGCGGTGACGCGAGGAGAACGTGAGCACATCGGGACGGCGGGCCGCCGAGCACGAGCCGATCGCCCGGGTGCTGCCGATGCTCTCGGTGCCGCACCTGGACCGTGAGTTCGACTACCTCGTCTCCGAGCAGATGTCCGATGACGCCCAGCCCGGGGTCCGGGTCCGGGTGCGTTTTCACGGCCGTCTGGTCGACGCCTTCGTGCTGGAACGCCGCTCTGACACCGATCACATCGGCCAGTTGGGCTGGCTGGACCGGGTGATCTCCGCCGAACCGGTGCTCACCCCGGAGGTGCGCCGTCTGGTCGACGCCGTCGCCACCCGCTACGCGGGCACCCGGCCCGATGTTCTGCGGCTGGCGATCCCGGCGCGGCACGCGGGGGCGGAGCGGGCCGGGCCGCCGGACTCGGCGACCGCGGAACAGCCCGCCGGCCCGGCGGGCTGGGATCGCTACCCGCGCGGTGCCGGCTTCCTCGAGGCCCTCGCCGGGGGCCGTGCGGCGCGGGCGGTGTGGCAGTCGCTTCCCGGCGAGGACTGGGCCGCCCGGCTCGCCGAGGCCGCGGCGGTGACTGTCGGCGGCGGGAACGGTGTGCTGGCGGTCGTACCCGACCAGCGCGATGTGGACACCTTGTGGCGCTCAGCGGTCGCCCGCATCGACCGCTCAGCGGTCACCGCGCTGTCGGCCGGGCTGGGCCCCTCGGAGCGGTACCGGCGCTGGCTGTCGGTGCTGCGCGGGCATTCCCGTCTGGTGATCGGCACGCGCAGCGCTGTATTCGCCCCTGTCGACCGGCTCGGCCTGGTGATGGTTTGGGACGACGGCGACGATGCGCTGGCAGAACCGCGCGCGCCCTACCCACACGCCCGCGAGGTGGCCATGCTGCGCGCCCACCAGTTACGGTGCGCGGCACTGATCGGCGGTTACGCCCGCACCGCGGAGGCACAGGCACTGGTCGACAGCGGCTGGGCCCACGACCTTGTGGCGACCCGCCCGGCGGTGCGCGCCGCGGCTCCGCGGGTCGTCGCCCTGGATGACTCCGGCCATGCGGAGGAACGGGATCCTGCGGCGCGCAGCGCGCGGCTCCCGTCGATGGCCCTGCGGGCGGCCCGGTCCGCGCTGGAGCGCGGGACTCCGGTCCTCGTGCAGGTGCCGCGGCGGGGATACCTGCCGGCGGTGGCCTGCGACCGGTGCCGGACTGTGGCCCGGTGCCGCCGCTGCACCGGCCCGCTGGCGCTGGCCGACCGCGAGGCCGCCGGAGCGACCTGCCGTTGGTGCGGGGTCGTCGATGCCGCCCCGCGCTGCCAGCGCTGCGGGGGCACCGTCATCCGCGCGGTGGTGGTCGGGGCGCGGCGCACCGCCGAGGAGCTCGGGAG
Source organism: uncultured Mycobacterium sp. (assembly GCA_964447215.1). GTDB lineage: Bacteria > Actinomycetota > Actinomycetes > Mycobacteriales > Mycobacteriaceae > Mycobacterium. The sequence continues at coordinate 2,666 of CAYURT010000057.1, forward strand.
AGCCTTCCCGGGCACCCCGGTCATCACCTCGGCCGGGGACGCCGTTCATCCCAGGATCGGTGCGGGGCCGGCGCTGGTGGTGGCGACCCCCGGCGCCGAGCCGACCGCGCCCGCCGGCTACGGGGCGGCCTTGCTGCTGGACAGCTGGAGTCTGCTGGGCCGGCAGGATCTGCGCGCGGCCGAGGACACGCTGCGACGGTGGATGAACGCTTCGGCCCAGGTGCACTCCCGCGGGGAGGGGGGAGTGGTCGCCGTCGTGGCGGATGCGGGGCTTGCCACCGTTCAGGCGCTCATCCGGTGGGATCCGGCCGGGCACGCCGAATCCGAACTCACGGCCCGGCGGGCGGTGGGTCTGCCGCCCGCCGTCCACATGGCCGCGGTGGACGGTGCCGCCGACGCGGTCGCGACGCTGATCGAGCAGGCCGCGCTGCCCGAGGACTGCGATGTGCTCGGCCCGGTCGATCTTCCGGCAGGAGTGCGCCGCCCGCCCGGGGCGGACGGCCAAACCCCGGCGATCCGGATGCTGATCCGGGTGCGGCGCGACGAGGGCCTGGTGCTGGCCACCGCGTTGCGGCAGGCGATCGTCACCGGCAGCGCCCGCCACGACCATGAGGCGGTGCGGGTCCAGATCGACCCGCTCCACATCGGCTGAGGAGGGGAACCGGCCACTAGGCTGACTCTTCGGCGCCCTCAACACCTTCGCCGAGGAGGTCTCATGCCGTCTGTCGCCCGCAAGGTGGGTTGGTTGGTAGCAGCGGTGTTCTGCCTGCTCGGACTGCTGTGGCCGGTGATTTTCGCCGGCGCCACCGGGGGAGCGGTCTCCGACCCGGTCGTCATCACCAACTTCCGCGCCCAGTTCGACATCGACGCCGACGGGCGGATGCAGGCCGCCGAGACCATCACCACCGAGTTCCCGGCCGGCCGGCACGGCATCTTCCGATTCTGGGATATCGCCAATCCCAATGACTCCCACGCCCGGCAGGTTCCCGACGTCACCGAGATCACCGTCGACGGCCGTCCCGCGCCCTACGAGATGCAGTGGCGGGACAACGAGCGGTTCCGGGTCGCCAAGATCGGCGACCCGAACAGCTATCTGAGCCCGGGGACGCACGTCTTCACGATCCGCTACACCGTCGAGGGTGTCTTGGACCCGGGCGGCACGGGGGAGGGCAAGCAGTTCGCCTCGGCCACCGGTGACCCCGATGCGGCCTCGGTGTTCTTCTGGAACGTCATCGCCCCTGGCTGGAACAATCGGATCGAGCGGGCCGAGGTTTCGGTCGTGCTTCCGGGGCCGGTTCCCGGCGCCCAGTGCTCGGTCGGGAGCGGCGTGGGGCGAAGCTGTCAGGACCTGAACATCGACGGCAACATCGTGTCCCTGAGGGCGACCGGCCTGCTGCCGCGAACCCCGGTCACGCTGCGCGCCGGCGTCGACGTCGCGACCCCGGCCCGGTCAGGACTTCCCTGGTCGATCCGCTGGGACGGCGTGCTGGGCCGGTCGGTGCCGACGGCGGTCTGGTTGCTGGGACTGACCGTGACCGCGGCGTTGGGTGCCACGCTCTGGCGGCGCTCGACGGTGGAGCCCCCGCCGGGGTTCCCGATCCAGTACGGCCCGCCGCACGGCCTCGGCCCGGTGCAAACCGAGTACATCCGCACCGAGTCGGTGCCCGCACACGGGCTCACCGCGACGCTGTTCCACCTCGCCGACCGCGGGCTTCTGTCGCTGACGCAGGATGCGCCCAAGAAATGGACGGTCCGCAGCACCGGCGACCGGGCCGCGTGGGCCGACGCCGACCCGGTCGGGGTGGCGGTGGGCTCCGCGCTGGACTTGCTGGAGCCGGGCCGCACCTTCAAGGCCAACGGCACGGTGACGGCGGGCAAGAAGCTGAGCGGGGCCAAGTCCGACATGGCCGCTGCGGTCCGCAAATGGGGATTCGACGAAGGTCTCCTCGCCAGGCGCCGCGCTGAACTGTGGTTGCGGGTGGCCAACGTGGCCGCGCTGATTCTCGCCTTCGCCGGATTCGTGCGCTGGTTCTTCCCGTTCACTCTGTGGGGACTGCCGTTCGCGCTGTTCTTCCTGTTGACGCTGTCCGCGTGGCGGCCCGGTGTCGGAATGCGGCGAACGCCGGCCGGTCGCCAACTGTGGTCGCAGGCGGGCGGTTTCCACCGAATGCTGTCCACCGACTCCGCGGAGTCGCGTTTCGACTTCGCCGCACGTAAGGACCTCTACACCGCCTACATCCCGTTCGCGGTCGCCGGCGGGGCGGCCGCACTCTGGGCGGCCAAGTACCAGGCTGCGACCGGTCAGGTCGCGCCCCAGCCCGGTTGGTATCACTCCCGATCGGAGACCGACTGGTCGGCCGCGACGGGTGGCGGTGCTAGTTTCGACAGCTTCGAGTCGGCGCTCTCCTCGTCCATCGGCGCTTACTCCGCCTCGCAGTCGTCCTCATCCGGCGGCGGCGGAGGCGGGGGCGGCGGTGGCGGCGGAGGCGGAGGTGGAGGAGGAGGCGGATCGTGGTGACCTTCATTTTGGTACTGGTTCTGGTCATCGCCGTCGCGGCGCTGGCAGGTTTCGTGCTGGGCTACAACAGACTTCGGGCGGCCGACGTTCGCGCCGACGAGGCCCTCGGCGGAATCGACGTCCAGCTCACCCGGCGCGCCGCGCTGATACCGGCCCTGGTCAGCACCGTGCAGGGGTTCGCCTCCCACGAGAAGGCCGTCCTGAGCCACGTCGCCGACGCCCAGGCGGCCCTGACCGCCGCGACGGCGGGAAAGTCGGTGGCGCAGCGCACCTCGGCCGAGCATCAGTTCGACACCGCGGTCCGCCAGGTGCTCGCGCTGGGCCAGACCTATCCGCAGCTGAACTCGTCGTCGAACTTCCTCAACCTCCAGCACAACCTCGCTGACACCGAGGACAAGCTCGCTTTCGCGCGGCAGTACTACAACGACTCGGCCGCCACGGTGAACCGCCTGCGCGGCACGATCCCGTGGATGTTCGTCGCCGGAGCCGCGGGGGTCCCGGAGCGGGAGTTCTACAAGGTGCCGAAGTAACGGCATGCGGATCGTCTTCGCCGGCACCCCGCACCCCGCCGTCCCGTCGCTGCTGCGGCTGATCGAGTCTCCCCGTCATGAGGTGGTCGCCGTCCTCACGCGTCCGGACGCGGCGGCGGGCCGTCGCGCCGCTCCCGGACCGTCGCCGGTGGCGCAGGCCGCCATCGACGCCGGCATCCCCGTGCTGCGGCCCACCCGGCCCAACACCCCGGAGTTCGTCGCCGAACTGACCCGCATCGGCCCGCAGTGCTGCGCGGTCGTCGCCTACGGCGCCCTGCTCGGGGCCGAGTTGCTGGCCGTCCCGGCCCACGGGTGGGTCAATCTGCATTTCTCACTGCTGCCCGCGTGGCGGGGCGCGGCACCGGTGCAGGCGGCCATCGCCGCCGGCGACACCGTCACCGGCGCGACGACGTTCCGGATCGAGCCGCAGCTGGACACCGGCCCGGTCTACGGCGTGGTGACCGAGGACGTTCGTCCCACCGACACCGCCGGTGCGCTGCTGGACCGGCTGGCGGTGTCGGGAGCCGCACTGCTGGAGGCGACCCTCGACGGTATCGCCGACGGCAGCCTGGTCCCGGTCCCGCAACCGGCCGACGGGGTCAGCGTTGCTCCCAAGGTCAGCGTCGAGGACGCGAGAGTCGACTGGAACCAGCCGGCGCACCTGCTCGAGCGCCGGATCAGGGCGGTCACACCTGCGCCGGGTGCCTGGACCACGGTCGGCGATCTGCGAGTCAAGCTGGGCCCGGTGACGGTCGGCGAATCAGAACAGCCGCTGCCCCCGGGAGTCCTTCGGGTCGGTCGCGCCGCTGTCGAGGTCGGCACCGGCTCGGCCCCGGTTGTGCTCGGGCAGGTCCAGCCGCCGGGCAAGAAGCCGATGGCGGCGGCGGACTGGGCCCGCGGAGCCCGGCTCGCCGAACGGGTGCGTGCGGTGTGAACGCTGACCGGCGCCCTCGCCGCAACCGGCGGCGCACCCCGCTCGACCCGGCCCGCCGGGCCGCCTTCGATGTCCTGCGCGCCGTTTCCGAACGGGACGCCTACGCCAACCTGGTGCTGCCCGCCCTGCTCGCCGAGCGCGGCATCACCGGACGCGACGCGGCCTTCGCGACCGAACTCGCCTACGGCGCCTGCCGGGCCCGAGGAATCCTCGACGCCGTGATCGCCGAGACCGCCGGCCGGCCGGTGGAGCAGATCGACCCGATCCTGCTGGACCTGCTTCGGCTCGGGGCCTACCAGCTGTTGCGCACCAACGTCGCCGAGCACGCCGCGGTGTCGACCACCGTCGAGCAGGCTGGGGTCGAATTCGACTCGGCACGAGCCGGATTCGTCAACGCGGTACTGCGCGCGGTGGCGCAGCGCGACGAGGCCTCCTGGGTGCAGCAACTCGCGCCGCCGGCTGACGCCGACCCGATCGGCCACGTCGCCTTCGCCCACGCCCATCCGCGCTGGATCGCGCAGGCATTCGCCGACGCGCTCGGCGCCGATGCCGGCGAACTCGACGCGGCGCTGGCCGCCGACGACGCCCGGCCCGCGGTCCACCTGGCGGCCCGCCCGGGTGTGCTCACCGCGGCTGAACTGGCCGAGTCTGCCGGCGGTGTCGTCGGACGCTACTCGCCGTACGCGGTCTATCTGCAAGGCGGGGACCCGGCCCGGGTGCCGGCCATCCGCGACGGCATGGCGCTGGTTCAGGACGAGGGCAGTCAACTGGTCGCGCGTGCGTTGACGACGGCGCCACTGGCCGGTGAGGACGGCGGCCGTTGGTTGGACCTGTGTGCCGGACCCGGGGGCAAATCCGCTCTGCTGGGCGCGATCGCGGCTCAACGGGGCGCCTCGGTCACCGCGGTCGAGCCCAACGAGCAGCGGGCGGCGCTGGTCGAGCGCAACACCCGGGGTCTGCCGGTCCGGGTGCTGCGCGCCGACGGGCGCGAATCCGGGCTTGCATCAGAAGGATTCGACCGGGTCCTCGTTGACGCGCCCTGCACCGGACTCGGAGCGCTGCGTCGCCGTCCCGAGGCGCGGTGGCGGCGCACCCCGGCTGACATTCCGGGGCTGACGAAACTGCAGCGCGAGTTGCTGGCCGCCGCGGTCTCCCTGACCAGGCCGGGCGGTGTGGTGGTCTACGCGACATGCTCCCCGCACCTGGCCGAGACCGTGGGTGTGGTCAGCGACGCGGTGCGCCGCCACGGTCTGACAGCGCTGGACACCCGGCCGCTGTTCGCCCCCGCCGACCACCTCGGTCCCGGCCCGTTCGCGCAGCTGTGGCCGCACCGGCATGGCACCGACGCGATGTTCGCCGCGGCCCTTCGCCGGACGGCCCCGACGATCTAAGCTCTTCAGCCATGACGACACCGAATCGTCCGATGATCGCCCCGTCGATCCTGTCCTCCGACTTCGCCCGGCTCGCCGAGGAGGTGGCGGCCGTCGAGGGCGCCGACTGGCTGCACGTCGACGTGATGGACGCCCATTTCGTCCCCAACCTCACACTCGGCCTGCCGGTGGTGGAAAGCCTGCTGAAGGTGACCGACATCCCCATGGACTGCCACCTGATGATCGAGGACCCCGACCGGTGGGCACCCGGCTACGCCGAAGCCGGCGCCCACAACGTGACCTTCCATGTGGAGGCCACCGACAACCCGGTGGCGGTGGCCCGGGACATCCGCGCGGCCGGGGCCAAAGCCGGCCTCTCGATCAAGCCCGGCACCCCCTTGGAGCCGTATCTGGAGATTCTGCGCGACTTCGACACCCTGCTGGTGATGTCGGTGGAGCCGGGATTCGGCGGACAGAGTTTCATCCCGGAGGTGCTGTCCAAGGTGCGAACCATCCGCAAGATGGTCGACTCCGGTGAGATGACGATCCTGGTGGAGATCGACGGCGGCATCAACGCCGACACCATCGAGGCGGCCGCCGAGGCGGGGGTGGACTGTTTCGTGGCCGGGTCGGCGGTCTACGGTGCCGCCGATCCCGGGGTTGCTGTCGAGGCGCTGCGGCGGAGCGCCGGCAGCGCCTCAGCTCACCTCAGGGTATGACCGCGCCCGGCGACGTCGTCGCCGCCATGCGGCACGCCGCCCGGCTGGCCGACCAGGTCAAGGGGACGACCTACCCCAACCCGCCGGTCGGTGCGGTGATCCTGGACGGCGACGGTCAGGTCGCCGGGGCCGGCGCGACCGAACCGGTCGGCGGCGCGCACGCCGAGGTCGTCGCCCTTCGCCAGGCGGGGGATCGGGCCGCCGGCGGCACCGCGGTGGTCACCCTGGAGCCCTGTAACCATCACGGCCGCACCCCGCCGTGTGTGGATGCGCTCCTGGCCGCGGGCGTCGCCGCGGTGGTCTACGCGATCGCCGACCCCGATCCGCAGGCCGCCGGCGGTGCCCGGCGGCTGCGCTCGGCCGGCGTCGCGGTGACCGAGGGAGTCGGGGGCGCCGAGGTCGCCGACGGGCCGCTGCGGGAGTGGCTGCACAGGCAGCGCACCGGACGGCCGCACATCACCTGGAAGTTCGCCACGAGCATCGACGGCCGCAGTGCCGCCGCCGACGGGTCCTCGCAGTGGATCACCAGTCCGGCCGCCCGTGCCGACCTGCATCGCCGCCGTGCGGCCGCCGACGCGATAGTGGTCGGGACCGGGACGGTGTTCGTCGACGACCCGAGTCTGACCGCCCGAACCGCGGACGGTGGGATGCGCGGCCACCAGCCGCTGCGGGTCGTGGTCGGCCGGCGGGAGATCCCCCCCGATGCACGGGTGCGCAGCGCCGACGCGCCGACGGTGCTGCTGCGCACCCGGGATCCCCACGAGGTCGTCGAGGCGTTGTCGGATCGCACCGACGTCCTGGTCGAGGGCGGGCCGGTGCTGGCCGGGGCCTTCCTGCGCGCCGGCGTGGTGGACCGGATCCTGGCCTATGTCGCGCCGATCCTGCTCGGCGGTCCCGTCACCGCGGTCGACGACGTGGGCGTCGCCAGCATCGGCGGGGCACTGCGGTGGCGTTTCGACCGGGTCGACCGGATCGGCCCGGACCTGCTGCTGAGCCTGGTGCCCGACGGACCCGGCTAGCCTTCGGAACGCAGCGCCTTGTGCTCGATGAGATCCCGGGAACCGCCGGCACCGAGCATCTCCCGGAAGGCCTGGACGGTGTAGCCGGTGACCGTGGCGGCGGTGCGCGCCCGGGCGGTGGCCGACCGTGGCAGCGCGAACAGGGGCGCCATCTCCCCGAAGTAATCACCTTCGGAGGCGACCTTGAGCAATTCGTCAGCGCCGCTGGGTAGTTCGCGAATCAGTTCGATCTCGCCGGCGGCCACGATGTAGATCGAGTTGCCCATGGTGCCCTGCTCGAACAACGTCTCACCGGCTTGGAGGTCGACGACCTCGGGCTCGTGGTCGGTGGCGCTGAGATGCGGAACCAGCTCCACCACCCGGTCGGCAAGCGGCAGCATCCGGGTGTCGTGGGTGGCGACCACGACCACCCGTGGTGGTGAGGCCAGCTCCCGGATCAGCCGGAGCACCTCTTCGACCTGCAGGTAGTCCAGGTGGGCGGTCGGCTCGTCGGCGATCAGCAGCGGCGGGTCGAGGGCGATCGCGCGGGCCACCGCGACCCGCTGCTGCTGCCCTCCGCTGAGATCGCCGGGCCGGTGTCCCATCCGGTGGGAGAGCCCCACCCGGTCGAGGAGTTCAGCGGCCCGATGCTGGGCTTCGCGGCGGTTCACCCCGGCGGCCCGCAGTGGCACCATCACATTCTCGGCGGCGGTCAGGCTGGGCACCAGGTTGAACGCCTGGAAGACGATGCCGACGGTGTTGCGGCGGTAGTCGGACAACTGGCGCTGGTCGAGCCGGTTGACGTCGATGTCACCGAACTCGATCTTTCCGGCCGTCGGGCGCAGAATCCCGCCGATACAGGACAGCAGTGTGGTCTTGCCGCATCCGCTGGGTCCCAGCAGGATCGCCAGCGAGCCCTCGTCGACGTCGAGGCTGAGCCCGTCGATCGGGCGGACCGACTCCTGACCGCTGGCGTATTCGACGACGAGGTCTTTGATCCGCAGGTCGGGCATGTCAGGGTCCTCCGAAGGCCAGGGCCGGGTCGACCGTCACCGCGCGGCGCAGGCCGGCCAGGCTGGCGAGCACACCGATGGTGATGGCGACCACGGGCAACAACAGGAAGGCGACGCGGGGTATGTCCACCCGCATCGGGAACAACGGGCCGAGCAGCACCGACAGCGCCCCGCCGAGCGCGGCGGCGAGCACGGCGACGATGACGGCCTGCATGGCGAGCCCGGCCAGGATCGACCGGGTGGGCACCCCGACGGCCTTGAACACCGCGAAGTCCCGCATCCGCTCCAGCGCTGACATGTAGATCATCGAACCCACTATCAGTGCGGCGACCACCCAGAGCAACCCGGCCATCAGGGTCATCGCCTGCCGGGCGCCGGTCAGGGCGCGGAGCAGGTCATCGATCGCGCCGGTCCGGGTGATGATCTTGAAGCCCGGGGGAGCCCGCTCCGGCAGGCCCTTGACGCCGATCGAGGAGATCAGCTGCTGACCGGAGAACAGCAGCTTTTGGGCGCCGGCCACGGTCAGGAACACATTGGACTGCCCGGCCAGGGCCGTCGAGTCGTCGACGATCCCGACGATTTGCAGGTTGCGCGATCCGATCTCGACGGTCGCGCCGATCGGGCGGTCCATCGTGGAGGACACCGCGGTCTCGTGCGGTTCGACCGGTAGGCGGCCCTCCTCGACGGGCGGCATTCCCGGGCCACGCTGGGGTGCGCCGAACACGTTGACGCTGCGGGCGGAGTTGCGGTACGGCATCGACGCGCTTCCGTAGACCAGGGGAACCGCCAGTTCGACGCCGGGAATCTGCAACCGGGTGGCGGGAAACGCCGTCGACCCCAGGAACGGGCCGATGGCCCCGGAGGGGACCAGGAACCCGTCCAGCCCGAGCGAATCGACGGTGCGGGTCGCCTCCACCCGGAACCCGTTGGCCAGGCCGGTCAGGACAAGGGTCATCGCGAACACCAACCCGGTGCCGACGATCGCGATGACGAAGCGGCGCTTGCGCCACTGCAGATCGCGTAGCGCGGCTTTCAGCACGTCGTTACCAGCATGGGCCCGAGGTTACCGACCCGCCGGCCGATCAGCAGCGCCGTTGGCGTGATCCCTCGCCCTGATCTCGGCGGCGCCGGTCTCGTCGTCGTCGACCGATCGGGCGCCACGGCCGCCGATGAACAGCGCGAACGCCGCGCCGACGAGGCAGACGATCGTGGTGATGAAGAAGATCGAGCCGTACTGCATGGCGAACGCGGTGCGGTAGCGCGCGGTTTCGGCGGCGATCTTGGCGGCCAGGTTGTCCTCCTGGGTGGCGGGCAGGGTGGCCAGGATCTGGTTGAAGCGGTACAGGCCCCACGCGGTCAGCGCCGCGACGCCGATCAGCATGCCGGTCATCCTGGCGACCACGACCAGTGACGAGGCGATGCCGTGCTGGGCGGCCGGCACCACCCGGAGCGCCGCTGAGGTCAGCGGGCCGATGACCAGGCCCAGGCCGATCCCGGCCACAGCGAGATCGGTGTCGAAGGTCGGCAGGCTGATCGGACCCAGAACATGGCGTGCGGAGAGCACGTCGACGCCCCAGTGCGAGACCAGCCAATAGCCGAACGCCGCGATCAGCATGCCGGCGACCGCCACCACGCGATCACCGATGCGGGTCGCCAGCCAGCCGCCGACCAGTGCCCCGATCGGCAGCGCCACCAGGAAATGCAGCAGCAGGAAAGCCGCGCCGGTCTGGTCCCTGCCCAGGACCCCCTGGCCGAAGAGTTCGACGTTGACCAGGGTGACCATCAACGCCGCGCCCGCGCACATCGAGGTCGCCAGCGAGGACAGGAACGGGCCGAACCGGATGCCGCGGGGCTCGATCAGGCGGGTTTTGGCGAAGCGTTCCCACACCGCGAACGCGATCGCGGCGACGACGGCGCCGACGATCAGCGGCGGGCCGTAGGCGGGCAGGATCTGTTTGCCGTCGGGGGCCGGGTTGTACAGGCCCCAGACCGCCAGCCCGAGCGCCAGCGCCAGCAGTACGCCACCGACCACGTCGACCCGTTCGGCGCTGCTCTCGCGCTGCCGCGACGGCAGGCTGAAGTGGATCATCAGCATCGCGACCAGCGACAGCGGGACGTTGATCCAGAACACGTCGCGCCAGGTGTTGAGCAGCCAGACCACGCCGATGCCGTAGAGCGGACCCAGCACACTGCCCAACTCCTGGGCCGCGCCGATCCCGCCGAGTACGGCGGCCCGGCTCCTGGCCGCCCACAGGTCGGCGGCCAGGGCGAGCGTCACCGGCAGCAGCGCGCCACTGGCCACGCCCTGGATGAAGCGGCCGATCACCAGCGTGGTCAGATCGCCGGCCAGCGCGGTCACCACCGAACCGGCCGCGAAACCCACCAGGCTGAGCTGGAGCACCAGCTTGCGGCCGAACCGGTCGGAGAGCCGTCCCAGCAGCGGCATGGCGGCGATGTAGCCCAGCAGGTACCAGGTGATGATCGGCGTGACCTGCTGAATCTTGTTGATGGGGATACCCACGTCGCGCATGATGTCGACCATGATCGTCACGACGACGTAGGTGTCGAGGGCGCCGAGCAGGACCGCCAGTCCGCCGGCGCTGATCGCGATGCGGCGGCTCCGCCCGGCACCGAGGGCCCGGGCGGGTCCGGTCACGGTCTCCGGCGCCTGAACCATCACACCGCGGGCTTGGTGACGGTGACCGGCTTGTCCCACTCCGAGAGGGTCAGCGAGACGCTGTTGCCCTCGCTCTGATCGACCTTGGCCTGCACCAGCTGGTGCGGTGCGTCCTTCTCGATCCACACCGTGGCCGGCAGCGGGCCGCTCGCTTTGAGCTGCGGGATCAGCTTGTTGACCGCGTCGGCCGTCACGGTGCCCGCCACCCGGACGGTCGGCACGCCGCCGACGGTTTCGAAGGCCTCGGACTTCGCGTCGGTCAGGCTGGCCAGCATGTTGGCCAGCCCGGTGTCGGGGTTGAGGATCACCGACGGGTCGTAGACCTCGTCTGCCGGGCCCATGTCCAGCCAGCTGTCCGGGGTCAGCGCCGCGTAGAGCGTGCCGTCGAGTACCACCAGTTGGACGTCGAGGTCGGAGCCGCCCATCGACAGAGTGGAGGTTCCCTTGACCGCCACGCTGGGCACATTGGTCAGATCACCGGACAGCGTCTTGACCGGAAGGCCGTCGATGGTGCCGGTGACCGCGATCTCCAGATGCGCGCTCTTGAGTTCCCTGGTCGCCGTGATGGACTGTTCGATCAGACCGGTCGCGTCCGGCAGCGGCTCGCTCGGCTTCGTCGAGCACGACGGAACGAGCAGGGCGACGGCGAGTAACGCGGCAACCAGGGCGAACGCCCCACGGTGGGCGCGGCGGTGTCTCTGCATAGCTGCATCGTAGAGGGTCACGCGCCGCACTCCGCGGCGGCGAGGCCGGGCTTGTGCCGGCATCAGCGGATTGGTAGGAGTGGGCATGTGCCCGGCGAACTGGAGTTTCGGTCCGCCCTCGCGGACACCGGGGACGCCGCCGAACTGCTGGCGGCCATGGTGGCCGAAATGCGCGACCTCTACGACGGCCTCGACCTCGACGCCCCCGGGATGCCCCGGGCCGGGCCCGCCGAACTCGGCCCGCCGGGAGGCGTCTACCTGGTGGGTTACCGCGACGGAGTCGCGGTCTGCGGGGGCGGTCTCAAACGCCTTCCCGACGGGACCTGCGAGATCAAGCGCATGTACGTGGTCCCCGGCGCCCGGCGGTCCGGGGTGGCCAGGGCGCTGCTGGCCGCACTGGAGGACGCCGCCCGCGGCCTGGGCTACCGCGTCGCCGGGCTGGACACCGGCGACCGTCAGCCGCACGCCCAGGCGTTCTACGAGGCGGCCGGCTACCGGAGGGTGGGAAATTTCAACGACAACCCGGCAGCGGCGTTCCACGGCGAGAAGAGGCTAGATTAGCGAGGGTGTTCACCGGCATCGTGGAGGAGTTGGGAGAGGTCGTCGGCATCGACGACCTGGGGGACTCGGTCAGGCTGACCCTCCACGGCCCGACGGTCACCTCCGATGCGCGCCACGGTGATTCGATCGCGGTCAACGGCGTGTGTCTGACGGTGGTCGACGTGGGGGAGGGCCGGTTCACCGCCGACGTGATGGCCGAGACGCTGAACCGCTCGAGTCTGCGGGCGCTGGGGCCGGGCAGCCCGGTCAACCTTGAGCGGGCGGCCGCGGTCGACAGCCGGCTCGGCGGCCATATCGTCCAGGGCCACGTCGACGGAACCGGCCAGGTGCTGGCACGCACACCGTCCCGGCACTGGGAGGTGGTGCGGATCTCGCTACCGGATGAATTGTCGCGCTACGTGGTGGAAAAGGGCTCGATCAGCGTCGACGGGGTCTCGCTGACCGTGTCGGCGCTGGGCGGCGGCTGGTTCGAGGTCTCGCTGATCCCCACCACGCTGGGGCTGACCACGCTGGGTCGGGCGCAGCCCGGAGCGCCGGTCAACCTCGAGGTCGACGTTCTGGCCAAATATGTGGAACGGCTGCTCGCGGCGCGCGATTGACGGTGCGGGGCGCCGCCGACCGGCGCAGAGTGCCGGTCGGGCTGTTCGGCGGGGTGGTTCATACTGTGTGCGGAACGGTCTGGGTCCCGCGCGGGGCCTCGCGGAACGGGCAGGCGGCGATTCGATGACGAGACTGGACACCGTCGAACGGGCGGTAGCCGACATGGCGGCGGGCAAGGCCGTCGTCGTCATCGACGACGAGGACCGGGAGAACGAGGGCGACCTGATCTTCGCGGCCGAGAAGGCCACACCGGAACTGGTGGCGTTCATGGTCCGCTACACCTCCGGCTACCTGTGCGTACCGCTGGACGGCGCGATCTGCGACCGGCTGGGACTGCTGCCCATGTACGCGCTCAATCAGGACAAGCACCAGACCGCCTACACCGTGACCGTCGACGCCAAACATGGCGTCGGCACAGGTATTTCGGCAACCGACCGCGCGACGACCATGCGGCTGCTGGCGGATCCGGCCAGTGTGCCCGACGACTTCACCAGGCCCGGGCACATCGTTCCGCTGCGGGCCAAGGAGGGCGGTGTGCTGCGCCGCCCCGGGCACACCGAGGCCGCCGTCGACCTGGCCCGGCTGGCTGGGCTGCGGCCGGCCGGCGCGATCTGCGAGATCGTCAGTCAGAAGGAAGACGGCTCGATGGCGCTGACCGAGGAACTGCGGGTCTTCGCCGACGAGCACCGGCTGGCGATGATCTCCATCGCCGACCTGATCGCCTACCGGCGCCGTCACGAGAAGCTCATCGAGCGAGTCGCGGAGGCCCGCATCCCGACCCGCTACGGCGAGTTCCGGGCGGTCGGGTACACCAGCGTGTACGACGAGGTCGAACACGTCGCGCTGGTGCGCGGCGACATCGGCGGCCCGCATCGGGACGGGCAGGGCGTGCTGGTGCGGGTGCATTCGGAATGTCTGACCGGTGACGTGTTCGGGTCTCAGCGATGTGACTGCGGTCCGCAGTTGGACGCCGCCCTGGCGATGGTCGCCCAGGAGGGCCGCGGCGTGGTCCTCTACATGCGCGGCCATGAGGGCCGGGGCATCGGGCTGATGCACAAGCTGCAGGCCTACCAGCTCCAGGACGCCGGTGCCGACACCGTCGATGCGAACCTGGAGCTCGGATTCCCTGCCGATGCCCGCGACTACGGGATCGGGGCGCAGATTCTGGTCGACCTCGGTGTGCGGTCGATGCGGCTGCTGACCAACAACCCCGCCAAACGGGTCGGTCTGGACGGATACGGCCTGGAGATCGTCGAGCGGGTGCCGCTGCCGGTTCGGGCCAACGCCGAGAACATCCGCTACCTGCGGACCAAGCGTGACCGGATGGGACACGACCTGGCCGGGCTGGAGGACGGCGAGGCCGGTCTGGAACTGCCCGGCGACATGGGCGGGGCGCGATGACGCCGGCGTCGAAGACCCGAGGGTGCCGATGAGCGGTGGAGCCGGCGTTCCGGACCTCCCGGCGATGGACGCCTCAGGACTGCGGCTGGCGATCGTCGCCAGCACCTGGCATACCGCCATCTGCGACGCACTGCTGGAGGGTGCGCTCCGGCTCGCCGCCGAGAGCGGAATCGCCGACCCGGCGGTGGTCCGGGTGCTGGGCGCGATCGAGATCCCGGTGGTGGCTCAGGAATTGGCCCGGACCCACGATGCCGTGGTGGCGCTCGGCGTCGTCATCCGTGGCCAGACACCGCATTTCGACTACGTCTGCGACGCGGTGACCCAGGGGCTGACCAGGGTGTCCCTGGACGCCTCGACGCCGGTTGCCAACGGCGTGCTGACCACCGACACCGAGCAGCAGGCGCGCGACCGGGCCGGGCTGCCCGGATCGGCCGAGGACAAGGGCGCCCAGGCCACCGCGGCGGCGCTGTCCACCGCGCTGACCCTGCGGCAGCTGCGCCGGGGATGAGTCCGGATCCGGACGTCGGGGCCGCCGACTGGGACGTCGTGCTCAGGCCGCGAACGACACCGCGGTACGCCTACGGGGCGGCGGCCCTGACCCTGGCGGTGGGGATCGCCATCGCGCTGACGCTGAGAATCAGGTCCACCGGGCCGACTCTGCGGGTGGCCGACCAGTTCGCGATGGCGGGCCTGGCCGTCATCCTCGCGGGCTCGGTGCTGCTGCTGACCCTTCCCCGGCTGAAGGTCGGACCGGCCGGTCTGGCGGTCCGAAATATGCTCGGCTACAGGGTTATTCCCTGGGAAGAGGTCGTCGACGTGTCATTCCCTCGGGGCAGGCGCTGGGCTCGGGTCGACCTCGCCCACAACGAGTACTTCCCGGTGCTGGCCATCCAGTCCAACGACCGCGACCGGGCGGTCGCCGCGATGGACACGGTGCGGGAACTCATGGCGCGCTATCGGCCCCGAGACGACTGACCGGTCTCGCTCCCGTCGCGGCCGTCGGTACTACCCTGACCTCTGTGCCCGATCCCGCGACCTACCGCCCGGCGCCCGGATCCATTCCGGTCGAACCGGGCGTCTACCGCTTTCGGGACGTTCACGGCAGAGTCATCTACGTGGGCAAGGCCAAGAGCCTGCGCAGCCGGCTCACCTCGTACTTCGCCGATATCGCCGGTCTGCACCCGCGAACCCGGCAGATGGTGACCACCGCCGCGAAGGTGGAGTGGACGGTGGTCGCCACCGAGGTCGAGGCGCTCCAGCTGGAGTACAACTGGATCAAGGAGTTCGACCCCCGGTTCAACGTCCGCTACCGCGACGACAAGACCTATCCGGTACTCGCGGTCACCCTGAACGAGAGCTACCCGAGGCTGATGGTCTACCGCGGCCCCCGCCGCAAGGGGGTCCGGTACTTCGGCCCCTACTCGCACGCCTGGGCGATCCGGGAGACGCTGGATCTGCTCACCCGGGTCTTTCCGGCACGTACCTGCTCGGCCGGGGTTTTCAAGCGGCACAGCCAGATCGGCCGACCGTGTCTGCTGGGCTATATCGACAAATGCTCGGCTCCGTGTATCGGGCGGGTCAGCGCGGAGGAACACCGCCGAATCGTGTCCGACTTCTGCGACTTCCTCTCCGGCCGCACCGACCGGTTCGGCAGGG
>CAYURT010000058.1:0-17879 GCA_964447215.1 uncultured Mycobacterium sp.
TCGTTTGCGTCGTTGTCGGCGTCGTGGTGGTCGGCGTCGTGGTGGTCGGCGTCGTCGTGGTCGGGGTCGTCGTGGGTGTCGTGGTGGTGGTCGGCGTGGTTGTGGGTGTGGTTGTGGCGGTGGTCTCGGTCGGGGATGGGGTCACCGTCGTCACGGTGGTCTGGCCGTTGCCGCCGGTGACGGTGATCGTCTGCGGGACGACCGGGTCGCCGGGCTTGGTCACCCGGGTGGTGCGGGTGGTGGGGGTGCTGTCGTTGCCGGTCAGGGTGACCGCCAGGCCGCCCACCGCGACCGCCGCCAGGGCCGCGGCGATGCCGAAGAGCAGTGGGGGGCGCCGGTACCAGGGATCCGCGCCCGTCCCGGCGTCCGGAGGCCCCAACTCGACCGTCGGGCCGGCGCCGGTCACCGGCTGGGGATGGCCGGCGGAACCGTACCCGGGGCTGCTGTACTCCTCCCCTGTGAAGGGACCCGCATAGGGAACGGGTTCGTCGCCGCCTTCGTCCTGGGACCAGGCCAGTGCCCGGTAGGTGGCCGAGGGCGACCCGTCGGAGGCCGACTCGGAGGCGGCCCTCCCGGCGGCGTCGGCAGCCCAGGCGGTCGGGGCGAGTCCGGTCGGCGCGTCGGCCGCGGTGACGGCGGTCGTGGCTGCGGAGGGGGCGGAGGGCCCCGCTGCCGGCCCGGACGCGGGTTGCGCGCCGGCGATCAGCGCGGCCCCGGTGGCCGCCGCCGTGGCGGGCTGCGAGGTGGTCACCACCGGCACCCGCAACTCCCGGCCGAGGCGTTCGGTGACAGCCGGGACGGCCGCCATACCGCCGACGGCGGCGACCGCGGCCAGGTCGGCGGCGGGAACGCGGGCGACTTCCATGGCGTCCCCGAGTGCGTCGAGGAACGCGGTGAACGGACCCTCGAGCAGACTCTCCAGCCGAGTCCGGCTCATCGGGACCGACCAGAGCTGGCCGTCGAGATCGACGTCGAGCATGGTGTCGGACTGCGTGGACAGCCGCTCCTTGGCCAGCCGGCAGGCCTCGCGCAGTCGCACCAGCCCGCCGTCGGGTGCGGCCCGGCCGGCCAGGACGTCGCTGAGCAGGTCATCGTCGATCCGGTTGCCGGAGAACGCAGCGACACGCAGCGTCTCGCCGATCGGCGCCAGCCCGGCCCCGGCGTCGACCAGGGTCACCGAGGTTCCGCTCGCGCCGAAGTCGCACAGCGCGACCACTCCGCTTCCCGGCAGGCCCGGCTCGGCGGCCAGTGCGTTCAGCGCCGCGGTCGAGTCGGGCACGATGGCGGGTGCGACGCCGCCGGGTCCGGCCAGTGCGGTGGAACGCAGCGCGCCGCGCAACGCCCCGATCGCGGCAGGCCCCCAGTGCGCGGGCGCGGCCACCACCGTCCCCGGCGGGCCGCTGTTGTCGTCCGCGGCCCGCGCGAGGGCTTCCAGTGCCACCGCGACGAGTGCTTCGGCCCGATGTGCGGAGCCGTCGGGGGCCAGCACCGGGGACGGGTCGCCCACCCGTTCGACGAACCCCCGCAGCACCAGACCGGGGGGTGTCAGCGCACCGGTGAGCTCCGGGTTCTGCGAGGGCACACCGACTTCGGCGGGCCGATCGCCCCACAGCGTCACCACCGAGCGCCGCGAGAGCGGCGGGCGCCCGGGCCGCGCGGCGACCAGGTTCGCCGTGCCGATCGAGATCCCCAGCGGCCCGCTCACGTGGTCACTCCCTGTCACGTTCCTTCCCGCGGTTCCCGGCGGCCCCTAAATCTGGGGCATCACCGTACTGGCGAACAATTCGAGGTGATCGAGGTCGGCCAGGTCGAGCACCTGAAGGTACACCCGCTCGACTCCGGCCTCGGTGAACGCGCCCAGCCGTTCCACGATCTGCGCGGGGCTGCCGGCCAGCGGCGAGTTCGACCTCAGTTCGTCGACGTCCCGGGAGATCGCCGCGGCCCGGCGCCGGACCTCGGCGTCGTCGCGGCCTGCGCAGAGCGCGAACGCCGCCGAGTAGACCAGATCGCCGGGAGCGCGGCCGGCCTCCCGCGCCGCGGCTCGCACCCGGCCGTACTGGACCGGCACGAAGTCCAGCGCGGGGAAGGCGAGGTTGAACTCGTCGGCGAAGCGTGCCGCCAGTGCCGGCGTGCGCCGCGCCCCGCCTCCACCGATGACGATCGGCGGCCGCGGTTGCTGGGCGGGCTTGGGCAGGGCGGGGGAGTCGGCGACCGTGTAGTGCTCACCGCGGTAGTCGAAGGTGCTCGCCGGGGGGGTGGCCCACAGCCCGGTGATGATCTCCAGTTGTTCGGTCAGCCTGTCGAACCGTTCGCCGAGCGGGGGGAACGGGATCGCGTAGGCCCGGTGCTCGGCCTCGAACCAGCCCGCGCCGATCCCGAACTCCACCCGGCCGCCGCTCATCTGGTCGACCTGGGCGACCGAGATGGCCAGCGGTCCGGGATAGCGGAAGGTCGCCGAAGTCACCAGCGTGCCCAGCCGGATTGACGAGGTTTCCCGGGCCAGGCCGGCAAGGGTTACCCAGGAGTCGGTGGGTCCGGGCTGGCCGTCACCGCTCATCGCCAGGTAGTGATCGGATCTGAAGAAGGCCGAAAATCCCAGGGCTTCGGCGGCTTTGGCGACGGCCAGTTGCCGGCGGTAGCTGGCGCCCTGCTGGGGTTCGACGAAAATCCGGAAGTCCACCAGATCAGCCCATTCTCAGAAGAAGTCGACCTGGTCGGTGCTCACGAACATGCCGTGCCCGGTCGCGTCGTTGATGAAGCGGGTACCGCTGCTGTCGGCCTCGATGGTCCAGCCGACCGCCCTGTAGGTGTCGTACCCGATCGTGACAGTCGGCATCGCTCCGAGGTTGCCGACCACCCAGCGGTTGCTGCCGCTGGCGGACACCTCGACGCCGGTGGCCTGCTCGCCGTCGATGGTGGGTGCATCGCTGAACTGCGACTCACAGCCGACGTTGCCCGACGAGATCTGGCAGCGGGTCTTGCCCGAGGAGGTCTCGATGTAGACGTACCCGGCGGCGTTGGGGGCCAGCGTTCCGTCCCCCGGTTCGGGCTGCACCGGAGTCGAGGTGTCCGGCGAGGGGGTGGTGGGTCGGGTGGTCGGGAAGTCCGGCTCGGAGGCGGTGCCGCACCCGGGGCAGGTCGCCACTCCGTCGACGGTGCTGCTGCATCCCGCCGCCGCGCCGGCGGCCAGCAGCCACACGGCCGCTATGCCGACGGTCACGCGGTGGGGTGTGCGCACCGGTCAAGGGTACGCAATGAGTTACAGGAGTTACCGGTGTGACTCGCGGGATGTCACTCGACCGTGACGCTGACGGTGAACGTCCAGCTCTCCTGTTCGCCGCCCTCCCAAGGCCGGCCGTAGCTGGTCGAGGCGCTGGCGGTGCCCGGGCCCATGGCCTGCAGCGCCCAGACTTCGCTGCCCGGCGCTCCCGGGACCCGGTCGGCCGAGGCGACCGCCTGATGGCCGGCCTGCTCGAGCACCGCGGTATCCGAGATCTGCATCTGTGGCTCCCAGCGGTAGCCGGTGGAGGGGTTGGCCCCCAGGCTGACCTGAAGGGTGTCTCCGACGGCCAGGGTGGCGCTGCGGGTGATGGTCTTCTGGTTCAGCAGCTCGTCGTAGGACACCACGATGGTGGTGGTCTGCGGACCTTGTGGCGCCGGCTCCTCGGCCTTGGCCGAACAGCCGGCCACCGAGTAGGCCGCCAGCGCGGTCAAGAGCACCGCCGGCCAGGCCCGGAGTGTGGTCATCGTGGTTTCCTTTCGCTGAATTCCCGGGTGCGGCGCAGATAGGACCACAGCCGACGGGCCGGCACCGGCCGGGGCCAGTCGTCGGCCCGGAAATAGGCGTCCGATCCGCCATCGACGAAGACGATGCTCCCGCAGAGGAAGTCGGCGGCATCGGAGAGCATGAACACCACCCAATCGGCCAGTTGGCCGGCGTCGCCGAACCCGCCGATCGGGACGGGGAACTCGCGCACCTGCCTGGCCTCGGCGGGGGTGGCCAGTTGCCGCTCCAGCATCGGGGTCATGATGGCGCCCGGAGCGATCGCGTTGAGCCGTATCCCCGCACCGGCCCAATCGGCGGTCACAGCGTGGCGGCGCACCCAGCGGCTGATCGCGATCTTGGAGGCCGCGTAGGCGATCGGTGGCGCATAGCGGCCGAAGATCCGGTAGCCGCGCAGTGCCTTCTCGCCATCGCCCGCCAACAGCGCGCGCACCGCCCGGCCCGGGACGGCGGGGACGGTGGTGGTGGAATTACTGGCGAAGACAACCACTTTCGCGTTCCCGGCGGCGGCCAGTGCCGGCCGCCAGGCCTTCAGCAGGTCGACGACGCCGAAGTAGTTGACTTCGGTGATGCGCCGCTGCGCACCGGGGGTGGGGCCCAGGCCGGCGGCAAGCACCGCGCCATCGAGCCGTCCCGCGCAGGCACCGAGTACGTCGTCGGCGGCGGCGCGACGGCCGGCCGGGCTCGACAGGTCGGCGACGACGTCCGCGGCGCTGATGTCGACGGTGATGACGGTGTGGCCCCCGGCGCGCAGTCGTTCGACGACCGCGCTACCCATCCCGGAGGCAGACCCGGTGACGGCGTAAGTGCCCACCGGCCAAGTATCCACCTGCGCGCCGGACTGCCGGTGGGCTACACCAGGCTGCCGGCGCCCGATGTGGTCACGCCATCCCAGAACTCGTTGAGCGGGGCGGCGAACTTGTCGTTGTTGGTCAGCGGCGGCAGGCCCAGGGCATCCTCGATGAACCGCAGCAGGCTGTAGTGGTTGTAGTGGTCGGTCGCGTTGAAGGCGCCACTGCGCATCCCGGCCGCCACCGCGCCGGGCGAGGGGATGACCACGAACACGACTTGGTTGCCTTCGTTGCCGAAGCCCAGCGAGGTGTTGTTGTTGTCCTCGTCGAAGGTGACGATCAGCGCCGATTTGCGGGTGGGGTCCTGCCACACCGCTGAATTCAGCACCACCGGCACGGTCTCGGAGAGGAACTGGTCGAGTGCGGGAATGTTGTAGGGATTGCCGGGCTCGAGCTGGCTGAGGGCGAACTTCAGGATGCCCCAGGGGAAGTCGATCGGTCCTTCCCCGTTGAAGTTCTCATTCGCGGCGAACCAGGCGTAGTTCGGGGCGGTTTCCGGCGAACTGAGGTCGACCGCCATCTGCTCGAGCGGCTTGACCAGGACCGCGCGCGCCGGGTCGTTGGCGATGCTGCTGAAGGCGAAGAACGGCAGTTGGTCCGGCGAGTAGTCGCCGGAGGGCTCCAGTGTTCCGGGTGCGGGCATGCTCTGGGCGTACCCGGACCAGGTCTTACCCGCCGCCTCGATGTTGGAGACCAGTGTCGTCTCGGCGTCGATGCACGGCGTCGCGCAGTTGTAGGTCAGCCCGAAGTCGGTGCCGCCGATGACCGGGTAGTAGTTCGGCAGGCTCGGGTGGGTCAGACCGTGGTACTGGGTGGCGCTGCCGTAGGCGTTGATGAGGCTGTTCAGGAAGGGCGCCCTGGTGCTGCCGACGATGTCGTTGTAGCCCTTGTTCTCCATGTAGACCATGAAGACGTGGTCGAGTTCCCCGACCGCCGACACCGGCGGGGTCGGGTCCGGCGGGGCGGGCAGATCGGTGCCGATGGTGAAGGAGATGTTGTCGGCGAAGGCGTTGTTGTAGTCGAAGTCCACCCCACCGAGCAGCCAGGGGATCCCGAAGGTCACGAAGTTGCGGTCTTCGAGGGTGAGCACGACTTGCGCGTAGCGGGTGCCGATCGGCAGCGTGCCCGCGGTGGAGCGCTGCTTGAAGCCGGTCTGGAACCAGCGTTCGAGGGCGCCGACGCGACTGAGTTCGGCGCTGCCCAGGTAGGTCTTGTTGTCGTCGAGGAAGGTGACCTTCACCGAGGATCCAGAGGAGTCGAACAGGTAGCCGCCCAGCCAGGCGCTGAAGTTGAACGGCGTGGTGCCCTGGTCGATGTCGGCGGCGGCTCCGCGCAGATCGACGGTCTGGGTCAGTGTGCCGGTCGCGACATCGCCGCCGCCGAAGAACTGGTTGCCGCCGTCGGCGGGTCCGCTGCCCACCTGGGGGAATCCCAGGAAGGACGGCAGATTCGGCATCGGGAAAGAGGTTCCGATCGGCCAGAGGTTGCGGGGCGCCCCGTACTGGATCACCGTCGGGGTCCCGGTCAGCGTCCAGCCCGGGATCGTGACGGCGCTGTACCCGGACAGTGACGGGTCACCGAATTCCGCGCCCGGGTTGACCAGCAGATTGGGGCTCTCGGTGACCAGGGCGGTCTGCGCCGCGGTGAGGACGACCTGCGCCGGGTCCGCGGGCGGCGCCGGCAGTGGCGGATCGGTCGGTGCGATGGTTCCCGCGCCGGTGAGGTAGCCGACGGTCCGGGCGACCGCTTGGGTGATCCCGACCAGCACGTCGCCGACGACCTGGACGACGAACTCGGCCGCCCCGGCCAGTGGGCTCAGCAGGAAGATGCCCTGGTCGACGATGGCCTGCAGCTGTTCGGTGATATCGGTGACGAAACCGTCGAGGAAGTAGGGGATCGACGCGAACACCGTCCGCAGGCCGAGGGCGATATCGGTGCCCACATCGGGGTAGCCGAACATGCCGATCGCATCCGACAGGGCCTGCGTGAGGTTATCGGGGGTCACCAGGCCGTCCAGCACCGACTGGTTGGATTGCATCGGGACACCATCGAAGTCCGAACGCTGCGGCACCCCGAACAGGCTGACGATCGTGGGGGTGATGTCCGCGGTCGTGTAGCCGAGGTTCTGCCGGCCGTCGTTGGCGCCGTCGCCCTCAAGATCGAAGATGACGAACGAGGAGGTCTCCGCAGGCGACTGGAACCCGTGGCCGAAGCCCACCTGCGGCTGGTGGCCGTGATCGGTGGTGGTGATCACGGTCCATTCCTGGCCGGGGTTGGCGGCCTCCCAGGCGTCGACCGCGCCGAGGATCGCCGCGATGTTCTCGCTGGTGTTGATCAGGGCGGCCTGGTACTCCGGCGAGTCCCCGCCGGCGGCGTGGCCGGCCTCGTCGACGGCCACCTGGTAGGAGAAGATGAACGCCGAGTCGGTGGCCTGCGTGCTGTTGATCAGTGCGATGGTCCGGGCGGCCACCTCGTCGTCGGTGTCCTCCCAGCTGGTGTCGAACTCGACGAACTCGTTGACGTCGGCCGGGTAGCCGCCGGCCGCGGCCATGTCGTTCATGTACTGCCAGTTGGCGACGATCGCGGTGTCCACGCTGGGCTGGTGGTACTCGATGAGGTTGAACACCGTCGGCCAGCTGTCGTAGGGCGCCGGGTTGAAGATGTTGTTGATCACCCCGGTCTTGGTGTCCCATGCCCCGGTGAGGATCGTGCTCCACGACGGGCCCGAGATGGTGGTGTGCCCCACCAGGCTGGTGGCGCCGGTGACGCCGTCGTCCATCAGCATCCGGAAGCCCGACGCCGGGTCGTCGTAGGCGTACTCGAGGACTTTGCTCAGGTTCGTGCCGTCGGTGCCGATCAGCAGCACGTGGGTCGGCTCGGGCGGGTCGCCGATCTGTGACGCCGTGGCGGCGGCGCTGCGGGCGCGGCTGGTGGACGTCGAGGCGCTGACGGCGACCGCGCTCGCGGGAGCGGCCGGGGTCACCGGTGCGGTGGGCGGCGGCAGCGCCGGAAGGAGCGGCGCGAGCGGAGTCGGGTCAGGGGTGGCTGCAACGGCAGGGGGTGCCGCGACGGCCGCGACAGCCTGTCCCGCCGTCGAGACGGGGGCGGCATCCGCCGCGGCGACCGGTTCGGCGGCCGGTCTCACGGCAGCGGGGGCCGCGGCTTCCGTCGGTGTGGTGATGCTGGCCCGTTGCGCGGCCGCCGTGCCCACCGGGGGGGCCGTGGTGCCGCGCGCGGCCTCGGCGACCGGTGTGCGCGCCCCGCTGTCGTTGCTGGGGTTGGGTTCGGGATCGGACAGTCGCGCGGAACCTCGCTCAGCGGCTGCCGCCCGAGGGGAATCGTCGGTGCGGCCGGCCCGCACCGACGCGCCGGACCGGCGGCGATCGGCTGCCCGCGTGCCGCGCACCGCGCGCTCGGCCGGTGCGGACTCGGCAGCTGACGCGGTGGCGTCGGCGCTGTCGGTCGCCCGAGGCTCTCCGTAGGCGACCGCGCATCCGAGCACCGAACCGGCCCCGGCCACCGCACCCGCAACCGCGACGCCGAGGCAGATGTCTTTGACGGTCTTCACATTGCTCCGATCACCGGTGGTCCGTTTCTCCCGAGACTAGGGCTAATGACCGGACTTGAGGCCGTTTTGCTGCCCAGATCCGCTCCCGCGTTTCTCGATGCATGGGAGGCCGCCCGGGGACTCGATCCCGCCGTGGCCAACACCAACGGGCGCACCCTGTCGAGCGCCGGGTACACCGACCTGGAGATCTACCTTCAGGAATTGTCGGCAAGCCGGATCAACGGCACTGCGCTGTGACGTCCGGCCGCGGTCAGCGGGCCTGACGAGGGGCCGTTTTCTTGGCCGGGATTTTCCCGGCGGATGCTTTTTTGGCCGCTGTTCTTTTGGCCGCTGTCTTTGTCGCAGCGGTCTTTTTCGCGGCTGTCTTTTTCGCGGTGGTCTTCTTCGCCGGGGATTGCTTGGCCGCTGTTTTCTTGGCCGCTGTTTTCTCGGCTGCAGCCTTCTTCGCCGCTGTCTTTTTCGCGGGCGCGGGCGCGGTCGCGGCCGGGGTCGTGGGCGGGGCCGCCCGTACCTGCTCCTCCAGTTCGGCCTCGCGGGCCTCCACGTCGGAGAGGTGCCGGGAGACGACCGCCGAGCCGACGCCCATCGCCACCGCTACCGGCCAGTCGATGAGCTCCAGCGCCGCCAGCCCGGCCAGCACGCCGTAGAAGGCCAGCTGATCCGGAGGTGGAAGCCGCACCGTGCCCAGGACCGGCAGCCGGACCGAGAACCGGCGGCCGGCGGCGACCCGCCGCGCGGCGTCCTGCTGGGCGGCTACCAGGGACCGCGTTTTTGACAACATGTTGGTTTCCTGTTCATTTCGATGAACCGTTGCGGTCATCCGGCGTGGTTCTCTTGGAGGTGTGAGCGACTTTCTTCGCGGCACCGGACCGGATGCGCTGGTTTCCGTTGGTGTCCGCTTGCTGACGCCGCCGGTCCGCCAGGTCTACGCCCTGCTGGTCACCGCCGGCATCGTCGTCATCGACGACTGAGCCGGCGGACGCCGGTTCGTCCGGGGTGGTGTTCTGCGGCCCCGAACCCAGCCGTGCCACGACTCCCGGTGCCAGCGCGGCTACCGCGGAGGCCACCGCGGTCGCCAGCAGTGCCTGCCCCCAGCCCAGCGGATCGAGCGGGGTGCACCCGAAGATCTGGCTGATACCGGGAGTGCTGACGATCCCGGCGAGCACCAGCAGCGACCCGGCGGCCGTCGCCACCACCAGCGGGTCGTGGGAGTCGGCCAGGGTCTGGGCCAGCTGAGTGCACACCAGTCCGATCAGCGCGATCGTGCCGGCCCGGTCGCGCGGTCCGGTCAGCCGGCCCATCGTCCAAGCCAGGCTGGCGCCCACCGTGGTCGCGGCGCCCCGGACCGCGATCGCCCGCCACATCGCCGCCTCGTCCCGGCCCGACTGCGCCGTGCCGTCCTGAGCGCTGACTGCCAGCGCGGCCGCCGGCAGAGCGTCGGTGAGCATGTTGATCAGCAGCATCTGCCTGGCGTTGAGGGCCGAACGGCCGGTGAGCAGGCTGGTGATCAGGGCGAAGGCCACCTCGCCGGCGTTTCCGCCGAGGAGCACCGAGACCGCCGACTGCACCCGGCGCCATAGCTGCTCGCCCTCGTCGAGGGCATCCAGCAGCGCCTCGATCCGGCCGTCGAGCAGGATGATGTCAGCGGCGGTGCGGGCCGGGTCGCTGCCCGTGGCGGCCACTCCGATACCCACACTGGCGGCGCGGATCGCCGCCGCGTCGTTGGCGCCGTCGCCGACCATGGCGGTCACCTGCCCGGAGCGCTCCAGTGCCTGTACCACCTCGACCTTGTGCTCCGGGGACATCCGCGCGAACACCAGGCGGGAGGTCACCGCGGCGGTCCGCTCGTCGGCCGACATCGTCTCCCAGTCGGTGCCGGTGATCACCTCGGACTCAGCGACCGGCAAGCCGAGTTCGCCGGCGATGACCGCCGCGGTCACCGGGTGGTCGCCGGTGATCAGCCGCACCCCGATGCCGCGCTCGGCGAGTCCGGCAAGCAGTGGGGCGGCGGCCGGGCGCAGGGTGTCGGCCAGGCCGATCACCCCGGTCGGGGTGAGCTTGCCGGCGCACAGTCGCTCCATGGCCGCCGGGTCGTCGGCGGCTCGTGCCGCCTGCCGCGCGGTCAGTGTCCGCTCGGCGACCGCCAGCACCCGAAGCCCGTCGGCGGCGAGTTCGGCGATGATCGGCTGCAAGTCCGCCGCCCCGCCGTCCAGCCAGCCCGACAGCACCTCCGGGGCGCCTTTGACGGTGAGCCGGTTCCCGCTCAGCGCGGCGGCGAAGGGCCGGCCGGACTGGAACGGCAGCAACGCGTCGGCCGGTGCCGCGTCGCCGTCGGCGTACTGTCGGATCGCCTCGTCGGTGGCATGCGCGACGCGGCCGCCGCCGTCCGGGACGGTGGTCAGGGCGGCGTCGGTGACCTGCCTGGCCGTCCGGCCCCGCACCGCGAGCACGCGCTTGACCACCAGACGGTTCTCGCTGAGCGTGCCGGTCTTGTCGAAGCACACCACGTCCAGGCGGGCCAGCGCCTCCACGGAGTTGGCGTTGCGGATCAGCACACAACGGCCGCTGAGCTTGCGTGCCGCCGCGACCTGGGCCAGCGTCGCCACCAAGGGCAGGCCCTCCGGAACGGCGGCGACGGTGACCGAGACCGCGCTGCCGACCGCCTCGCGCAGCGGTGTCCCGCGGGCCACGCTGAGTGCGCCGACAAGCGCGCCGCCGGCCAGACTCCACGGCAGCGCGCGCCCGGTGATCCCGGCCAGTTGGCGTTGCAGACCGATCTGGCGGCTGGAGCGGGGGGCCATCGCCAGCGCGCGCTTGATCTCGGTGCCGCGCCCGACCGCGGTCACCACCGCCAGCGCGGTGCCGGCCACCATGGTGGTGCCGGCATAGACCATGCAGGAGCGTTCGGCCAGCGGGACCCCGGGGGTGGCGGCGGTCTGTTTGGGAACCGGCAGTGACTCTCCGGTCAGCGTCGACTCGTCCACCTCGACGTTGACCGCTTCGATCAGCCGGGCATCGGCCGGAACCAGTTCCCCGGCGTGCACCTCGATGATGTCGCCCGGGCGCAGCGACCGGGCCGGGACGTCCTCGGTGCGCTGCTGGGTCAAGGGGCCGACCCTGCGCCAGGCCGGCGGATCCTGCACCGCCAGCAGCCGGCGCAGCACCCGCTCGGCGTGCAACTGCTGCTGGGCCGACAGCGCGGCGTTGGTCAGCAGCACCCCGCCGACCAGAACGGCGTCCAGGGGCGAGCCCAGCAGTGCGCTGGCCACCGCGCCGGTGGCCAGGATCGGGGTGATCGGGTCGGCCAGATCAGCGCGCATCTCCTCGAGGAACTCACCGGCCAGCGACCAGCCCGCGGCCCCTGCTCGCCACAGCGTCCGCACCGGTGCCAGCAGCGCCGGTGGCGGCCCCTCTGAGGCGGCCGGGTCGTCGGGTGGGCGCGGCAGCAGCCTGCGCACCTCCTCCGGCGGCAGCGCATGCCAGTCGTGTCCGGGTTCGGCGACCGGAGCCGCGTCGCCGAACACCGCGTTGCCGGTGCGCAGACCCGACCACAGTCCGCCGAGCACGCCGAGGTTGACCGACTCCGGGCCGTACCCCGGCACCCCGGGAATCAACATCAGGGTGCCGATCGCGGTGCTGGACAGGGAAAGCCGGACCCCGCTGGAGGCGGCCTTCCGGGCGGCCGGGATCGACCGGAGGATCCGCCACACCGCCGGCAGGTCGGGGACGAAAATGTCGGCGCCCCAGGGTGGCATCGCATCCCGGGCGACGCCGATGGTGATGTCGGCCCGGTGCGCGGCGGCCATCTCCGGGGTGGTCACCAGCGCCACCGTCACGCCCTCGGCCCGGGCTTCGGAGATCACCTCGGACAGGGCCTCGTCCAGAGAGCCGGTGACCGGGTGCAGCGCGTCGAAACCCTGCGCCAGCGAGCGCAGGCCGTCGTCGTCGACGGAGAGCACCCGGACCCCGGCCCGACGGGCTTCGGCGACCACGGCGGTGGCGAACGGGTCGCGGACCGGGCTGATGAGAGCCGATCCGCCGGAGCCCGCGCCGGGGATCGACGCCAGGCGGTGCCAGCCGGGGGTGAGCCGCCCGTCGGCCAGTGCCGCGCGGGCGGCCTCCCAGGCCTGAGCCCGCCGGCCGTTGTCGACCCCTCGGACCCGGCTGACCATCAGGGTGTCGGTGTAGAGACTGCGGGGGTCCAGCACGATGACGTCCACCCGGTCCAACGCCCGCAGCGCGCGGGGACGCAGCACCAGAGCGTCGTGGTGCTCGATGAGTCCGCGGGTCATCGCGCAGCCGAACGCCTCGCGCACCGCGCGACTCGGCTTGGGCGCCGCGACCAGGGCCGCCGCCCCACCGACGGCCGGGTTGCCCGAGACCGCCCCGGCCAGCAGCGCGGCCGCCACGCCGATCCGGCCCGCCCGGTTCGCGTACTGCTCGCCCACTCCGTCGGCGAAGATCTCGGTGCCGTGCGCCGGAGCGCGGCGCTGCGGCGGGTGCTGGGCCAGCCCCGGCTCGTGGCGGTGCCAGGCCAGCCGCGCATCCCAGGCCTCCACGGTCAGCATGGCCCGGGTCGCCGCCTCCGCCGCGGCGGCGGTCGGGGACAGCGTCAGTGCCGCTCCCGCCGAGTTGAGCACCGAGAACAACAGGTCCGTGCCGTCGCTGCCCAGCCTGCGCTGGAGGCGCTGGCGGACCGCTGGAACGGTGTCGGCCAGTGTGGGCGCCACCGCGATGACATTGGGCAGTCCCGGGAGCCGCATCGCGGCGCCGGCCAGCGACACCCCGAAGGCGGCCGTCGCGGCCGCGGCGCTGACCGCCCTGGTCACCACGGCCGTGTCGTCGCCGGGCAGGGTCAGCGGCCGGTGGCGTGCCGCGGCCTCACCCCGGGCCGCGGGGGTGCGGGCCCGGCGCTCGGCGGCGGCGACCACGCCGACCAGATCCGCGGCCGGACCGCCGGGGGCCACGGTGATGACCACCCGCGTGACTGAGGTGTTCAGGTGCGCATCCTGAACTCCCGGCACCGCCCGCACAGCGGCGAGCACCTCCCCGGCGATCGCCTCGGCGTCGGGCCCGGACAGTCCACGAACCTCGATCCAGCGCCGGTTGCCGCGACGGCTGGAGCGCCGGACAGGTGGACCGCCGGCCGCCTCAGCGGCCATGCCCGCCGCCGCCCTTGCCGCCGATCCGACCCCGGGAACCGCCGAGAGCGCCTGCGATCCGGCCTGCACCGCCGCCGCACCGCTGAGAAGCGCGGCGTTACCGGCCAATTCGGCGGCGCCCACCGCCAGGCGCACCGTGCTCGAGGCCAACCGCGCCGAGCCGGTGATGAGACCGCCCAGCGCGGAGCGCCTCGGCCGCAACAACATGCGGTTCACCGTACCGGGGGCAGGTGTATTCGACGTGGGGCCGACGAGGGGCCGGTAGCCTCACCGCCATGCACACCGTGGAAGTCTTCGCCGACATTCTGTGCCCGTTTACCCATGTCGGTCTGCACACGCTCATCGACCGCCGCACCGAGCGTGGATTGACCGAACCGCGGTTGCGCATCCGGGCCTGGCCGCTGGAGTTGATCAACGGCAAACCCCTCGACCCGCACCACGTCGGCTCCGAGATCAGCGCGCTGTGCGGGTCGGTGCGGCCCGACCTCTTCGCCGGATTCTCCGAGGAGAACTTCCCCCGCACCTCGATGGCGGCCTTCGCCCTGACCGCCGCGGCCGACCGCACCGGGGACGCCGGCCTCGACGAGCAGGTCGGGATGGCGTTGCGGGACGCGATGTTCGAGCAGGGGCTGGACATCGGCCGGCCCGAGGTGGTTGCGCCGATCGCGGCCCGCTTCGGCCTGGAACCCCTGGACCCCGAGGCCACCCTCGCCGCGGTGCGGGCGGACTGGGAGGAAGGCAAGGCCCGCGGTGTGGTCGGTTCGCCGCACTTCTTCGCCCCCGGTGGCGGCAACTGGTTCTGCCCGTCGCTGGCGATCAGCCGTGATGACGTCGGCAACTTCATCATCGCCTGGAAAGAGGGCACCAAGTCCTTTGTCGACAACGTCTTCGCCTGAGCCGCGTTCGCACTGCGCCTGACCCTCGGAACGGGCCAAAATGGACGGTGTGACCGGCCCGACCGACGCAGACCTGCGGCGCTGGCGGCGCCACCTGGCCAACGAGAGGGCTGAGGCGGCCGTCTACCGGGACCTCGCGCGCAAGCACGACGGGGAGGAGCGCGAGATCCTCTCCGCCATCGCCGCCGCCGAGGAGCGCCACGAACAGCACTGGCTCGATCTCCTGGGCGACCGGGTGGGGCCGCGGCTGCGGGCGGACACCGGCACCCGCGTGCTGGCATTCCTGGCCCGCCACTTCGGCTCGGTCTTCGTGCTGGCCCTGGTGCAGCGTTTCGAGGCCCGGGCCAGCTACGCCGACGACGCCGACGCGACCCCGACGATGGCCGCCGACGAGCAGATCCACGAAGAGGTGATCCGGGCGCTGGCGGCCCGCGGCCGGGACCGGTTGTCCGGGAGTTTCCGGGCCGCGGTCTTCGGCGCCAACGACGGACTGGTCAGCAACCTGGCGCTGATCCTCGGGGTCAGCGCCAGCGGAGTCCCGACGCACACGGTGCTGGTGACCGGGCTGGCCGGGCTGCTGGCGGGGGCGCTGTCGATGGGGGCGGGGGAGTACGTCTCGGTCAGCTCGCAACGTGAACTGCTGGAGGCCTCGGCCCCGAGCCCCGGCGTCGGCGGCGCGCTGACGCAGTTGGACGTCGACGCCAACGAGCTCGAGCTGGTCTACCGCGCCCGCGGGATGAGTGCCGCCGAGGCCAGCGCGCACGCCGCCCAGGTGCTCCACAGCGCGGTCGACGGGGACGGTGCGCATGATCGGGTCGGCCCGGAAGCGGAGTCCCACGAGGCCATTGGCACCGGACTGAAGGCGGCGGTGTCAAGCTTCCTGTTCTTCGCGACGGGTGCGCTGATCCCCTTGCTGCCCTACCTGTTCGGGCTGGGCGGCACCACCGCGGTAGTGGTGGCCGCCGTGCTGGTCGGCGCGGCCCTGCTGGCCACGGGTGTGATCGTCGGTCTGCTCTCCGGGGCGCCGCCGCTGCGCCGCGCGCTGCGCCAACTCGCGATCGGCTACGGGGCGGCGGCGATCACCTATGTGCTCGGACTGCTGGTGGGAAGCGGCCTGGGGTAGCGGCCGGCTGTCGTCCAGCAGCCGTTCGGGGTGGTGGTAGTCGTTGTTGGCGGGTGTCGCTAGGTTTCTCGGTGACGACTCCTGACAGGTGACTGCCATTTTTCCGACCGACCCGCAGCGTTCGCAGCCGGGCCGGCGCGGATGGCACGGATGGCACGGCCCCCTCGCCGCCGGCGCCGCCGCGGTCGCCGTCGGCGCGATGGTGTCCTACCAGTCCAGGGCCAACGGCGAACTCGCGGTCGCGGTGGGAAACCAGATCCAGGGCATCCAGGCGGCGGTCATCAGTTTCGGGTCCGGCTGGCTGATCCTGACGGCAGCCCTGGGGGTCGTTCCGCGCTACCGGGAGGGTGTGCGCTGGGTCGCGGCCGCCGTCCGCAGCCGGGAGATGCCCTGGTGGCAGGTCCTCGGTGGCGCGCTGGGCGGCTTCTTCGTGGCGGTTCAAAGCGTCACGGTGCCCCTGCTGGGGGTGGCCGTGTTCACCGTCGCGGTGGTGGCCGGGCAGACCAGTAGCAGCCTGGCCGTCGACCGGGCCGGACTGGGGCCGGGCGGGCGCCGGCCCGTCACCGGAGCCCGGATCGCGTCCGCGGTCATCACCATCGCGGCGGTGGCCGTCGCGGTCTCCGGGCGGCTCGGCCGGTTTTCGCTGGGCGAGACCTGGCCGATCCTGCTCGCGCTGTTCGCCGGATCGATGATCGCCGTGCAGCAGGCCGTCAACGGCAGGGTCGGCGCGGTGGCGGGGCGGGCGGTATCGGCGGCGTTCATCAATTTCACCCTGGGATTCGCGGTGCTCGGCGCTGCGCTCGGACTGGCCTGGGCGCTCACCGGTGTCGCCCCGGGGCCGCTGCCCGCCGGCCCGTGGTGGATCTACACCGGCGGCGCCATCGGGGTGGTCTTCATCGCCACCGCGGCCTGGGCGGTGCAGCGCCTCGGCGTGCTGCTGTTGGCGCTGCTCTCCATCAGCGGACAACTCCTGGGCGCCCTGGTGATCGACCTCATCGCACCGACCGAGGGCACCGCCGTGCATCCGACCCTCGTCGCGGGTGTACTGCTGGCCTGGGTGGCCGTCGCGGTCGGCGCGCTGCCGACCTGGGCGGCCGGTCGGAGGTCCGGGAACAAATCCGACGTCGGGCCGGTTGCCACCAACGACACTTGAGTGAGACCGACTCAACTATGGGTTGACAGGAGCGCCTGCCGCCCGCAGGCTTGAGTCCGGTTCGCTCAGACCAGAACGTCTATTCAGGAGGAAATCACTATGGCTCGTGCGGTCGGTATCGACCTCGGGACCACCAACTCCGTCGTCGCGGTTCTCGAAGGTGGCGACCCTGTCGTCGTCGCCAACTCGGAGGGCTCGCGCACCACACCGTCGGTGGTCGCCTTTGCGCGCAACGGCGAAGTGCTGGTCGGCCAGCCCGCCAAGAACCAGGCGGTCACCAACGTCGACCGCACCATTCGATCGGTCAAACGCCACATGGGCACCGACTGGTCCATCGAGATCGACGGCAAGAACTACACCGCCCAGGAGATCAGCGCCCGGGTTCTGCAGAAGCTCAAGCGCGATGCCGAAAGCTATCTCGGTGAGGACATCGCCGACGCGGTGATCACCGTTCCCGCCTACTTCAACGACGCCCAGCGCCAGGCCACCAAGGAGGCCGGCCAGATCGCCGGCCTGAACGTGCTGCGCATCGTCAACGAGCCCACCGCGGCCGCGTTGGCCTATGGGCTGGACAAGGGCAGCAAGGAACAGACCATCCTGGTCTTCGACCTCGGCGGCGGCACCTTCGACGTGTCGCTGCTGGAGATCGGCGAGGGTGTGGTCGAGGTCCGGGCCACCTCCGGGGACAACCACCTCGGCGGCGACGACTGGGACGACCGGATCGTCGAATGGCTGGTCGACAAGTTCAAGGCCAGTGCCGGCATCGACCTGACCAAGGACAAGATGGCCATGCAGCGGCTGCGTGAGGCCGCCGAGAAGGCGAAGATCGAGCTCAGCTCAAGTCAGTCCACCTCGATCAACCTGCCCTACATCACCGTCGACGCCGACAAGAACCCGTTGTTCCTCGACGAACAGCTGACCCGCTCGGAGTTCCAGAAGATCACCCAGGATCTGCTGGACCGCACCCGTGCGCCGTTCCAGCAGGTCATCAAGGACGCCGGCATCTCGGTGTCCGATATCGACCATGTGGTGCTCGTCGGCGGTTCGACCCGCATGCCCGCGGTGACCGACCTGGTCAAGGAGCTCACCGGCGGCAAGGAGCCCAACAAGGGCGTCAACCCCGACGAGGTCGTCGCGGTCGGCGCCGCCCTGCAGGCCGGTGTGCTCAAGGGTGAGGTGAAAGACGTTCTGCTGCTGGACGTCACGCCGCTCAGTCTCGGTATCGAGACCAAGGGCGGGGTGATGACCAAGCTCATCGAGCGCAACACCACCATCCCGACCAAGCGCTCGGAGACCTTCACCACCGCCGACGACAACCAGCCGTCGGTGCAGATCCAGGTCT